>JAFANP010000063.1 GCA_019232625.1 Alphaproteobacteria bacterium | reverse complement strand
TTGTCCAGACCGACCGTGTCCGCCCAGAACATCGGTCCGCCGCGATATACCGGCCAGCCGTAGCCGTAGACCCACACCACGTCGATATCGGACGCGCGCTGGGCGATGCCTTCCTCGAGGATCTTCGCGCCCTCATTGACCATCGTGTAGAGGGTGCGCTCGACGATTTCCTGGTCGGAGATGTCGCGCTTCTCGATCCCTTCCTTCTGCCGGAACTCCTCGATCACCTCGGCGACGATCGGGGAGGGGGTGGGGCGGCGCTTCTCGTCATAATCGTAGAAGCCGGCCTGCTTCTTCTGCCCCCAGCGGCCGAGCGCGCATAATTTGTCGCGGATCGACTCGATCCGGTTGGGATCGCGGTGCCAGCCGATGTCGACGCCGGCGAGGTCGGCCATCTGGAACGGCCCCATCGGCATCCCGAATTCGACATGGACGCGATCGATCTGCTCGGGCGTCGCGCCTTCGAGCAGCAGGCGCTGCGCCTGCACCTGGCGCGGCATCAGCATACGGTTGCCGATGAAGCCGTAGCAGACGCCCGCCACGACCGCGACCTTGCGGATCTTCCTGGCGAGCGCCATCGCCGTGGCCAGAACGTCCGGCGCCGTCTTCGCGCCGCGCACCACTTCGAGCAGCTTCATGACGTTGGCGGGCGAGAAGAAGTGGAGGCCGAGCACGTCCTGCGGCCGCGACGTGGACGCGGCGATCTCGTCGATGTCGAGGTAGGAGGTGTTGGAGGCCAGGATGGCGCCCGGCTTCGCGATCTTGTCGAGCTTGCCGAAAATGTCCTTCTTGACGTCCATGTTCTCGAACACGGCCTCGATGATCAGGTCGCAGTCGGCGAGATCCTCGAGCCTCAGGGTCGGGGTGAGGAGGCCCATCGCGCCCTCGACCTGCTCCGCGGTCATCCGCCCCTTGGCGGCGGAAGCCTGGTAATTCTTGCGCATCACGCCGGTGCCGCGGTCGAGCGCCTCCTGCTGCATCTCGACGATCGTGACGGGCACTCCGGCGGAGAGGAAGTTCATCGAGATGCCGCCGCCCATCGTCCCGGCGCCGATCACGCCGACCTTGCGGACGTCGCGCGGCTTCGTCCCCTCGGGGAGGCCGTCGATCTTCGCCGCCTGGCGCTCGGCGAAGAAGAAATATTGCTGGGCTCGCGCCTGGGTGCCGCTCATCAGCTCCATGAACAGCCGGCGCTCTTCCTGCACGCCCTCGGCATAGGGCCGGGCGACCGCCGCCTCGATGGCGCGGACGTTATATTCCGGCGCGTCGAAGCCGCGGAACTTGCGGGCATTGGCCTTGCGGAACGAGTCGAAGACCGACGGGTCGGTCCCCTCGATCCTGTCCTGCCGCTCGCTCGTCCTCGGGATCGGGCGGACGTCGCGCACCTCCTCGGCATAAGCGACGGCGTGCTGCTCGAGATCGCCCTCGATGAGGCGGTCGATGAGGCCTATCTCATAGGCTTCCTCGGCGCCGATCGGGTTGCCGGTGGCGGCCATCTCAAGCGCCTTCTCGACGCCGGCGGCCCGCGGCAGCCGCTGGGTGCCGCCGGCGCCGGGAAGGAGGCCGAGCTTGACCTCGGGGACTCCGAGCTTCGCGGAGCGCACCGCCACCCGGTAATGGCTGGCGAGCGCCACTTCGAGGCCGCCGCCGAAGGCGGTGCCGTGGATCGCGGCGACGACCGGCTTGGTGCAATTCTCGATGATGTCGACGACCTGGGGGAGGACCGGCGGGGTCATCGCCTTGGGGGTTCCGAACTCGCTGATGTCGGCGCCGGCGAAGAAGGTCTGGCCCTGGCAGACGATCACCACCGCCTTGACCGCCTCGTCCGCATCCGCCTCGCCGATGGCGGCGACCAGCCCCTCGCGCACGGCATGGCCGAGCGCGTTGACCGGCGGGTTGTTCGACGTGACGATCAGGACGTCGCCGTGGCGGTGGGTGGTGATCGGGCTCATCTCGGTCTCCGGGTCTGAAGCGTTCGGATCCGCTTGGCCCGGCTTTACGTAAACGTCAACCGGAGCCGGCGGCGGCGGCGCCGGAGAGTCGGCCGAATTGGGTTCGTCCGTCGGCTCCGGCGGCGCGGAAGGTTCGGAAGGTCCGGAAAGTCCGGCTTCCCTATGCGCGTATAATTGTCCGGGCTTGAAGCCGAAAAAGGCGTCCCGGCGAGCTTCCGCCAACCGGAGATCCTCGGCCTCCTGCTTCTCCTCCTCCTCCGCGACGACCTTCATCTCCTCCCGGCTCAGCGTCCTCTCGTACCCGCCGTCCGGTCCCCGTCCCTCGTCGCCGTCGAAATCCGGCGGCGGCGGGAAGCTCGTCCTCCAGGTGCGGTCCATGAGCTGCCACACGGGAGCGGCGTCGCCGCTCTGCGAGCTGGACTCGCGTTCGTCCTCCTCTTCCTCCTCGTCCCACGCCTCGTCCGGCCACGGTGGAGGCTCCCCCGCCGCGAGCGCGGCCATCCAGCTTTCCCAGTCCGCCTCGACCAGCGCGAGGTCGAGCGGGTCCTCCTCCGGCGGAAGCCGGGCGATCAGCCAGGTGAGGAGCTTGTTGTCGTAGACCCGCTCCTCGCCGACCTGCTCGCCATGATAGAAGCGCGGCTTGACCACGCCTTCCACCGCCCGCTGCCAGGCGATCGACTTCAGGCGGCGGCCGCCGATGCAATGGGCGGCGCGGCAGGCGATGTCGAACGTCAGGGCGTCGGTGCGGCGGCGGAGGCGGGCGACGCTGCGCTCGGTCATGCCGACGCGCGCCGCCGCCTCGCCGATGAGCCCGCAATCGGCGAGCGCCTCGACGAACTCGATCTGCCTGTGGGGCGTCCAGCCGTCGGAGCGATAGCGCAGCTGCACGGGCTCGAAGGCCAGCGCGTCGCCGTCCGGGGGCGACGCGGCGTTGAAGGAAGAAGCGCGCTCATCGGTCGACGCTTCGAAGACGGCGGGGTTCCTGGTCTGTTCCATGGAGCCCAGCAAGCATAAATAGGAGATGGTAGGAAAGTACTTTGTGAGCCGTCCTCTCGCTTTTTATCCGCGGGCGATATCGGCTAGGAGTTGCGCCCCGCGCCCAAGGAGAGCCGAGCGCCCGAATGACGATCCTGACGGTCGAGAGCCTCAGCAAGAAGTTCGCCCCCGAGGCGCGCCGCGGCGCGGCGCTGGCGCTGCGCGACATCGCCGGCGAGCTGCTGGCGGGCGAGGGGCCGGACGCGAGGCTGCGGGCGGGCGAGTTCTGGGCGCTGGATGCGGTGAGCTTCACGCTGCGCCGGGGCGAGGCGCTCGCCGTCGTCGGCCATAACGGCGCGGGCAAGAGCACCCTGCTGAGGATGCTGTGCGGCCTGCTCAAGCCGGATTCGGGCAAGGTGACGGTCGACGGGCGGGTGCAGGCGATCATCGAGCTCGGCAACGGCCTCTTCCCCAACCTCACCGGCCGGGAGAACGTCGCAACCGCCGCGGCGCTGGCCGGGCTGGGCGCGCGGGAGCGGCCCGCCTTCGAGGCGGCGGTTCGGGACTTCGCCGAGATCGGAGACTTCCTCGACGCGCCGTTCCACAGCTACAGCTCGGGGATGAAGGCGCGCTTGTCCTTCGCCCTGTCGGCGCATCTCGCCGCCGACCTCATCCTCGTCGACGAGGTGCTCGCCGTCGGCGATTCGGGCTTCCAGCACAAATGCATCGCCTACATGCGCGACTATCTGGCGCGGGGCGGGGCTCTGATCTTCGTCTCGCACAGCCCGTTCCAGATCCAGCGCGTGTGCGAGCGCGGCCTGCTCCTGGAACGCGGGAGGAAGACGTTCGAAGGCTCGGCGGTGGAGGCCCTGGGCCTCCTCTTCCAGACGCGGCCGGCGCGGGTGCTGGCGGGGCGGGAGGGAGAGGCGGAGGACGGGCCGGTGCGAATCGACTCCGTGCGCGCCGAGCCGGTCGAGGGAGACGCGCTCGCGCCGCGGCGCCGCTTCCGGATCGTCCTCAGCTACACGGCGCGCGAGCGGGTCGAGCTGCTCTGGGGGTTCAGCCTGTGGACCCAGGACCAGTGGGTGTGCATCGCCGGCGAGCACGATCCCCGGCCGGTGACGGTGGGGCCCGGGGCGGGGGAGCTGCGCTGCCTCGTCCGCGACCTGCCGCTGGTCGGCGGCCGGTACCTGCTGCGCGCCGCGCTCATCCACCCGGAGACGCGGCAGCCGATCGCGATGCGCGGCTACCAGGACGCGCCCGAGCCGATGGTGGTGGAGGAGCCGGCCGCCTACGCCACCAACCTCAAGATGGCCGACAACCAGCTCGTCCACCTCGAGGTGGAATGGTGAGGGGATGGGGACAGTAACTATTTTCCCCGAGGCCCGGGCGGGCCGGCCGCCGCGTCCGGAAAATAGTTACTGTCCCCGTCGCCCGGTCACCGTCGCCCGGTCCTAGAAAGAGGTGCGGCCATATTCCTGGCGGTAGAAGGGGTGGCTGGCGCTGAGGCCGCCGTCGACGACGAGGGCGTGGCCGTTGACGTAGCGGGACTCGTCGGAGGCGAGGTAGAGGGCGGCGCGGGCGATCTCGTCCGGCACGCCGCCGCGCTTCATCGGGTTCAGGTGGCCGATCATGTCCTCGCGCCCCGCCGCGCGGGCATTGTCGTATATGCCCCTCGTCATCCCGGTCTCGATGAGGCCCGGGCAGATGGCGTTGACCCGGATGTCGGCGCCGGCGAGCTGGGTGGCGGCGACCTTGACGAGGTTGATGACGCCGGCCTTGGAGGCCGAATAGGCCGGGCCGCCGGCGCCGGCGCGGATCCCGGCGACCGAGGCGGTGCAGACGATCGATCCGCCGCCGCGCGCCTTCATTGCGGGCGCGGCGTGCTTGATGGCGAGGAACGGGCCGATCAGGTTGACCCGCAATATCTCCTGCCAGTCCTCGGGGCTCTGCTCGAAGAGCGAGGCGAGGCCGCCCGATATGCCGGCATTGGCGAAGAAGACGTCGAGCCCGCCATGGTCGGCGACCGCACGGTCGACGAGCGAGCGGACGTCGCCCTCCGACCCGGCGTCGGCGGCGACCACGCCTTCCGCCTCCGTCCGGTCGGCGGCGACGACGGTCGCGCCTTCCGCGCGGAACAGGGCTGCGGCGGCCTTGCCGATCCCCGACGCCGCGCCGGTGACGATGGCGACCTTGTTTCTAAGTCTCATCCCTCTTCTCCTCGCTCCCTACTCCCCTCCCTGGAAGGGAGGGGCTGGGGTGGGTCCGCCACAGGCGGGCTAAACGCCGGCGCCTGGAAAGTCTCGCTTCGCTCGCCTACCCACCCCCGACCCCTCCCTTCCAGGGAGGGGGGTCGATACGCGACCCCTCCCTTCCAGGAGGGGGGTCGATACGCCGCCCCTCCCTCGAGAGAGGGGGTCAGAGGCCCACGCCGGTGGTCGAGCCGCCGTCGACGATTATGGCCTGGCCGGTGACGAAGGTGGAGGCGTCGCTGGCGAGGAAGATCGCGGCGCCGGCGATCTCGTGCGGCTCGCCGATGCGCTGGAGCGGGGTGTGAACCGTCACCGCCTTCAAAGTGTCCGGATTCTCCCACAGGGCGCGGGCGAAGTCGGTGCGGATGAGGCCGGGGGCGATGCAGTTGACGCGCACCTGGTGCGGCCCGAACTCGGCGGCGAGGTTGCGGGCGAGCTGGAAGTCGGCCGCCTTGGAGATGTTGTAGGCGCCGATCACCGCCGAGGCCTTGAGCCCGCCGATCGAGCTGACGATGACGATCGAGCCCGATCTGCGCGCGATCATCTCGGGGGCGACCATCTGGACCAGCCAGTGATTGGCGATGACGTTGTTCTCGAGGATCTTCCTGAACTGGTCGTCGGTGATTCCGCCCATCGGCCCGTAATAGGGGTTGGAGGCGGCGTTGCAGACGAGGACGTCGATGCGGCCGAGCCGCCGCCTCGTCTCGTCGACGAGATGCTGGAGCTGCTCCTTCGAGGAGATGGAGGCGGGGACCACGATGGCGGCGCCGGGATGGCGGGCGTTGATCGCCTCGGCGACCTCCTCGCAGGCCGCGGCCTTGCGGGACGAGATCACCACCTTCGCGCCGTGGTCCGCCATCGCCTCGGCGATCGCCCGGCCGATGCCGCGCGAGGAGCCGGTGACGATGGCGACCTTGCCGGTGAGATCGAAGAGGGAAGGCATCGAAATCGTCTCCTTCAGTCGTCATGCGGGTGACGGGTTGGGCCCTAGTCGAACACCACCACGGACCGAGCCGCCTCGCCGGTGCGCAGAGAGTCGAGCGCGGCGTTGATGTCGGCAAGGCCGATCCGCTCGGCGACGAGGGCGTCGAGGTCGAGGCGGCCGGCGAGATAGAAGTCGACGAGGCGGGGGATGTCGAGAGGGAAGCGGTTGGAGCCCATCAGGCAGCCCTGCAGCTTCTTCTCGGCAAGGAGGTCCATCGCGCCCATCGACAGGCGCTCGGCGAGCGGCATCATTCCAACGATGGTGGCGGTTCCGCCGCGGCGCAGGAGCGAGAGCGCGAGCTCGCCGGCCGAGATGCGCCCGACCGCCTCGATCGCGTGATGGACCCCGCCCCGGGTGAGCTCGACGACCTGCTCGCGCAGATCGTCTTCGTCGGGCGGGAAGGCGGCGGTGGCGCCGAGCCGCTCGGCCAGCGCCCGCTTGGCGGGCACCGGATCGACGGCGACGATATGGCGCGCGCCGGCGATGCGGGCGGCGTTGACGGCGGCGAGGCCGATCCCGCCGCAGCCGATCACCGCCACGTCCTCGCCCGCGCGCACGCCGGTGGTGTTGAGGATCGCGCCGGCGCCGGTCACCACCGCGCAGCCCATCAAGGCGGCGCGGTCGAACGGCATTTCCGGCGGAATGGCGACGGCGCCGTTCTCGTGGACGAGCAGGGTCTCGGCATAGCCGCCGACGTTGAGGAGCTGGTGGACCGGCGCGCCGTCAAGCGACACGCGCGGCGCCTCGCCGGCGCGGCGTCTCGTCGAGGCGTCGACGCACAGGGAGAGGCGGCCGGTGACGCAATATTCGCAGCGGCCGCAATAAGCCGAGAAGCAGGTGACGACATGGTCGCCCCGCTTCAGCGCGGTGACGTCGCCGCCGACCGCCTCGACCACTCCCGCCGCCTCGTGGCCCGGTATGGCGGGAAGGGGGGTGGGATAGGCGCCGTCGACGAAGTGGAGGTCGGAATGGCACGCCCCGCAGGCGCGGGTGCGGATCAAGACCTCGCGGGGGCCGGGCGCGGCGACCTCCACGTCCTCGATCGAAAGCGGCGTGCCCGGATTATGGAGGATGGCGGCCTTCATTATCCTCCCCTGCATTTGCAGGGGAGGGGGACCAGGCGAAGCCTAGTGGAGGGGCTCTTCCTCCCCGAGAAGCCCCTCCACCGCGCTACGCGCGGTCCCCCTCCCCCGGAAAGCCGGGGGAGGACATTCAGAGGCTCAACCATGCTTGGCGAACTCGATGCGGGCGATGGCGCGGTTGTGGACCTCGTCGGGGCCGTCGGCGAGGCGGAGGGTGCGGATCCCGGCCCAGCTCGCGGCGAGGCCGAAATCCTGGCTGACGCCGGCGCCGCCATGGGCCTGGACGGCGTCGTCGATGATCCTCAGCGCCATGTTCGGCGCCTGCACCTTGATCATCGCGATCTCCGCCTGTGCCGCCTTGTTGCCCGCCTTGTCCATGAGGTCGGCGGCCTTGAGGCAGAGGAGGCGCGACATGTCGATGTCGATGCGGGCGCGGGCGACGCGCTGCTCCCAGACGCTATGCTCCATCAGGCGCTTGCCGAAGGCGACGCGCGACTGGAGGCGCAGGACCATCGCCTTCAGCGCCTCCTCGG
This sequence comes from Alphaproteobacteria bacterium, assembly GCA_019232625.1. Taxonomy (GTDB): domain Bacteria; phylum Pseudomonadota; class Alphaproteobacteria; order Sphingomonadales; family Sphingomonadaceae; genus Allosphingosinicella. The sequence goes on along the minus strand of JAFANP010000063.1, from coordinate 11,346 downwards.
CGGCGCCGATGGTGCGCATGCAATGGTGGATCCGGCCGGGCCCGAGCCGCCCCTGGGCGATCTCGAAGCCGCGGCCCTCGCCGAGCAGCATCGCCGAGGCGGGGATGCGCACGTCCTTGAGCGCGATCTCCATGTGGCCGTGGGGCGCGTCGTCATAGCCGTAGACGGTGAGCGCCCGCTCGATGGCGACGCCGGGCGCGTCCAGGGGCATCAGCACCATCGACTGCTGGCGGTGGCGGTCGGCCGAGGGGTCGGTCTTGCCCATGACGATGGCGACCTTGCAGCGCGGGTCGCCCGCGCCCGACGACCACCATTTGCGGCCGTTCAAGACATAGGAATCGCCGTCGCGGCGTATCTCGCACTGGATGTTGGTGGCGTCGGAGGAGGCGACGGCGGGCTCGGTCATCAGGAAGGCGGAGCGTATCTCGCCCTCCATCAGCGGCCGAAGCCACCGCTCCTTCTGCTCTCGCGTTCCGTAGCGGTGGAGCACCTCCATGTTGCCGGTGTCGGGCGCGGAGCAGTTGAACACCTCGCTCGCCCAGGGGATGCGGCCCATCTCCTCGGCGCAGAGCGCATATTCGAGATTGGTGAGCTGGGTGCCCTCGAAGGCGAAGCTCTCGTCGACGTGGCGCAGCGCCTGGCCGGGCGGCATGAACAGGTTCCAGAGGCCCGCCGCCTTCGCCTCGGGCTTGAGGTCCTCGACGACCTGGTGCGGCCGCCAGCGGTCGCCGGTGCGATGCTCCGCCTTGAACTCGGCGTCGCGGGGGCGGATTCGAGTCTCGATGAAGTCGCGCACCCGGTCGCGGTAGAAAGCCTGCCGTTCCGTAAGGTCGAAGTCCATCGCCGCCTTTTCCCTCGCTGTGCCCGTCGCGCCGCGGTGCCAGAAATGCCCGGGAAGGGGAAGTCCGAGCGGGCGAGGCGCACCCGCCGCCCGACCTGTCCTTGTTCGATGGCCTTCGCGAGGCTATCCTGCGCCGATGCCGCATCGTGCCGCACTCGTCTCCGAACAGGCTCCGGGCAAGGGGAGCATCATCCTTTTACTCATCGTGGCGACAGTGCTGGCTTCGGGAGCATTGGTCGCCAGCGTCTTCAAGCTGGTGCCTCTGGCCGAACCCAATCTGCTGCTCGCGTCGGGGGGCGCCATTGCCTTTGGGATCGTGCTGACGGCCTTCGGCCTTCATGCGCGAATTCTGGAAGCGCAGGAGATCCGCGATTTCGAACGGCGCCTCAGCGAGAGCGACGGGAATCTGGTAGAAGCGCTGTCCGTCGCCGAGAGGCTCAGCAAGCGTTTCGGCGATCGGCTTGAAGATCCCGACTCTGGCGCGAGCGGGACCGAGCCGGACCACAAGGACCGGCCTGACAGGTCGAGTTCAGAGAAAGACTTGTGAACGGGCTGTTTTTCCAGCCCAAGAGCCTGTCCACCCTTTCGGACCGCGAGATCCAGCTTTATTTGCAAGTCTGCACGCAGCGACTTCTCGAAGCCGGTCAATCACTTGCGGAAATCAAGGCTGAAAACCGCGGGCTTTCGGACGGATTCGTATCCGATGGGATCATCGCCATAGGCGGGCTTATCCTCGCGGGTGCAGGCATCGCGATCACTGCAGTGGCTACGGCAGGCGGCATCCTCGGTCTCGCCGGTGGCGCATTCTCCCTGCTCGGTCTGCAGCGCTACGGGAGCCGTGGCATCAAGCGCAATTTGCTCGACGTTGATCGCGCAAACCTTGATCAAGCGGTCAAGTTCTGGCGGAGCGAACTGGCGAACATCGAGCAGGAATTGAACCGGCGGGGCCCTCCCTGACATGGCATCGTGCGTCCTCGTCGCTCGACGGATCCACCTCAAGCCGCCCGTTGCCGCAGCATGACCGGCCGCACCCCCGACCACGCTGTCGACCCGCTCTTCCTCGAGCGCTGGTCGCCCCGCGCGTTCGACGGGGCGGAGATTCCCGACGCGGACCTGATGGCCTTGTTCGAGGCGGCGCGGTGGGCGCCCTCCGCGTTCAACTCGCAGCCCTGGCGCTTCCTCTACGCCAAGCGCGGGGACGCCGACTGGGAGCGGTTCCTGTCGCTGCTCATCCCCTGGAACCAGGGGTGGGCGCACGGCGCCTCGGCGCTGGTCTACATCCTGTCGGACAGCATGCCGATGACGGGGAGGGACGGGCAGGCGCAGGGCTCGCACAGCCACAGCTTCGATGCCGGCGCGGCATGGGCGTGCCTGGCGCTGCAGGCGACGCGGATGGGTTACCAGGCGCACGGCATGTCGGGGATCCAGCTCGACAAGGCGCGCGAGGAGCTGCGCGTGCCCGAGCGGTACCGGATCGAGGCGGCGGCGGCGATCGGGCGGGTGGGCGATCCCGCGACGCTCGACGAGAAATTGCGGGCGAGGGAGGTGCCGAGCGGGCGCCGACCGGTCGAGGAATTCGCGTTCAGGGGGGCGTTTCCGGGCTGACGATCCTCCCTTCCTGGAAGGGAGGGTTGGGGGTGGGTGGTCGAGCGGAGCGAGACTTACCGGGCTCGGCGTTTCGGCGCCTGCGGCGCACCCACCCCCGGCCCCTCCCTTCCAGAGAGGGGAGAGGGGCGGCGGGGGGTCGAGGAGTTCGCGTTCGCCGGGAATTTTCCCGCCTAATCCTCCCTGTCGGCGAAGCCGATGGGGAGGGGGACCGCCCGAAGGGTGGTGGAGGGGCCGTCGGACGCGGCAAAGCCCCTCCACCATGCTTCGCATGGTCCCCCTCCCCATGCGCTTCGCGCACGGGGAGGATTGCCCCGGTCCGACTTCTGGTCAACATTCGCGCCCGAGGAGAGGGGTGTGGCGGTCGAGACGGCAATCGAGAGCAAGAAGAGGCTGGTCACCCTTCCCGCGCGGCCGGAGCCGATCCGCGTCTCGGTCGACGAGACGGCGGTGATCGTCATCGACATGCAGAACGCCTACGCCTCGCCGGGCGGCTATCTCGACCTCGCCGGCTTCGACATAGGCGGAGCGGCGAAGGTGATCGAGCAATCGGCCAAGGTGCTCGACGCCGCGCGGGCGGCGGGCATGCCGGTGGTCTACTTCCAGAACGGGTGGGACGCGGACTATGTCGAGGCGGGCGGGCCGGGCTCGCCCAACTTCCACAAGTCCAACGCCCTGAAGACGATGCGGGCGCGGCCCGAGCTGCAGGGGCAGTTGCTCTCCCGCGGCGGCTGGGACTATGCGCTGGTCGAGGCGCTTGCGCCCAAGCCCGGCGACATCGTGCTGCCCAAGACGCGCTATTCCGGCTTCTTCAACTCGCAGCTCGACAGCGTGCTTCGCGCGCGGGGCATACGCAACCTCGTCTTCGTCGGCATCGCCACCAACGTCTGCGTCGAGAGCACGCTCAGGGACGGCTTCTTCCTCGAATATTTCGGCGTGCTGCTCGAGGACGCGACCCACCAGGCCGGGCCCGAATTCCTTCAGAAGGCGACGATCTACAACGTCGAGACCTTCTTCGGCTGGGTCTCGACCGTCGCGGACTTCTGCGGCGCCTTCGGCCAGATCGGGGAATGATCCCTCCCGCGCCAACCGTTCGGCCTGAGCCTGTCGAAGGCCTTTCCTTGCCCTCCCGCGCGCAAGAGGAGAGGGCTTCGACAAGCTCAGCCCGAACGGGTTGTGAGACGTTCCACTGACCGGAGGCGCAGATGCCCTTTGAACCGATCAACCCGCCGCAATTCCCGACGCCGATCGCGCCTTATTCGGCGGGGACGAAGGCGGGGAGCACGGTCTACGTCTCGGGCACCCTGGCGCTGGGCGAGGGGGGCAGCGTGCTTCACCCCGGCGACGCGGCGGCGCAGACTCGGCACGTGCTGGAGACGATCCGCACCACGCTGGAGGCGGCCGGCGCGTCGATGGCGGACGTCGCCTTCAACCACATCTTCCTCGCCGACTGGGCGGACTATCCGGCGATGAACGCGGTCTATGCCGAATATTTCCCGGGCGCGAAGCCGGCGCGCTACTGCATCCAGTGCGGGCTCGTGAAGCCGGGACTGCTGGTCGAGATCGCCAGCGTGGCGCACCTCGGCTGATGCCGCAGGCGGCCGGGCTCTGGTACGAATGGCACGGGCCGGAGGCGGGCGAGGTCCTCATCCTGTCGGCGGGGCTGGGCGGAACGGGGAGCTATTGGACGCCCAACCTCCCGGCCCTCGCCGAGACGTATCGCGTGCTCGTCTACGACCAGCTCGGCACCGGCCGAAGCCGCGGCGCGCTGCCGCCGGAGCTCAGCGTGGAGGCGATGGCGGACGACCTGCTGGGGCTGATCAATGCGCTCGGCCTCGTCGGGGTCACCCTGATCGGCCACGCCGCGGGCGCCGCCATCGCCCTGGCGCTGACCCTCAAGGCTCCGCGCCTGATCGACAGGATCGTGGCCGTGAACGCCTGGGCCTCGCCCGATCCCCATTTCATCCGCTGCTTCGAAACCCGGCTCACCCTGCTGGACGACAGCGTCGAGGCGTATCTGCATGCCCAGCCGATCTTCCTCTATCCCGCGCGCTGGAGCTCGGCCCACGATGCAGAGCTTCGCGCCGAGGCCTCCCACCAGCTTCTGAGCTTCCAAGGCGAGGAGAATATCACGGCCCGGATCATGGCCCTCTGCCGATTCGACGTCGCGGCGAGGCTCGGCCGCATCTCGGCGCCGACGCTGGTGATCGCCGCCGAAGACGACATGCTCGTTCCCGCCTCCTGCTCGGAACGCCTCGCCGCCGGGCTGCCGAACGCGACGCATGTCTCGATGACCGGCGGCCATGCCTGCAACGTCACCGATCCCGGCACCTTCGACCGCCTCGTCCTCGAATTCCTAAGGAGCTGAACGCCATGGAAGTCGGCATCTTCGTGCCCATCGGCAACAACGGCTGGCTGATCTCGGAAAACGCGCCGCAATACATGCCGAGCTTCGATCTCAACAAGGCGATCGCGCAGAAGGCCGAGGGCTACGGCGTCGACTTCCTCCTCTCGATGATCAAGCTCCGGGGCTTCGGCGGCAAGACCGAGTTCTGGGAACATAATCTCGAGAGCTTCACCCTCATGGCCGGGCTCGCCGCGGTCACCGAGAAGATCAGGATCTACGCGACCTGCCCGACCCTCGTCATCCCGCCGGCCTTCTGCGCGCGGATGTGCAACACGATCGATTCGATCAGCCACGGGCGCTTCGGCCTCAACCTCATCACCGGCTGGCAAAGGCCGGAATATAGCCAGATGGGCCTGTGGCCCGGCGACGCGCATTTCCGCGACCGCTACCGGATGCTCGGCGAATATGCCCACATCCTGCGCGAGCTGTGGGAGACGGGAGTCTCCGACTTCAAGGGCGAATATTACCGGATGGAGGATTGCCGGGTGCGGCCGCTGCCCGAGGGCGAGATGAAGATCATCTGCGCCGGCAGCTCGGACGAGGGCCTCGCCTTCTCGGCGCGCTATGCCGACTATGCCTTCTGCCTCGGCAAGGGGGTGAACACGCCGACCGCGTTCGCGCCCAACAACGCGCGGCTGATGGCGGCGACCGCGAAGACCGGCCGCGACGTGCGCATCTACGCCTTGTTCATGGTCATCGCGGCGGAGACGGACGAGGAGGCGATGGAGAAGTGGATCTCCTATCGCGAGGGCGTGGACCAGGAGGCGGTCGCCTGGCTGGGCGCGCAGGGGGCGGCGGACAAGACCAGCGCCACCACCAACGTCCGCCAGCTCGCCGACAAGGAGAGCGCGGTGAACCTCAACATGGGGACCCTGGTGGGCTCGTACGAAAGCATCGCGCGGATGCTCGACGAGGCCTCGACCGTGCCCAATACGGGCGGCGTTCTGCTCGTGTTCGACGACTTCCTCGAAGGGACGGACGCGTTCGGAACCCGCATCCAGCCGCTGATGAAGTGCCGGGGGTGAAGATGGGGACGGTGACTATTTTCCCCCGCTTGCGAGGGAATGGGCACAGTAACTATTTCCCCCGCTTGCCTCGCCGGCCCCGCGGCAGGACGGGGAAATAGTTACTGTCCCCATTCCAGGCGGGTCGGCGGACCCCATGGCCTTGGCCGCGCGTAATGGGGGGATGGCGCGGCGCGACGGAATCTTCCCGACCTTCTTCCTGTCCGGCTTCGAATGCTCGACCTTCCTGTGGAAGGACCAGGGGCGGCGCGACCTGTGCGAGGAGACCCAGCACCGGTCCCATGCCGACGAGGACTATCGGATGCTGCGCTCCCTCGGCATCGCGGCGGCGCGGGAGGGGATAGCCTGGCCGCTCGTGGACAAGGGCGGCGGCGCCTACGACTTCTCCTCCATCGACCCGTTCCTCGAGGCGCAGCGTCGCCATTCGATCCTTCCGATCTGGGACCTCTGCCATTACGGCTATCCCGACGACGCCGACCCGTTCGGCGAGGATTTCGCGCCCCGCTTCGCCGCTTACGCGCGGGCGGCGGCGCGCTACGTGGCGGACCGCGCGCATCACGGCCCCTTGTGCTTCACGCCGACCAACGAGCCGACCTTCTTCGGCTACATGGCGGGCGAATGGGCCTGGGCGGCGCCGTTCGGCCGCGACCGGGAGACGCGGCGGCGCCTCACCCTGGCGCTCGCGGCCGCGGACATCGCCGCGGTGAAGGCGATAAGGGAGGACTTTCCCGACGCCCGAATGATCCACATCGACCCGCTCATCTGGGTGGTGCCGCCGCGCGACCGGCCCGACCTCGCCGAGGCGGCGCACCGCGAATCCTACGACGACGCCTATCTCGCCTGGGATGCCATCTCGGGCCGGCGCTTCCCGGAGCTGGGCGGCTCGCCCGAGACGATCGATATATTGGGCTTCAACAATTACAGCTTCGGCCAGATGGAATATCGCGAGCACGGGCCGCACGCGCCGCTGGAGCCGGGCGACGAGCGCATCCGCCCCTTGTGCGACCTGATCGAGGAAGGCTGGAAGCCGTTCGGCCGCCCGTGCATCGTCGCCGAGACGTCGGGGCTGGAGGGCGGGCGGCCGGACTGGCTCAACGACGTCGTCGCCGAGAGCCTCGCGGCGGTCAATCGCGGAGTCGACCTTCAGGGCGTCTGCCTCTTCCCCGCCGTCGACATGCCGGACTGGGGCACCGGGAAATGGGTCCATAACGGCATCGCCGACGTCGAGCGCCTGCCGAGCGGCGCTCTGATGCGCGTGCCCTACGTGCCGTACGTGGAGGCGCTCCACCGCTGGCAGAAGCGGCTGAACCGGGTGACGCAGCTGGACGAGGATCCGTTCGACACGGCGGTGGACCTGGAGGACATCGTCAGGGCGGCGAGGGAGCTGGCCCCGGCGGCGGACAAGGACTGGAATTGATTGTGGGGCGCGGCCTTCGTCCGGTCACAGTCACGGTTCGCCCGCCGCGACCCACTCCACCATCGCATCCAGCAATTCCTTGGTCGGATAATCCTGGATATCCTCGTCGGAGAAACCAGCCAGAAGCTGCCTCTTATAATTCCATTCCTGGAAGCTCACGTACTTCCGCAGGATGAGTCCGGCCCCTCTGGCCAGCGCCCCGGCCTCGTTGACGAGCCAGTTACGAACCTTGCGGACCGCGATGTCGAACTGGCCTCCATGCGCTTCCACGTCGCAACCGGACAGGTCGGAGAGCGCCGCCTTGTATCGATGCCGCTGCTCTTCGAGGATCAGTATCTTCTTCGTATCGCGGCCCTGCCCGAAATATTTGCGGCAGGCGTGGTCGATGCCGAGCTCGAAGGGCATGTTAAGCCGGTAATACTCCCCGGCCGTGGCCGCCTGGCACCGGCTGAGATCGTGAATGGAATAGCGCGAGCCCTCGATAAACTCCTCGATCTTCGCCAGGCGGCTTTCCCCCGAATCCGCGCGTTCGCGAGCCAAACGAGGAGCATAGCCGAGGTAGACGACGCAGAAGATAATCGCTGGAGAATAGGCTCGTAATCTTCATCAAACGGGCAATTGATGAAGACGGACTTTTCGAATGTCGGCTCCACCCCCGATCAGCCCTTGGGCGGATGGGGGTCCTTGCCATAGGAGTTTCGTTCACGGATACGGCCGTCTCTCCCGTGAATGAAGAGCTCGGTCCGCTGCTCCCGGGCAAGTTGCCGCGCGCGCTCGACAGCCTCCCCCTGTGTGGCGAACGTCCCGCTCGCCCGCGACGCCCCGGCGCGCAGCACACTCCACTTCTGGCCGTTCGGGACGACGTGTTGACCCTGCTTCGACATGGATGGTTTCTCCGCTTCCCTGTCATATAGCGGGAAGGCTGAACCTGTCCAAGTGTGAGGCAGTGTTCTCCCGTTGACGACGGGTGACGCGGCGGGCACTGACGTTTACGTAAAGGAGAGCCGCATGTCCGATCTCGACGCCTTCCGCAGCCAGGCCCGCGCGTGGCTGGAGGCGAATTGCCCCGCGGAGATGCGCGAGCCGATGCGGGACGAGAGCGACGCCTGCTGGGGCGGGCGCAACCCGGCGTTCAAGAACGAGGCGCAGAAGCTGTGGATGGAGCGGATGGCCGAGCGCGGCTGGACCGTGCCGGACTGGCCGAGGGAATATGGCGGCGGCGGGCTGTCGCCGGCCGAGGCCAAGGTGCTGCGCCAGGAGATGGCGCGGATCGGCGCGCGCAACCCGCTGATGAGCTTCGGCATCTCGATGCTCGGGCCGGCGCTGCTGAAATACGGCTCCGAGGAACAGAAGAAGCGCTTCCTCCCCGAGATCGCGCGCGGCGAGATACGCTGGTGCCAGGGCTATTCCGAGCCCAATGCCGGCTCCGACCTCGCCTCGCTGCAGACCAAATGCGAGAATAAGGGCGACCATTGGCTGGTCAACGGCCAGAAGGTGTGGACCAGCTATGCCGACAAGGCGGACTGGATCTTCTGCCTGGTGCGGACCGACCCGCAGGCGCCCAAGCACAAGGGGATCAGCTTCCTCCTGTTCGACATGGCGAGCCCGGGCGTGTCGACCAAGCCGATCCTCCTCATCTCCGGCTACTCGCCCTTCTGCGAGACCTTCTTCGACGACGTGAAGGTGCCCAAGGACCAGGTGGTGGGCGAGGTCGACAAGGGCTGGGACGTCGCCAAATACCTGCTCGGCCACGAGCGCGAGATGATCAGCGGCATGGGGCTCGGCGGACAGACCGGGAGCCTGGGCGAGGCGCTCGGCGAGGTGCTGGCGGGCGATCCCCTGCTGCGCTCCGACGTCGCCCGCTTCGAGGTCGACGCGATGGCGTTCCGGGCGATGTCGGAGCGCTTCATGGACGAGCTGAAGGCGGGGCTGGCCCACCCCGCGCTCCCCTCGATGATGAAATATGCCGGCACGGAGCTGAACAAGCGGCGCCACGAGCTGGTCATGACGGCGGGCGGCTCCGACGCGCTCGAATGGGAGAGCGACCGATCGAGGAAGGGCAAGGCGGCGCGCGAGTGGCTTCGGACCAAGGCCAATTCGATCGAGGGCGGGACGAGCGAGGTCCAGCTCGGAATCGTCGCCAAGCGGATATTGGACCTGCCGGGCGCGTGAATTCATTTCCCTCTCCCCTTCAGGGCAGAGGGTAGGGAGAGGGGACGTCAATGCGGGACCAGCTTCTTCTCGAACGTGCAAAACGGATGCGCCGGGAGCAGACGGCTCCAGAACAAAGGCTCTGGCTGGAGCTTCGCGCGAAGAGGTTCGCAGGCGCCAAGTTTCGGCGCCAGGTCGTGATCGATGGGTACATCGTCGACTTCGCACGCCGGACGCCGAGGATGCTGATCGTGGAAGTCGACGGCGACACCCATGCCGGGCGGGAGCATTACGATGCCGCAAGAAGTGCGGAACTTGAGAGGCGAGGATATAAGGTGATGCGGTTCACGAACGACGATGTGAGGGGGAATATGGACGGCGTGCTGACGCGGATCGCAAGCCCGCTCGAGGGACTCCCCCTCTCCCCGGCCCTCTCCCCTGACGGGGAGAGGGCGTAATGCCGCTCTACCTCACCGACGACCAAGTCATGCTCCGCGACACGGCGCGCGAGTTCATGGCCGCCGAGGGCTCGATCGCCAAGCAGCTGCGCAAGTATCGCGACATGGATTGCAAGGACGGGTTCGGCCACGCGCTTTGGAAGCAGCTCGCCGAGCTCGGCTTCACAGGCATCCTCGTCGACGAGGCGAGCGGCGGGCTCGGCCTCGGCCATGTCGAGGCCGGCATCGTGCTGGAGGAGATCGGCCGCAACCTCACCCCGTCGCCCTTCCTCGTCACGGCGGTGGCGGCGGTCGAGGCGATGAAGGGGACGGCGCACGGCGCGCGCTGGTTCCCCGGCATCCTCGCCGGCGAGGTCGTCGCGGCGCTGGCGCTCGACGAGGGGCCCAAGCACCGGCCCGAGGCGATCGCGATGAAGGCGGAGCGGGCCGGCAACGGCTTTCGCCTCACCGGGCGAAAGCAGTTCGTCGTCCAGGGCGCCTCGGCGGACCTGATCCTCGTCGCGGCGCGGGCGGAGGAGGGGCTGACCCTGTTCGCCGTCGAGAAGGACGCGAAGGGGCTGGACGTGGAGGGCGTGCGGCTGGTCGATTCGAGCATCGGCGCGCGCATGGACTTCAACGGCGTCGAGGTGGATGCCGATTCGGTCGTCGGCGAGGTCGGGAAGGGCGAGGCGGCGCTCGGCCGGGTGCTCGCCGCGGGCCGGGCCGGCGCGGCCTCGGAGCTGGTCGGGGTCGCCTCCGCGGCGGCGGGGATGACGCTCGACTATCTGAAGCAGCGCAAGCAGTTCGGCCGGCTGATCGGCGAGTTCCAGGCGCTGCAGCATCGCGCCGCGCACCTCTACGGCGAGATCGAGATCGCCCGCGCGGCGGCGATGAAGGCGCAGCAGCTGCTCGACGAAGGCGCGGCCGAGGCGGAGGCGATGGTCTGCGTCGCCAAGGCCAAGGCCGGCTGGGCGGCGACGCTGGCGGTGCAGGAAGGCGTGCAGATGCACGGCGGCATCGGCATGACCGACGAATATGATATCGGCCTCTACATGAAGCGCGACCGCGTGCTCGCCGAGCTGTTCGGCGACGGCGCGTATCATGCCGACAAGGTGGCGCGGGCCGCGGTGCTGAAGGCGCAGCAGCTGCTCGATGCGGGTTCGGAGAAGGCCGACGAGGCGGTCTCCGTCGCCAAGGCGCAGGCGGCGCTCGCGACCGCGCTCAGCGTCCAGGAGGGCGTGCAGATGCACGGCGGCATCGGCATGACCGACGAATCTGACATCGGCTTCTACATGAAGCGCCACCGGGTGCTGGCCGAGCTATTTGGCGATGCCAATTTCCACGCCGACAAGCTGGCGCGGGCGGCGGGGTATTGATCCAGCAGCGCCTCCCCGTTCACGGGGAGGGGTACCGCGCCCGGAGGGCGTGGTGGAGGGGGACCAGCCCCAAGCGACAGTCCTGGT
>JAFANP010000048.1 GCA_019232625.1 Alphaproteobacteria bacterium | reverse complement strand
GCGGCCGGGCTCGGCGGCGCCGGCGGCGCGCACGTGGGTCAGGTACTCGTACTGCGAGGGCAGCGTGGCGACCAGGCGCGCGGTGCGCGCGCGCTGCGCCTCGAAGGCGGCCAGCGCCCGCTGCGGATCGATCAGGTCGAGCGCCGGCAGGCTGCTCTCGAGCGGCCCGGCGAGCCCCAGCAGCATGACCGAGTAGGAGTAGGACTCGAAGCCGTGGTAGTGCGGGTTGATGTTGCGGCGGTTCGGCAGCCGGCGCTGCCAGAGGCGCAGCCGCTCCGCCAGGCCCTCCGGGACCTCGATCTCGGTCTCCGTCGCCCGCCAGAACGGCGTGTCGCGGCGGTCGCTCGCGCGGTAGTGCAGGGTGAGGAACTCCATCACGCCGTCGATGCACTCGGCGATCCGCCGGTTGTAGCTCTTGACCAGCTCCTCGTCGGGCGGCGCATGGAGATGGCTCACCAGCTCCTCGATGCCGCGCTGGATGAAGAAGATGCCGGTCGATTCGAGCGGCTCGACGAAGCCGCTGGCGAGGCCCATCGCGACGACGTTGCGGTTCCAGGCCAGCTTGCGGCGGCCGGTGGTGAAGGCGAGGCGGCGCGGGTCGGCGAGCGGCTCTCCCTCGAGATTGTCGAGCAGGGTGCGCTCCGCCTCGTCGTCGGAGATATGCGCGCTCGAATAGACGTAGCCGTTGCCCATGCGGTGCTGGAGCGGGATCCGCCACTGCCAGCCGGCGGCGCGGGCGGTGGACCGGGTGAAGGGATCCGGCTCGCCGGAGTAGCGGCTGGGCACGGCGACGGCGCGGTCGCAGGGCAGCCAGTGGGTCCAATCCTCGTAGCCGGTCTCCAGCGCCTGCTCGGTGAGCAGGCCGCGAAAGCCCGAGCAGTCGATGAACAGGTCGCCCTCGATCACCCGTCCCCCCGCGAGCGTCACCGAGCGGACGTAGCCGTCCTCGCCCCCGAGCGCGGTGTCGACGATCTTCCCCTCGACGCGGGTCACTCCGCCGCGCTCGGCATAGGTGCGCAGGTAGCGGGCGTAGAGGCCGGCGTCGAAATGGAAGGCGTAGAGCAGCTGGGAGAGGGGAGGGCGCGCCTCGGCGCTCGGCCGGGCGAACTTGCCGTGGGCGGCGGCGACGGCGCTCATCGACCAGGCGGAGATGTCCTGCAGCACACGGCGCTGGCGCTCGCGCAGGTAGAGCTGGTGGAAGTGGACGCCTTCCAGATCGTGGCCGTGGAAGCCGAACGGGTGGAAGTAGCGGTTGCCGAGCGCCCCCCAGTCGACGAACTCGACGCCCAGCTTGAAGGTGCCCTGGGTGGCGCTCAGGAACTCGTTCTCGTTGAGGCCGAGCATGCGGTTGAAGGTGATGAGCGGCGGAATGGTCGCCTCGCCCACGCCGATCGTGCCGATCTCGTCGGATTCGATGAGCGTCGTGCGGGTGTAGCCGTTGTTGAGGAAGCGGGCGAAGGCCGCGGCCGCCATCCATCCGGCGGTGCCGCCCCCGACGATGACCACGTCGCGTATGTCATGCTCGTTCATCGCCGGACCTGCCTCGTCAGATGGGTGAGATATTCGCCGTGCGTGGCGAGCCCGGGACCCGCCGCCGCGAGCGACGCGCCGAGATCTTCGATCCGCCGGACGGCTTCCTCGCGTGGGACGGACAAGGCGAGCGGATCCACCCGGCGGGGGATTACGCCCTGGCCGAGCAGCACCGCAAGCCAGCTGTCGCGCGAGAAGGTCTCCTCCTCGTGGAAGGGCAGGCGGCCGCGCTCCCGGAACAGCGACAGGGTGTGGGCGAGCGAGGCCGGCGGCCGCGCCGCGGCGGCGTCGCGCCAGAAGGGCTCCGGACGCGCCGAGGCGAGATAGTGGAGGGCGAGGAAATCCCGCACGCGGTTCGCCTCGGCTTCCGACTGGCGATTATATTCGGCAAGCTCGACGGCGGCGCAGTCGCGGTCCGGCATCATCGCGACGAGGCGGTCGATCGCGCTGTGGGCGAGGTGCAGGCCGGTCCACTCCAGCGGCTCGACCGCGACGGCGGCGTCGCCGATCGCCACGCAATTGCGCAGCCAGGGCCGCGGGCGCCGGCCCTGGCGCAGGGCGACCGGCGCGCCGGCCGCGCGGGCGCCGCCTTCGGCGAGGAGGCGGGCGGCCGCCTCGTCGGAGAGCGCGCCGGAGGCGTAAGCGAGGCCGTGGGCGGTGCGTTCGACCCCGCCCGATCGCCACCGCCATCCCGCCGGAAGGGCCTCGGCGCGGTCCAGCAGAGGCGGCTCGGGCTGGGCGGGCGATTCGCCGAGCAGGACCCGGTCGCAGGGCAGCCACGGGCTCCAATCCTCGAAGGCGGGATCGAGGCGCGACCGCAAGAGGGCCGCTGGGCCGGTGGCGTCGACGAAGAGGTCTCCGCCCAACTCGCTGCCGTCGTCGAGGCGGAGCGAGCCGACGAACCCGTCGGCGCGCAGGCGGACGTCGGCGAGGCCGGTCTCGCGCGCGGTTGCGCCCAGGTGCAGGGCGTAAGCGCGCATCATTGCGGAATGAAGGGGAAGGTCGAGGACGAGGCCGTGCTCCAGCCCCTCGGGCTCGGCGCCGGGCGGGGCGAGGCGGCCGGCGCGGGCGAGGGCGGCGGCGGGGCTGAAGGCGTCGAAGGGCGGCGGCGCACCGTCGCGGGCGAGGCGCACCCAGTGGAGGTGGAAGGAGGTGGTCCCCAGCGGCCGCCCGTGCGGCGCGTAGGCGTGCACATAAGGCGCAAGCCCGTGGTTCCACGCGACGAATTCCGTGCCGAGCCGGAGGGCGCTGCGGGCGCGCACGATCGTATCCTCGTCGCGCAGGCCGAGGTCGGCGTGGAAGCCGAGGATCGAGGGAAGCGTGGCGGGGATCCGCTCGGCGAGCGCGTCGGCGGGAGGCTCGGAGGCGAGGACGGTGACCGCCAGCCGCGGCAGCTTGCGCTTCAGCGCCGCCGCCGCCGACCAGGCGACGATCCCCCCGCCGGCGATCACCACCCGCTCGATCGGGCGCGCGTTCATGCCGCGGGCGCCATCGGGCAATAGCCGGCGACATGGGCGGCATGGCCGGGCATCGCGCGGGCGCTGGCGGCGATCTCCTCGCCGAGCGCCGCCATGCCGCGGAGCACCGCCTCGGACGGCGGCGTCGCCGCGCGCGGGTCGAAGCCCCGGGGAAGGATGCCCTGGCCGACATAGACGGCGATCCAGCTGGCATCGAGGAACACGCCTTCGCGATATTTGACGACCCGGCCGCGGCGGCGGAACAGCTCGATCTTCTCGCTCAGCGTCTCCGGCACCGCCATGGTGCGGACATAGTCCCAAAACGGCGAGTCGTCCCTCGACGTCGCATGATAATGGAGGATCAGGAAGTCGCGGATGCGGCCATATTCGAGGTCGATCAGCCGGTTGAACTCGTCCCGCTCGACCGCGGAGATCCGGCGCTCCGGGAACAGCTCGACGAGGCCGGTGATCGCCGCCTGGACGAGATAGATGCTGGTCGATTCGAGCGGCTCGAGGAAGCCGCTGGCGAGGCCGACGGCGATGCAATTGCCGACCCAGCTCCGCCTCCGCCGGCCGGCGGTGAAGCGGAGCAGGCGCGGCTCGGCCAGCGGCTCGCCCTCGACCGCGGCGACGAGCGCGGCGCGCGCCTCCTCGTCGGAGATGAAGCGGCTCGCATAGACATAGCCGTTGCCGGTGCGGTGCTGGAGCGGGATGCGCCAGCGCCAGCCGGCGTCCATCGCAATGGCGCTGGTGTAGGGGCTGAGCGGAGTCTCCGTGCGGCAGGGCATGGCGACGGCGCGGTCGCAGGGCAGCCAGTGCGACCAATCCTCGAACGGCTCGCCGAGCGTGCGGCCGAGCAGCAGCGAGACGAAGCCCGAGCAGTCGACGAACAGGTCGCCCTCGATCCGCTCGCCGCTCTCCAGCACCACCGCGCGGATGTCGCCGCTCGCGCCGTCGCGCTCCACCTCGACGATGCGGCCTTCGGTGCGCCTCGCTCCCCAGCCCTCGGCCAGGCGGCGTAGATAGGGGGCGAAGAGGGTGGCGTCGAACTGATAGGCATAGCCGTAGGTGGACGCGATCGAGCGGGGATCGCCGTCGGGCGGCTGGAAGCGGTCGAGACGGGCCAAGGCGACGCCCATCGAATAGGCCTGGAGGTCCGCGACCGCATGGCCCTCCTGCCGCATTCGGACCCAATAATGGTGGAAGTCCACTTCCCCCTGGCCGCGACCGAAGGTGCCGAACGGATGGATGTAGCTGTCGCCGACGCGGCCCCAGTTCCGGAACTCGATGCCGAGCTTGAAGGTGGCGCGGGTGGCGGCCATGAACTCCGCCTCGTCTATGCCCAGCCGCTCGTTGAACGCGCGCAAATGGGGGAGGGTGGCCTCGCCGACGCCGACGATGCCGATCGCTTCCGATTCGACGAGGTGGACGGCGCAGCGCCGAGGCAGAAGCCTGGCGAGCGCGGCCGCCGTCATCCAGCCGGCGGTGCCGCCGCCGACGATGATAACGTTCACTCTCGCTTCGTCCGACATGTCGTTCCTGTCGCGGCATGTTCTAGAGCCGCGTTCCGCAGCGGGTCAATCGAACCGCCGAGGCGCTGGCCGTCATCAGGGGGACGTACGGGAAACCCGCTTTGTCTCAATATCTTAGCTATCCTGTTGCAAAGCCGTCACAGATTCGAAACTTCCGCCGCCGGGCGATGAGGAGCGCTCTTGCCGAAGCCTCCGATCCGGTGTTATCCCCTCCAATCACGAGAAGAGTGGCGCGGCCTTGTGTTAGCGCTACCATAGGTTGGGGAGGTTTTGAATGGCTCTTTCGGCCAAGAAGGCTGTCGGCATGCGCGAGGGCGACCTGGGATCGCTGCTGAAATGCGGCGCATCGGTCGTCGCGCTGTGCGCGTTCGTCGCGGCTGCGCCCGCTTTGGCCCAGCCCACCGGCACGACCACGCCGGCCGGACCGGGCACGGCGGGCAACACGGCGAACTCCAGCGAGGAGGGCGCCCAAACCCGGGTCGCCGACGCCACCGAGCCGGCCGCGGACGAAGGCGGCGACGCGATCGTCGTCACCGGCTTCCGCCAGAGCCTCGCCAATTCGCAGAACATCAAGCGCAACGCCGACACGGTGGTCGACGCCATCACCGCCCAGGACATCGGCGCGCTCCCCGACCGCTCGGTCACCGAGGCGCTGCAGCGCGTGCCCGGCGTCGCGATGAACCGCTTCGCCGGCTCCAACGACCCGGACCATTTCTCCGTCGAGGGCTCCGGCGTCGTTGTCCGCGGCCTCAGCTTCGTGCGCTCCGAGTTCAACGGCCGCGACACCTTCTCGGCCGGCGTCTACGGCCAGGCGATCAACTTCTCCGACGTGCCGTCCGAGCTGCTCGGCTCGGTCGAGGTGTACAAGAACGCCACCGCCGAGATGATCGAGGGCGGCCTCTCCGGCACGGTCAACCTCAACACCCGCAAGCCGCTCGACAATAAGGGCTTCCACCTGGGCTTCGACGCCGAGCTCAATTACGGCGACATGGCCAAGCACTATACGCCGACGGGCTCGCTGCTGGTCAGCAACACCTGGGAAACCGGGATCGGCACGATCGGCCTGCTCGGCGACATCTCCTATTCGCGCCTGAAGAGCCGCTCGGACGGAATCCAGGTCACCAACTTCCAGACCCGCGCGGAAAGCGGCACCGATCTCGACATCAACGGCAACGTGATCAACCGCCACGGCCTGCCGGGCAGCGCGGACGCCGATCACGACGGCTTCGCCGACCCCCTGCCGCTCGCTTATGCTCCCGTGGGCGGCCAGTTCCGAAGCCAGGATTACGACCGCTCGCGCAAGGGCTTCGCGGTCGCCGCCCAGTGGGAGAGCCTCGATCGCCGCTCGGAGCTGACCGCGCAGTTCCTGCGCACCGATTCGACCAACCGGTGGGGCGAGCACACGTTCGAGAGCGCGCCCGATTTGTCGCTCTACAACACCTATCCCAGGGGCTGCCAGCAGAACGGCAACGGCGCGGGCGGAACGACGCGTCCGGAATGCCCTGTGGGCGGCTTCCAGAATTATCAATATGACGAGAACGGCGTCTTCGAGAGCGGCTTCATCACCCTCCCGGGCACCGGCTGGCGCACCGCCTCGAGCGGCGATCCGGCGACGAACGTGCCCACCGGCGGCATCCAGCAGTCGCTGTCGCGGCGCGAGGTGGACGACCGCAACATCGTCAGCGACTATGGGCTGAACTTCAAGTTCCGCCCGTCCGATCGCTGGGCGATCAACCTCGACGGCGACTATACCAAGGCGCGGCACGACACGCTCGACATGAGCGTGTTCGGATCGACCTTCGCCGACCAGGAGCTCGACATTTCGGGCAACATCCCGCAGCTGATCAACCACAAGCCGCTGACCCTGGCGGCGAGCTGGGCGACTCCCAACCCGCGCATCGTCGGCGAGAACGACCAGCAATATTTCGCCGACCGCAACGTCCAGTTCTGGCGCGCGGCGATGGACCATATCGAGCATAGCGAAGGCCAGGAATGGGCTTTCAAGGGCGACGTCGTCTACGACTTCATGGACGACGTGCCGTTCCTGAAGCGCGTTAAGTTCGGCGCCCGCTATGCGGACCGCGACCAGACGGTGCGCTACACCACCTACAATTGGGGCGCGATCAGCGAGGTGTGGTCCGGAACGCCGGTGAGCTTCGCTCAGTCGCCGGCGAATTCGAGCCTCTATTCATTCGACAACTTCTTCCGTGGCAAGACCCCCGGACCGCCCGACGCCTATTATTACGACCTGAGCCTGATCCAGGGCTACAATGCGGCGTCGCAATACTTCAAGAGCATCAACGACATCTGGCACACGACCAACGGCGCCACCGCGGCGAACCGCTGGGTGCCGGCGGGCGAGCGCCCCGGCGTCGTCGCGGGGACGCCGTTCCTGCCGTCCGAGATCCAGCATGTCTCGGAGACGAACAAGAACGCCTATCTGATGCTGAGCTTCGGCCAGGACGAGCCGCTGTTCGGCGGCATCCGGGTCGACGGCAATATCGGCGTCCGCTACGTCAACACCCGGCTGGAATCGGTCGGCGCGTTCACCATCCCCAACCAGACCACGATCGGCGTCACGCAGCCCTTCTCGGTGCGCTGCGCCGTGCAGCCGCCGCCGCCCGGCGCGCCGCCGGGGACTCCGCCCTCCACGCCGGGCGGGATCTGCACGATCGGCGAGGCCGCCTACAACCAGGTCCGGCAGTTCGCCACCGGCGCCAACGCGCCGAACACGGCGGTCAACAAATATGATTATTTCCTGCCAAGCCTGAACATCAAGTTCGGCCTGACGCGCGACCTCATCCTGCGCTTCGCCGGATCGAGGGCGCTCGCCCGGCCCTCGCAGGCGGACGTCAGGAATTTCATCGACATCGGCACGGACACGACCAACGGCTTCCGGCTTTCGGCGACGGCGGGCAATCCGTTCCTCAAGCCCGCCTTGTCGGACCAGTTCGACGTCAGCCTCGAATGGTATTTCGCCCGTGTCGGCTCGCTTACCTTCGACGCGTTCTACAAGAAGATACACAATTTCTTCTATCAGAACGTGACGCAGCGGCCGGTCACCAACAACGGCGTGACCCAGCTCGTCGCGGTGCGCGGCCCGGACAATTTCAACGGAAGCGGCACGGTCAAGGGCTTCGAGATCGCCTACCAGCAGACGTTCGACTTCCTGCCGGGCTTCCTCAGCGGCCTGGGCGTCAACGCCAATTACAGCCACATCGTCAGCAAGGGCCTGCCCAATTCGTTCCTGAACGGCGGCGCGCCGGCCAATACGTCGCAAGCGTCGCTCGGCAACCTGCCGCTGGAGCAATTGTCGAAGCACAATTTCAACATCACCGGCTTCTACGAGAAGGGCCCGATCTCGCTCAGGGCGTCGTACAACTGGCGCTCGCGCTTCCTGCTCACCGCGGCGGACGTGATCTATCCTTATTATCCGATCTTCAACGACGCGACCGGGCAGCTCGACGCCTCGGCCTTCTTCTCCGTCACCAAGCAGATCAAGGTCGGCGTGCAGGCGGTGAACATCCTGAACGAGATCACCAAGACGAGCCAGCAATTCACCCAATCGGGCCTGATCGGCCCGAGGTCCTACTTCATGAACGACCGCCGCTTCTCCTTCATGGTGCGCGGCACCTTCTAGTTCGTTCCAGAGTGACCGGGATGGGCCCCTGCGGGAAATCGCGGGGGCCCTTTCTTTTCCGGGACGGGCCTTTCCTTTTGACGTCCGGGCTGCGACGGCTCGGCGGATGATCCTGCCGGAACGAGAGGTGGCGGAGTGGCGCGGCGTGGATGCGGCGCGCTTTCGCGACGAGATCGTCCCTCTGGGCCGGCCGGCGGTGCTGCGCGGGCTCGTCGGCGAATGGCCGGCGGTGGCGCGCGGCGCGGCGTCGCCGCGAGCGATGGCGGACTATCTCGCCGCCTTCGACCGGGGCGCGCCGGTGGAAGGCTTCATCGCGCCGCCCGAAGCGGGCGGGCGCTTCTTCTACAGCGACGATCTGTCGGGCTTCAACTTCGAGCGGCGGAAGGGGAGGGTGCGGGACATCGCCGCCCACCTTGCCGGCCAGGCGCCGGGCGCATCCGCGCCGGCCATCTACGTCGGCTCGGCACCGATCCCCGATTGCCTGCCCGGCTTCGAGCGGGAGAACGCCCTCGCCCTGCTCGGCGGCCGCGACGTCGTTCCGCGCATCTGGATCGGCAACGCCACCCTCGTCGCGCCGCATTTCGACCTTTCCGACAACATCGCCTGCGTCGTCGCAGGCCGGCGCCGCTTCCTGCTCTTCCCGCCGGAGCAGGCCGCGAACCTCTATGTCGGTCCGCTCGACCATACGATGGCCGGGCAGCCGGCCAGCATGGTCGACGTGCGGACGCCGGACCTCGATCGCCATCCGCGCTACCGCGAGGCGCTGGCCGCGGGGGAGACGGCGGCGCTCGAGCCGGGCGACGCGCTCTACATCCCCTCGCCCTGGTGGCACGGGGTGGAGGCGGCGGGGCCGCTCAACGTGCTGGTCAATTACTGGTGGGACGATGCGCCGCCCGGCGCCGGCTCGCCGTTCGAGGCGATGGTCCACGGCATCTACGCCTTCGCCGGCCAGAGCGAAGCGCGGCGGGCGGCGTGGCGGGCGATGTACGACCATTTCGTCTTCCGCCGCGACGGCGATCCGGCCGCGCATCTCCCCGGCGACCGTCGCGGCATCCTCGGCGCGCCGACGCCGCAGCTCCACGAGCGGATCCGCGCCTTCCTGCTGACAATGCTCGGCCGGCGCTAGAGCGATGAAGGATTGGATTGAATCGCCCGCACACCGTTCGCCCTGAGCCTGTCGAAGGGCTTTCCTTCCCCTTTCGCAAAGGAGACGGAGGGGCTTCGACAGGCTCGGCCCGAACGGAGGTGGGGAAACCTCGTCGCCGACCGCTCCAGCGGATCGGCTCGCCGCCGCACCGGGGCCAGCGGGGAGATTGACCGAGGCGTCCCCGGTAGAGCAGTGTTAGCGCTATCAGGATATGCGGCGACACGACCGCGTTCGCAGGAGAGAGGCAAGCCCATGGAGATGACGCGGAGGGAGAGCCTCGCTTTGGCCGGCCTGCTGGCGCTCGGCGCCTGCGCCGGCCCGCATCCCGGCATGGCGGGCGCAGGAGGGGCTTCGCTCGACGCGCTGGCGCGGCGCAGCGGCCGCCGCTTCGGTACCGCGCTCGGCATGGGGCGGGCCGGACATGTCGAAGGCGCGTTCGCCGACCCGCGCTACCGCGCCGTCGTCGAGGCGGAGTGCGGCCTGATCGTGCCCGAGAACGAGCTCAAGTGGCAGTGGACGCGCCCGTCGATGACGGCGTTCGACTTCGCCGCGCTCGACCGCATCGTCGCTTATGCCGAGGCCCAGCGCATGAGGCTGCGCGGCCACACGCTCTTCTGGCTGCCGGAAAAATGGTATCCGGCGTGGCTGGTGCGCCAGGATTTCGGGCCGCGCCCGGCCGTCGTCGCGGCGGGGCTTCTCACCCAGCACGTCACCACCGTCTGCCGCCGCTACGGCAAGCGGATCCGCTCCTACGACGTGGTGAACGAGGCGGTGCAGCCGGAGACGGGCCGGATCCGCGACACGGTGATGACCCGGGCGATGGGCGGCGAGGCGCTGCTCGACCTCATGTTCCACACCGCCCGCGCCGAGGCGCCGCACGCCCAGCTCGTCTACAACGATTATATGAGCTGGGAGCGCGGCACCGAGGACGAGACGCATATCGCCGGCGTGCTGAAGCTGCTCGAAGGCTTCCGCAAGCGCGGCACCCCGGTCGACGCGCTCGGCATCCAGTCGCACATCCGCCTGCTCAAGGACCTGCCGGTGGCGGACGTCGTCCGGGAGTCGGAGGGGCCTTGGCGCCGCTTCCTCGATGAGGTGGTGGCGATGGGCTACGAGCTCGTCGTGACGGAGTTCGACGTCAACGACAGGAAGGCGCCGGACGACATCGCGGCGCGCGACCGCATGGTCGCCGATTATGCCCGCGCCTATCTCGACGTCATGCTGTCCTACCGGCAGCTCGGCGACGTCCTCGCCTGGGGCATGGCGGACCGCTACAGCTGGCTCACCGGCTTCGACCCGCGGCCGGACCGTTCGATCAAGCGCGGCACGCCCTACGATTCCGACTACCGGCCCAAGCCGCTGCGCGAGGCGATCGCCGCCGCCTTCGCCGGCGCCGCCTCGCGGCACGCATGACGAGGCGCCGCCTCGCCGCCGCCGCCGCAGTCGCCGCGGTCGCGCTGCTCGCCTCGACGGCCGCCGCCGGACAGGACCTCAAGCTCAACGCCAAGGGCTATTTCGAGCGGCCCGGCCTCAACGTCATGGTGTTCAGCGATTACTATCCCGAGGGCCACCAGACCGGCGTCACGATCGTCCAGCACGGCACCCGAGTGGCGGCGAACGGGGACCTGAGGCTCGATCCCTCGCCGGGCCAATGGTCGCCGATGCCGGCCACCGTGCAGCGGACGGTGGACGCCAGGACCGGCGCCATCAGCCAGACGCTGGCCTATCCCAATCCGGAGACGAACGGCCACGGCTTCAATCCGGTCTTCTATCCCAAGCTCGATCTCTCCTACCGGGTCACGGTGACGCCGCTCGCCGGAAACAGCTTCCGGATCACCGTCGACCTCGACCGGCCGCTGCCCGCCGAATGGGTCGGGCGGGTCGGCTTCAACCTCGAGCTGTTTCCGGGGCTGCTGTTCGGCAAGGGCTGGCTGCTCGACGGGCGAAGCGGGATATTCCCGCGCCAGCCCGTCGGGCCGATCGTGAGCGGCGGCGGCGCGGCGGTCGAGACTCCGCGCAACGCGCAGCCGAACGGCCCGGTCGTCTCGCCCGACGCCGAGCCGCTCGCGGCGCCGCTCGGCACCGGCCGAGTGCTGGTCGTCGCGCCGGAGGAGGAGAAGCAGCGGCTGAGGATCGAGAGCCGGACGGGCGCGCTGCAGCTGATCGACGGACGCTCCAACCACAATAACGGCTGGTTCGTCGTGCGCGGAGTCGTGCCGGCGGGAGCGACCCGCGGCGCGATCGAGTGGGTGGTGACGCCCAACGTCGTGCCGGGCTGGAAGTACGCGCCGGTGATCCAGGTCTCCCAGCTCGGCTACGCCCCCGCGCAGCCGAAGCGGGCGGTGATCGAGCTGGATCCGACGGCCGAGGCGGCGGAGACGGTCCGGCTCTACCGGCTGACCGGGAACGGCCGTCGGGAAGTGCTGGCCGGGGCCGCGCGGAAATGGGGCGAGTTCCTGCGCTACCGGTACGTCACCTTCGATTTCTCGAAGGTGACCGAGCCGGGCCTCTACGCGGTCGCTTATGGCGACAAGCTGTCCGAGCCGTTCCGGATCGCCGCCGACGTCTATTCCCGCGGCGCCTGGCAGCCGACGCTGGAATATTTCCTGCCGGTCCAGATGTGCCACATGCGGGTCAACGAGAAATACCGCGTCTGGCACGGCCTCGACCATCAGGACGACGCCCTGATGGCGCCGACCTCCCTCAACCATTTCGACGGCTATGCCCAGGGCCCCTCGACGCTGACTCGCTTCCGCCCCGGCGAGCGCGTGCCGGGCCTCGACGCGGGCGGGTGGCACGACGCGGGCGACTTCGACCTGCGCGTCGAATCGCAGATCGGCACGGTCTGGCTGCTCGCCAAGATGGTGGAGGAATTCGGCCTCGACTACGACGCCACCACGATCGACGAGCAGCGCCGGCGGGTCGAGATCCACGCGCCGGACGGACGGAACGACGCCCTCCAGCAGATCGAGCACGGCCTGCTTTCGGTGCTCGGCGGCTATCGCGCGATGGGCCGCGTCTACCGCGGGATCATCGATCCGACGCTGCGCCAGTACGTGCAGCTGGGCGACGCGGCGAACCAGACCGACAACGTCCCGGGCCGGCCGGTCGAAGGGCTGGGCCGGGACAATCGGGGCCGAGCGATCGAGGCCGACGACCGCTGGGTGTTCACCGAGGACAATCCGGCGCGCGAGCTCTACGTCGCGGCCGGCCTTGCCGCCGCCTCGCGCGTACTGCGGGCGAGCGATCCCAAGCGCGCGGCGGAAGCGCTGGCCGCCGCCCGCGACCTCTACGGCAAGGCGATCGACCGCACGGACGACACGCCGTCGCGGGTCTTCGCCCTGTCCGAGCTCGTCGCCGCCACCGGCGACGAGGCGCTTGTGGCGCGCCTCGTCGCGCTCGAGCCGCAGATCCTCGCCCAGGTCGAGCGCTCCGCCTGGATGCTGGCGCCGATCCTCGGGCGCATCGGCGACAGCGGCTTCAAGGCCCGCCTCGCCGCCGCGGTCGCCGCCTACCAGGCGACGGTGGAGGAGAGCGCCCGCACCGATTCCCCCTACGGCGTTCCCTACAAGCCCGACATCTGGGGCGCCGGATGGACGGTGCAGGAGCGCGGCGTCCGCCAATATTTCTTCCACAAGGGCTGGCCGCAGGCGACCTCGACCGACAGCTACCTCAACGCCCTGAACTTCGTGCTCGGCGTCCATCCGGGCGAGAACAACGCCTCGTTCGCGTCCGGCGTCGGGGCGAAGTCGGCGACGGTGGCCTACGGCTTCAACCGGGCCGATTGGAGCTACATTCCGGGAGGGGTGGTCTCCGGCACGGCGCTCATCCGTCCGGACCTTCCCGAGCTGAAGGAATGGCCCTTCTTCTGGCAGCAGACCGAATATGTGATGGGCGGCGGCGAGGCGAACTACATGTTCCTCGCCCTTGCCGCCGACGCGCTCTACGGCGAGGGACGGCGGCGTTGAAGGCGCTCGCGCCGCTGCTCCTCGCCGCCGCCTCGCCGGCCTGGGCGGCGAGCGCGGTGGTGGCGCCCTACGGCGTGACCAGGACCGGCGAGCGGGTGGATCAGGTAACGCTGGTCAACGACCGGGGCATGAGGGTGCGAATCATCGGCTACGGCGCGACGGTGACCGAGATCGTCGTGCCCGACGCCGTGGGAAAGCCGGCGAACGTCGCCCTCGGCTTCGGCAGCCTCGCCGATTACGAGGCGAGGAACGGCGATTATGCGTTCGGCGCCACCGTCGGCCGCTATGCCGGGCGGATCGCCGGTGCGCGGTTCAGGCTGGGCGGGCGCGAGGTGCGGCTGGTCGCCAACGACGGGCCGAACGCGCTCCACGGCGGCCCCGGCGCTCTGTTCACCCGGGTGTGGAGCGTGGCGGCCTTCCGCCGCGGCGGCAGGGTCGGGGCGGTGCTGCGCTACACCAGCCCGGAGGGGGAGCAGGGCTTTCCCGGCCGGATCGACCTCCAGGTGACCTACACGCTCGGGTCCGACGATGCGCTGCGCATCGACTATGCGGCGCGGAGCGACCGGCGGACCGTGCTCAACCTCACCAACCACAGCTATTTCAACCTCGCCGGCGCGGGATCGGGCACGGTGAAGGACCACAGGCTGCAGCTCCTCTCCGATCGCCTCGTCGAGACCGACCGGGGCGGAATCCCCACCGGGCGCTTCCTGGCGGTGGCCGGAACGCCGTTCGACCTGCGCGCGCCGAGGCGGATCGGCGACATGATGGCGCTGCCGCACCCGCAGATGACGGGGCGGCGCGGCTTCAACCACAGCTGGGTGCTGCCCTTCGACCGCAGGCTGCGGCGGGCCGCCCGCCTTTCCGACCCGGCGAGCGGCAGGGCGATGGAGGTGCTGACGACCGAGCCGTCGCTCGTCGTCTATACCGGCAATTGGTTCAGCGGCCGCGACAGGGGAGCGCAAGGGACCTATTATCGCCAGCATGACGGCGTCGCGCTGGAGGCGCAGCATCTGCCGGACAGCCCGAACCGGCCGGCCTTCCCCTCGACGCTCCTGACGCCCGGCCACCGCTGGCGTTCGACGACGATCTACCGCTTCAGCGCCGGGAGACATTGAGATGAACGAAACCTACCGGCCGGACGAGGACCGCTACGACGGCCGCATGCCCTATCGGCGCTGCGGGCGGAGCGGGCTGGACCTTCCGGCCATCTCGCTCGGCCTGTGGCAGAATTTCGGGGGCGTCGACGTCTTCGAGACGGGGCGGGCGATCCTCCGCCGCGCCTTCGACCGCGGCGTCACCCATTTCGACCTCGCCAACAATTACGGCCCGCCCTACGGCTCGGCGGAGGAGAATTTTGGGCGCGTGATGGCCGCCGACTTCCGGCCCTGGCGGGACGAGCTGATCGTCTCGACCAAGGCCGGCTACGACATGTGGCCGGGGCCCTACGGCAACGGCGGATCGCGCAAATATCTTCTCGCCAGCCTGGACCAGAGCCTGAAGCGCATGGGCCTCGACCATGTCGACATCTTCTATTCGCATCGCGCCGATCCGACGACTCCGTTCGAGGAGACGATGGGCGCGCTGGTCCAGGCGCATCGTCAGGGCAAGGCGCTCTATGTCGGCATCTCCTCCTACTCGCCGGAGCTGACGCGCGAGGCGCAGGCGATCCTCGCCGCGGAAGGGGTGAGGCTGCTCATCCACCAGCCGAGCTATTCGATGCTCAACCGCTGGGTCGAGGGCGGGCTTCTCGACACGCTGGGAGATCTCGGCGTGGGCTGCATCGCCTTCTCGCCGCTGGCGCAGGGTATGCTGACCGGCAAATATCTGGGCGGCATCCCCGACGACGCCCGCGCCGCGAAGGGCGGCTCGCTGTCCCGGCAGCTGCTCAGCGAGGAGAATCTCGTCCGCATCCGCGCGCTCGACGCCATCGCCGAAGGGAGGGGCCAGAGCCTTGCCCAGATGGCGATCGCCTGGGTGCTGCGCGACCCGCGCGTCACCTCGGCCCTGATCGGCGCCCGTACGGTCGCTCAGCTCGACGAGTCGCTCGCCGCGCTTGAGCGGCTCGATTTCAGCGACAACGAGCTGGCCGAGATAGACCGCCACGCCGGCGAGAGTGGGATCGACATCTGGAAGCGGTCCTCGGCGGTGACTCCGGACGCGCAGGCGTGACGATGCATGCCGGGGTGGAGCTGGGCGGCACCAAGTGCGTCTGCATTCTCGCCGCCGGTCCGAGCGAGATCGCGGCGCGGGAGACGGTGCCCACGACCATGCCCGAGGAGACGCTGGGCCGGATCGAGGCCATCCTCGCACGCTGGCGCTTCGAACGGCTCGGAATCGCCAGCTTCGGGCCGGTGGACCTCGACCCCGCCTCGCCGCGCTGGGGCTACATCACCAGCACGCCCAAGCCGGGCTGGCGCGGCGTCGACGTCGCCGGAAGGCTCGGCCGCGCCGCCGGGCGGATCGCGGCCTTCGACACCGACGTCAACGGCGCCGCGCTGGCGGAGATGCGCTGGGGCGCGGGCCGCGGCCTCGCCGACTTCGCCTATGTCACCGTCGGCACCGGGATCGGAGTCGGCCTCGTCGCGAACGGCGCGCCGATGCGCGGCTTCCAGCATTGCGAGCTCGGACACGTCCGAATCGCGCGCCTCCCGGGCGATTCCTGGCCGGGCGCCTGCCCCTATCATGGCGACTGCGTCGAAGGCCTCGCGGCCGGGCCGGCGATCGCCGCCAGGACCGGCCGGAGCGGCGCGGAGATAGAGGCGGGGGACGGCGTGTGGGAGGGCGTCGCCCACGCCCTCGCCCAGCTTTGCCACGCCATCGTCGCCGCGGCGGCGCCCCGCCGCATCGTCGTCGGAGGCGGCGTGGCCTCGGCCCGGCCCGAGCTGCTCGCCCTCGTCGAGGCGAAGCTGATCGAGAGCCTGGCGGGCTACATGACCCTGCCCGCCTCGCCCTATCTGCTTCCCCCCGGCCTCGGCGACCTTGCCGGCCCGCTAGGCCCCATCGCCCTCGCCGCACGGGCTGGCGAGCAGGAACCGGGCGTCGGCTGAGGCCTCTACCGCCTCGCCCGGGCGCAGAAGCAGGCAATCGCCGGGCCCCGCGCCGCAGACCCGGCCGGCGAGCGGCACGACGAGGCGATCGCGATCCTGGAGCAGGCCGGAATCCCCGCCCGGCCCGACATGGACGAGGGTGAAATGGGGACCGTCGACGAGGGTGCGCGTCTCCCGGGCGGCGACGCGGGTGCGCAGGTGGGCCGGGTAGGGCCCGCGCGAGGCGACGGCCACGCCGTCGTCGAGGTGGAGCTCGCGGGGGCGGCCGTAATCGTAGAGGCGGTAGGTGACGTCGCTCGGCTGCTGCACCTCGATCAGCGCGAGGCCGCCGCCTATGGCATGGACCGTTCCGGCGGGGACGTAGACGAAATCGCCCGCGGCGACCGGCTGCCAGTCGAGCCGGCGCTCGATCGAGCCGTCGAGCGCCGACGCTCGGAGCGCCGCCGCGTCCAGCGCCTCGCCAAAGCCGAGGCCGAGGCGCGCGCCCGGCCCCGCCTCGAGGATGTACCAGCATTCGCTCTTGCCGTTGGCGAGGCCGCGCGCCCGCGCCTGGGCGTCGTCGGGGTGGACCTGGACGGAGAGCTTCTCGGTGGTGAAGATATATTTGACGAGCAGAGGCGCGGGTCGTCCCTCCGGAGCCTCGAACCACAGCTCGCCGATGCGCCGGCCGCCCGTGCCGGGGAAGGGCGCCGGCAGCCGGGTCGCGCCCCACGGCTTCTCCACCGCGCGCCGGACGAGCCTGGTCACAGCGAGTCCAGCATGTCGCAGGGCCTCGGGCGCAGCGGCCCGGCGGCGTGGAAGCGGTCCTCCTCGAAGGCCATCGTCGCGCCCCCCGGGGCGTAGCGGGGCCAGGCGGGAAGGCCGGCGCCGTTGGGATCGCCCGTCCTGATGAAGCTCACCCAATAGGGGCGCAGCGACAGGCCGGCGCGAGAGCGCTCGGCGCCGAAGACGTAGCCGATCTCCAGCGCGTGGCGGGTCTGGCCGCCGTCCGGCGAAAGGTCGAACTCGTAGCGCCAGACCGGGGCGCCGCGTCCGGCGAGGAGGGCTGCGAGCCTTCCGGCGGGGCAGCGGAAGGTGACGTCGGTGGCGGCACGCTGGTCGGACGTGCCGAGGCGCGGATCGGGGGGCTCGGCCGCGTAGAAGGCGCGCGCCTCGGCCTCGCGGGCGCCGAACGCCTGGCGGAGGAAGGAGTCGCGGCGGGTGCGGCCGCCGGGCAGATCGAGCTCGAACCGATTGGTGCCGATGAGGACCGGCCGCGGCGGCGCCTCGGCGAGGAGGTCGCTCGGCGAGCGCGGCAGGACGGCGCCGTCGATCGTCGTACGCAGCCACATATAGGAGTCGGAGGGGAGGGCGGCGTCGTGCAGGTCGAGATCGGCGGCGAGGAGGGCCGGGACGGAGGTGCGACGGAGCTTGGCGAGGTCCGCCGGCGCGTCGACCAGGTCGGCGAGCTGCTCGCCCACCCGCTCCGCGTCCCCGAGCGGACGGAAGGGCATGCCGAAGCCGGGCGTGCCGCTCTCCAGGATCGCCTTATGGAAGAGGCCGCGCGCCTCGGGGGCCGCGAGGAGCAGGCCGACGTCCTGAGACCCGGCCGATTCCCCGGCGATGGTGACGTTGTCCGGATCGCCGCCGAACCGGCGGATGTTGCGCTGCACCCAGCGCAGCGCCGCGATCTGGTCCATCAGCCCGTAATTGCCCGACGCGCCGCCGCCCTCGGCGCTCAGCGCGGGGTGGGAAAGGAAGCCGAAGACGCCCAGCCGATAGCGCACGCCGACCAGCACCACGCCTTCGCCGACCATCGGCGAGGCGACCATGTCCCCGGGGGAGCCGGCGCGGTTGCTGCCGCCGTGGATCCAGACCAGCACCGGCAGGCGGCCGGTCAGCGAAGGGGTACCGACGTCGAGCGTCAGGCAGTCCTCGCGGCCGGCGAGATAGTCGGCGCGGTTCCAGCCCTGGTCGTTCTGGACGCAGGGAGGCGAGGGGCGGCTGCCGTCGAGGACGCCCGGCCAGGGCCGCACCGGCTGCGGCGGCTTCCAGCGAAGGGCCCCGACGGGCGGGGCGGCGAAGGGGATGCCTCGAAAGACGATCGCCGCGCCCCGGTGAACGCCGGCGACGGAGCCGCCGTCGACCCTCACGAGCGGCGGAGCGGGGGCGAAGCCCGCGGAGAGGAGGAGCGGGAGGAGCAGGATCGAGGCGCGCCGCATGGCCCCTCTTCGCCCCTTTTCCCCCTTTGGCTCAACAGGAAACCCGCGCCGCCCTTGTCGCACCGGCGCTTTGTCTCCTAAGCCTCGGCGGCGGCGGCAACTTGGGGGGATCGAGGCATGGAGCAGGGACGGAAAGGCGGAACGCTCGCCGCCTTCGCGGTGGTGACGACCCTGTTCTTCGCCTGGGGCTTCATCACCTCGCTGAACGACCCGGTGGTGACGGCGGTGAAGGGCATCTTCTGCCTCACCGACTTCCGGGCGCAGCTCAGCGCCTTCGCCTTCTTCATAGCCTATGGCGTGATGAGCTTCCCGGCCGCCGTGCTGCTCGCGCGGCGCAAGTCCATCCCGACCATCCTCATCGCCTTCGCGACGATGATCGCCGGATGCCTCCTGATGCTCGCGGCGGCGAACTTCGTCACCTACGGCCTGGTCCTGCTCGGCCTGTTCGTGCTCGCCGGCGGAATCACCATCCTGCAGGTCGCGGCCAACCCGCTGGCGGCCTCGCTCGGCGACCCGCGCTACAGCCACTTCCGCCTCACCTTCAGCCAGGCCTTCAACTCGCTCGGCACGTTCATCGGGCCGTGGCTGGGCGCGGTGCTGTTCCTCAAGGGCGTGGAGACCAAGGCGTGCGAGGGCACCAGCCAGGCGGCGCGGCTCGGCTCGCTGGCGGGGATCGACCGCGCCTATTTCTGGATCTGCGCTCTGATCGCCGCGCTCGCCCTCTTCTTCGTCCTGTTCCGCCGGGTGGTGAGCCGGGCGGCGCCGGCGCCTTCACGCGACGCCGAGCGGCTGGGGGTCGGCGGCATGTTCATGCAGGCCTGGTCCTCGCCCTGGGCGCGCCTCGGCGGCGCCGCGATCTTCCTCTACGTCGGCGCGGAAGTGTCGATCGGCACGCAAATGGCCTTCTTCCTCCATTCCGACGCGATCTGGGGGCGGAGCGACGCGCCCTTCGCCGTACCGCTGCTCGGCCACATCATGGGCAGCGACGGCGTGCCGGGCGTGTCGGCGCAGGAAGCGGGCAAGGCGGTGGCGCTCTATTGGGGCGGGGCGATGGTCGGCCGGATCGCCGGCTCGCTGCTCCTCGCCCGGGTTTCGGCGGCGCGCCTGCTCGCCGCGTTCGCCGCGATCGCCGCGGCGATGTGCCTCTACGTCGTGCTCGTCGGCGGCGTCGGCGCCGGCTATGTCGCGCTCGCCATCGGCCTGTTCAACTCGATCATGTTCCCGGTGATCTTCACCTTGACGCTCGAGCGCTCCACCGCGGGCGACGAGGCGACCTCCGGCTTCCTGTGCACGGCGATCATCGGCGGCGCGCTCGTCCCGCCGCTGGTCGGCGCGGTGTCGGGAGTCGCGGGCTACGCGACCGCCTTGATCGTGCCGGCCGCCTGCTACGCCCTGCTCTGCCTGTTCGCCTTGTCGGCGCGCCGGGCGCCGGTGCGGGCGGACCGGCTGGAGCCTGCGGCGACCATCCACTGATGCGTTTCGCGCTTCGGGGTTCGGGTACGCGGCAGCCGCGTCAAGGGACGAGGCCCAGGGCCCGGGCACCGTCGAATATCTGCTTGGTCTGGCGAGCAGCCTCGACGATGTCCTCCAGCGCGTCGAAATCGTTGCTGGTGTGCCCGACGATCATCCAGCCTTTCACTTTGAGGTAGGGCGTGCGGCCTCCGAGCCACGCCCGACCGAGCGCGGCGCCGGTCCCGACGAGGTAGACGCTCCGCTGGGCGCGGAGCCGGGAGGTGTCGGCGGGGTAGCGGCGCCGCATCTCCGCATCCAAGGATTTCCAGAGCGACGTCTCGAACCGGACAGTGATGGTGGTGGCCTGACCGGGGGTCTGGCATTCACGATAGACGCTCGTGTCTAGGGACGGCCGGAACCATAATATGCACTCGTAAGCGATGGGCTTGCCCAAATCGCCGTTACTGAGCCCGGCCGTGAATGCCAGTAATTTCATCCCTCTCGTGAACCCGCCGGAAATTCCTTCTTCGCGAGGACGAAGAGGTCTGCGGATTTCGTATTTCGTTCCTTGGTAGGCGATCAGGGTCTTGCCGGCTTCGCGGATGACACGAAAGTTCGAAGTCTTTGCAAAAGCGGGCGGCGCCATGACCATTACGGCGACCAGAGCCTTCGCGATAAAAGCGCTCATGCCCATCCGGACCTCCGCATAGATGTGGAGGCTTCTACCTCAATCGCCGCCCACGGTGAAGCGGCGAGGGGTCGTGTGGGTGCTCGGCTGTACAGGCTCGGTTCCGCATGACGATGCGGGACGACTTCACCGCGCGGCGCTTCGGCGCGGTGGGCGCTTGGATCGCCCCGATCCCGTTCGGGCTGAGCTTGTCGAAGCGCCCCTCTTTCCTTTGAAAGGCAGGAAGAAGAGCCGTTCGACTAAAGCGTCGGCGCCTTCACCGTGAGCGGCGCGCCGGTATAGGCGACCGACGCGTCGGCCGCGTCGAGGTCGAGGGGCCGGGGGCGGGCGGGCGTGTTCCAGCGGATGCGGAAGGTGCGCGTCGCGGGCATGCCCGGCCACGCGCCCTCGCGGGCGCCGATGGTGAGGGTGCGGGCCGCCTCGTCCCAGCGCAGCGAAATGCGGGAGAAGGCGCCGGTGCGGTAGCGCTCGCTGACGCCGTCGTCTTCGTAGAGCGAGAAGGCGCCGTCGGCGCCGGTATAGACGTTGAGGGTGATCGCGCTCCCCGGCTTCTCAAGGGCATATTGCATCTCCTCGCCGGCCGGAAGGATCGACCCGGCGCGGACGAAGAGCGGGATTCGCTCGTAGGGCGCGGCGGCGGTCACGCGATGCCCGCCGGCGAGGCTGCGGCCGGTATGGAGATCGTACCAGCGAGTCCCCGCGGGAAGATAGACGGAGCGACTGCGCGCCCCGACGCGCGTCACCGGCGCCACCATCAGCGCGCGCCCGAACAGATATTGGTCGTCGATCCGGCGCACCGCCGGATCGGCGGGAAAGTCCATGACGAGGCCGCGCAGGATGGTGCCGTCGCGATGCCAGGTGTCGGCGGCCAGCGTGTAGATGTAGGGCAGCAGGCGGTAGCGGAGCCGGTCGTAATATTCGAGGCTGCGATAGGTCGGGCTCCCCGCCGGCGCGATCTCGTAGATCTCGCGGCGGGGAAACTCGCCGTGGCTTCGGAACAGGGGCGAGAAGGCGCCGAACTGGAACCAGCGGGTGTAGAGCTCCCGCCACTCGGCGAGGTGCTTTGGATCCTGCTTCGCATAGCGCTCCTCGACCGCGAAGCCGCCTATGTCGTGGGTCCAGTTGGGGAGGCCCGACAGTGAGAAGTTGACGCCCGCGGAGATCTGGTCGCGCAGATCGTCCCAACGCGAGGCGACGTCCCCCGACCAGACGGCCGAGCCGGTGCGCTGCAGGCCGCCGAAGGCCGAACGGGTGAGGATGAAGGCGCGCACGTCCGGCTTGTAGGCGCGCCAGCCCTGGTAGACGCCCTCGGCATGGACGAGCGGGAAGCTGTTGAACAAGGCGGCGCCCGGGCCGATCGCGGTGGGCGTCATCACCGCCTTGCGCTCGTCGATCGAGAGGTTGGAGTGGATGTCGGGCTCGGTCGCGTCCATCCACCAGGCGTCGACTCCCAGGACGGCGAGCTTCTCCTTCACCTGCCGCCAATAGATGGCCCGGGCCTCGGGCGAATAGGGGTCGTAATCGGTGTTGAGATAGCCTGGGCCCACCCAGTCGCGATTGCCCGCCTCGATATTGCCGGGATAGACGTGGCCCTTTGCCGCCAGCTCCTTGTAGTGGGCGGTGCCGGGATAGAATTTCGGCCAGACCGAGATCATGAAATGGGCATGCTCGGCGTGGAGCGCGTCGATCATGCCTTTGGGATCCGGGTAGCGCGTGCGCTCGAAGTCGTGGCTGCCCCACTGGTCCTCCGGCCAGTAGAACCAGTCCTGGACGATGTTGTCGAGCGGCAGCCCGCGCGCCCGATATTGGCGGACGACGTCCAGCACCTCCGCCTGCGTCGCGTAGCGCTGGCGGCTCTGCCAGAAGCCGTAGGCCCATTTGGGAAGGAGGACCGCCTTGCCGGTGAGCTTTCGGTAGCCGGCGATCACCTCGTCCATGTCGCGCCCGCCGACGAAATAATAATCGACTGCCCGGCCCGCCTCAGAGGCGAAGGACAGCGACCGGCGGTCGGCATCGGGAAGCGGGTCGTTGTGGAAGAGGGCGATGTAGCCGGCGTTCGGCTCCCATTCGATGCGGATGTCCGCGGGCTTGCCGGCGACGAGGGGCAGCTCGAAATTATGGTACCAGGGGTTCCAGTTCTGCCGCCAGCGCTGCAGCACCTCGCGGCCGTCGACGAACAGCTTCACGTAGCTGGAGGAATAGAGCCGGAACTTGTGGCGGCCGCTCACTTCCGGGTGCAGGGTTCCGGTCCACGTCACCCGCTGGGTCTGGACGGCGATGCCGGCGGTGTTCTGGCCGGTCGTCCCAGCGACGGTCTGCGCTTTCGCCTCCGCCGGCCACTTCGCCTGGTCGCGTATATATTGATAGTCGATCGCGGCTTCCTGCCGCGCCACCGCCAGTCGGTCGCCGAGATAGTAACGGGCGGTGAAGCCCGGGCGGCCGCCGTCGCCGGTGACCTTCAGCCCCTCGCCGACCAGGCCGTAGGGGCGCGGATCGCCGAAGCGGGTGATCGACGCATTGTCCCACAGCAATCCGTAGTTGCGCGTCGAGACCACGAACGGGATGGCGACGTCCATGTTGTGCTGGGCGAGCTCCACGTCCTCGCCGAGATAGTCCATCTGACGGTTCTGGTGCTGGCCGAGCCCGTAAAGGCCTTCGTTGGTGCCGCGATTCCACTGCTGGCGGACTGCGACGAACGGCTTGCCCTCGACCGCGACCGGGGCGAAGCGCGCCGGCCCGCTCTCGGCGAGGACGATCCGCCCCGAAGCGTCGCGGA
The DNA here is from genome assembly GCA_019232625.1 of Alphaproteobacteria bacterium. Taxonomy (GTDB): domain Bacteria; phylum Pseudomonadota; class Alphaproteobacteria; order Sphingomonadales; family Sphingomonadaceae; genus Allosphingosinicella. The sequence goes on along the minus strand of JAFANP010000048.1, from coordinate 65,654 downwards.
AGGTGACGCCGCCGTCGGCGAGGTCCACCTCGGCGGAGACCCGCGCCGTCTTCAGGACCACCCGTCCGGGCGCCTCGCTGACGGCGAAGGCGCCGGGAAGAGGCGGGGCCGTGACCATCAGGCTCGGCGGCGGCTCGGTTCCCGCCTCGGGGGTGGCGGTGACGCGGACGATCTCGTCGCCATAGACCTGGAGCCGAACCGACTTCTCCGGTCCGCCCGACGGCGTGACCAGGATCCCCCCCTCGATCCGCCGATAGCCGCCGGCGGCGAGCGCGGCGCTGCCGGCGCCGAGCAGCAGGGCGGCGGCGAGGAAGCGGGCGGTGCGGCGCACCCTCAGCCCTTGCGCAATTGCGATGCGTCGTAGGCTGCGGCGCCGATGGCCGCGAGGTCGGGCGGGCCCTTCGGGACGATCCAGCTGCCGCCGACGCAGAGCACCGGGTCGATCGCGAGCCAATCGGGCGCGGTGGCGAGGGTGATGCCGCCCGTGGGGCAGAAGCTGACCTGGTTGAACGGTCCGGCAAGCGCCTTCAGCGCCGGTATTCCCCCCGATGTCTCCGCGGGGAAGAACTTGAACTCGGAGAGGCCGAGCGAGAGCCCGCGCATCAGGTCGCCGGCGGTGGCGACGCCCGGGAGGAAGGGAATGCCGGTCTCGAGGGCGGCCTTGCCGAGATCTTCGGTGAGGCCGGGCGAGACGAGGAATTGCGCGCCGGCGGCGACGGCGACGGAGAGGCTGGCGCGGTCGACCACCGTGCCGGCGCCGACCACCGCGCCGGGCACCTTGCGCATCTCCTGGATGACTTCGCCGGCGGCGGGGGTGCGCAGAGTCACCTCGATCACCCAAAGCCCGCCTTCGACGAGCGCCTGGGCGATCGGCAGGGCGTAGGCCGGATCCTCGACGACGAGGACCGGGATCACCGCCCGGACGCGCATGATGTCGATGATCTTCATTCGCCATACTCCGCCGCGAAGGCCGCCGCGGCGCCGAACAGGCCGGGCTGGGGGTGGGTGATGAGCTTGACCGGCATCTCGTCCATCCGCCGCTCGAAGCGGCCCTTGGCGATGAAGCGGTCGCGGAAGCCCGAGCGCGGGAGGTGGTCGACGAGGCGGAGGCCGAGGCCGCCGCCGATCACCACCGCTTCCGCGCCCTGCGCGAGGGCGATGTCGCCCGCGACGGCGCCGAGGCTCAGGCAGAAGCGGTCGAAGGCGGCGGCGGCGAGGCTGTCCTCGCCTCCCATCGCCGCCTGCCACAGCGCCTTCTCGTCGTGGAGGCGGGTCGGCCGGCCCTCGATGGAGGCGAGCGCCTCGTAGAGGTTTCCGAGCCCCTGGCCGGACGCGACCCGCTCCACGGAGACGCGCCGGTAGCGCTTCCTGAGCTCGGCCAGGATGCGGTCCTCGAGCGCGTCGAGCGGGGCGAAGTCGATATGGCCGCCTTCGGTCTCGATGACGTGGTAATGGCCGCCGCGGCGCAGCAGCTGGGCGACGCCGAGGCCGGTGCCGGGGCCGACGATGCTGACGACTCCGGTGCCGGGCAGGCCGCGCTCGGGCCCGCAGAGGTGGCGGAACCAGCAATCGTCGAGCTGCGCCACGGCATGGGCGACGGCGCCGAAATCGTTGACCAGGGTGTAGCGCTCGGCCCCGAGCTTGCGGGGGATCCAGGCGGGGCGGATCACCCACGGATTGTTGGTGAGTTTGAGCACGTCGCCCTGCACCGGCCCGGCGACGGCGATGCCCGCGGCGGCGGGGAGGGGGCGGCCGATCGCGTGCCCGAACGCCTCCCAGGCGGTCTGAAGGCTGGCATGCTCGGCCGTCTTCAGCACCGTCTCCGCGCCCAGCGACATGACCCGGCCGGCATGGACCTGAGCGATGGCGAAGCGGGCGTGGGTGCCGCCGATGTCGACCGCAACGATCTCGCTCACAGCGCCGCCTCCATCGCCCGAAGCATCGCCGAGGCGCCGGCCTCGGCGCCGTCGGCGCCGTCGCGCATGAAGGCGAACAGCTCGCGCCCCGTCCCGGCCGCGGCCGGCGGGGCCGGAGCCGGTTCGCGCGCGGCCCATTCCGCCTCGTCGACCAGCGCCGCCAGCTGTCCCGTCTCTGCGGCGAGGCGGACGATGTCGCCGTCGCGCAGCTTGGAGAGCGGGCCGCCGCCGAGCGCCTCGGGCGTCACGTGGATCGCCGCCGGGACCTTGCCCGACGCGCCCGACATGCGCCCGTCTGTGACCAGGGCGACTCGGTGGCCGCGATCCTGCAGGACGCCGAGCGCGGGCGTGAGCTTGTGCAGCTCCGGCATGCCGTTGGCGCGCGGCCCCTGGAAGCGAACGACGACGACCACGTCCCGCGCCAGCTCCCCGGCCTTGAAGGCGGCGAGGACCTCGTCCTGGTCGGAGAAGAGGCGCGCCGGCGCTTCGATCGTCCAGCGCGACGGCTCGACCGCGCTGGTCTTGAACGTCGCGCGCCCGAGATTGCCCTCGACGAGGCGCATGCCGCCGTCCGGCTGGAACGGATCCGCGGCGGGGCGGAGCATGGTCTCGTCGAGCGGCGCGGCCGGTCCGTCCCTCCAGACGAGGGCGTCGCCGTCCAACACCGGCTCCTTCGCATATTCGGCGAGCGTCTCCCCGGCGACGGTGAGGATGTCGCCGTGGAGAAGCCCGCTGTCGAGCAGGGTGCGGATGACGAAGCCGATGCCGCCCGCCGCCTGGAAGTGGTTCACGTCGCCCGCGCCGTTGGGATAGACGCGCGCGATCAGCGGCACCGCCGCCGACAAGGCGTCCAGATCCTGCCAGTCGAGGACGATGCCGGCCGCCCGGGCGATGGCGGGGAGGTGGAGGGCGTGGTTGGTCGAGCCGCCGGTGGCGAGCAGCCCGACGGCGGCGTTGACGATCGCCTTCTCGTCGACGCAGCGGCCGAGCGGGCGATAGTCCTCGCCGTCCCAGCCGATCTCGGCGAGCCGGTGCACTGCCGCGCGGGTCAGCGCCTGCCGCAGCCGGGTGCCGGGATTGACGAACGCGGCGCCGGGCATGTGGAGGCCCATCACCTCCATCATCATCTGGTTGGAATTGGCGGTGCCGTAGAAGGTGCAGGTGCCTTCGCCGTGATAGCTCGCCGCCTCCGCCTCGAGCAGCTCGGCGCGGCTCGCCTTGCCCTCGGCGTAGAGCTGGCGGACGCGCTGCTTCTCCTTGTTGGCGAGGCCCGACGGCATCGGCCCGCCGGGGACGAGGATGGTCGGCAGGTGGCCGAAGCGCAGCGCTCCGATGAGCAGTCCCGGCACGATCTTGTCGCAGATGCCGAGCAGGGCGGCGGCCTCGAACATGCCGTGGCTGAGCGCGATCGCGGTCGAGAGGGCGATGGCGTCGCGGCTGAACAGGGACAGCTCCATTCCCGCCTGGCCCTGGGTGACCCCGTCGCACATGGCCGGGACCCCGCCCGCCACCTGCGCCGTCGCGCCCACTTCGCGCGCGAACAGCTTCATCTGCTCGGGATAGCGGCCGTAGGGCGCGTGGGCGGAGAGCATGTCGTTATAGGCGGTGACGATGCCGATGTTGACGGCGCGCCCGCCGCGGATCGCCGACTTGTCCTCCCCCGCCGCGGCGAAGCCGTGGGCGAAATTGCCGCAGCTCATCCGGCCGCGGCCGATGCCGTTCTCGCGTTGCGCCTGGATCAGCGCCAGGTAGCGCTCGCGGGTCGGGCGGGACCGCTCGACCACCCGCGCGGTCACCTTTTCTATCCTCGGGTCCATCGTCATTCGTGCCAGCTCACGCCGTCGCGCTCGGTAAGGGCAATCGCCGCCGAGGGCCCCCAGGTTCCCGCCGCATAGCCTTTCGGGACGACGTTGTTGGCCGCCCAGCCGTCGCGTATAGCGTCGATCCACTCCCACTGCGCCTCCACCTCGTCGCGGCGCACGAAGAGGGTGGGATCGCCCTCGACGAGGTCGAGCAGCAGCCGCTCGTAGGCGATGCGGCGTCGCGTGTCGGCAAAGGCGTTGGCGAGGCCGAGGTCGAGCGGCACCTCGCGCAGGCGGATGCCGTCGCGGTCGAGCCCCGGCTGCTTGGCCATCATCAGCAGCCGGATATTCTCCTCGGGCTGAAGGCCGATGACGAGCTTGTTCGGCTCCACCGTAGCGCCGCGCGAGGCGAAGATCGAATGCGGCACGCCCTTGAACTGAATGAAGATCTCGGTGCGCCGCTCGGGCAGCCGCTTGCCGGTGCGCAGGTAGAAGGGAACGCCTTTCCAGCGCCAATTGTCGACATGGGCCTTCAAGGCGACAAACGTCTCGGTAAGCGAGGGCGCGCCGAGCTCGTCGGCGTAGCCGGGGACGGGCGCGCCGGCCACGGCCCCGGGGCCGTACTGTCCGGTGACCGTGGAGGCGAGGATGCTCCGGCGGTCGATCGGCCGCAGCGACCGGAAGACCTTCACCTTCTCGTCCCGCACCGCGCCGGCGTCGAACTGGGCCGGCGGCTCCATCGCCACCAAGGCGAGGAGCTGCAGCATGTGGTTCTGGACCATGTCACGCAGCGCGCCGGAGCCGTCATAATAGCCGGCACGCCCCTCGAGGCCGACCGTCTCGGAGACGGTGATCTGGACATGGTCGATGCCCGCCGCGTTCCACATCGGCTCGAACAGGGAATTGCCGAAGCGCAGGGCGAGGAGGTTCTGCACCGTCTCCTTGCCGAGATAATGGTCGATGCGGAAGGTGCGCGCCTCCGGGAAGGCGGCGGCGACAGCGTCGTTAATCTCCCGGCTGGAGGCGAGGTCGCTTCCCAGCGGCTTCTCGAGCGCGAGGCGGACGGCGCCTTCCGACAGGCCGGCGGAGCGCAGACCCTCGATCGTCGCCCGGAACAGCGACGGCGCCGTGGAGAGGAAGATGGCCAGCCCGCCGTGGGCGCCGACCGCGTCGGCGAGGCGGGCGAACTGGGCCGGCTCGGAGGCGTCGAGCGCCACGTAGTGGAGACGGCGGAGAAAGGCGTCCACGGCCTCGGCGGAGAGGCGCTCGGCATCGATGTGGCGGTGGAGCGCCTCGGCGGCGGCGGCGCGGAACCCCGCCTCGTCCAATGGGCTGCGCGCCGTCCCGAAGATCCGCAGGTCCTGCGGCAGCAGGCCGTCGGCGGCGAGGCCGTAGAGCGAGGGGAGCAGCATGCGCTGCGCCAGGTCCCCGGTCGCGCCGAAGAGGAGGAGGGTGGTGGCGGGGCTAGTCGGCACGAGCGGTCCTTAGCCGACACACGAGAGACCGCACCACCCCTTCCGCCGCACTCGAACGAGCCGTCATCTGCCTCCCGCCACGAAGCGGATCGCCTCCCCGCCGCCCGGCGCGAGCGTGAGCGTCAGCACGTCGGCGGCGGTCACGAGGCGCTCCTCGATGACGATGTCCTTGCCGTGGCCGCGATAGTCGGCGGTCGGGCCGTCGCGGTAGATCTGGGCGCGGTAGGTCTTGCCGGCCGTGAGGAAGGCGAGGGGGACGGCCAGCGAGCGGCCATTCTCGTCGGTGACGGCGCCGAGATACCAATTCTCGCTGTTGCGGTCCTTTCGGGCGATGGTGACATAATCGCCGATCTCGCCGTTGAGGACGAGCGTCTCGGCCCAGTCCGTCGGCACGTCCTTGATGAACTGGAAGGGCCGCGGATTGGCCGCGTAATTCTCGATGAGGTCGGCGGCCATGACGATCGGCGAGTAGATGACGACGTAGAGGGCGAGCTGCTTGGCCTGGGTGGACTGGATCGGCTGGCCGCGCCCCTCGAGGCTGAGCACGCCGGGGGTGAAGTCCATCGGCCCCGCAAGCATGCGGGTGAAGACGAGGTTCGTCTCGTGCTCGGGCGGGTTGGGCGGCTGGCCCCAGGCGTTGAACTCCATGCCGCGCGCCCCCTCGCGGGCGACCCAATTGGGCCAGGTCCGCCTGAGGCCGGTGTCCTTGATCGGCTCGTGCGGGTTGACGGCGATGTGCCGCGCCGCCGCCTCCTGGACCACCTTGAGGTGGTGGCGGGCCATGACCTGCCCCTCGTGCCACTCGAAGTGGATCCGGCCGTCGGCGCCGAGCGCCTGTATGCCCCCCATGTCGGCGACGTAGCCGGTCTTGACCGCGTCGATGCCGAGCCGCTTGTAGAGGTCGAGGGCGGGCCCGAGCTGCGCCTCGTAATTCGCGATGTTGCCCGCCGTCTCGTGGTGGCCGATGAGGTGGACGCCCTTGGCGCGGGCGTAGCGGGCGAGCGCCTCGATGTCGAAATCGGGATAGGGCTTGGTGAAGCTGAAGTCGCGGCCGTTGGCGAACCAATCGTCGTTCCAGCCCTCGTTCCAGCCCTCGACGAGGACTCCGCGAAAGCCGTTGGCGGCGGCGAAATCGATGTAGCGCTTGACGTTGGCGGTGGTGGCTCCGTGGCGCGGCCCGGGACCCCAGGTCTCCTTGTCGAGGTGCATCGCCCACCACACGCCGACATATTTGAACGGCGTGAACCAGCGCCGGATGTCGGGCAGCCGGCTGGGCTCATTGAGGTTCAAGATCAGGTTGTTGGTGACGAGACCTCCGGCGGTGTCCGCGATCTGCATGGTCCGCCACGGAGTCGCGAAGGGGGCGGTGCGGCTGACCTTGGGGCCATCTGAGGAGGGGGTGAGCACGGCGCGGAAGCGGCCGTGGCCCTCGTTCTGGAGGTTCATGCCGGAATAGTCGACGAGAGCCGCTTCGTGGAAGGCGATGTGGAGGCCGCTCTCGGTGCGGACCGTCATCGGGGTCTGGGCGATCCCGACTTCGGACAAGGGGGTCCGGTTGTAGAGATATTCCTCCCGGTTCCACTGGAAGGCCGGGATCCACCAGGCGGTGGCGGGCTCGGCGAGGGCGAACTCGGTGAGCTCCTCGGCGATGCGGACGCCGGCGGAGGTGCCCCGCAGAGGGAATTCGTAGCGGAAGCCGACCCCATCGTCATAGACCCGGAAAACCAGGTCGAGCCGCCGCCTGAGCTCAGACTTCTCCTCAAGGGTGACCCGCAGCTCGTTGAAACGGTTGCGCACGAAACGGCGCTCCCCCCAAGGCTGCTCCCACGTCTCGTCGACGCTGCGGCGGGCGGAGGCGGCGACCGCGAAATTGCGCTCCAGCTTGGGCGCGTCGGTCAGGAGGAAGCCGAGCCGGGAGGGAAGGATGACCGGCCGGCCGAGCCGGGAGACGCTATATTCCGGCCGCCCCTCGCCGTTGACCCCCACGGCGACGGTCAGCGTTCCGCCGGGCGAGGCGACCGTCACCGGATCGGCGGCGAGCGCCGGCGAAGCGACGAATATCGCCAGAAGTAGCAATAGACGTGTCATGGATCGGCTCCGTTCGTGGGGGCTTGCCAGCGGCGCGCAGCTTTGTCTTATTCGCCGCATGAAAACTTTTGCAGCAACTTTTGCATGATGGCCCGGCGAAATACCCGGCTCGAGGATATCGCCCGCTTGGCCGGCGTGTCGATCTCGACCGCGTCGCGGGCGCTCAACGACAGCCCGGCGATCAACGCGCGGACCAAGCAGCGCATCTGGAAGCTGGCGCGCGAGCACGATTATCCGTTCCGCCGCTACATGCCGGCCGGGCCGATCGGCGCCACCGGCACCATCGCCCTCGTCGTGCCGCGACCGCAGGGGCGCGAGGGACAGCTCGACGACCCCTTCTTCCTCGAGCTGGTCGCCGGCGTCAGCGACGCGGCACGCGAGCGGGGCTGCGACCTCCTCGTCAGCCACTTCGCGCCGACCAGCTTCGACGACCTTTCCGCGGCGATGACGACGAGCCGCGCCGACGGAGTCATCTTCCTCGGCCAGAGCTCGCTCCACCACGCCTTCAACCATCTCGCCGAGAGCGAGGCGCGCTTCGCCGTCTGGGGCGCGCAGCTTCCCGAACAGGCCTATTGCTCGGTCGGCTCGGACAACCTCGCCGGCGGCAAGCGCGCGACCCTGCATCTCGCCCGGCTGGGGCGTCGGCGAATCGTCTATCTCGGCGACACGGAGGCGCCGGAAGTGAGCCAGCGCGTGCGCGGCTATCTCGACGCGCTGGAGCAGGCGGGGCTGCCGCACGACCCCGCCTTGATGGTGCCGGCCCATTTCACCGTCGAATCGGCCGAGGCCTCGGTCGACGCGCTGCTCGCCCGCGGTCTCGATTTCGACGGCATCGTCGCCGCCAGCGACCTCATCGCGCTCGGCGCGGTCCGCTCGCTCCTCCATCACGGCCGCCGCGTTCCCGAGGACGTCTCGGTGGTCGGCTATGACGACGTGCCCTTCGCCCGCTACAGCCGGCCGGCGCTGACCACCGTCTCGCAGGATACCGCCCGCGCCGGACGGCTTCTGGTCTCGAAGCTGCTCGACACGGGCGCCGGCGCCGACATGCGCTCGGAGCGGCTGCCGACCGAGTTGATCGTGCGGGAGAGCTGCGGGGGGTGATCCCCGCTTCACCGCGCCGGCTCGGCGATCCAGCCGGAGAGCGGGCCGAGGCCCTCTCCCACCGCCGCGACGATCCGCCAGCCGGAGGGGAGGGGCCAATCCACCGCGTCCTCGCCGAGGTTGAAGGCGCACAGGAGGCGCTCCTCGCCGTCGCCGCGCTCGAAGGCGAGGAGGGGGGCGGGCGCCTCGACGGGGCGGATGGCGCCGAGCCGCAGAGCGGGTTTCGCCTTGCGAAGGGCGATCAGGCGGCGGGTGAGGTTGAGGGTCGAGCCGGGATCCGGTTCTTGGAGGTCGACGGCGAGATCGAGATGGCGGCGATCGACCGGGAGCCACGGCTCCCCGGTGGAGAAGCCGCCGTTCGGCGCCGCGGCGCGCCAGGGCATCGGGGTGCGGGCGCCGTCGCGCCCTTGGGTTTCCGGCCAGTTGGCGATCGCCTCGGGATCGCGCAGCCGCTCGAACGGCACGTCGGCCTGGGGAAGGCCGAGCTCCTCGCCCTGGTAGAGGAAGATGTTGCCGCGCAGCGCCATGAGGAGGAGCATGGCCTGGCGGGCGAAGGCGGCGGCGTCGCGCGCGCCGCGCCAGCGCGAGACCACCCGCGGCGCGTCGTGGTTCGAGAAAGCCCAGCTCGGCCAGCCCTCCCCGTCTTCGCCCGGCCACAGCGCCATTGCGTCGTGGATCAGCTCCGGCGTCAGCGCACGCGCGTAGAGGAAGTTGAAGCCGTAGGCGCTGTCAAGCCGCCCGGGGCCCTGGGTGAACAGCTTCATCTCCCGGTCGGCCTGCTCGCCGCCCACTTCGGCGACGGTGAAGCGGTCGCCGCCATAGCCTTCGAGCACCTCGCGGACCCGGCCGAGGAACCGCGGGATGTCGGGATGGGACTGGTTGTGGAAATGGTGCTGGAAGTCGAACGGCCGGGTGCGCGGCCCGGCGCCGGCGGCGACCGGGGGGTTATCCCTGAGCGCCGGGTCGTGCATCGAGAAGTTGATCGCGTCGAGGCGGAAGCCGTCGACGCCGCGGTCGAGCCAGAAGCGCGCCGTGGCGAGGAGCGCCTTCTGCACCTCGGGGTTGTGGACGTGGAGGTTGGGCTGCTGCGGCAGGAAATTGTGGAGATAATATTGGCCCCGGCGCGCGTCCCAGGTCCAGCACGGGCCGTAGAAGACCGACTGCCAGTTGTTGGGCGGCGAGCCGTCCGGCCGGGCGTCGGCCCAGACATACCAGTCGGCCTTGGGATTGTCGCGGCTCGAGCGGCTCTCGCGAAACCAGGAATGGGCATCTGACGTGTGTGAATAGACCTGGTCGACAATCACCTTGAGGCCGAGCCGGTGCGCCTTGGCGACGAGCGCGTCGAAATCGGCGAGCGTGCCGAAGATCGGATCGACGTCGCGATAATCGGCGATGTCGTAGCCGAAATCCTTCATCGGCGAGGTGAAGAAGGGCGACAGCCATATCCCGTCGACTCCGAGCGAGGCGACATAGTCGAGATGCCGAGTGACTCCGGGAAGGTCGCCGATGCCGTCGCCGTTCGTGTCGGCGAAGCTGCGCGGATAGATCTGGTAGATGACGGCGCCGCGCCACCATTGCGCCTGGGCGGCGGCGGAGGCGGGCGCGATCGCCTCGGCGGCGAGGCCGGTCACCGCGCGGCGCTCCGGCAGACGACGAAGCCGAGCGGCGGTATCTCGACCCGGTAGCTGCCGGGCGCGCTGGCGGCCGGCGCGCAGCGGCCGTGGACGCCGACCCAGTGCGCCGAGCCGGTGTCGACCAGCACCTGGGCCGAGACGGGCGAGGTGCCGGTGTTGAACGCCGCCAGCGTCTCGCCTCCGCCCGAGGGCGCGCGGCGCGACAGGGCGAAGAGGCCCGGCTTGTCGCCATAAGCGCGCACCACCTGCTCGCCGTCGCGGAGCGCCGGATCGTCGCGGCGGATTCGGGCAAGCTCGGCGATGGCGCGGAACATGGCCGAGCCCGTATCGAAATTCGCCTGCGCCGTCGTCGCCGACGAGCCGACCAGCCGGTCGTCGTTGTAGGAGGCGACCTGGCTGGCGAACATGTCCTGCCGCGCGTCCTGGTCTCCTCCGTCGCCGGCGAAGCCCTGCTCGTCGCCATAATAGACGACGGGCGTGCCGCGGCTGAGGAAGAGGATTGCGTTGCCGAGGATCACGCGCTTCAGCACCTCCTCCTCGCTCGCATTCGGATTGGCCTGGCGGACGAAGAAGGCGAAGCGCCCCGCATCGTGGTTGCCGTTGAAGGTTGGAAGGCGCCGCGCCGCCGCCTCGCCGCCCTCGTAGAGCGGATCGGCGGCGAAGACGCGGGCGAGCCTGTCCGTTCCCGCGCCCTTGGCGACGACGTCGACGGTGGCGAAGGCGAGCGCGAAATCGAGCACGGCGGGATAGCGATCGACCTTGGTGAAGCGGGCCAGCGTGCCGGGATCGGGATCGAAGACCTCGCCGAAGATGTGGAAGTTGGGGATGCCGCGCGCCTTGGCCCGCGCCTGCATGGCCGGCACGAAGGCCTGCCAGAATTCCGGATTGACGTGGCGCGCCGTGTCGATCCGGAAGCCGTCTATCCCGAAATCGTCGATCCACTTTCCGTAGATCTCGATGAAGCCGTCGACGACCCGAGGGTTCTCGGTGAACAGGTCGTCGAGGCCCGCGAAGTCGCCCTGCGTCGCGCTCTCGCCGGCGAAGGTCGAGTTGCCGCGGTTGTGGTAGTAGATCGGGTCGTTCAGCCAGTCGGGCTTCTTGACCCTCTCCTCGCCCTTGGGAAGATAGGGGGTGTAGGCGTAATCGGGCCGGGCGAGGCGGGCGAAATTGCCGGTCCGCTGCGCCGCCGCGCCGAGCCCCTCGAAGCCGTCGTTGATCGCCGCGCCGCCGGCACCGCCGCGGCGGCCGAAGGGATAATCGGCGAGGCTGCGATAGGCGCAGTCGTTGTTTGGACACTCGCGATAGCGGATCACGTCGGCCGTGTGGTTGGTGATGATGTCGAGATAGACCTTGATTCCGCGGGCATGGGCGGCGTCGACGAGGGCGTGAAGATCGCCCTTCGTCCCGAAATGGGGATCGACGTCGGTGAAGTCGGTGATCCAATAGCCGTGATAGCCGGCGCTTTCCTGGCCGGGCGGGCCCTGGACCGGCTTGTTGCGGTAGACGGGGCCGAGCCAGATCGCCGTCGCTCCGAGCGCGGCGACGTAATCGAGCCGCCGCGTCAGGCCCTTGAGGTCGCCGCCGTGATAGAAGCCCTTGTGGGCGGGATCGAAGCCTGTCTGCAGCCGGCCGCCGGAAAGGCCGCCGCGATCGTTGGACCGGTCGCCATTCTCGAACCGGTCGGGAAGGACGAAGTAGACGATCTCCTGCTCCGGCGTCCGGTCGAGATAGGCGGGAGCGGGGGTGGGGGCGGCCGCCATGGGGAAGGGCGCCATGGCGCAAAACGCGGCGGCGAGAGTGGCCTTCACCATGGCGGCAGCGCGCATCCTTGATCCTCCCCTGCGGCTTTTTGCAATTCTTTGCAGAGGCGGTGCACCCCGGTCAAGCCCGCTATTGGAGTGCCGGCCGTTCGAGCGCCATCGTCCCCACCCGTTCGCCCTGAGCTTGTCGAAGGGTCTTTCCTCCTTTCTCCGTTCGAGTGGAAGGAAAGGGCTTCGACAGGCTCAGCCCGAACGGTTCTGTGGGGCGCGATCGACCGCGTTCGGGACCCGGCTGCCCCGGCTGTCATTGCGCCGGCAAATTTTTACCGCTTGCAAGCGAAGCCGGAAGTTTGCATAAATTTGCGCAGAGAGCCGAAGACCGCGAGCCAATCGCGGCATGGGATGCCGGGCGGCCGGTACGGCCGGATCCGGAAAAAAGATGCGGACCCGCGGGAGCCGCGCGAGGGACCTTCCCAGCGCGCGGACGAGCCGGGGACGAGCGACGGCCGCGCGGGTGGGGGTATCCGTGCGGCCGCAACGGGAGGACCAGATGATCAGATTTTCCGAGTCGCACCGTCGCAGCCTGCTTGGCGGGGCGGCCCTGCTCGCGCTCGCCTTCGGCGGCGCGCCGGCCTGGGCCCAGGACGCGAATTCCAGCCAGAACGCGAACCAGGATGCGCAGGGCGGCTCGACCTCTCCGGTCGATCCCGCGGCGACCGCCGAGAATGACGAGCAGGGTATCGTCGTCACCGGCTTCCGCGCCTCCTTGGAAAATGCGGTCAACGAGAAGAAAAGGCGCGACCAGATCGTCGAATCGATCTCCGCGGAGGACATAGGCAAGCTGCCCGACGCCTCGATCGCCGAATCGATCGCCCGCCTTCCCGGCCTCACTTCCCAGCGCGTCTCGGGCCGCTCCAACTCGATCTCGATCCGCGGCTTCGGGCCTGACTTCTCGACGACGCTCCTCAACGGCCGCGAGCAGACCTCGACGGGAGACAACCGCGCCGTCGAATATGACCAATATCCGTCCGAGGTCATCAACCAGGTCCTGGTCTACAAGACGCCGATGGCGAACCTCGTCGGACAGGGCCTCTCGGGCACCGTCGACCTGAGGACGATCCGTCCGCTCGAATATGGCAAGCACGTCTTCTCGGTGGGGGCGCGCGGCACCTATTCCGATCTCGGCAAGCTCAACGCCGGCTCCCACGACCTCGGCTACCGGGTCAACGCGGTGTTCGTCACCCAGAATGCCGACGACACGGTCGGCCTCTCGCTGGCGGCGAGCTACAATGACGAGCCCTACCAGATCCAGGAGTTCAACAGCTGGGGCTATCCGACGATCGGCCCCAACGGCGGTCCGCCGGCGGTGATCGGCGGCTCCAAATCCTACGTCACGTCGACGCAGCTCAAGCGGCTCGGCCTGCAGGGCACGCTCGAGTTCCGGCCGCTGCCCAACTTCACGACGACGATCGACGCCTTCTATTCCGACTTCAGCGACGACCAGATCAAGCGCGGAATCGAGCTTCCGCTCTACTGGGGCGGCGCGCCGCTGCAGCCCGGCTTCACTACCACCGACGGCATCGTCAGCCACGGCACCTTCACCGGCGTCGAGGGCGTGGTCCGCAACGACGCCTTCCAGCGCCACGCCAAGCTCTATTCAGTCGGCTGGAACGGCCGCTACGAGGGCGACGACGGCTGGAACATCATGGGCGACGCCAGCTTCTCAAAGACCGACCGCAACGAATTGGTGCTTGAGAGCAATGCCGGCACGGGCCGCGGCGCAGGCGTCGGCGCGACCGACACGATCGGCTTCACCAGCGGCGCCAACGGCACCCGCTTCACCCACAACCTCAATTACGGCGACTACAACCTCATCCTGCTGACCAGCCCGCTCGGCTGGGGCGGCGACCAGACCGGGGTGAACGGCGACCGAATCATCAACGGCCAGGACGGCTATTACAACAACCGCATCATCAAGGACGAGCTCTGGCAGTTCCGCGCCCAGGTGGAGAAGGAGCTGGACGGCTTCCTGAGCGGGATCCAGTTCGGCGCCGACTATACCCATCGCGGCAAGCGGCTGACCCCGGACGAGTCGTTCATCGGCCTCGTCGCCAACACCAACGGCACGGTCAGCGTCAAGGTGCCCGAGCAGTTCCGGATGGGCACCACCGACCTCACCTATCTCGGCCTCGGCCCGGTGATCAGCTACGACCCGATCGCACTCTTGAAGGCCGGAATCTACAAGCGGGTCGCGAACCCCTATGGCGACGTCGTCGTCAAGGCCTACGACATCAGCGAAGACCAGAAGATCGTCTACGGCCAGGCCAATATCCGCTCCGCGATCGGCGCGAGCGAGCTGACCGGCAATTTCGGCGTCCAGGCGATCTGGACCGACCAGCGCTCGCGCGGTGCCTCGGCGATCTTCCTGGGCACCAACCCCAACGGCTCGCCCAACATCGGCGGGATACCGCGCAACGAGGGCGCGAAGTATCTCGACGTGCTGCCGAGCCTCAACCTGTCGCTGCGGCTGCCGAGCGACTTCGTCATCCGCTTCGCCGCGGCGCGCGAGATGATCCGGCCGCGGCTCGACGACCTCAAGGCGAGCCTCAGCTACGGCACCTCGATCATCACCCAGAACGGCGTGCCCTTCGCCTTCCCGTCGGGCAGCTCGGGCAATCCCCAGCTCAGGCCGTGGCGCGCCAACGCGCTCGACCTCACCTTCGAGAAATATTGGGGCACCAAGGGCTATCTGGCGCTGCAGCTCTTCTGGAAGGACCTGAGAAGCTACATCTACAACCAGACGGTCGACTTCAACTTCGCCGTCTTTCCGATCGCCAACCAGGGCACTTATACCGACGCCAATGGCGTGGTGCGGCCGATCCCGTTCCAGCCGATCGGCGACCTCACCGTGCCGATCAACGGCAAGGGCGGCAAGCTCTACGGCGCCGAGCTTGCCGCGACCCTGCCTTTCTCCACCTTCACCGCGGCCCTGGACGGGTTCGGGGTGACGGGCGGCGTCTCCTACACCCACACGAGCATCGCGCCGACGCCGGGCGCGCCCCCCGAGGACATTCCGGGCTATTCCAAGTGGGTGGCGAACGGCACCGCCTATTTCGAGAAATGGGGCTTCTCGGCGCGCGGCAGCGTCCGCTACCGCTCGACCTTCATCGGCGAGGTGTCCGGCTTCGGCGCGTCGCGGGTGCGGCGGCGGGCCGCGGCGGAGACGATCGTCGACGCGCAGATCGGCTACGAATTCCCGGCGACCAGCGCGATGCACGGCCTCTCGCTGTTCCTCCAGGGCCAGAACCTCACCGACGAGCCGTTCGTCACATTCGATCCGGGCCAGAGGCTGCACGTCATCGACTATCAGCGCTACGGCCGGCGCTTCCTCGCCGGCTTCAACTTCAAGTTCTGAGGCCGCGCGCCTCGGCATGAACGGGGAGCGGCGGGAGCTATCACCTTCGCTCATCCTGAGTGGCCGCTGAGCGAAGTCGAAGTGGCGTATCGAAGGACGGTCCTTCGATACGGGACTTCGCCAGGCTCAGTCCCTACTCAGGATGAGCGGTTGATACTAAGCCCAGCGTGCTCCGGCATCGACACGGGGAGAGCGGCGGATGGACGAGGCGCAGGAGCGGCAGAAGCCGAGGCTCGGCGCGGCGCAGATCTGGAACATCAGCTTCGGCTTCTTCGGAATCCAGATCGGCTTCGCGCTGCAGAACGCGAACATGAGCCGCATCTTCCAGTCGCTCGGCACCGGCCTCGACGACCTGCCCGCCTTGTGGGTGGCGGCGCCGCTGACCGGTCTGCTCGTCCAGCCGGTGATCGGCCATATGAGCGACCGCACCTGGCTCGGCCGGCTGGGCCGGCGGAGGCCCTATTTCCTCGCCGGGGCGGTGCTTGCGGCGCTCGCCTTGTTCGTCATGCCCGAGGCGCCGGCCTTGTGGGTGGCGGCGACGATGCTGTGGCTGCTCGACGCCTCCCTGAACGTCTCGATGGAGCCGTTCCGCGCCTTCGTCGGCGACATGCTGAGGAAGGACCAGCACAGCGCGGGCTATGCGGTGCAGACCGCCTTCATCGGCGCCGGCGCGGTGGTCGGCTCGATCTTCCCCTGGGCGCTCGACCGGATGGGGGTGTCGAACGCGGCGGCGGGCGGGGGCATACCCGACACGGTGCGCTACGCCTTCTGGTTCGGCGGCGCGGCGCTGTTCCTCGCCGTGCTGTGGACGGTGCTGACGACCCGCGAATATCCGCCCGAGGCGATGGCCCGCTTCGACGGCGCGGGGGAGCCGGACGGGGAGGCGACGGGGGCGCTCGCCGGGCGCGGCTACCGCCCGGCCGCGGCCTGGATCGGGGCGGGCGCGCTGGTCATGCTGGCGGTGGCCCGGCTCGGGCTGGAGAAGGAGGTCTATCTGCTCGGCGGCCTGCTCGCGGCCTACGGCCTCGCCAGCCTCGCCGCGATCGCGCGGGCGAGGCGCGGCGCGGCGGCGGGGATGCTCGGCCACATCGTCGGAGACTTCGCCGGCATGCCGGCGCTGATGAAGAAGCTGGCGCTGGCGCAATTCTTCAGCTGGTCGGCCCTGTTCATCATGTGGATCAACACAACGCCGGTGGTCGCGCAATATTTCTACAAGGCCCCCGACCCGGCCGACCCGCGCTACCAGGACGGGGCCAATTGGGTGGGAGTCCTGTTCACCGTCTACAACGGCGTCGCCGCCGTCGCCGCGCTGACGCTGCTGCCCCTGCTTGCGGCGAGGATCGGCCGGGTGAGGACCCACGTCCTCGCCTTGCTGTGCGGCGCGGCGGGCTATGCCAGCTTCCTCGTGCTGCGCGACCCCATGGCGCTGATCGCCAGCGAAGTGGGCGTGGGCATCGCCTGGGCGTCGATCCTCGCCATGCCCTATGCAATCCTCGCCTCGGCGCTGCCGCAGCGCAAGCTCGGCATCTACATGGGCCTGTTCAACGTCTTCGTCGTCGTGCCGCAGCTGCTCGTCGCGACGGTGATGGGCTCGATCATGAAGCGCTTCTTCCCGACGGAGCCGATCTGGACCATGGCCTTCGCCGCCGGGGTGATGGCGCTGGCCGCGCTCGCCATGCTGCGCGTCGAGGAGCCGGCGTGATCCTCCCCCGAACGGGGAGTGGGACCATGCGAAGCATGGTGAAGGGGGTGCTCGGGGGTAAGTGCCGGCCCCTCCACCGCCGGCTTCGCCGGCGGTCCCCCTCCCCGTTCCGGGGAGGATTTTGGGCGCTGCTCCTTCTCGCCTTCTTCGCCGCGCCGGCGGTCGCCGATCCCTATGCGCCGCGAGACCTTTCCGGCGTGAAGCATCCGGACTGGGCGAGGAGCGCCATTCTCTATCAGCTCAACACCCGGCAGTTCACGGCCGAAGGCACGCTCGCCGCCGCCGAGAAGCAGCTGCCGCGGCTGAAGGCGCTCGGCGTCGACATCATCTGGCTGATGCCGGTCCAGCCGATCGGCGTGAAGAACCGCAAGGGGACCCTCGGAAGCCCGTACAGCGTGCGCGACTATTATCAGGTGAACCCGGAGCTCGGCACGATGGCCGACCTCAAGGCCTTCGTCCGCACGGCGCACCGGCTCGGCCTCCACGTCATCCTCGACTGGGTCGCCAACCACAGCGCCTGGGACAATCCGCTCGTCGCTTCGCACCCCGAATATTACGAGCGCGACTGGAAGGGGAATTTCCGCCCCACGCCCTGGTGGGACTGGTCCGACATCATCGACTTCGACTATCGCCAGGCGGGCCTGCGCCGCTACATGGGGGCGGCGATGCTCTACTGGGTGAAGGAGGCGGACGTGGACGGCTTTCGCGCCGACGTCGCCGCCTACGTGCCGCGCGACTTCTGGGAGGACGTGCGGACCGAGCTCGACCGGGTAAAGCCGGTCTTCATGCTCGCCGAGGCGCAGATGCGGGACCTCCACGACCGCGCCTTCGACGCGAGCTACGCCTGGGGCTGGTACGAGGCGGTGGAGAACATCGCGCAGGGCAAGGCCGACGTGGGCGCGCTGTTCGGCTATTACAGCGAGAATGAGAGCGCCTGGCCGGCCGGCGCGATGCGCATGACCTATGTCGAGAATCACGACCAGAATGCCTGGCACGGCACCCAGTTCGAGATATTCGGAAAGGCGCTCGCCAACGCCACCGTGCTGAGCGTGGTGGGGGAGGGGATACCGCTCCTCTACAACGGCGTCGAAGCCGGCAATCCGAAGCGGCTCGCCTTCTTCGAGCGGGACCCGATCGCCTGGCGGCCCCACCCGCAGGGCGACCTCTACAAGCGGCTGTTCGCGCTCAAGCACCGCAACCCGGCGCTATGGAACGCGCCGTGGGGCGCGCGGATGGTGGGGGTGGCGAACAGCGCGCCGTCGAAGGTCTTCTCGTTCGTCCGCCAGAAAGGCCGAGCGAGGGTGTTCGCGGCGATGAACTTCTCCGGCGAGGCGCAGGCGGTCACCTTCAAGGACCGGCTGGCGGACGGCGCCTATCGCGACTTCGAGGGAGGCGGCGCGGCGACGATCGACGAGTCGACCCGGCTGGTGCTGCCGCCCTGGTCCTACCGATTGTTCACGGCGGAATGAGCGAGGGACGCAACATCGCGCGGGTGGCGATCGTCGGCGGCGGGTCGGCCGGCTGGATGGCGGCGGCGGCGCTCGCCAACGCCCTGCGCGGCGACTGCCGTATCGCGCTGGTTGAGAGCGAGGAGATCGGCATCGTCGGGGTCGGCGAGGCGACGATCCCGCCGATCAAGCTGTTCAACCGGTCGCTCGGTCTCGACGAGGCGGATTTCGTGGCGAGGACGCAGGGGTCGTTCAAGCTCGGCATCCAGTTCGTCGACTGGGCGAGGAAGGGCCATCTTTACTTCCACCCGTTCGGGCCGTTCGGCGCCGAGTTCGACTCCGTCCCGCTCCATCAATTCTGGCTGCGCGCGAGGGCGCGGGGCGAGGCCGCGCCGCTCGACGAATATTCGATGGCCTGGGGCGCGGCCTCGCGCGGCCGTTTCGAGCGCCCGGTCCCGGACCGGCGGCGGATCCAGTCGACCTACGATTATGCCTATCATTTCGATGCCGGGCTCTACGGGCGCTACCTGCGCGACCATGCCGAGCGACGCGGGGTGACGCGGACCGAGGGCAAGGTCGCCGGGGTGCGCCGCAACGGCGAGACCGGCTTCGTCGAGGCGCTCCGGCTCGAGGACGGGCGGGAGGTGGAGGCGGAGCTGTTCATCGACTGCTCGGGCTTTCGCGGCCTGCTGATCGAGGGCGCGCTCGCGACCGGCTACGAGGATTGGAGCGCGTGGCTGCCCTGCGATCGCGCGGTGGCGGTGCCCTGCGCCCCCGGCGGCGACTTCGGCCCCTATACGCGATCGACGGCCCACGAGGCGGGCTGGCAGTGGCGGATCCCGCTCCAGCACCGGATCGGCAACGGCTATGTCTATGCGAGCGCCCATATCGGCGACGACGAGGCGGCGGCGACCCTGCTCGCCAACCTCGACGGACCGGCGCTCGCCGAGCCGAGGCTGCTTCGCTTCACCACCGGACGGCGGAGGCTCTTCTGGAACGGCAACGTCGTCGCCCTCGGGCTCGCCGCCGGCTTCATGGAGCCGCTCGAATCGACCAGCCTCCATCTCGTCCAGTCGGGCATCACCCGGCTCCTCGCCTTGTGGCCCGACCGCGAATTCGACCCACTCGGGGCTCAGGAATATAATCGAATCACCATCCAGGAATATGAGCGCGTCCGCGACTTCCTGATCCTCCACTATCATTTGACCGAGCGCACCGATTCCGAGCTTTGGCGGCGGTGCGCGGCGATGACGGTGCCCGAGACGCTCCAGTACAGGATCGACCATTTCCGCCGCCGCGGCCGCCTCGTCAGCGACGGGCTGGAGCTGTTCCAGAATGCGAGCTGGCTCGCCGTCCATATCGGCCAGCTCAACTGGCCGGAGCGCTACGAGCCGCTGGTCGACGAGCGGCGGGACGTGGACTCGGACCGCCTGCTCGCCGGCATCCGGCGGGTGATCGCCGAGGCGGCGGAAGCGATGCCGACTCACCGCGCCTTCATCGACCGCCACTGCCGGGCGCCGGCGCCGTGACGCGCGACCTCGTCATCGTCGGCGGCGGGACGGCGGGCTGGATGGCGGCGGCCGCCTTCGCCCGGTTCCTCGAGCGGGGATGGCGGATCCGGCTGGTCGAATCGGAGGAGATCGGCACGGTCGGCGTCGGCGAGGCGACGATCCCGCCGATCCGGCTGTTCAACGCCTCGCTCGGCCTCGACGAGGATTCGTTCCTCCGCGCCTGCCAGGGGACGTTCAAGCTCGGCATCGAGTTCGTCGGCTGGCGCGGCGACGGGCATCGCTACATCCACGCCTTCGGCCCGCTCGGCCGCGACCTCGGCCTGGCGCCCTTCCACCATTACTGGCTGCGGGCGCGGGCGGAGGGGCGGGCGGCGCCGCTCGAGCGCTATTCGCTCAACGCCGCGGCGGCTCTGCAGGACCGGTTCGGGCGCGGCGCGCCGCCGGGATCAGCCCTTCCCGAGCATCCCTATGCCTTCCACTTCGACGCGAGCCTCTATGCCGCCCATCTTCGCCGCTACGCCGAGGCCCGGGGGGTGGAGCGGACCGAGGGCCGCGTCGCCGACGTTCGGCTTCGCGGCGGCGACGGCTTCGTGGAGGCGGTCCGCCTCGACGACGGACGCGAGGTGGCGGGCGAGCTGTTCATCGACTGCTCGGGCTTTCGCGGCCTGCTGATCGAGCAGGCGCTGTCCGCCGGCTATGAGGACTGGTCCCGCTGGCTGCCCTGCGACCGCGCCCTTGCCGTCCCCTGCGCCCATGGCGGCGGCTTCACGCCCTATACCCGCGCCACCGCCCGTGCCGCCGGCTGGCAGTGGCGGATCCCGCTCCAGCACCGGATCGGCAACGGCTACGTCTATTGCAGCCGCTTCACCTCCGACGACGAGGCGGCGGCGACCCTTCTTGCCGGGCTCGACGGCGAGGCCCTGGCCGAGCCGCGCTCGCTCCGCTTCACGACCGGCCGGCGGCGCCAGTTCTGGAAGCGCAACGTCGTCGCGATGGGCCTCGCCTCCGGCTTCCTCGAGCCGCTCGAATCGACCAGCATCCACCTCGTCCAGTCCGCCATCGCCCGGCTACTGACCCTGTTGCCCGGGCGCGAGGGCGTGCGGGGCGCCGAAGTGGAGGAATATAACCGCCGCACCGCCTTCGAATATGAGCGCGTCCGCGACTTCCTCATCCTCCACTACAAGGCGACGGCGCGGGACGAGCCGCTGTGGCGGGAATGCGCGGCGATGGCCGTCCCGGAATCGCTCGCCGAGCGGATGGCGCTGTTCCGCGCCGGCGGTCGCGTCTTCCGGCAGGAGGACGAGCTGTTCACGGAAGCCGGGTGGGTCCAGGTGATGCTCGGCCAGGCGGTGGATCCGCAAGGCTGGCACCCGCTCGCCGACCAGCTTTCGGACGACGACCTGGCCGCCTTCCTGGAGAGCGTCGAGCGGCTGGTGGCGCATCGCGCGGCCGCTTTTCCCGATCACCGCGCGTTCGTCGAGAGCCACTGCCGGGCGGGCTGAAGGCGCTCAGTCGGTCTCCGCCGCGAAGCCGGTGAGGGAGAGGGACTGGCGGCTGAGCTGAAGCCAGAGGGCGAGCACGGCCGCGTAGAGGCCGAGGCCGAGGACCAACGGGAGGGGATCGAACCGGTAGGGAAGGGGCCAGGCGCCGGCGAGGAGGACCGCGGCGATCCCGGCCGCGGCCGCGGCGAACGGCCCGGCCTGGTGGCTGTGCGGCACGTCGAGATAGAAATGGGCGCGCAGCACGACGCTGCGCAACGCGGCGCGCAGCGCATAAGCGGCAAGCACCGACAAGGCCGCCCCGGCGAGGCCGAGGGGCGGGATGAGGAGCAGGGCGGCGGCGATTCCGACGGCGATGCTGGCGAGGGTGAGGACGAGGCCGACCTTGGGCTTCAGATAGACGAAGACGAGATCGCCGATGCTGAAGGCGGCCTGGATCGCCTCGGCGACGGCGAGGGCGAGGAGGGGCCAATAGGCCGCTTCGAAGCCGGCGCCGAGCCAGGCGAGGAGCGGCCGGCCGACCGCGAACAGGGCGACGATCAGCGGCAGCTGGATGGCGAGGATGAGGCGGGTGGCCGAGGCCAGCGCCTCCCCCGACCCGCGCGAGCCGCGGCGGCCCAGGGTCCGGGCGACGAGCGGGATGAGAAGGCCGTCGAAGCTCTGGCGGACCTGGCGGATCGGCACCGCGACCTGCCGCGCCATGCCGTAGACGCCCGCCGGGCCTGCGCCGAGAAGAAGGCCGACGAGCCACAGGTCGACCCGCGTGTAGAGGGCGTTGAGAAGGTCGGCGGCGGTGTTGGAGAAAGCGAAGCGGAGGGTCGGAAGCAGCCGCGCCGGGTCCGGCCGCCACGCGCCGAGGCGGAAGGGGCCGAACACCCGCCGCGCCCCCGCCGCGGCGAAGGCGAGCGCGGCCAGCGTCCCCGCCCAATAGCCGGCGAGCAGCCCGGTCTCTCGCCAGCCGAGCGCCCAGGCTGCCGCCGCGCCGAGGAGCAGCGCGTAGGGCTCGACCAGGCTGCGCGCCACCACCTCGTAGCGAATGGCGTGGCGCCAGCGCGTGGCGGCAAGGAACAGGTCGAGCAGCGACTGTCCCGCGACCATCGGCGCGAGGAGGAAGAGGGCCTTGCCCGCGCCTCCCGGAAGGAAGACGGGCGGCAGGAGCAAGGCGGCGGCCATCAGCATGGCGGCGAGCGCGGCGCTGGCGAGCGCGACGAGCAAGGCCGCGCCGAGAAGGACGTGGGGGAGGGCGCGCGGGTCCTTCTCCCCGTCGAGGAGCTGGAAGACGAGCTTCTTCATGCCGAGGCTGCCGACGCTTACGGCGAGCTCCACGGCGGCGACGGCGAGGACGTAGGCGCCGAACGGCGCCGGCCCGAACAGCCGGCCGGCGACGAAAAGGAAGAGGAGGCGGGCGCCGAGGCGGCCGGCGAAGCCCGCCGCGGTCGCCTGGGCGCCGCGCAGGATCATTCGCCCCGGATCGCTCGGCCTCGTCATCCGCTCCTCCTGCGCGCGGCGCCGGTGCGGCGCAACATTTCGCTTGTGTCGCGCCTGCCGAGGCACGAACGAGCCGGCGATGGACAGGCGCGACGAACGGCCGGTGGCGGCAATCTTCAGGAGCGCGCTGTTCAATCCCTCCGAGACGTTCGTCCAGGCCCATGCGGCCGGCCTTGTGCGCTACCGGCCGCTGGTCGTCGGGCTGGAGGACAAGGGCAATGCCTGGCCGGCGCTGCGCGACGCCCGGCTGGTGGCCTCGCGCGGCGAGCGGCTGCGGCTGCGGCTGCTCGGCGATGCGGATGGGCTCGCGGCCCGCGTGCGAGCGCACCGGCCGAGCCTCGTCCACGCCCATTTCGCCACCGACGGGCTGCTCGCCTTGCCGCTCGCCGAGCGGCTCGGCGTTCCGCTGGTCACCACCCTGCACGGCTTCGACGTCAGCCGTTCCAGCGCGGCGCTGCTCCGCTCCGGCCGGCTGTCGTGGATGCGCCACGCGGCGCTGGGCGGACGGCTTCGGGCGCGGGGCCGGCTGTTCCTGGCGGTGTCGGACGCGATCCGGGCGAAGGCGCTCGCCCGCGGCTTCCCGCCGGAGCGGACGATGACCCTGCATAACGGCGTCGACCTTGCGCGCTTCGCCGCGCCGCCCGCGCCCGAGCCGGGCCTCGTCCTCCACGTCGGCCGGCTGGTCGAGAAGAAGGGGACGGCGCTGCTGATCGACGCGCTCGCCGCCGTGCCGGGGGCGAGGCTGGTCGTGCTCGGCGACGGGCCGCTGCGGACGCGGCTGGAGCGCCGGGCGGAACGGCTCGGCGGGCGGGCGACCTTCCTGGGCGCGGTGCCGCCCGACGAGGTGGGGGCGTGGATGCGGCGCGCCTGGCTGCTCGCCGTGCCCAGCGTCACCGCCGCGGACGGCGACAGCGAGGGGCTTCCGACGGTGGCCGTGGAGGCCGCGGCGGCGGGGCTGCCGGCGGTCGTCTCCGCCCATAGCGGCCTGCCCGAGGCGGTGGTCGACGGGGAGACGGGCCTCGTCGTCCCGGAGGGCGACGCCGCCGCGCTCGCCGCCGCGCTCGCCGGGCTGCTGGGCTCGGCGGACCTCCAGGCGCGGATGGGCGGGGCGGCGCGGCGGCTGGCGGCCGAGCGGTTCGACCTGCGCCGCCAAATCGCGCGGCTCGAGGCGATCTACGACGGGCTGGCCGGATGAGGCTCGTCTATCCCCTCTTGTGGTCGCGGCTCGGGCGGCAGGCGGACCGCGAGCAGTCGGTCAAGACCGCCGCCGCCTTCGCCCGCCGCGGCATCGAGGTGACCCTGCTCATGCCGCAAGGGCCGCGCGACCCGGCGCTGAGCGCCGGCGCGCTGCGCGACTGGTTCGAGGTCGAGGGCGAGTTCGAGCTCGTCCAGCGGCGGACGCCCTGGCGCGGAGAGGGGGCGATACCGAGCGCGCTCTGGTATCTGGAGGTGGCCCGGCTCGGCCTCGTCAAGGCGAGCGATATCCTCTATTCGCGCATGCCCGCGGCGTTCGGCGGGGGCTATCACTCGCCCGTCCCGTTCGCCGTCGAGCATTACCAGCCGTGGCCGGACCGGCTGCCGGTGCTGAGGCCGATGATCCGACGCACGGCGCGGGCCGCCCATTGCCTGGGGTTCGTCCTCCATTCCGCTTATGCCGCCGCGAGCTTCCGCCGGATCGGGGTGCCGGAGGCGCGGCTGCTCGTCGCCCATAACGGCGCCGACCTGGCGGGGCAGCGCCTCGGGCGGGAGGCGGCGCGGGCGCGGCTCGGCCTTCCGGCCGGCGCGGCGATCGCCGTCTATGCGGGGCGGGTGAGCGCGAGGAAGGGGCTGGAGCGGGTGCTGGAGATGGCGGCGGCGCGGCCCGCGACGCTGTTCCTGCTCGTCGGCTCGGAGGGCGAGGGGCCGGTCGAGGCGGCGGCGGCCCGGCTCGGCAACGTGCGAGTCGTGCCGTGGCAGGAGCCGGGCCGGCTGCCGCAGTGGCTGGACTCGGCCGACGTGCTGATCGTCCCGCCCTCCTCGGCGCCGCTGGAGCGCTACGGCGACTGCGTTCTGCCGATGAAGACCTTCGCCTATCTCGCCGCGGGCCGTCCGATCCTCGCCCCCGCGTCGCCCGACACGGCGGAGCTTCTGCGCGACGGGGAGAACGCCCTCCTCGTTCCGCCCGACGATCCGGCCGCGGCGGCGGCGGGGCTCGACCGGCTGCTCGGCGACCGGGCGCTTGCGGCGCGGCTGGCGGCGGGGGCGCGACGGACCGCCGCAGGCCTCGGCTGGGACGACCGCGCCGCCCGCATCGCCGCCTTCCTCAAAGGGGGACGGTAACTATTTGTCCGCGTATCCGGACAAATAGTTACCGTCCCCATTTGTCCGTGTTCCCGGACAAACAGTTACTGTCCCCATTTGGCGTCCCCATTTGGCGAGGATGCGGCGGTCGGCGGCGCGCTGGAGGCTTGCCGAGAAAGCGAGGAGGAGGTTGAGCAGGGTCGCCTCGAGGAGGAAGAACCAGAGCGGGGAGCCGGCCGCCATGCTGAGGCCGAGGGCGACGGTGCGGCCGTTGGCGCCGAGCAGGGTCTGGAGGCGCAGGGGGAGGCGGCTCTCCTCGCGGCAGAGGCGCGCCGCCTGCTCGCGCGCCGCGGGGCCGGCGGCCGCGCTGCGCTCGATCATGAGGTCGAGCCGGCCGGAGAGCGGCTCCCCGGCCGCCGCCAGGCCGACGTAGAGCCGGGCGAGCGGCTCGAGCAGACGCGCCGCGACGCCGCGCCGCAGCGCCGGCTCGCCCGCCTCGTAGACCTGCTTGAGCCAGGGAATGTTGTAGACCCGCCACAAATAGGTCCGCCGGTTGCTCTCGGCATGGTTGGACTGGAGGATCCGCGAGGCGCCGGCGACGGCGGCGATCGCCCAGGCGCCGCCGCCGATCCGCCCGGCGAGGAAGGCGGCGAGCAGCACGTAGACGACGATGTGGCCGAAATAGTCGCAGACCCCGTCCACGATCTCGCCCACCGGCGAGGCCTTGCCGGTCAGGCGGGCGAGGTCGCCGTCCGCGCCGTCGAGCACGTGCCAGAGCGCATGGGCGGCGAAGCCGAGCAGCACCGAGGCGGGCCAGGCGAGCCGGGTGTAGAAGATCCCCGCCGCGACGATCAGAAGGCCGCCGCCGACCGAGACCATGTTGGGCGTGACCGGGGTGCCGGCGAGGCCGGCGGCGAGGCGGCGCGCGGCCGGGTGGAAGAGGCGGGCGTTGAGCCAGTCGTCGAGCTCGGGGCGCCGCGACCCGCTCGGCGCCGCCCCCGTTCCCCGCTCGCTGCCCAGCCCCTCGCCCGACCGGCGCGTCGCCATGTCCGTTCCCGCTCCCGATTTCCTCTCGTCTTGGGGGGCTCCTTCGTTCTAATGCGCGGCGATGGAAAGCGAAATCTGGTCCGGCGACGCGACCGCCCTGCTGTCGTTCGCCGACTCGGGCGACGCCGAGCGGCGCATCGCGGGGGTCGCCGCGGTCGCCCATATGGCGGCCGAGGCCCGTTCGGCCGGAGCCCGTTCGATCGCCGTCGCGCTCGGCGGCGAGCCTTCGCTCTCCCCCGCCGCCGCCGACGATCTGCGCCGCGCCTGCAGCGGGATCCCGGTACGGATCGGCGGGCCCGGGGCGGCGGCCGCGGCGCGGCCTTTCCAGTCGCGGATCCCGCTCGCCAGCCCCTCAGCGGCGCGCCGCTGGGTGCTCCGAGGCACCGGCAAGCGCAGCGACGGCGTCGTCTCGCGGGCGCTCAACCGGCCGCTGTCCCGCTCCATCTCGTCCCTGCTGCTGCGGTGGCCGGGAATCCGCCCGTGGCACGCCACGCTCGCCACCGCCGCCATCGCGCTCGCCATGTTCGCGAGCCTCGTCGCCGGCGGCCGCATCGGGCTGATGGTCGGCGGAATCCTCTTCCACCTCGCCTCCGTCGTCGACGGCGTCGACGGCGAGATCGCCCGCGCCACCTATCGCAGCAGCGCCCGCGGCGCGATCCTCGACAGCGGCGTCGACATGGCGACCAACCTGCTCTTCTACCTCGGCCTCACCGTCGCGCTCACCCAGCTTCGCCAGCCCAACGCCGCCCTCATCTCAGGCTGGTCGGTGCTCGCCGGGCTGACCGGACTGGCGCTGATGGTCTGGCTGGTGCGCCAGCGCGGCGAGCCGGGCAATTTCGACCTGCTGAAGCGCTTCTACCGGATCAAATGGCCGCGCGGCGTGCCGCGTCTGCTGGTCGACACCTTCGTGATGATCACCAGCCGGGACTTCTTCGCTCTGGGCTCAGCGCTTCTCATCCTCGCGGGCCAGGCGCGGCTCGTCTCGCTCGGCCTGGCCGGCTTCGCGACCTTGTGGGTGATCTTCATCCTGATGGCGCTGCCGCCGCTGCTGCGCGGCGCCGCAGGCGGTCCGCGCCTCGCCGTGGAACGCGGGCCGACGCTGAGGTGAGGTGCCTGATCCTCGCCGCGGGCCAGGGAACCCGCCTGCGCGGCGTCGCGCCGTCGAAGCCGCTGGCGCAGGTCAACGGCCGGCCGCTGCTCGAACATGTCCTGCGGCTGGCGAGCGCCGCGGGCGCGGCCGAGTTCCTCGTCGTCACCGGCTACGAGGCGGAGCGGGTGGAGGCGGCGCTTCCGGGCCTGGCCCGCCGCGTCGGCCGGCCCGTCGAGGCCGTCCGCAACCCGGATTGGGCGCGGCCCAACGGGGTCTCCGTCCTCGCCGCGGCGGAGCGGCTGGACGGCGCCTTCGCCCTCCTCATGTCCGACCACCTGTTCGACCCGGCCATCCTCGCCGCGACGATGGCGGGGCACCGGCCGGCGGCGGCGCTCACCCTCGCGGCCGACTATCACGTCGCCAATCCGGAGCTGGACCTCGACGACGCGACCAAGCTCGACGTCTCGACGGACGGCCGGATCCGCCGGATCGGCAAGGCGATCCAAGGCTATAATGCGATCGACACGGGGATCTTCGTGGCGACGCCGGACCTGCTGCGGGCGCTGCGCGAAAGCCAGGCGGCGGGCGGGCTCGGATCCCTCTCCGAAGGAGTCCAGCGGCTCGCCGACCAGGGCTCGGCCCGCGCGCTCGACATAGAGGGGCGCTGGTGGATCGACGTCGACGACGAGGCGGCGTGGCGCAAGGCGGAGGCGGGGCTTCCGGCGGAGCCGGCCTGAACGACGGGTCAGCCCTCGAACGGCTCCACCTGAGTGCGGCGGCCGAGCATGAAGGCCTCGGCCGTCAGCCGGAGCGGAGCCAGGTCGACGTGGGAGCCCTTCGCGTCGACGAGGGCGGCGAAGGCGGCGTAGATCGAGGGATATTCGCCCGGGCCGGAGGCGGCCACCGGCGCGCCGCCGCGGCTGAGCTTCGAGCCCCCCTCGGCGAGGCGGATGCGCTCCCCGTCGGCGGTCTCGACCTCGATGTCCCAGGCCTCGCCGCCTTCGTGGCGCCAGTCGAACTCCGCCTCGATCGCGCCTTTCGAGGCGGGGCTGGCGAGGCGCAGGCGCGCCGCGATCGGCGCCTGGCGGTTGGCGGGGAAGAACAGTTGCGCGTCCCTCACGAACAGGGTGGCGGGAACGATCCGGGTGGCGATCGACAGGGCGTTGATGCCGGGATCGAACACGCCGAACCCGCCCGGTTCCCAGATCCATTGCTGGCCCGGATGCCATTTGCGCACGTCCTCCCGCCAGGTGATCCGCATCGAGGCGATGGTCCTGTCCGCCAGAAGCGCGGCCGCGGCGGGAACGGCGGCATTGTGCTGCGCATGCCAAGTGGTGAAGAGGCTGAGCTTCCGCGTCTCGGCGAGCCGCGCCAGCGCCTCGACCTCTCCGAGCGAGATTCCGGGCGGCTTCTCCAGGAGGGCGTGCTTGCCGGCCAGGAGGCAGTCGCGGGCGATGTCGTAGCGGACGGACGGGGGCGTGCAGATGGCGACGGCGTCGAGCTCGGCGCCTTCGAGCATGGCGGTGTGGCTCGGGAAGCAGGGGATTCCGGGATGGCCGTTGCCGCCGCGGCTGACGGTCGCGGCCAGGACGAAGCGCGGGTCGCCCTCGATGGAGGGGACGTGCTGGTCCTGGGCGATCTTGCCGTAGCCGACGATGCCGACGCGTATGAGGCTCATGATCTCAGCCCCTCGACATAGGCGCGGGCGCGCGTCGCCGTCTCGTCGGGCGAGCGGCCCGGCACGTAGAGGCCCGAGCCGAGCCCGAAGCCCCGGGCCCCGGCGTCCAGCCAAGGCCGCATCCCGTCGGGCTTGACGCCGCCGACGACGAGGAGCGGCACCGTCTTGGGCAGCACCGCCTTCATCGCCTTGACGGTCGGCGGAGACGCGTTCTCGGCGGGGAACAGCTTCAGCGCGTGCGCGCCGGAGCGGATCGCCTCGAACGCCTCGGACGGCGTGAAGAAGCCGGGGCTGGAGACGAGCCCCGCCGCCGCCGCCGCCTCGACGACCGGCGCATAGGTGTCGGGCGAGACGATGATCCGACCGCCGGCCTCCTTCACGCGGCCGACGCATTCCGGCGCGAGGACGGTGCCGGCGCCGACCAGCGCGCGGTCCCCCAGCCTCGCGGCGAGGCGGCGGATGCTCTCCAGCGGATCGGGCGAGTTGAGCGGCACCTCGATGATCCGGATGCCGGCGCTCCAGATCGCCTCGCCGATCGCCTCCGCCTCGTCGGGCGTCACACCGCGGATGATGGCGACGAGCGGGCACTCGGCGAGCCGGGCGTCGAGTTCCTCGGAAGGGGTCATTGAATCAGCTCCGCAAGGTGGCGGGCGCCGCACAGGAAGGCGTCCTCGCCCTCGAGCTCCTGCGCCGGCCGGCCGGCAAGGGCAAGGGCGGCGGCGAACAGCCCGGTGAGGTCGGGCCGACCCATCACCGAGACCGGCCCCGCTCCGGCCAGAGCGAGGCCGGTGCGCAGATCGGCGCCGATCAGGAGGCCGCTGGTAAAGGACGGGGCGTCCTCCCGGCGCGCCTTGCCGAGCAGGACCCGCGCCCGCACCGAGAAGAGCTCGGCGGTCAGCTCCGCGCCCTCGAGCCCGCGCCGGACGCCCGCCTCGAAGGCCGGCCCGGGAGCGGCCCGGCCGGCGAGGAGGTCGGCGAGGATCGAATGGCCGCTGAGCAGGCTGAACATCTCGCCCGTCATCACCGTGCGGAAGCCTGCGATCCGCCCGTCCTCGAGCCGGATCCACTTGTTGTGGGTGCCGGGATGGCAGACCGTGGCGTCGCCGCCGATCAACCCCTCGGCATAGGCGCCGAGGACCTGCACCTCCTCGCCCCGCATGACGTCCGCCGCGTCGCCCGCGTCTAGGGAGACGCCGGGCACGATCGCGATCCGGCCCAGCTCCACCCATTCCAGCCGGCCCGCCAGCTCGGGTAGGCCGGCGGGGCAGGGGACGTAGGGCGCCTCGCGCCAGCCGCGGTTGGAGCCGACCATGCCGGCGAGCAGCATCGGGCGGTCGCCCAGCCGGGCGGCGATCTCGGCGACGGCGTGGCCGAAGCCGCCGGCGGGGACCGACAGGACGCCCTTGTCGTCCTCCATCCGGTCCGCCACCGCGCCGTCGGCGCCGATCCGCCAGGCACGTCGGTTGGTGGTCCCCCAGTCGACGGCGATGAAGCCTTCAGCCCAGCGCATCTATCCCTCTCGCTGCGCCCGTAACCGCCGAAAGCGGCAATGTGTCCCGCTCAACGGCACAGCCCCTCCAGCCTCTCCGCCGGCTCGTAGCGCGGCACGACCGGGAGCGCGCGCGGCGCCCGCTCGAGGTCGAGGGCAGGGGGGCGCGACGGATCGAGGTCGGCGGCATAGGCCGGGTCGCGCTCCGCATGCGCCAGGGTCACGAAGCGGAAGCCGGCGCGGCGATAGAGAGCGAGCACCCGCGGCATCATGCGGGCGTTGATCGCGCTGACATGGGTGAGCAGCACGAAGCGCATGTCGCGGCCGTGGACGGCGCGCGAGAGGCTCAGCCAATATTCGATCCCCTGCTCGACGGAGTGGAGGAAGAGCCGCTCCAGCTCGGCGGTGCCGCCTTCGTCCCCCTTGTCCCGGCAGCGGCGATAGGCCTCGTCATATTCATAGTCCCAGTAGCTCATCGTCACCTGGGCGATGCGATAGGAGCGGCGGGCGAGGATCGAGCGCATCGCCGCGCGCCTCCCCGGATCGTCTCCCTCCGCCAGATAGGGGTAGCGGAACCACCGCCAGTCGGCCGTCCCGTTCATCCGGGCGAGCAGCGGCTCGTTGCGGGCGACCTCCGCCTCCTCCTGCCCAAGCGGGAGCGAATCCAGCCTCGCATGCGACCAGCCGTGATTGGCCAGCGGGTAGCCGGCCTCGCGCCAGGCGGCGAGCACCCGCTCCAGCGCCGGGTCCTGCTCGACCAGGGCGCCGTTGACGAAGCCGTACACCTCGGGGACTCCGGCCGCCTTGAACGCGGCGAGGAGGCTGCGCACCACCGACAGCCGCGTCTCCCCGGCAGGAAGATCGCCATGGGCGGGGAGGTCGTCCATGGTGATGGCGAGCTCCAGCCGGGGCGCCGCGCCGGCGTCGGAAGGGACCCCAAATGCCGCCGGCAGGGCGAGGAGGGCGAGGAGCGGTCTCATGCCCGCGGCACTAGGGCCGCGCCGCGCCGCCATGCAACCTTTCGCCCGCCGCATCTTTTTTTCGTCCGGGCGTCGTCGCGCTGGCACCGCCGCATCTCAGCCGCTAGCCCGTGGCCAGCGCAGCGGAGCGTCGAGGAGGCTCATCATCGCCAACTTCATGTTCGCCACCGGGATCGAGAACAGCATCCCGACCATCAACCACGGCCGCACCCGCGTCGACCAGATGGAGGTGTGCGGCCACTATCGCCACTGGCGCACGGACTTCGACTGCGTGGAGGAGCTGGGCATCCAGTTCCTGCGCTACGGGCCGCCCATCCACCGCGCCTTCCTGGGGCCGCGCACCTACGATTGGGAGTTCGCCGACCTCACCTTTCCGGAGCTGAAGCGGCGCAACATCGCGCCGATCGTCGATCTCTGCCATTTCGGCGTTCCGGACTGGATCGGCAACTTCCAGAACCCGGACTTCCCGCAGCTCTTCGCCACCTATTGCGGCGCCTTCGCCGAGCGCTTCCCCTGGGTGCAGCTCTACACGCCGGTCAACGAGATGTTCATCTGCGCGGTCTTCTCGGCCCGCTACGGCTGGTGGAACGAGCAGGCGACCGACGACCGGAGCTTCGTCACGGCGCTCAAGCACATCGTCAAGGCGAACGTGCTCGCCATGATCGAGATATTGAAGCGCCGCCCCGACGCCATCTTCATCCAGTCGGAAAGCTCCGAATATTTCCACGCCGACAGCCCGGCGGCGATCGGCCCGGCGGAGGTGCTGAACTCGATGCGCTTCCTGCCGCTCGACCTCAATTACGGCCGCCGCATCGATACGGAGATGTACGAGTATTTGATGGATAACGGCATGACTCGGGAGGAATATCACTTCTTCCTGAAACACCGGCTGAAGCAGCACTGTATCCTGGGCAACGACTATTACACGACCAACGAGCATCGCGTCTTCGCCGACGGCCATACCGAAGCCTCGGGCGAGGTGTTCGGCTATAGCGAGATCACCCGCCAATATTACAACCGCTACCGCTTGCCCGTCATGCATACGGAGACCAACATGCGCGAGGGGCCGACCGGCCAGGAGGCGGTGCACTGGCTGTGGAAGGAATGGGCGAACGTCCTTCGCATCCGCAACGTCGGCATCCCCACGGTCGGCTTCACCTGGTATTCGCTGACCGACCAGGTCGACTGGGACACGGCGCTGAGGGAGCAGAACGGCAACGTCAACCCGCTCGGCCTCTACGATCTCGACCGAAACATCAGGAACGTCGGCAAGGCCTACAAGAAGCTGATCGCCGACTGGCGCGACGTGCTTCCCGCCTCGAGCCTCTGCCTCACCGTCCCGATCGTCACTCCGCAGCATTCCGAGCGCATCTACGCGCGCGAGCAGAAGGACGAGGCGGCGCGCCGCCTGAAGGAGTTCGTCACCGAGGCCGCGAACCCGGAGACGGCGGAATGAGCCTTCGGCCCTTCGATACGCCGGTTCGACAGGCTCACCGGCTACTCAGGATGAGCGGTTTGCGAAACAGGCTCACCGGCTACTCAGGATGAGCGGTTTGTGCAATTCCGCTCATCCTGAGTAGGGACTGAGCCCGGCGAAGGCCCGTATCGAAGGACGCATCGAGGTTCCCCATGAAGATAGGCCGTATCGAAACCTTCCTCGTCGCGCCGCGCTGGCTGTTCGTGCGGGTGGAGAGCGACGACGGCGCGGTCGGCTGGGGCGAGGCGAGCCTCGAAGGCTGGGCGGAGGCGGTCGACGGCGCGATGGAGGCGCTGAAGGACCGGTTCCTGGGCCACGACCCGTTCGCCATCGAGGACATCTGGCAGATCGCCTATCGGGGCGGCTTCTATCGCGGCGGGCCGGTGCTGATGTCGGCCCTGTCGGGGCTCGACCAGGCGCTGTGGGACCTGAAGGGCCGGGCGCTCGGCCAGCCCGCCTGGCAGCTGATGGGGGGCAAGGTGCGCGAGCGGATACGCGCCTATGCCTGGATCGGCGGCGACCGCCCGCACGAGATCGCCGACGCCGCCCGCGCGCGGCGCGAGCAGGGCTTCGGCGCGGTCAAGATGAACGCCACCGCCGAGCTCGACTGGATCGGCACGCCCAAGCTGTTCGACGAGGTGATCGCGCGCGTCCAGGCGGCGCAGGCGGCGGGGATGGATGTGGGGCTCGACTTCCACGGCCGGGTCCACCGCGGCATGGCCAAGCAGCTCGCGCGCGCGCTCGAGCCGCTCGGACTGCTGTTCATCGAGGAGCCCCTGCTCTCCGAGAATCACGAGGGTCTGGCGCAGATCGCGCACATGACGGCGACGCCGATCGCGCTCGGCGAACGGCTCTATTCGCGGTGGGACTTCAAGCCCTTCTTCGAGTCGGGCGCGGTCGACATCATCCAGCCCGACCTCAGCCACGCCGGCGGGCTCAGCGAGTGCCGCCGCATCGCCGCGATGGCGGAGGCCTACGACGTTGCGGTCGCGCCGCACTGCCCGCTCGGGCCGCTGGCGCTCGCCGCCTGCCTGCAGCTCGCCGCCACCGCGCCGAACGTCGCCATCCAGGAGATGTCGCTCGGCATCCACTACAATGTCGGCGCCGACCTCTACACCTATTGCCGCGACCGGACCCCGCTGACCGCGGTCGACGGCTACCTGCCCATCCCGTCGGGTCCCGGGCTCGGAGTCGAGATCGACGAGGCGGCGGTGCGCGCCGCGCACGCCGAGGGCCATCGCTGGCGCAACCCGGTCTGGCGCCAGCACGACGGCAGCTTCGCGGAATGGTGAGACATCCCCCTGCCGCTTGCGGCGGGGGCCGGCGGGGTGGGTCCGTCAGGCGCTTTTGCTGCGCGAAGCCCACCCCTGTATCCCCTCCCGAACGCGGGAGGGGAGGCGCTTCAGGCGACCCTCCCGAAGGCGGGAGGGGAGGCGCTTCAGGCGACCGCCCGCAGCCGGCGCCGCTGCGGCGGAACCGGGCAGAAGCCGAGCTCGTCCTGAAGCCGGTTCAGCTCGCGCTCCCGCGACTGGCGGTAGGCGTCGGCGTAGCGCGCATCGCATTCCGCCTCGTCGGCGGTCTGCGGCCGGTAGAAGCTGACGCAGATGTGCCGCCCGAAAATATCGTCGCCGCGCATCCGCACCTGGGCCTGCCCGGCGTCGGGCAGATTATCGCGAACCTCGGTCAGCCGCTCGATCAACGCATCGAGCGACCCGCAGTCCGCCACCTCGATAAAATCCTTGACCAACTTACTCATTACAAACCCCTCCCGGTCTCTCCCCGGAGCGACGATAGCTTGCGCCGGAATCGCGCCGCAAGCCTATTTCGCCAATTTACCCACAGCAGAGTTTCACAAGGCTGAATGCCGCTTTATCGGACCGTTAATCCCATGACCGACGCACGCCTCCTGAACCTCTCCAACGGCGCTCTGACGCTCGTGCTGGCCCCCTCCCGCGGCGGCAGCATAGCCCGCTTCGATTACCGCAGCACGGACGGGGCGGCGATACCGTTATTGCGCGGTAGCGAGGACCCGGCGGGCGGGGCTATCCTCGACCATGCGAGCTTCCCGCTCGTCCCCTACGTCAACCGGATCAGGGGCGGCCGCTTCCCGTTCCGCGGCCGCGAGGTGAGGCTGGCGCCCAACCTGCCCGGCGACCCGAGCCCGCTCCACGGCCAGGGATGGCTGGCGCCCTGGGAGGTGGACGGGGCGTCGTCGACGGCGGCCGTCCTGTCCTACCGGCACCCCGCCGGCGAGTGGCCGTGGGCCTACGATGCTGCGCAGCATTTCTCGCTCGACCCGGGCGGCTTCACCGCGATCCTCAGCTGCACCAACAGGTCGGCCGAGCCGATGCCGTGCGGGCTCGGCCACCATCCCTATTTCCCCTGCACGGCGGAAACCGTGCTCGACACCGGCGTCGCCGACGTCTGGACGGTGGACGACAAGGTGCTGCCCGTCGAGCGCATCGCCGCGGAGGGCCGGTACGATCTTCGCAACCGCCGTATCTGCGGCCAGGGCCTCGACAACGGCTTCTCCGGCTGGTTGGGCCTGGCGCGCATCGAGACTCCGGGGGCGCCGGTGCGGATCGAGCTCTCCTCCCCCGAGGCGGCCTTCTTCCAGGTCTACTCGCCGGAGTCGGGCGGCCTGTTCGTCGCCGAGCCCGTGACCCATGCCAATGCGGCGCTGAACGAGCCCGAGGAGACGTGGCCCGAGCTGGGGCTGCGGGTCCTCGATCCGGGCGAGACGATGTCGCTGACCATGCGGCTGGAGGTCGTTCCCGCGCCGCGATGAGGACCGCTCAATAAGCCGGCTCGAGCAGGCCTTCGATGACGTGGTGCTGGACGATCGGCTCCAGCCGGTCGACGATTCGGCAGGCGAGATGGTCGCGCACCCGCGGCGGCAGCCCTTCGAGATAGCCCGGCGTCACCTGCAGATCGTGATGGGCGGCGTTGGTCGCGTCGGGCGCGTCCACCCCCACGACCAGCACCGGCCGCGCCTCATTCGAGCGGTTGGCGGTGCCGCGGTGGATGGTGAGCGCCGAGCGCGCCGACATGTCGCCCATCTGCGGCAGCTTGGGCACCGCGCGCGCGACGTAGCGCGGCCACAGCGCGCGCGGCGGGAACATACCGCGAGGGCAGCCCTCGAACCGGTCCCACTGCGTCCCAGGCGCGATCTCGAAGGCGCCGTGCTCCGGCCGTGTGTCGACCGCGGTCAGGTTGAAGGCGAGCGAGTTCAGCCGCCGCCCCTTCGTCGTCGCCTCGGGGACGAGGAAGTCGCGGTGCCAGGGCTGGTCGGCGGCCCCGGGGAAGGGGATGTCGAAGCCGACCTCGACGATGCGGTAGTCGGGCCCGAGCACCGCCTCGCAGACGGCGACGAACCAGGGATGGGCGGCGATGTCGGCGAAGCCGCCGATCCGCTCCGGGTGGACCTCGACGTACCAGCGCTGCGGCCCTCGCGGCAGCGCCCCGCCCGGCACGGCCCGCGCCTCGTCGAAGAGGGCGAGGATGTCGGCGTGCATCCGCTCCACCCAGTCGCGCGCGAACGCGCCCTTGAGGGCGATGATGCCGTCCCCGTAGAGGCCTCCCATGATCGCGCCGACGTCGTAATCCGTCATTCCATCACCGTCTCCCGGGCGGCTTCTACCCGCTTTGCGCGCGCATTCGAAGAGGCGAGGGGAGCCGTCAGCGGGTGCCGTAGGTGCGGTCCCCGGCGTCGCCGAGCCCCGGGACGATGTAGCCGTGGTCGTTCAGCCTGTCGTCCATGCCCGCCGCCCAGATCGGCACGTCGGGATGGGCGGCGCGCAGCGCCTCGGCCCCGGGGCGGGCTGCGAGCAGGCAGACGAAGCGCATGTCGGCGACTCCGGCTTCCTTCAACCGGTCGATCGCCGCGATCGCGGTATGGCCGGTCGCGAGCATGGGATCGACGACGATCACCCGCCGCTCGGAGACGTCTTCGGGCGTCTTGAAATAATATTCGATCGCCTCGAGCGTGAAGGGGTCGCGGTACAGGCCGACATGGGCGACGCGCGCCGAGGGAACGAGGTCGAGCATGCCCTCGGCCATGGCGAGGCCGGCGCGCAGGATCGGGGCGAAGACGAGCTTCTTGCCCGCGATCGCCGGGGCATCGGTCTCGGCGATCGGAGTCTCGATCCGAACCGTCTCGGTGGGCAGGTCGCGAGTCACTTCGTAGCAGAGGAGGGTCGCGGTCTCCCGCACCACGGTGCGGAACAGCTGGATGGAGCTGTTGCGGTCGCGAAGCAAGGTGAGCTTGTGCTGCACCAGAGGGTGCGAGACGATGGTGAGGCCGTCGATCATCTAGAATACCGTTCCGTCGCTGAGGATGGTGAAGGGAGGCCCGCCGCCGGGCCGCCGCTCGGCCGCGATCCGGCGCCCGGCCGCCCAGCTGCCGCCCTCGAGCATGCGGGCGAGCGGGAAGTCGGCCTCCGCCACGCCGAGCCGGTCGCGGACGAGCGGCGCCATCCGGTCGAGAAGCGCCACCGTCATCGCCCGCCAGGCGACGATCAGCGGGTCCGACACGCGATGGGTGCGCGCGGCATCGTCGGGATCGGCGAGGCGCAGGACGCCGGTGTCGACGAACAGGCCCCCGTTGCGATATTCGGCGAGGCCGGTAAGGCCGTCTATCTCCACCACCTCCAGGCCGGCCTCCTGCAGCGGCTCGATCAGCGAATAGGCCAGCCATTGCGAGAGCTTGTGGAGCGGCACCAGGCCGTCGGTCGAGTCGTCGCGGCGGAGGGCGGGATGCCGCCAGCAATCGCCCAGCGCAATGCCGTCGATGGTCAGCCGGCCGGCCCAGATCGGCCCGAGGGCCTCGAGCAGCAGCGCCAATATGTCGGCGGCGGGGAGGCGGCCGTCCCGCGCTCCGGCGGCAAGCCGATCGTAGAGGCCGCCGGGCCGCGCCTCGCCGTCCGCGGCGAACAGATCGGGCCGCGCCAGGACCTGCTCGCCGAGCCGGCGCAGGAGCGCGGCGCGGCCGTCCAGGCCGACCAGCGGATTGTCCTGCGCGACCTGGAAGCCGGCGGCGAGCGTCCCCGCGTCGAGGCGGGCGAGGGCGGCGCCGTCGGCGCGCAGCGGCCGATCCGGCGAGTCCGAGAACAGGCCGTCCTCGAACAGGCGCTGGCTCGCAACCGCGAGGCCTTCGGACCGCGCGAGCGTCAGGCCGCTCGGCGGGTCCCGGTAGCGCCAGCCCGGGCCCGCGCCGGCATCGAGCAGGACGGAGAGGATGGTCAGGTCGAAGGCGGCGCGCGCCCGTTCGGCGCCCGCGGCGGGAAGCCTCGGCGGGCCGGCGACGAAGTGGCGCCACCGCGCGTGGAAGGGGATCACCAGATCCGGATAGGCTTCCCGCGTCGCCGCGGCGGTCAGCGCCGCCGCCTCGTCGAGGCGGTCGAGATCGACGGCCCATCCGTCGACCCGCCCCTCGAGCGCGAGGTCGAGCATCTCGTGGGCCCGCTCGCGGACCGGGGCCGCGCCGAGCAGGCGCCGCAAGGCTTGGCCGTCAGCGCCCACGCCGGTCAGAACTTGCCGAGGTCCCGCCCGACCACCTTGGCGAGCGCGTCGGCGCTCGGCGCGCCTTCGGGCGTGAAATAGCCCGCCGCCTTCTTCGCCTCCATCTCGACGCTGGCATCGGGCGGGATCAGCTCGTCGGGGATCGGAACGCGCGCGCCGATCTCGATGCCGCCGCCGACCAGCGCGTCGTACTTCATGTTCGACATCGAGACGAAGCGGTCGATCCGGCGGATTCCGAGCCAGTGGACGATGTCGGGCATGAGCTGCTGGAAGCGCGCGTCCTGCACCCCGGCGACGCATTCGGTGCGCTCGAAATAGGTCGCGGCCTGATCGCCGCCCGGCTGGCGCTTGCGGGCGTTGTAGACCAGGAACTTGGTCACCTCGCCGAGCGCGCGGCCCTCCTTGCGGTTGTAGACGATGAGGCCGACGCCGCCGGCCTGCGCGGCGCGGGTCGCCTCCTCGATGCCGTGGGTGAGATAGGGCCGGCAGGTGCAGATGTCGGAGCCGAACACGTCGGAGCCGTTGCACTCGTCGTGGACGCGGCAGGTCAGCGTCTTGGTTTCGTCGCCCAGAAAGGCGGGATCGCCGAAGATGTAGAGCGTCATTCCGCCGATCGGCGGCAGGAAGACGGAGAGGTCCGGCCGGGTGACCAGCTCGGGATACATGCCGCCGGTCTGCTCGAACAGGCAGCGCCGCAGCCCCGATTCCTGGACTCCGAAACGCTCGGCGACCCCGGGCAGCCACCATACGGGATCGACCGCGATCTTGGTGACGGAGATGTCCCCGGCCTCGTGGACGATCTCGCCGTCCACCTCGATCCGGCCGGACGCCATCGCGCCGTGTATCTCGGGCAGGGTCAGCCGCGCCTTGGTGATGGCGATGGAGGGGCGGATGTCGACCCCCTCCTCGATCAGGCTTCCGAAATCATGCGCGACGCGGTGTCCCCAGGGATCGAGCGACACGATCTTCGCCGGATCGGCCCATTGGGCGTGCGGGCCGATATCGCAGACCGGGGAAGTATCGTGCAGGTCGGGGCGGGCGTTCGGATCCATCGCGCCCGCCGAAATGGCGAGGGCGCGGTAGATGGAATAGGAGCCGCCATGCGCTCCGATCGCGTTCCTCAGCGGCCCGGCGTTGACCGTCGCAACCACCGGCCCACGCTCGAGCGCGGTGGGTGCGCCCCAGCGCAACGGAAACCGCGCCGGCCCCCGCGAGCCGGGATGCGAGGTGAGCCGGATATGCCCGCTCTTCTGCTCCGCCGTCCCCGTCATCCCCACTCCCCGCTAGACGCACACACCGGCCGTTTTTCAGGCTCTTGGCCATACGCTACGCCAGCCGCGTCGGGGTGGCTAGAGGCTGAGGCTTTCCCACGTGAAATGTTAACTCGGGCCCTGCCGCGCTTGCGAAGGCCGCGCCGCGCCCACAGTCTCGCCCGCGGCGCAACGGGAGAGGTCGCGGATGCTGGTCATCGACAAGGGGGATACGGCGTTCATGCTGGTCGCCACCGTCCTCGTGCTGATGATGATCCTGCCCGGGCTCGCCCTCTTCTACGGCGGGCTGGTGCGCGCCAAGAACATGCTGTCGATCCTCAGCCAGGTGCTCGGCATCGCCGCGGCGGCGATCCTCGTCTGGGTCGGCTGGGGCTATTCGCTTGCCTTTTCGGACGGCGGCCCGCTCGTCGGCGGCCTCTCCAAGGCGTTCCTGCGCACCGTCACCGGCGCCTCCGCCTTTCCCACCTTCACCCGGGGCGTCGGCATTCCCGAGCTGGTCTTCGCCGCCTTCCAGATGACGTTCGCGGCGATCACCGCCGCTCTGATCGTCGGCGCGCTGGCGGAGCGGGCGAAGTTCGGCGCCGTGATGCTCTTCGCCTGCCTGTGGCTGACCTTGGTCTATGCGCCGCTCGCGCACATGGTGTGGTCGCCCGGCGGCCTCATCTACGCGATGGGCGCGCTCGATTTCGCCGGCGGCACGGTGGTCCACATCAACGCCGGAGTCGCCGGGCTCGTCGGCGTGCTGTTCGCGGGCAAGCGCATCGGCTTCCTGCGGGAGGCGACGCCGCCCCATTCGCTCGCCTTCGCCGTGGTGGGCGCGGGGCTGCTCTGGGTCGGCTGGTTCGGCTTCAACGCGGGCTCGGCGCTGGAGGCGAAGGGCGCCGCAGCGATCGCGATGATGAACAGCTTCGTCGCCCCCGCCGCCGGCATCCTCGCCTGGATGGCGGCGGAGCGGATCGTCTCGGGCAAGCCGTCGCTGCTCGGCGGCGCCTCCGGGGCGATCGCCGGCCTCGTCGCCGTCACTCCGGCGGCCGGCACCGCCGGTCCGCTCGGCGCGATGCTGCTCGCGGCGGCGGCGGCGCTCGCCTGCTACGGCTTCGTCGCCCGAGTGAAGCACCGCCTTCGGCTCGACGACACGCTCGACGTCTTCGGCATCCACGGCCTCGGCGGCATCGTCGGCTCGCTCGGCACGGCCATCGTCACCGCCCCGGCGCTCGGCGGCTATGGCGGGGCCGATTATTCAACGGGCCGACAGCTCCTCGTGCAGGCGGCGGCGGTGGCGATCGCCACGCTCTGGTCGGCGGCCGGCTCCGCGCTCGCCTTCTGGCTGGTCAGGGCGACGATCGGCCTGCGGGTCGCCGAGGAGGCGGAACGCGAGGGCCTCGATCTCGCCGACCATGGCGAGCGCGCCTACAATCACTGAAGCAAGGCGCGCGCGCGTCCCGGTGGGACGCCGAAGGCGTGGCGGAAGGCTCGGGTGAACGCGCTGAGCGAGCCGTAACCCAGCCGGCGCGCGACGTCGGTCGCCGAGGCTTCGCCGGCCCTCAGCTGCCGCGCCGCCTCGTCGAGCCGCAACCGGCGGTGATAGGCGAGCGGGGGCAGGCCGTGCACCTCGGCGAAGCTTCGGGTGAGGTGGAAGCGGGAGAGGGCGGCCTCGGCGGCGACCGCCTCCAGCGTCAGCGGTACCTGCGCATGAGCGTGGATATAGGCGCGGGCGCGCTCGACCCGGTGGAGCGTCTCGATCCGCGTCGAGGCCTTGACCGAGGCGAGGCGCTCGAGCCGGTTGGCGAAGGTGGCGAGATAATCCTCGGCGCCGACGGTGACCTCCCGCACGATCCGCCGCGCCACCGTCTCGCCCGCCTCGGGCCGGTCGGCGAGCAGCCGGGCGTAGCGGCCGAGCAGACTGGCGAGCGGATCGATCGGGCTGCCGGCGATTGCGCGGCCGAGGGCGAGCCGCTCGCCCGCCGGCGCCTCGCTCGCGCCGAGATAGACGCACAGGCCGATCGTCTCCTCCGGGCAGGGGGTGCGCACCTCGAAATCGGTGCCGGGCTCGACCAGCAGGAAGTTTCCGGGCCTCAGGCACCGGGTGCGCCCGTCGATCCGGTACACCTCCTCCCCCTGCAGCACATATTTGACCGACGGGGCGAGCGCCCGAACCGCGCTTCGACCGCCGCCGAGCCGCGACAGGACGACGGTGCCGCGGGGCATGGGCAGGCGCGCCGCCTCGCCGTGCTGCGACATGAGGAGGAAGGACGGAGTCCGCGAAGCCTGCTCCATGGACTGGGAGAGGCAAGAGCTATGCCATTCTTAGAACGGCGGAATTCTGCCGATTACACGTGTTTTCGCGGATCGGCGGTGTCCGGAAGCGGGCGTCGGACCGTCCGTTTGCGGACAGGTCGCGGCGGCGGCAACCTTCGGGCGCGGCGGCGTCCCATCCTGCGACGGGCCGGCCGGCGCGGCTCGGCCGGGAACACAGACGCTTCCCAGCCGCCCTTCCTGTGGTAAAAGCGTGGGTAACCAAGGGACAGGACCGGCGGGTGGGGCGCGCGGCGCCTTCATGAACAGGAGCGGGGCAAGAGATGCTGGCGATGACGCTGAAGGAGGAAAGGCAGGTGGCGCAGGACCTGTCGCCGGCGGTCGCGTGGCCGACCCTTCGCCTCGCGATCCTGCTGCCGGCGGCGCAGGCGGCGCTGATCGCGGCGGCGGTCATGGGCTTCGTGCCGTTCTGGCTGGTCGTCCTTCCGCTCGGCTACATCCACTTCGCTTATTACACCCTGGTCCACGAGAGCATCCACGGCAACGTCGTCAGGAGCACCCGCCATGCCTGGGTGCACAGCCTGCTGGGCTGGTGGGGCGCGCTCAACATGATGACCAGCTACCCGGCGCTGCGCCGAATCCACCTCCTCCACCACCAGCACACCAACACGGACGAGGATCCCGACTACAATCTCTGCCACGGGCCGCTGTGGATGAGCGTCGGCCGCGTCGTGTTCCTGCGCACCCTGCTGCTCCTGCCGCTGCCGATCGTTCGGCTGGTGCCGGCGGCGGCCTATACGATCAAGCAGGCGCGGCTGAAGCCCGACGAGCTGCGCCTCCACGCGATCACCGTGACGGCGCTCCAGCTCGCCTTCTGGACCTCGATCGCGCTCGGCTACGGCAAGATCGCCTTCTTCCTCTACTGGGTGCCGATGATGGTCGGCCTCGTGCTCCTCAACGTCTTCTTCCAGTGGCTTCCGCACGTGCCGTTCGACAAGACCGACCGCTACGGCAAGGCGCGGGTCTATCTGCCGCTCGCCCATCGCGTCCTGCTCGGCCAGAACCTCCATCTCGGCCACCACCTCTGGCCGTCCGTCCCCTGGTTCAACTATCGCCGCCTCAACGACCGGCTGCGGCCGCAATTCGAGAGCGCCGGCGCGCGGCTCGATCCCTTCCTTCCCGCGACGACGTGAAGCGCGGGTGAGGCTGGCCGCTCTGGCCGCCCCGCGCCCGCCGCTTTATAGCGTCCCCATGGAAGACCCCAAGTTCCTCTCGGGCCAGTTGCTCCTCGCCATGCCTGGCATCGGCGACCCGCGCTTCGAGAAGGCGGTGATCGCGATGTGCGTCCACGACGAGAACGGCGCGCTCGGCATCGGCCTCGGCCGGATCGTGCCGCGCATCACCTTCCACGACCTGCTCAAGCAGCTCGACATCGCCCCCGGCGTCGCGCCGGACGTGCCGATCCATCTCGGCGGGCCGGTCGAGCCGCAGCGCGGCTTCCTCCTCCATTCGCCCGACTGGGGCGGGCAGGAGAGCATCCATGTCGGCAAGCGCTGGGTGCTGAGCGCGACGCTGGACATATTGCGCGCCATTGCCGGCGGGCGGGGCCCGAGCCGCTGGATCGCGGCCCTGGGCTATGCCGGCTGGGGCG
Organism: Alphaproteobacteria bacterium; assembly: GCA_019232625.1. GTDB lineage: Bacteria > Pseudomonadota > Alphaproteobacteria > Sphingomonadales > Sphingomonadaceae > Allosphingosinicella. Next base: position 22,076 of record JAFANP010000048.1, on the reverse strand, counting down.
CCGGCCAGCTCGAGCAGGAGCTGTGCGGCAACGGCTGGTTCTCGACCGCCGGGAGCGACGCGCTCCTCTACGAGTGCGACGTCAACTCGCGCTGGACCGCGGCCTTCCGCAGCGCCGGCATCGATCCGCGCCTCCTCACCGCCGACTTCGGCACGGCGTAGCGGGTCGGCCCCGTCCTAGGCCTCGGCGATCAGGGCGGCGGCGTCGGCCAGGGGCAGCGCGTCGAGGCGGTCGAGATCGACCGACCGGTAGAGGCTCCGGCTCCTTAGCCCGCGCCGGAACGCCGCCAGGGTCGCGCGCGGCATCAGCGCCAGTCCGGCGAGGACGAGCGGGCCGCAGAACAGGGTCGCGCCCCAATGCGGATAGCGGCCGGCACCGAACTCCCAGGCCGCGATCAGCAATTCGCCGCGCGCGGTGCAGGGATAGCCGGTCAGCAGATGATGGACGTCGTGGGCGTCGATGGCCCGCCGCCGCCAGCCGAAATTCGGCAGTGGGAGGAAGAACAGGTCGGCCCGGACGATCCAGATCCTCGCCTCGCGCTCGTCGGCGCGAAGGCCGTTCGCGGCGCGAAAGGCGCGGAGCGCCTCGCCGACGCCGGTCATTCCCCCGACAGCGCCGCCTGGCCCGGCGAGGCGGCGGTGAGCGCCCGGCCGGTCACCGGCGTGATCCCGGGCCGGGGCGGGAGGCTCGTCGGCACGCGCACGTTCCACGCCAGGCCGAGCTTCGCCAGGAGGCAGATGAAGTACCAGCCGAGGTCGACCTGCCCGGGGTAAAGGCCGTGCCGCGCGGAGCTTGGAAAGGCGTGGTGGTTGTTGTGCCAGCTCTCGCCCATCGTTGGGATCGCCATGATCGGCACGTTGAAGGCCTGGAGGGCGGCGCCATCCAGCGTCCAATCCTGCGGCCCGCGGGTGTGGGCGAAGTAGGAGATGAACCAGTGCATCGTCGTGCACGCGGCGACCCGCACCGCCACGCCCCACACCACCCACGCCCAGCCGCCGCCGAGATAGAGGAGGAGGGCGAGCGGGATCTGCTGGGCCATCCACGTCCTCTGGAGGAAGAGGTAGAAGGGATCGTCGCCGATGCCGGGGCCCGGATCGAAGCCCGGTGGGTGCTTCAGCTTCAGCCGGAAGTTGAGATAATAGAAGCCCTCGATCCACAGCGGCCTGCCGTGGCGCAGGAACCAGTGGCAGTCGGGCTCCCTCTGCGCCCAGTCGCGGCTGTCGTGGAGGCCGATCGTCCAAACCGGCCCTCCCATCCCGACCAGCGTGCCCAGATAGACCATCGCCCGCTCGAGCCATTTGGGGCAGTCGAAGCTGCGGTGGATGAGGCGGCGGTGGAAGCCGACCGAATGGCCGGCGCAGAGCGTCGCGCCCGACAGAAGGAGGAAGACGGCGAAGGCGCCCCAGGTGAAGGTGAGGGGTCCGAGCACGAGCGCGACGAGGAGGAAGCCGCTGTTCCAGATCGACCGCGCCGGATCCCACAGGACCTCGCCTTCGACCGGGCTGGCCGTGTCGAGGCCGGTCAGCGAATTGACCTTGAAGGCGGCGCGGCCGGCGGCGGCATGGTCGGTCATGTCAGCTTCCTTCGCGGGCGATGATAGTGTCGATGAGGTAGCGGGCGCTCTGGCGGGCGGCGAGCCGCTCCATCGGCCCGAAATACCAGGCCGGGTCGAGCAGCCGTTCGTACTTGACGGTGAGCGAGACGCGGGTGCGGCCGCCGCCGACGTCGTCGAAGCGCACTTCCGTCCCCTCGATCCGCATGTAGTGCGACAGGTAGGAATCGTTGCGGACGATCTCCGTCCTGATCCGCCGCGGGGTCACCTCGGCGATGCGTATCGCCATGTCGCCTTCCTGGTAGTTGGTGAAAAACCACTTCTTGTAGACGAAGTGCAGCCGGTGGACGTCGCCGGCTTGAAGCGAGCCGGTCTGCGCCCGCGTCGGCAAGGGGAAGACGCGGAGGAACCATGGGCGCGCGCCGTCGAACACGATCGGCCGCGCCATGTTGGCCTGGAGCCGGGCCGGGCTGCCGGGCAGCGTTTCGACCCACGTCGCCTCGTTGTGGCGCGGCACTGTGGTAGGCGGCGCGAGCCCCTCGGCGGCCAGGAGGACGACGGCGAGCGGAATGGCGTAGGCGCCGGCATGGCCGCCGTCGTTGCCGCGATCGGCGAGCCAGCTGAAGATGAAGCCGATCGTGACCATGAGGTAGTAGATCGGCATGAAGAAGAGCACGCAGAGGAAGCCCTCGAACAGGATCGCGGAGCTGCCGAGGAAGATGATCGTGGCGTAGAGCAGGTGCCGCCCGTAGCGCTGGACGGGCCGGTCGCCTTCGGAGACCGGGATTCCGAGGTGCAGCGCGATCGAGATGACGAACGGCACGAGGATGTAGAGCAGGGTGGAGTTGCGGAAGCTCGAATCGAGGATCGCGCGCACGGTGAGCGTCGCCGCCCCGAGCACGAAGAAGACGTAGAAGCCGCTTAGCTTGCGCAAGATTCCCCCTGGCGCGAAGGTGCGTCAGGCCGTCGGGAATGCCAAGCGCGAAAAGCGTCAGGCCGTGAGGCGGCCGAGCGTCGCGCGATCGAGCTTGCCGGCGAGGCCCGGAACCTCGTCGAGCTGCCTCAGGTCCGTGAATCCGCCGCGTTCCTCGCGATAGCGGACGATCTCATGGCCATGGCCCCGGAGCCCTTCGATCGCGTCGAGCTCGTCCTGCGTCGCGGCGTTGAGGTTGAGCCTGCCGCTGGTCACAGGTCGGGCAGAACCTGGTTGGCCTCGCCCCAGCCCTGAAGCAGCCGGGAGGAGGCGCGTTCGACCAGGGCCTCGGCATCCCGGACGGTGAACCGCGCGCCGCTCTCCAGCTCGTCCAGCTCGTCCCAGGCGATCGGCGCGGCGACCGTGGCCCCTTCGCGGGCACGGGGCGAGAAGGGCAGCACCGCGGTCGCGCCCCGCTGGTTGCGAAGATAGTCGAGGAAGATGCGGCCCTTGCGGCTCGCCTTGGCGAGGTTGGCGGTGAAGCGATCGGGCTCGGCGGTGGCGAGGGCGAGGGCGAAGCGGTGGGCGAAATCCTTCACCGCCGGCCACTCCGCCTGCGGCACCAGCGGCACGACGACGTGAAGGCCCTTGCCGCCGGTCACCATCGGGAAGCTCTGCAGGCCCATGTCCGCGAGATATTTGTGGAGGTCGCGGGCCGTCCGCTTCACCTGGTCGAAGCCGAGCCCCTCGTCCGGGTCGATGTCGAAGACCAGCCGGTCCGGCTTCTCGACGTCGGCGATGCGCGAGCCCCAGCCGTGGAACTCGATCGCGCCCATCTGGACGCAGGTGAGCAGGCCCGCCGGATCGGCGACGTAGATGTAATCCTCCTTATTGCCTTCCTTCTCCTCGATCGGGATCTGGTGGACGTGGGGGCCGAACGTGCCGGCATCGTGCTTCTGGAAGAAGCATTTCTTGGCCCTGCCCTGCGGGCAGCGGACGAGGGTGAGCGGACGCTCGCCCGCCCAGGCGAGCATCAGGGGCGCGAGCTTGCGGACATAGTCGGCGAGCTCGCCCTTGGTGACCCCGGAGTCGGGGAAGACGATGCGCTCCGGATTGCTGATCTTGACGCCGTCCTCCTCCGCGGAGGGGCCGGGCTCGGGCACTTCGGCGACGATCTCCGAGGCCTTCTTGTCGCCGCGCAGGCCGAGGAAGCTTGCGTGGCGGACGACCCCGTCCGCGGTGAACTCGGCGAAGGCCACTTCCGCGACCAGCTCCGGCGTCACCCAATGGGCGCCGCGCGCGTCCGGCCTCGGCACGGACACGGCCGGCTTGTCCACGGCCAGCGTCTCGAACCGCGCCTTCAGCGCGTGCTGGACCTGCAGCGAGAAGCCGGTCCCGACCTTGCCCGCGTAGCGGAGCCGGCCCTCCTCGTTGACCGCGAGCAGGAGCGCGCGGAAGCCCCGGCCCTTCTTGTCGCTTTCCGACCAGCCGACGATCACGAATTCCTGCCGGTGGGTGCATTTCACCTTCAGCCAGGATTTCGTCCGGTCGCCGCGATAGGGGGAGTCGGCCCGCTTTGAGATGATGCCTTCCTGGCCCGCCTCGCACATGGCGTCGAAAAGCGCCTCGCCGTGGCCGACGATATGCTCGGCGTAGAGGATCGCCGGCGGCTTGCCCGGGCCGAGGAGGGCGGCGAGCCGTCCCTTGCGCTCGACGTTGGAAAGCGGCGCGAGGTCCTCGCCGTCTATTTCCAGAGCGTCGAACAGGAACAGGGTTAGCCCGCGGCCGCCCTCGCTTATCGCCTGCTGCAGCGCCGAGAAGCTGGAGCGGCCGCGATCGTCGAGCGCCACGATCTCCCCGTCGAGCAGGGCCGAGCCGACCTCCAGCTCCCGCGCCGCGGCGACGATCTCGGGGAACTTGTCGGACCAGTCGAGGCCCGAGCGCGTGTAGACCTTCGCCGCTCCGCCGCCGACGGCGAGAAGGCAGCGATAGCCGTCATACTTCATCTCGTGGATCCAGCCGGATCCCGACGGGACGGAGTCGACGAGCGTCGCCTTTTGGGGCGGGCGGAAAGGAGGCATTTTCAACCCTCCCCGGGGCGGGGAGGGGGACCGGGCGCTCTTGGCGCGTGGTGGAGGGGCTGCTTCGGGCCCGGTGCCGGCCCCTCCGCCGCGCTTCGCGCGGTCCCCCTCCCCGTGCCGGGGAGGATTGAGGCCGGACGTCCACGTCTTGAGCTCCTTCGCCTTCTTCGCGGCGGCGATCTCCTGCATCGTCCGCCCCGTCTTGATCGAGGTGAGGAAGCGCTCGGTGAGGTCCATCGAGCCGCCGGCCTGGTCGTCTGTGACCTTCTTCAGCATCCAGTTCTCGCCTCGCTCGCCGGGACGGCCCTTCAGCCGGAACATCACCCACTCGCCCTTCATCCGCTCGCCGTGGAGGGTGAAGTGCAGATGCCCTTCCTCCAGCGTCTTGCGCGGATCCTTGCCCGGGGCGGGCGTCCAGGTGCCACGATCCCACAGCATCACCGTGCCGCCGCCATATTCGCCCTTGGGAATGGTCCCCTCGAACGTCGCGTAGGACAGGGGGTGGTCCTCGGTCCGGACCGCCAGCCGCTTGTCGGCGGGGTTTAGGCTGGGCCCGTTCGGCACCGCCCAGCTCTTCAGCGTCCCCTCCAGCTCCAGCCTGAAGTCGAAGTGGAGCCGCCGCGCGTCGTGCTTCTGGACCATGAAGCCGTCGCCCAGGCCCCAGCTGAGCTTGTCGTAGGTGCCGGCCGGCTCCGCAGTCTTCGCGAAGTCCCGCTTCTCGTTGTAGCGGGCGAGGGGGTCGGGGGAGGAACCGGAGCGGGAGGAGGAACGCGCGGCCATATCAACCCCGTTCGAGTCGAGCGAAGTGGAGACAAACCTTCGAGCGATGCCGAGAACGAGGGCCTCGGCTTCGCTCGGCAGGGCCCCTCGACTTCGCTCGGGGCGAACGGTTTAGGGCCATGTCGCTTAAGCCCGCTTCCGTGCCGGCGCCGCCTTGGCGGGCGCCTTCTTCGCCGGCGTCTTCTTGGCGGCCGGCTTCTTCGCCGCCGCGCCGCCGCCCTTAGCCGCGCCCGCGTCGGCCGGCCGATCGATCGAGCGCTTCAGCGCCGCCATCAGGTCGATGACATTGCCGCCCCGCGCCGGCGCCTTTTCCTCGTCGGCGTGGATGGTCTGGCCCTTGCGCTTGCGCTCGATCAGGTCCTCGAGCGCCTCGACGTAGCGGTCGTGGAACTTGGAAGCGTCGAACTCGGCCGTCTTCTTGTCGATCAGCGTCTCGGCGAGGTCGAGCAGCTCCTCGTCGGGCTTGGCGTCGCCAATGTCGCGGAAATAGTCGCGCGCCTTGTTGACCTCGTCGGCGTAGCGCAGCGTCTCCAGCACGATGCCCCGCCCGCATGGCTTGACGCTGACCAGATATTCTCGGCCGCGCAGGGCGAGCTGGCCGATGCCCATCTTGCGCGTGCGGCGCAGCGCCTCGCGCAGCACGATGAACGCCTCCTCGGCGAGGTCGTCCGCCGGAACGACGAAATAGGGCTTCTCGAAATAAAGGACGTCGACCTCGTCATAGTCGACGAACTGGGTGAGCTCGAGCGTCTTCTTGGACTCGAGCTTCACCGCCTCGAGCTCCTCGTCGGACACGACGACGTAGGAGCCCTTCTCATATTGATAGCCGCGGACGATCTCCTCCGGGTCGACGGGGCCGACGCCGGGCACGACCTTCTCATACTTGATCCGCTTGCCGGTCGGCTCGTGGATCTGGTTGAAGGCGATCTGCGCGCCGCTCTTGGTCGCCGAGAAGATCTCGACCGGGATGGAGACGAGGGCCAGCCTGATCTGCCCTCTCCAGTAGGCGCGTGCCGCCATGACGTCTGCTCCGGAAAATCGATTCGTTTCCGGTTCAAACCGCGGGGAAGGAACGGGGTTCCGCCGCCGGCGCGCGTCCGGCGGCGGGGTCCCTCAGTCGAACAGCTCCTCGAGGAAGGACTTGCGGCGCTTGCGATGGCCGTGATGCCGGCGATCGTCCTCGTAGCGGTGCCGCTCGCCGCCGCCCCACGGACTCGCGTCCCTCGCCGGGGGCGCCGCGGCGGCGCTTCGCTCCACGATCTTGTCGAGCTCGCCGCGGTCGAGCCAGACGCCTCGGCAGGTGGGGCAATAGTCGATCTCGATCCCTTGCCGCTCCGTCATGACGAGCGGCGTCCGGTCGATCGGGCAGGCCATGGCCGTTTGTGCCTCTCCGTCCATGTCAGCCCCTCCCGGCCCTGAGCATGTGCCCGTGGAGGCGGTCCTTCACCGTCAGCTTCAGCTTCTTCAGCCGAAGCAGCCGGAAGCCGTCGGGAAGGCGCCGCCGCAGCTCGCGGCGTATCTCGTCGTCGAGCCGCCTGTGGATCGAGGTCAATCGGTAGATGAGATTGTTCACTGCCACTCTCCATTCGATGGTGATGGATCGGGCAGGCTGCGATGGAGAGGGGAGGAGACCCGTCTGGACGCATCGAGGCTAACCCGATGCGGTCCGACATCACGGTCGTCCAGGAGACGGCCGCCAGAGGGGCCCGGCCCGCGAGCGGAGAATAGGGAAGGGACGAAGCGGGTTCAAGGGCAAGAAACCTCTCCTTTGAGGGAGGGGGACATGCGGAGCACGGCGCCGACACCCTCCGCCAGCCCTTCGGGCTGCCGCCTTCCCTCGACGGGGAGGATCGCTACACGGGTATCTCGGTCGTGTATTTCACCTGCCTCAGCGCGAAATTGCTCGCCGCGTTGGCGACGCTCGGGTGGGCGAGGACGCCGCGCATGATGAAGCGGTCATAGTCGGCGACGTCGCTGACGGCGATGCGAAGCAGATAATCCCACTCACCGGACATCGCATAGCATTCGACGATCTCCTCGCGATCGCGGATGAAGGCTTCGAACTCGGCGCGGGCCTCGACCGTCTGCTGGCTCATCCGTACCTGGCACAGCACGTTCACGGAGCGGCCGAGCGCCTCCGCGCTCGCCAGCCGCACGGTCTTGCCGAGCACGCCGTCCTTCTCCAGCGCGCGCACTCGCCGCCATACCGAGGCGGCGGATGCGCCGACCCGTTCCGCCAGAGCGGCATGGCTCAGGGCGGCGTCGCGCTGAAGCTCGCGGACGATTCGCCGGTCGACGGGGTCAAGACGAGAGGTTTCATTCACCTTCGCGGCCATAGCGCAACAGCCGTTTCACATCTACTCGAAAGCCGAGCGAAATAGATAGGCATTTTGAGACAGGGGACGATAGCGCTACTGCGGGCGTTCAGCCTTGGCGCGACAGGAGGCACGATGGCGGGCGATGTGATCACGGCCGAACCGCCGCAGCTGTTCGACCGGCTCGAGGAGCAGAAGTCGGACTCGCTGCTCCAGCTCATCGCCCTTTGCGATGCCGATCCGAGGCCGGACAAGATCGACGTCGGCGTCGGCGTCTATCGCGACGCCGCGGGCGCCACGCCGATCCTGCGCGCCGTCAAGGCGGCGGAGAAGAGGCTCTGGGAGACCCAGGAGACCAAGGCCTATCTCGGCTCGATGGGCGACGCCCGCTTCACCGCCCTCATCCGCCCGATCGTCTTCGGAGACACGCTCGCGAAGGACGACAGGATCGTCGGCCTTCAGACCCCCGGCGGATGCGGCGCGCTGAGGCTCGGGGCGGATCTCGTCGCTCGCGCCAATCCGCGCGCGCGCATCCATGTCGGCCAGCCGACCTGGCCCAATCACGGGCCGCTGATCGAATGCTCCGGCGTCGAGATGGTGTCCTATCCTTATTACGACGCGGCGCAGCGGATCATCCTGTTCGACCGGATGATGGACGCGCTCGGCCGTGCCGAGGCGGGCGACCTTCTCCTCCTCCACGGCTGCTGCCACAATCCGACCGGCGCCGACCTCTCGCTCGACCAGTGGCGGGAGGTGGCGGCGCTCGTGTCGCGGCGCGGCCTGATCCCCTATGTGGACCTCGCCTATCAGGGCCTCGGCAACGGCCTCGAGGCGGATGCGGCGGGAACCCGCCTGGTCGTCGAGGCGGCGGAGCAGGCCCTGATCGCCCAGAGCTGCGACAAGAATTTCGGAGTCTATCGCGAGCGCACCGGCAATCTCTTCGTCAAGGCGGGGAGCAAGCGGGCCGCCGAGGTCGTCTTTGGCAACCTCCTCACGCTGGCGCGCACCATGTGGTCGATGCCGCCCGACCATGGCGCGGCCATCGCCCGCATCGTCCTCGACACCCCCGAGCTCAGGGCCGACTGGAACGCCGAGCTCAAGGAGATGTGCGCCCGCATCCGCACGCTTCGAGCCCGGCTCGCCGGATATGACGAGCGGCTCGCTTATATCGACGGCCAGAACGGCATGTTCTCCATCCTGCCGCTCAGGGAGGAACAGGTGCTGGCGCTGCGCCGGGAGAAGGGCATCTACCTGGCCAATAGCGGCCGCTTCAACGTCGTCGGCCTGTCCGACGACAATGTCGACCGCTTCGCCGCCGCGGTGGTGGAGAAGCTCGATGGCTGAGCAGGCTTTCGCCGACCGCGCGGCCGATGCCGACGCCCCGGAGCCCGACTTCGACTGGAAGCGGATCGCCTATCTCGTCCAGGTCAGCCGAGCGATGGACAAGCTGGAGGAGGAGCGACTCGTTCCGGAGCGCAAGGTGCTCTACCAGTTCAGCGCCCGCGGCCACGACATGGCGCAGGTGATGCTCGGCAGCCGTCTCACCCACCGCCGCGACGCGACCTGCGGCTATTACCGGTCGCGCCCCCTGCTGCTGTCGCTCGGCGTGCCGATCGAGGACGCCCTCGCCTCCGGCATGGGCCGGGAAGGCGGCTATTCGGACGGCCGCGACATCGGCGTCGTCTTCAACTATCCCAATAGCGGCGGCGCCCCCGCCTTGCCGATGTCCGGCGGCGTCGGCGCCCAGTATACGCCGACCGCGGGATGGGCGCAGGCGATCCGATATCACCGCAATGTGCTGGGCGACCGCGCCTATGAGGGCGCGATCGCGGTCGTGCTGGGCGGCGATGCCTCCTGCGCCACCGGGGGCTTCTGGGCGTCGCTGACCATCGCCACGACGCAGAAGCTGCCGATGCTCTTCTACGTCGAGGACAATCAATACGGCATTTCCGTTCCCTGCACCTACCAGACGCCGGGCGCGGACATCTCGAAGAACCTGGCGAGCTTCACCGGCCTCGCCATCTTCGCGGGCGACGGCACCGAGCCGGCCGAGGCGGCAAGGCTGATCGACCGGGCGGTGGCGCATGTGCGCGCCGAGGGCGGCCCGGCGCTGCTCCACCTCCGCGTCCCCCGCCTCCAGGGCCACAGCTTCCAGGACACCCAGGCATACAAGCCTGAAGAGGTGGTGCGCGAGGAATGGCTGCGCGATCCGCTGCCCAAGCTCAAGGCGCACCTGCTCGGCCTGGGGGTCGACGAGGCGGAGTGGGATCGGATCGAAGCCGAGGCGCAGTCGGCGGTGGAAGAGGCGAGGGCGGCCGCCGAGGCGCGCGGCGTCTCCCGGCCCGAGAACGTGCTCGACCATGTCTTCTACGAAGGCGAGATGCAGCAGCTCGGCGGCCAGTGGACCAAGGGCTATCGCGCCCCGCCTTCGCACGAGGAGCCCAAGCCCGAAGGCCAGCGCATCAACATGGTGACGGCGATCCGCCGGACGCTGGACCAGGAGCTTGCGATCAACCCGCGCGTCCTCCTGTTCGGCGAGGACATCGGGCCGAAGGGCGGGGTCCATGCGGTCACGCTCGGCCTTCAGGAGAAATATGGCGAGGGCCGGGTGTTCGACACCAGCCTGAACGAGGAAGGCATAATCGGCCGCGCGGTCGGCATGGCGCTCGCCGGGCTGATGCCCGTCCCGGAGATCCAGTTCCGCAAATATGCCGAGCCCGCGACCGAGCAGATCAACGACTGCGGCACCATGCGCTGGCGCACCGCCAACCGCTTCGCCGCGCCGATGGTGCTCAGGATCCCAGGCGGCTTCTTCAAGTGCGGCGATCCCTGGCACAGCCAGACCAACGAGGTGCAGTTCGTCCACAATCCCGGCTGGCTGGTCGCCGTCCCCTCCAATGCCGAGGACGCGGTCGGCCTGCTGCGCGCGGGGCTTCGCGGCAACGACCCGGTCATCTTCTTCGAGCATCGCGCGATGCTCGACGATTCCTGGGCGCGGCGGCCGTGGCCGGGCGACGCCTACGTCCTGCCGTTCGGACGGGCGAAGAAGACGCGCTCGGGGGACGACATCACCCTCGTCACCTGGGGCGCGATGGTGCCGCGCTGCGAGGAAGCGGCGAAGGACGTCTCGGCCGACGTCATCGACCTTCGCACGCTGGTGCCGTGGGACAGGGAGGCGGTGCTGGAGAGCGTGCGCCGCACCCGCCGCTGCCTCATCGTCCACGAGGACCTCAGGACCGGCGGCTTCGGCGCGGAGATCGCCGCGGTCGTCGCCGACGAGGCGTTCCTCGACCTCGACGCGCCGGTCGCGCGGGTGACGATGCCGGACATTCCAAGCCCCCACAATCCGGTGCTGCTCAACTGGGCCGTGCCGTCCGTCGAGCGGATCCGCGCCAAGATCGACGAGCTGGTGGGGTTCTGACGATGATCGACGTCCTCGTTCCGGTCGAGCAGGAGGTCACGCAGGCCGTCGTTCGCGCCTGGCTGAAGAAGGTGGGCGACCGGGTCGAGGTGAACGACCCGCTCGTCGAGCTGGAGACCGACAAGGTCGCGATGGAGGTGCCTGCGCCCGCGGCGGGCGTGCTTCGCGAGATCGTGCTCGAGACCGACGCGGAAGCGGTGCCGGGGGCGGTCCTGGGTCGCATCGCGGCGGTGGCGGAGGTCGTCGGCGACGAGTCCGAACCCGTTCGCCCCGAGCGACGTCGAGGGGCCCTTCCGAGCGAAGCCGAGGATGGGGACACAGGTCTCGGCTCCGCTCGACGGGGTGTCTCGACTTCGCTCGACACGAACGGGGTGAGGGACGCGGAGCTCAGACTTTCCCCCGCGGTGAAGCGCGCGCTCCTCCAGCACGACATCGACCCGGCGAAGATCCAGGGCACCGGCCGGGACGGGCGAATCACCCGCGCCGACGTCGACCGCGCGGTCGAGGCGGCGACGAAGGTCCGGGAAGGTCCCCGCACCACGGCTCAGCCTCGCTTGGCCGAGCCCTCCGACGCCTCGATCCGCTCCCATTCCATCCCGCACGACCGGATGCGGCTGAGGATCGCCGAGAACATGCTCGCCTCGGTCACCCAGGCGCCGCACGTCACGGCGATGTTCGAGGCGGATTTCACCGCGATCATCCGCCATCGCGACCGCCACAAGGAGGCCTATGCGAGGAAGGGGGTGAAGCTCACCTACACCGCCTACATCGTCGCCGCCGCGGCCGAGGCGATGAAGGTCGCGCCCGCGATCAACGCGCGCTGGCACGACGATAGGCTGGAGATCTTCGACGACGTCAATATCGGCGTCGGCACGGCGCTGGGCGAGAAGGGGCTGATCGTCCCGGTGCTGCGCCGGGTGCAGACGTTGAACCTCAAAGGCATCGCCGCCGGCCTCGACGAGCTTGTCGAGAAGGCGAGGGGGGAGCGGCTGACCGCGCGCGACGTGTCGGGCGGCACCTTCACCGTCTCCAATCACGGCGTCTCCGGCTCGCTCTTCGCCGCGCCGATCATCATCGCCCAGCCGCAATCCGCGATCCTCGGCGTCGGCAAGCTGGAGAAGCGCGTCGTGGTGCGTGAAGTCGATGGGGTGGACACGATCCAGATCCGGCCGATGGCCTATGTCTCCCTCACCATCGACCACCGCGTCGTGGACGGCCACCAGACCAACCGATGGCTGAGCCGGTTCGTCGAGGTGCTCGAGGGGTGGCCCGCCGAATGAGCGCGCGAAAAGCCGCTTCCAAAACTCGCACGATCTGCTAAGGGCCTGTGCTTCAAAGGAAAAAGCGGGGTTTTCATGTCGATTTTCGTCGCGCTCATGCTCGTCACCGGTGCCGCTCAGGGCGCTCCCGCGGCCACGCCGGAAGCGGCCCCGCCGCCGAAGGAGAAGCTCATCTGCAAGCGCGACGAATCGAGCTCCACCCGGCTCGGCGCGGGCCCCAAGATCTGCAAGACGGCCGCGCAGTGGCTCGGCAAGCGGGCGCCGGCGCAGGGCGGCGGCGGCGACGCGGCCGGACGGGGCCAGTAACCGGGCTTCAGGCCGCGCTATCGGCCTCGGCCATGTAGCGGGCGAGGATCATCCCCCAGCCCTGGTCCATGCCGCTGACGTGCGAGTCGCGGGCGGCGTCGGCGAAGGCGTCGAGCCCGCGATGCTCGAATGCGACGATCGTGCCGCCTTCGTGGGTGCGGAAGACGATCTCCACCTGCGTCTCGAAACCGGGATCGTAGGCCCATTCGTGGTTGAGCTGCCAGGCGAGGAGGGCGCGGCGGGGCGGGTCCCACTCCAGGACTCGGCCCCATTGATATTCGGCGCCGTCCTCGCCCGTCTCGTACCACCGGCCGCCGGGGCGGGGCTCGGCGGCGCGGCGCCTGGAGCAGGCTGTGGTCGGCGGGCCACCACCGCCCCATCCGCTCCATGAAGACGCGGAACGCCTTCTCCCGGGGAGCGCGGACGTGAAGCGTCTTGCGGATCGGCGCGGGGACGATTCGCTGCGTCTCGTTCATTCCTCTTCCTCCCGTTCGGCTTCCTCGGCGAAGCTGGCGAGCGCGCGTTGCCAATGCCGGTCGAGCCACTGCCGGATGGCTCCGAGCCCCGCCGGATCGATCCGGTAGATGCGCCGCGTTCCCTTCGCCTCGACCGCGACCAGCCCCGCCTCCTTCAGCACCTTGAGATGCTGCGACACGGCGGGCCGGGTGACGGGAAGTCCCGCCGCCATCTCGCCCACCGCCATGGGCCGGCGGGCGAGCCGCTCGACGATCTCGGCCCGGACCGGATCGGCCAAGGCGGCGAAGGCGACAGAAGCGTTAGTCACCGCTAACGGTTAGGTTGAGCTTACAGACGAGTCAAGCCGGGCGCGCGGCGAGGGATCAGTCGAACAGCGCCCGCAATTCCTTCTTCAATATCTTGCCGTTCGCGTTTCTCGGCAGGGGCTCGGGAAGGAAGGCGATGCGGACCGGGGTCTTGAACACCGCCAGCCGGCTTCGCACCCAGGCCTTCAGCTCCTCCTCGGTGGCGACGGCGTCCGCCGCGAGCTGGACGACCGCCGCCGGCTCCTCGCCCAGCGTGCGGTGGGGGAGGCCGATCAGCGCCGCGTCGATGACTGCGGGGTGCTCGAACAGCACGTTCTCTACCTCTATGGAGTAGATGTTCTCGCCGCCGCGGATGACGATGTCCTTGGCGCGGTCGACGATGTAGAGGAAATTCTCCTCGTCCAGCCGGGCGAGGTCGCCGGTCCGCACCCAGCCGTCGACGAACGTCTCCGCCGTCGCGTCGGGCTTGTTCCAATAGCCGCGCACGATCTGCGGCCCTCTCGCCCACAGCTCGCCGACCTCGCCCACGGGCAGCTCGCGCGCGCCGTCGGCGCTCATGATGCGCAGGTCGGCGACCGGGACGGGCGGCCCGGTGCTGTCCGGGCGATGGAGATAATCCTCGCCGGCGTGGCTGGTGACCGTCGCCATCGTCTCGGTCATGCCCCAGCCGTTGCCCGGCAGGGCGCCGAACTCGGCATGGATGCGCCGGACGAGCTCGGGGGCGGAGGGGGCGCCGCCATAGCTGATCAGCTCCAGGCTGGAGAGGTCGAAGCGCTGCCGCTCGGGATGTTCGAGGATCTGCCAGGCGATGGTCGGCACGCCGCCGGTGACGTTGACCCGCTCGCGCTCGATGATCTCCAGCGCTTCGAGGGCGTCCCACCTCCTCATGAAGATGGTCGTGTTGCCCACCGCCATGGAGCCCATCAGGCTGGCGCTGCAGGCGGTGACGTGGAACAGCGGGATGACCATGAGCCCCACCTTGGGGCTGGGCGCCGCCGGTTCGTCGCCGCGCCTCAGGGCGGCGCGCGCGATCGCGAAGCCGACCGAGAGGATGTTGGTCGTCAGGTTGCGATGGGTCCCGAGCGCGCCCTTGGGATTGCCCGTCGTGCCGCTGGTGTAGAAGATCGTCGCATCGTCGTCGGGGTGGATCTCCGCCTCCGGCAGGTCGCGGTCGGGGAGGTCGCCATAGGCGGCGGGCGGGCCGATCAGGCTTTCGAGGGACGTCGGGCCCTCGCCTCCGGCGACGACGACATGCTCCAGATCGGGCAAAGCGGCGCGATGCGGCAGGATCCTTTCCCACCGCGACCGGTCGGCGATAAGCACCTTCGAGCCGGAATCGGCGAGGCCGTATTCGAGCTCCGCGCCCGTCCACCAGGCGTTGAGCGGCACCGCGATCGCCCCGAGGGCGGTGGCGGCGAAGAAGGCGACCGGCCATTCGGGGCAATTGGCCATGGCGATCGCGACCCGATCCCCCTTGCCGACGCCGAGGCCGCGCAGCGCCTCCGCCAGGGCCGCAATCGCGCGGAACTGCGCCTCGTAGCTGATCCGCCGGTCGTCGAGGATGCTGGCGATTCGTTTCCCGTGCATCCGCGACAGGCGGGTGAGGAAGGGGAGGTGCGGCGGCGCGTTCTTCCATATGCGGGTCGGGACTCCGCGGATGACGATGTCGTCCATCTCGAACCGCGCGCCGGGCGCGGTGAGGCGGGCCGTGGCCTCGTCGAGGCTCATCCTCGGCCAGCCGGGCGGAAGCTCGAACCCCTCCAGCACGCGCGTCTCTCCTCTCGTCACCCAGCCCTATGGGCCAAGCCGCGCCGGCTCAAGGGCGGAACCTTGGCGAGGCGCGCGGATTGGCGGGTGAACGTCACGGAGAAGCCGATGGCCGTCGAAGAGCCGCACCTCAGCGAGGCGGAGGAGCGCGAGGTCGAGGAGCGCAGCCCGCCCAAGGCCAAGGTGGTCCACGCCGCCGTCATCAAGCAGGGCGAGGACGAGCTCGAGCGGCCCACCGGCTCGCTCTTCTGGTCGGGCCTCGCCGCCGGCATCGCCATCATGGCGTCGGTCGCGGCGCAGGGCGCCCTTCACCAGCGGCTGCCCGACGCGCCCTGGCGGGAGCTGGTCGCGGGCTTCGGCTACTCGCTCGGCTTCCTGATCGTCATCCTCGGCAGGATGCAGCTCTTCACCGAGCATACCATGGTCGCGGTCCTGCCGCTCGCCCGCGACCCGAGCTGGCCGAGCCTCGGCCGCACCGCCCGACTCTGGGCCATCGTGTTCTCCGGAAACGTCGCCGGCGCAGCAGTCATCGCCGCCGCCGCGATCCATCTCCGCCTCCAGTCGACCGAGCTGACCGCGGCGATGCTGGAAGTCTCCTCCAAGCTCCTCGACGAGACCGCCGCCGAGACGCTCCTCCAAGGCATACCCGCGGGTTTCCTCATCGCCTCGGTCGCCTGGATTCGCTCGGCGTCCAACGGCTCGAGCTTCTGGATCATCCTCGTCCTCACCTATGCGATCGCGATCTGCGGCTTCACCCATGTCGTCGCCGGCGCGGCCGAGGCCTTCCTGCTCCTGTGGTCCGGGAAAGCGGGCGCGGCCTGGCTGCTCGGCGGCTTCCTCCTCCCGGCCTTCGCCGGCAACGTGATCGGCGGCACGGGCCTGTTCGCCATGCTCGCCCACGCGCAGGTCAAGGAGGAGCTGTGAGCCTCGACGAGGCGGCTTTTCACGGTCGGCGCGGGCGGCCATAATCCGGGGATGGAGAAACGTCCCCGCCCGCTGACGCCCGGCGAGCCGGCGCCCTGGTTCCGCGCCGCGGCGGTCGGGGGCAATGCGAATTACGTCTTCGACACCGCCGCCGGGCGGCATATCCTGATGCTGTTCATGGCGAGCGCCGCCGAGCCGGCCGCCGCCGCCGCTTTGGGTCTCGTCCAGCGGCAGCGGGCGCTTTTCGACGACGCCCGCGCCTGCTTCTTCGGCGTCACCGCCGATCCGGAGGACGAGGCGGCGGGCCGGATCGCCCAAAGCCTTCCGGGCCTGCGCTATTTCGTCGATCCCGAGCGGCGCATCGCCGGCCCGTACGGCGCGGTGGACGCCCCGCACTGGCTGCTCCTCGACCCGATGCTGCGCGCCGTCGGCGCCTTTCCGCTCGACCAGGGCGAGGCCGCGCTGAGGCTGCTCGCCGCCTTGGCGTCGCGTCCCCCGGCGACCGACTGGGCGCCGGTGCTGATGGCGCCCGGCATCTTCGAGCCGGAGCTGTGCCGCCGCCTCGTCGCGCTCTACGAAAGGCAGGGCGGCGAGGCGTCGGGCTTCATGCGGGAGGTCGACGGCAAGACCCGGCTGATGAGCGATCCCCAGCACAAGATGCGCAAGGACTGCATCGTCGAGGAGGCGGATTTCTGCCGCGCGATCCGCGCCCGCGTGTCGCTGAAGCTCATCCCGATGGTGAAGCGGGCCTTCCAGTTCGAGGCGACGCGGATGGAGCGCTACCTGATCGGCTGCTACGAAGCCGGCGCGGGCCATTTCCGCCCCCATCGCGACAATACGACGAGCGGCACCGCCCACCGCCGCTTCGCCGTCACCATCAACCTCAATGCCGGCGAGTATGAGGGCGGCGACCTGCGCTTCCCGGAATATGGCGGCCGCACCTACCGCCCGCCGACCGGCGGCGCCGTCGTCTTCTCCTGCTCGCTGCTGCACGAGGCGACGCCGGTGACGAAGGGGAAGCGCTACGCCTTCCTGCCCTTCCTCTACGACGAGGCGGCGGCGCTGATCCGCGAACGCAACAACCCAAAGCTGGAGGACGGCCTCGGCGTGTACCGCGCCGATGCCGAGAGGGAGGGGGAAGGGGCCCGCTGACCGGCCGCGCGGCAGTCCGCCCGGTTCTCCCCGCGAGGCCGCCGGCGCAGTGGCCGGCTCTCCTTCAGGGCGCGCTCAAGGCTGCTTCGCCGGCGGCACGATCGCGATCTCGTAGAGCTTCGACCAGTTCTTGCCAGTGACGAAAAGCCGGTCGCGCGCCGGATCGTAGGCGATCCCGTTCAGCACCGCGTCGGCGTCGCCGTTCATGTTCTCGGCGACGAGGTCCGAAAGGTCGATCCAGCCCGTGACCTTGCCGCTCCCGGGATCGATGCGGGCGAGGCGCGGCGACATCCAGACGTTGGCGAGGATCTCGCCCTTCACCCATTCGAGCTCGTTGAGCCGCTCCACGGGCTGGTCGTTGTCCGCGACGTCGAGCCGGCCCTTCTCCTTGAGCGTCGCCGGGTCGAGCCGGCGGAGCTGCGCCGTGCCGTCGCTCATCCAGATCGTCTTGCCGTCCTGGGTCAGGCCCCAACCCTCGCCCTGGTACCTGAAGCCGCCCTTCGGCCGGAAATCGGCTCGGTTCCAGCGGAAGCCCTGGCCGCCCTGCCAGGTGAGGCTGACGATGTCCGGACCCCAGTTGACGATCCCCTCGCCGAAATATTGCGGCGCGATCGAGACGGAGCGCAGCACCTTGCCGTCCTCCAGCCGGACTTCGCGAATGGTCGATTGTCGGTTGAGCCCGGTGCTCTCGTAGAGCTTGCCGTCGAGGAAGAAGAGACCCTCGGTGAAGGCCATCGGATCGTGCGGATATTCCTTGACGATCCTGTAGCCGTAGACCGGGGTCTCGCGCGGCGTCGAGGCGGCGCAGGCCGGAAGGGCGAGGCTGCCGACGATGAGGAGGGAGAGGCGCGCGCGCATCGTCACGGCCGGTTCATGGTGAGGAGGTCGTAGGTGGCGACCACCTCGTCCTTCTGGTTGAAGACGTACACCGCCCAGCGCACTTCGCCTTTCTCCTCGTCCCTGACGCTCTTCGTCTTCACGGTCAGTTCCACGCGCATCGAGTCGCCCGGATAGAGCGGAGTCTGGAAGCGCAGGTTCTCGAGCCCCGTATTGGCCAGGACCGGCCCTGGCGAGGGCTCCACGAACAGCCCCGCGGCGAAGCTCAGTATCAGGTAGCCGTGCGCCACGCGCCCCTCGAAGATCGGGCTCGCCTTCGCCGCCTCCTCGTCCATGTGGGCGTAGAAGGTGTCGCCGGTGAAATGGGCGAAATGCTCGATGTCCTCGAGGGTGACGGCGCGGCTCGCCGTCTTCAGGGTGTAGCCGATGTCCAGCTCCGAGATCCGCTTGCGGAACGGGTGGACCTCGCCCTCCACTTTCGGGGCGCCGGGCAGCCATTGCCCGACCACGCTCGACAGCACCGCCGGCGAGCCCTGGAGGGCGGTGCGCTGCATGTAGTGGGTGACGCCGCGCACGCCGCCCATCTCCTCGCCGCCGCCGGCCCGGCCGGGGCCGCCATGGACGAGGACTGGAAGCGGCGAGCCGTGGCCGGTCGATTCCTTCGCGCTGGTGCGGTCGAGGATCATCATCCGCCCATGATAGGCGCCGGAGCCGAGCACGAACGCTTCGGCAACCGCGGGCTCGAAGGTGAAGAGCGACAGCGCGAGGCTGCCCATGCCGCGGTTGGCGAGCGCTATCGCATCGTCGAGGTCGCGATAGGGCATGATCGTGGAAACGGGGCCGAACGCCTCGACGTCGTGCACCGCCGGGGTGTTCCAGGGGTCGTCGGTGCGGAGCAGGACCGGCGCCATGAAGGCGCCGTTGCCGGCCACCGGAGGCGCTTCCGGGTCGCCCGCCACGATCCGCGCCGACTTCGCCAGCTCGGCCACCGCGGCGCGGACTCCGACCAGCTGGGAGCGGCTGGCGAGCGCGCCCATCGTCACCCCCTCCTCGCGCGGGTCGCCGATGCGGGCCTTGCCGAGCCGCTCGGTCAGCGCCGCCTGGAGGGCGTCGAGATGCTCCGCCGGCGCCATCGCTCGGCGGATGGCGGTGCATTTCTGCCCCGCCTTCACCGTCATCTCGCGCGCCACCTCCTTGACGAAGAGGTCGAATTCCGGGGTTCCCGGGGCCGCGTCGGGGCCGAGGATCGAGGCGTTGAGGCTGTCGCGCTCGGCGATGAAGCGGACGCTCTCGCGGGCGATCACCGGGTGCGACTGGAGCTTCATCGCCGTCTGCGCCGAGCCTGTGAAGCTGACGACGTCCTGCAGCGTCAGATGGTCGAACAGGTCGCCGACCCCGCCCATCACCAGCTGCAGCGCGCCGGGGGGCAGCACGCCCGCCTCGATCATGATCCGGAACGCCGCCTCGGCGAGGTAGCCCGTCGCGGAGGCCGGCTTGACGATCGCCGGCACGCCGGCGAGCAAGGTCGGCCCGAGCTTCTCGAGCATTCCCCACACCGGGAAGTTGAACGCGTTGATATGCACCGCAACGCCCTGCAGCGGGGTGTAGACGTGCTGGCCGACGAAGGTGCCGCCCTTCGACAGCGGCTCCATCGCGCCGTCGACCAGGACCCGGCCGTTGGGCAGCTCGCGCCGCCCCTTGGAGGAGAAGGAAAAGAGCGTGCCGGCGCCGCCCTCTATGTCGATCCAGCCGTCGTTGCGCGTCGCGCCCGTATCGTAGGAGAGCTCGTAAAGCTCCTCCTTGCGCGCCATCACGGCGTTGGCGAGGTCCTTCAGCATCCAGGCCCGCTGGTGGAAGGTCATCCGCCTGAGCGCCGGCCCGCCGACATTGCGGGCGTGGCGCAGCATGGCGGCGAAGTCGAGCCCCTCGCTGCCCGTCACCGCGATCGTGTCGCCGCTGACGGCGCTCTGCACCTCGGCGAGGCCCGAGGAGGCCTCGTACCACTGGTCCTGCGCGTAGTTGAGGAGGGTGGTGGTCTTCATCGTCGCTCCCCGCGGCTACCGGCCGGTGAATTTGGGCTTCCGCTTCGCCATGAAGGCGGCGACGCCCTCGCGATAGTCCTCGCTGAAGCCGAGTTCGCGCATCGCGTCGCGCTGGAGGTCCAGCTCCTCGTCGAGGCTGTGACCCCAGCTCTCGCGGATCATCGCCTTGATCCGCGCCAGGCCGCGGGTCGGCGCGGCGGCGAATCCCTCCGCCAGCATGTCCACCTCCTCGGCCAGACGGTCGTCGTCGACGGCCTTCCAGATGAGGCCCCAATCGGCGGCCTTGTCGGCGGTGAGCGGCTCGGCGGTGAGGGCGAGGCCGAGGGCCCGGGCCTGGCCGACGAGCCGGGGAAGAACCCAGGTGCCGCCGCTGTCGGGGATGAGGCCGATCGAGGCGAAGGACTGGATGAAGCGGGCGGAGCGTGCCGCGACGACGATGTCGCAGGCCAGCGCGATGTTCGCGCCCGCGCCCGCCGCGACGCCGTTGACCTGCGCGACGACGGGGAAGGGGAGCGAGACGATCCGCCGGATGAGCGGGTTGTACCAGGTCTCGACCGAGTGGCCGAGGTCCACCGCCTCGCCGGGCGCGACCGCGCGGTCGTTAAGGTCCTGCCCGGCGCAGAAGCCGCGGCCCGCGCCGGTGATCACCAGCACCCTGGCGCCGTCGAGGCGGGACAAGGCGTCCGCCACCTCCTCGTGCATCGCGACGGTGAAGCTGTTGAGGCGCTCGGGCCGGTTGAAGGTGAGGCGGGCGATGCCGCGCTCCAGCTTGAACTCGATGGTCTCGTAAGCCATGGCCTGCTCCCATGGACGGGAACGCGACGGCGGACAAGGTCGCGCGGGCGATGCTCGCCGCGGAAGGGGCGGGGCCGGCCTGGGGCATCGCGCTGCTCGAAGCGTGCGAGGGATATGCACGGATCTGCATGACTATGCGCGCCGACATGCTGAACGGCCACGGCACCGCCCATGGCGGCATGATCTTCGCGCTTGCCGACACCGCCTTTGCTTATGCCTGCAATGGCCGCAATTTGCGCACCGTCGCCGCCCAGGCCTCGATCGTCTTTCTCGACGCGGCGCGTGAGGGGGACGAGCTGATCGCCGAGGCACAGGAGCAGGCGCTTGTCGGCCGCTCGGGCGTCTACCATGTCTCGGTGAAGGCGGCGGACGGCCGCGCCATCGCCGAATTCCAGGGTTTCTCGCGCAGCGTCGGCGGTCTCGTCATCGGAGAGAGTGAATGACCGAAGCCTTTATCTGCGATGCCATCCGCACGCCGATCGGCCGCTATGGCGGCGCTCTGGCCCATGTGCGGGCGGACGATCTCGCCGCGATCCCGATCAAGGCGCTGATCGATCGCAATCCCAATGTGAACTGGGACGAGGTGGACGACGTGATCCTCGGCTGCGCCAACCAGGCGGGCGAGGACAATCGAAATCTGGCACGAATGGCGGGGCTGCTGGCGGGACTGCCCGACAAATCGGGCGGCGTGACGCTCAACCGCCTCTGCGGCTCGGGCATGGATGCGGTGGCGATGGCGGCGCGGGTGGTACGCGGCAGCGAGGCGGACCTGCTGATCGCCGGCGGCTCGGAGAGCATGAGCCGCGCGCCCTTCGTCATGGCCAAGGCGACCGGTGCCTTCGACCGCAACGCGGAGATGTACGACACCACCATCGGCTGGCGCTTCGTCAATCCGAAGATGAAGAATGCCTATGGCGACGACACCATGCCTTCCACTGCCGAGAACGTGGCGCAGGAGTTCCAGGTCACCCGCGAGGACCAGGATGCGTTCGCGGTCCGCAGCCAGGAGAAAGCGAGCAGGGCCCAGGAAAATGGCCGTCTCGCCGCAGAGATCGTCCCTGTCGCCATCCCGCAGCGGAAGGGCGATCCGATCGTCGGCGACCGCGACGAGCATCCGCGCAAGACCAGC
>JAFANP010000046.1 GCA_019232625.1 Alphaproteobacteria bacterium | reverse complement strand
CGCCGCTAGAGCATTGAGGAAACAGGTTGACGCACTGCTTCCGCTCATCCTGAGGAGCCGCTGAGCGAAGTCGAAGCGGCGTCTCGAAGGACGGTCCTTCGATACGGTCCCCTTCGACGCCGCCTGCGGCGTCGCTCAGGACAGGCTTCGCCAAGCTCAGTCCCTAATCA
The DNA here is from genome assembly GCA_019232625.1 of Alphaproteobacteria bacterium. Taxonomy (GTDB): domain Bacteria; phylum Pseudomonadota; class Alphaproteobacteria; order Sphingomonadales; family Sphingomonadaceae; genus Allosphingosinicella. The sequence continues at coordinate 12,336 of JAFANP010000046.1, read as the reverse complement.
GGATGAGCGGGTCAACCTAAACCCAGCGTGCTCTAGGACTTCGGCATCGAAGCCCCCTCTTCGTCATGCCGGATGACGATCCTACCTGATCAGCGGCAGCGATAGTCCGCCTGCTGCTGGCCGACGGCGGTGCCGACGAGCGCGCCCAGCGCGCCGCCGATCAGCGTTCCCGCGGTGCGGTTGCGGCCGCCGTCGACGACGTTGCCGAACAGCGCTCCGCCCACCCCGCCGACGAGGAGGCCGATCGTGCCGTCGCTGCGCCGGCAATAATAGCGTCCGTCCGAGCCGCGATAGACCTCGTCGCGGGCGCCGAGGCGCCGTTCCGGATAACGGGCGTCGGCGCGATAGTCGCGCGCCGCGTCGTAGTCGGTGCGGAAGTCGTCGCGCGGATAATCGTCGGCGCGGTAGCCGCGATCGTCGGCGCGCGGATCGTAGGCGCCGCCGCGGTCGTAGCGGTCGTCGCCGCGGTCGTAGCGGTCGTAGCGGTCGTCATAGCCGCCGCGGCCGTCCCGTGCCCGCGCCCGCTCGTAGAGGTCGCGCTCGCGCTCGTAGACACGCCGCTCCGAATCGAAGCGTGCCTGCGCCATGTCCCAGCGCCTCTGCTCGGCGCCGGTCTGCGCCAAAGCGGGGGCGGCGAGGGCGGGCAGGCTGGCGAGGAGGGCGGCGACGAGGATCTTACGCATGACCAAGGCTCCTTGGAAAGGGCTCCGCGGGATCAGCGAAGAGCGCGCCGGTTGGTTCCTCAGCGCGGGTCGTCGTCCGGCACGTCGGGCTCGACGTCGACCGGCGGGGGCTCGGGACCGACCTCCCACACCTGGCGCCCCGCGATCGTCTCGGCGACCGGCCGGCCGGCGGCGTCGCGCGCCGGGCGGTAGCGGAAGCGGCGCCGGATCAGCCGGCAGGTCGTCTGATCGAGCTCGGCGCTGCCGCTCGAGCGGGTCACTGCGCAGTCGCCGACCCGGCCGTCGGGGGTGACGACGAAGCGGATGAGGACGGTGCCGGAGACATGCGCCTCGTAGGCGCGGCGCGGATAATCCTCCTCGCCGATGCTGCCGGCGATCTGGCGGGCATGGACGCCGCGGCCCCCGCCTCCCCCGCCGCCGCCCGTCCCGTCGCCGGAGAGGCCGCTCCCGAGGCCGGTTCCCTGGCCGCCCGCGCCCGTCCCCGGCCCGGGCACCGGCGCTGCGCCGGACGCCGCCGCGCTGCCCTCCCCCGCCGCAGGCGCGGCCGGCAGCGGCGGGGGCACCGGCAGTCGGATCTCGGGCGGCGGTGCGACGATCTCGGTCGGCGTGTTGCGAAGGTTGGCGGGGGCGGCCGAGCCTTCGGGATCCTTGGGCCGGGCCTTGCGAGGAACGGGCCTGCGCTCGGGCTTCGCCGGCACCGCCTTGGGCGGCGGCGGCGGCTCCGACGTATCGAACAGCTTCAGCACCTCGGGCGGCGCCAGGGCCGGCGCATAGCCGAGGCCGGTGAGGAACGCCCAGGCCAGGAGCAGATGGAGGCCCGCCACCGCCGCCGCGGAGCCTATCTTCTCCTTGCGCTCCGGCCAGGCCAGCCGCACCGCCGCGCCCTCACCCGCTGGAGACGCCCGGATAGGGCTCGGCCTTCAGCAGGGCGGCGAGGTGGGCGGCATTGCCGGCCGCCATCGCCGCCGAGGAGGCGACCTTCTCCGGTATCTGCGGCAGGTCGGCGAAGTCGATCTTGCCCATCGCCTCGCCGACCCAATAGGCGACCGAGGAGGCGGGGATCGTCCAGCCCGTGTCGGCCAGCGCCTGGTAGAGCTGCGAGGAGACCCAGTGGGCGCCGTCCTCGTTGCCGACGATGGCGAGCAGCGCGACCTTGCCGAAGCTCGGCATCCGCTCCTTGTCGTCGGTCTCGGAGAGGAAGGCGTCCATCCGCTCGACCACCCGCTTGGCGAGGCTGGAAGCCTGGCCGAGCCAGATCGGCGTCCCGAAGATGAGGATGTCGGCGGCGAGGATTCGCCGCCTCAGCTCCGGCCAGGCATCGCCCTCCCCCTCGTCGGAGGTGACGCCGGGCTTCACGTCATGGTCGGCGATCCGGATCGTCTCCGTGAACGCCACGCCGCGCTTCTTCAGCTCCGAGACGAGGAGGCCGATCATCTTGTCGGTCGAGCTCTCCTCCCCGTCCGATTTCTTGAGGCTGCAGTTGATCGCGATCGCGCTGAGGGTCATCGCCGTCTCCGAGTTGATCTCGATCAGGAGACGCGGCGGCGGCGCCCGAGTTCCCGGCGACGCAGACGGCGAAGGCGACCGCCGTGCCGAGGCAGAGCTGGTAGGGGAAGGCGAGCGCCTTCCACGCCGCCGGCAGGCCGAGCATGTCCACCACATAGGCCTGCTGCAGCGCGACCGCGACGAAGCCGGCGGCGAGCGCTGCGAGCACCGAGCCGGTCGAGCCCCGCCGCGTGAACAAGGCGGTGAAATAGACGCCGAGCAGGCCGGAATAGGCGAAGCCCATCACGCCCAGCGCGAATTCGAGCAGCGGCGCGGCGGTGTAGCGCTGCCAGTAATAGCAGAGCACCGACATGGCGAGCAGGGCCAGGCCCAGCCCGACCATCGCCACCCGCCCCGCCTGGACGAAATGGCGCTCCGCAACCTCGCCGCGCCGCCGCTCCATCCAGGGCCGGTAGAAGTCCTGGATCAGCACCGACGACATGGAGATGAGCCCGGAATTGACCGCCGCCGCGGCCAGCACCCCCACCGCGACGAAGCCGCGCACGCCGGGCGGCACCTCGGTCAGGATATAGCGCATGAACACGGTGATCTTCTCGCCGCCCTGCTCGCCCGCCGCGGCGCCGCCCGCCGCGCCCATCACGTCCGGCCGGTCGTAGAAGATGTAGAGGAGCGAGCCGATGGCGAGGAACAGCAGCACCACCGGCAGCGAGGCGAGCACCGAGACGTAGAGCGAGCGCGTCGCCTCCTTCGGGTCCTTGCAGGCGAGGAAACGCTGGGTGATGTCCTGGTCCAGCCCCATGCTGGCGAAGAAGAGAAGGGTGATTCCGGTCAGCGTCGCGGGCAGCGAGAAGGCGGCGCCGGGATCGAGCGACAGGTCGATCAGCCTCAGCTTGTCGGCGCCGTCGGGAGTCGCCGCAAGCGCGTGGAGGATGGCGCCGGCCGGGGCGGGTATGCTCGCCCAGAGGAGGGCCAGCACGGCCGCCGCGGCGCCGACGTAGAGCAGCACCTGGACGAGGTCGCTCCAGATGATCGAGCGCAGCCCGCCGACGAAGGTGAAGGCGAGGCCGAGGACGACGAGCATCGCGGAGGCGGCGAACAGATTGGCCGCGGCGATGTCGCCGAACACGATCATCGAGACGGCGATGGCGGCGAGGTAGAGGCGCGCCCCGCTCGCGAACACCCGGCCGACCAGGTACATGCCGCCCGCGGCGCGCATCGCCCGGGCGTCGTAGCGGTGGGCGAGCAGCTCGTAGACGGTGGTGACGCCGAGCGCGTAGAGCCGCGGCAGCAGGAAGCGGGCCACCAGGAAGGCGGCGAGCAGCGGCCCTATGTAGCTGGTGAGATAGGTGTAGTCGCCGCGATAGCCGTAGTCCGGCACGCCGAGGAAGGTCGCCGCCGACTGGGTCGTCGACAGAACCGACACCGCCACCAGCCAGATCGGCACCCGGTGGCCGGCGAGGAAATAATCCTCCGCGTCGCGCTGCCGCCGGGTGGAGAGCCAACCCGCAAGGGCGAGGATCAGCACGTAGCCCCCGACCACCCCCCAGTCGAGCCAGGTGAACCCCGCCTTCACCGGCCCGCGCCGCGCGCCGCGCGCGCGAAGCGCCCGGCGGCCTCCGGAGAGAGAAGCGAAGCCCGGTCCATCGCCCCGCGATAATGAAGCGGCCCGGCGATGGCAAAGCCGGGGCTCCGCCCGGCATCCTCGACGAGGAGCGGCGGGAGCCGACATCCCCCCGGAACCGCGACCGCCGCTCGGATTCCGCTCCGCGGCCCGGATGTGCCATAAGGCGGCGGAACGGGCGGAGAGACACGACATGGCCGACGACACCGATCCCGCGCCCGGCGAGCTGCTCGACCGGCTATCGGGCCGCCTCGCCACCGTCCTCGTCCTTTGCGCGGGGATCGTCGGCCTGTCGCTCTACGCGGCGCGGCCCTCCGTGCCGCGCTACGAGGCGGTGGGGCTCGGCGCCGACGTCGTCCGCCTCGATCGCCGCACGGGGGCGATGATCGCCTGCAACCTCCAGCGCTGCGTCAACCTCCACCAGCCCGGCGGCCGGATCGAGCGCTCGTCCCCGCCGGCCGCCTTGCCGACCGCGGCGCCCGCGCCTGCCGGCCTTCCGCCCGCCGTCCCCCGCGCCTCTTCCGACGCCCCCGCGAAGCCGGCGCCCTGACCGGGAGGACGGGCGGGACGGGCCGAGCCCTCCCCTTTCTCGCGCGAACTTGACGCAGTTAGGCCATTCTCGCCTTGCCCGGGGCAATGCGGCATCTTAGCTCTCGATCATGAACGAGATGTCGCCCGCTCCGGCCCCCGACGCCGAGCGCAAGGTGCCGCCGCTGCCGCCGCTCTTCCGCATCGGCAAGCGCTTCCGCCACCGGATCAGCGCCTTGATCGCCGGGTCGTCCAAGGTCGGCGACACGCCGACCTACGATCCGCGCCTCTTCCCCTGGATCGCCGGCCTCGAGGCCCGCTGGGGCGAGATCCGCGCCGAGGTCGACGCGCTGCTCGCCCGCGAGGAGGGCATACCCCCGCTCGCGGAAATCTCGCCCGACCACCGGCGCATCGCGCCGCCGGGCAAGTGGAAGAGCTTCTTCCTTTACGGCTACGGCTATCGCAACGAGGAGAATTGCACCCGCTGCCCGCGGACGGCGGCGGCCGTCTCCGCCATTCCCGGGCTCAACAGCGCCTTCTTCTCGATCCTCGCGCCGGGCGCCCATATTCCCCGCCACCGCGGCGTCACCAAGGCGATCCTCACCGCCCATCTCGGCCTCGTCGTGCCGGCGCGGCGGGAGGCCTGCCGGATGCAGGTCGACGAGGAGATGCTAACCTGGGAGCCGGGCAAGGCGCTCGTCTTCGACGACACCTTCCACCACGAGGTCTGGAACGACACCGACGAGCAGCGCGTCATCCTGCTGATCCAGTTCCGCCGGCCGACCGGCCTCCTCGGCCGGATCGTCGGCGGCCTGTTCCTGGCCGGGGTCCGCCGGTCGCGCTTCGTGCAGGACGCCCGCTCCAGCCTCGGCGACTGGGAAAAGGCGATGCAGAAGCTCGAACGCGAGCCCTGAACCGTGGCGCGGCCGCCGCTCCTCGCGCTCCTTGTGCTCGGAGGCTGCGCCGCCGGCCCCGGTACTCCCTGGCAGCGCGGGATAGAGCCCGACCGGGTAGCGACCACCGGGACGCGGATCCTGCCGAGCGACCGCGCCAGCGAGGCGACGATGGCGGCGGCGCGGCAGGTCAAGCGCTGCTACCGCTCGCCGGGCGTGCCGAGCGCCGGGCGTCGGATCGTCACCCGCCTGCGCGTCCGTTATGCCGCCGACGGCCGGCTGGAGGAGGCGCCGCAGCTCGTCGAACAGCAGGGCGTCACCCCCGACAACCAGGCCTATGCCGCGCCGATGGCCGAGGCCGCGTCGATGGCGGTGCTGCGCTGCAGCCCGCTCCATCTCCCGCCCGAGCTCCACCGCGGCGGCTGGGATACGTTCGATCTGACCTTCAGCCCCAACGTGCTCGTCTGAGCCGAGGGCGCCGCCCAGCAAAAACCCCGCCGCGCCAGGGGGGGAGCGCGGCGGGGCCTTTATAGCCGGAAGGAGGGATGACCTCGCCGGCTGGCGGGCCGCCAGGGAGGGTGCGGCCTCTGCGAACGAGATAGGAAGAGGCGGCGCGGTTTAAAGAGGGTTTCTGAAAACAACCTACTTTCGCTCATCGCTCGGAGAGCCGCTCCATCTGAGCGACATGCTCGCCGGGCGGGTCGGCGGGGGTCAGCGGCGGGGCCGGCGGCGGCAGCGCGGCGGCTTGGGTGACGATCTCGGAGCCGCCGCCGCTCAAGGTGCGGTGGACGGGGCAGCGCTCCGCCATCTCGACGAGCCGCGCCGCCTGCTCCGGCTCGACCGGCGAGGTGAACAGGATTCGGCGGGTGAAGCGGTCCCTGGGCGGGGCGCCGGGGATCAAGGCATGGGCGACCTCGACGCGGAACTCCGGAAGGCTCCAGCCCTTGCGGGTGCCGTAGAGGCGGATGGTCATCGAGGTGCAGGCGGCGAGCGCCGCCGAGAGGAGCTGGTAGGGCGTCGGCCCCGCGCCGCCGCCGCCTACCTCGGCCGGCTCGTCGGCGAGGATGTCGCCGCCCGGCAGGGCGAGGCGGGTGGCGAAGCGCGCCCCGGAGACGGCGCTCGCCGCGACCGCGGCTTCCTCGGGAATGGCCATGGGCGTACCTCCGCCCATGGCCTTAGCCGGTGGGACGGGCGGCGGGAACCCTCGGATCCCCGCCGACCTTCGTCCGCCCTACCAGCGGCGGTCCGAACGATCGTCGCGGTCGTAGCGGTCGTGACGGTCGTAGCGGTCGCGATTGTGGTAGCGGGCCCGCGCTATCTCGCGGCGGCACTCGCGCAGCTCGCGCTGATATTCCCAGCGATTATGGGCGCGGCGAAGCTCGCGGCGGCACTCGCGCCGCTCGCGGGCGACCTCGTTGCGGCCATAGCCTTGGGCGTAGCCGTAGCCGCGGCCGTAGCCATAGCCCTGGGCGGGCACCGCCGTGGCGGGCAGCGCGACGGCGGCGGCAATGGCGGCGAGAACGATCTTGCGCATGTCTGTCTCTCCTCGAACATTGTGCCGGCAATTCGAACCGCCGGCCGTCCGCTTTCTTACGCCGCCCCGCCTGAACGGCCCGCGACGGCGCGTTCACCGGGGGTTTACCGGCGAAACCGGTTCCGCTCCGTCCGGAATAGCCTAAACGGCGGTCGACCGATTCGAGGAATGCAGCCCTTGCGCCACCATCTCGCCGCCGCCGCGATCCTTCTCCTTGCCGCCCCGGCCGCCGCCGCGCCTCCGAAGGTCGCGCCGATCCTTGCCGAGGCCCGGGACTCGGCGAGCTACGCCCGCCCCGCCGAGGCGCGGGTCACCCACGTCGCCCTGGACCTCGCCGCCGATTTCGCCGCCCGGCGCCTCTCCGGCACGGCCACGCTCGACCTTCAGGCGAGCCCCGCCGCGCGCGAGATCGTGCTCGACAGCAAGGGGCTCGCCGTCCGCTCGGTGCGCGACGGCGCCGGCCGGCCGCTGCCCTTCGCCTTCGGCGCTTCGGATCCGGAGAAGGGCGCCGCGCTCACCGTCCGGCTGAACGGCGCCCGCCGCATCCGCATCGATTATTCGAGCGCCGCCGACGCGGAAGCGCTGCAATGGCTGACGCCGGCGCAGACCGCCGGCAAGCGCCACCCCTTCCTGTTCAGCCAGGGCCAGCCCACCCTCAACCGCAGCTGGATCCCGACCCAGGACAGCCCCGGCATCCGCCAGACCTGGGAGGCGCGTATCACCGTCCCGGAGCCGCTCGGCGCGGTGATGAGCGGCGAGCGGCTGACTCCGAAGGGGGAGCGTGCCGGCCCCGGCCGCCGCGCCTTCCGCTTCCGCATGGACAAGCCGGTGGCGCCCTATCTGATCGCGCTCGCGGTCGGCGATCTCGCCTTCCAGCGGCTCGGCCCCCGCACCGGCGTCTACGCCGAGCCGGCGACGATCCGCGCCGCCGCGGCCGAGCTCGTCGACACCGAGAAGATGGTCGCCGCCGCCGAGCGGCTCTACGGTCCCTATCGCTGGGGCCGCTACGACATGATCGTCCTGCCCCCCGCCTTCCCCTATGGCGGGATGGAGAACCCCACCCTCACCTTCCTCACCCCCACCTTCATCGCGGGCGACCGGAGCCTCGTCGGCCTCGTCGCCCACGAGCTGTCGCACAGCTGGTCGGGCAACCTCGTCACCAACGCGGTCTGGGCGGACAGCTGGCTGAACGAGGGCGTCACCTCCTATTTCGAGAACCGCATCATGGAGGCGCTCTACGGCCCCGCCCGGGCCAGCCAGGAGGCGGCGCTCTCCTGGGCGGACATGGAGGCCGCCTTCGCCGAGCTCGGCCGCGACGCGCCGGGCACCCGCCTCCACGATCCGAGCGACGCCGAGGCGAGCGGGATCGTCTACGACAAGGGCGCGACCTTCCTTCGCACCCTTGAACGGACCGTCGGGCGCCAGCGTTTCGATGCGTGGCTGCGCTCCTATTTCGACCGCCACGCCTTCGAGCCGATGACGTCGCAGCGCTTCCTCGCCGACCTGCGCGCCACCCTGGTGCGCGGCGATCGCGCCCTCGAGGAGAGGCTGCAGCTCGACCGCTGGGTCTATGCGCCCGGCCTTCCCGACAACGCCGCCCGTCCGGACCCGGCCGCCTTCGCGCGGGTCGACGCGGCCCTCGCCGCCTTCGACGCCGGCGGCGGCGCGGCGGCGGTGCCCTATGCCGGCTGGACGACGGCCGAGCGCCTGCGCTTCCTCAACGGCCTGCCGCGCACCCTCCCCCAGCCGCGCCTCGCCGAGCTCGACCGCGCCCTCGGCCTCACCGCCGGCACCAATGCCGAGACGCTCTTCGCCTGGCTGCAGCTGGCGCTCGCCAATCGCTACGCGCCGGCCGTCCCCGCCGCCGAGCGCTTCCTCCTCTCTCAGGGACGCACCAAGTTCGTCGCGCCTTTGTTCAAGACGCTGCTCGCCCAGGGCGAGTGGGGCCGCCCGATCGCCGAGCGGCTCTACGCGAAGGCGCGGCCCGGCTACCACAGCGTCACCACCGGCCGCGTCGACAAGCTGATGAAGCCCTAGCCGCCTCCCCGCGCGCCTGGAGGGGGAGGCCGAGGCCCTCCACCCGCCGCAAAAATGGGTGGATAAGTCATTTACCCTCTTGGCCCCGATTCCGGTTTCAGGCACTATCCGTTGTGGCGCTGCCGAGGGGGTGACGCTAGACATTGTGAGAGGCCGCTGCGCAACCTATATGGGTGGCAAGGCGGCGGAGCTGTGTCCTGTGGATATCGGGGACAGTCTCGAATGAGTGTCCCCGCACCCCCGGCAAAGTGCTTAAGCTGGCGTAAACCGGCTGGAACGCAAGTAGAACAAGGGGTAGGATGATGGACCTTTCCGGCAGCAGCGAAGTGGGAGCGAGCGACGTGGCGACGACCGTAGACGCGCCTGGCAAGGCTGCCCGCGGCGGCGAGCGAGGCAAGGCCGCGCCGCGCGACAGCAAGACGATCGTTCCGCAGGTCTATCCGGTCGAGGTCGACCATGGCCGCGATTCGCTGCTCACCGACTTCGGCAAGGAGACGCTGACCGACCGCTACCTGCTTCCCGGCGAATCCTACCAGGACCTCTTCGTCCGCGTCGCCTCGGCCTATGCCGACGACGCCGCCCACGCCCAGCGCATCTACGACTATATCTCGAAGCTCTGGTTCATGCCGGCGACGCCCGTCCTGTCGAACGGCGGCACCGGCCGCGGCCTCCCCATCTCCTGCTATCTGAACTCGGTCCCCGACAGCCTCGAGGGCATCGTCGACACCTGGAACGAGAATGTCTGGCTCGCCAGCCGCGGCGGCGGCATCGGCACCTATTGGGGCAATGTCCGCGGCATCGGCGAGCCGGTCGGAATGAACGGCAAGACCAGCGGCATCATCCCGTTCGTCCGGGTGATGGATTCCCTCACCCTCGCGATCAGCCAGGGCAGCCTCAGGCGCGGCTCGGCGGCCTGCTATCTCGACATCTCCCACCCGGAGATCGAGGAGTTCCTCGAGATCAGGAAGCCGTCGGGCGACTTCAACCGCAAGGCCTTGAACCTCCACCACGGCGTCCTCGTCTCCGACGCCTTCATGGAGGCGGTGCGCGGCGGCACGGAATGGACCCTCAAGTCGCCCAAGGACGGCTCCGAGCGCGCCACCGTCGACGCCCGCTCCCTCTTCCAGAAGCTGGTCGAGACCCGGCTTGCCACCGGCGAGCCCTACATCATCTTCATCGACCAGGTGAACCGGTCGATGCCCCGCCACCACCGCGAGCTCGGCCTCAAGGTGTCGACCTCCAACCTCTGCTCGGAGATCACCCTTCCCACCGGGCGCGACCATCTCGGCAAGGACCGCACCGCGGTCTGCTGCCTCTCCTCGCTCAACCTCGAGACGTGGGACGAGTGGAACAAGGACAAGAGCTTCATCGAGGACGTGATGCGCTTCCTCGACAACGTCCTTCAGGATTATATCGACCGAGCGCCCGACGAGATGGCCCGAGCCAAATATTCGGCGATGCGCGAGCGCTCGGTCGGCCTCGGCGTGATGGGCTTCCACTCCTTCCTCCAGGCGCGCAACATCCCGTTCGAGGGGGCGATGGCGAAGAGCTGGAACCTCAAGATCTTCAAGCATATCCGCGCCCAGGTCGACGAGGCCTCGATGATGCTCGCCCACGAGCGCGGGCCCTGCCCCGACGCCGCCGACATGGGGGTGATGGAGCGTTTCTCCTGCAAGATGGCGATCGCGCCGACCGCGTCGATCAGCATCATCTGCGGCGGCACCTCGGCCTGCATCGAGCCGATCCCGGGCAACGTCTACACCCACAAGACGCTGAGCGGCTCCTTCTCGGTCAGGAACCCGCACCTCGAGAAGCTGCTCGTCGCCAAGTCCAAGAACAGCGAGGGCGTCTGGTCCTCGATCCTCGAGCATGGCGGCTCGGTCCAGCACCTCGACTTCCTCACCGCCGAGGAGAAGGACACGTTCAAGACCAGCTTCGAGATCGACCAGCGCTGGCTGATCGAGCTCGCCGCCGACCGCACGCCCTATATCGACCAGGCGACGTCGCTGAACCTGTTCATCCCGGCCGACGTCGACAAGTGGGACCTGCTCATGCTCCACTACCGGGCGTGGGAGCTGGGCATAAAGTCGCTCTATTACCTGCGCTCCAAGTCGGTGCAGCGCGCCGGCTTCGCCGGCGGCGTCGAGGCCGACAACACGCCGGACCTCAAGCAGATCGAGCTCGCCGCCTCGACCGACTATGACGAGTGCCTGGCATGCCAGTGAGCGCCCTCCTTCCCCTCTCCCCCTGCGGGAGAGGGACAGCCGGCGCGAAGCGGCGGCAGGGTGAGGGCACGAAGCTTCCCCTCGCCCTGGCGCTTCGCGCCGTTCCTCTCCCCTCCAGGGAGAGGGTGGATTTCACCTTTGGGAGCTCACGCTGATGCCGAACCCGATCACCTGGGGCCACCTTCTCGTCGGCCTCGCCTTGCTCGCCGGGCTCTACGCCGCCTGGCAGCTCGTCACCCTCGCCCGCTATCGCGGCGCCGGCCACGGCCGCGGCACGCCCGGCTATGCCCGCGCCCGCGACGCGCGGCGCTACGGCCTGTGGTCGATCGCCGCCGCCGCCCTCCTCGCCGCCTTGGGCTGCCTGACGCCGCTCTGCACGGCCGCCCTTTCCTGACGGAGTATTTTTCCGATGCCCCTCCTCACCGCCTCCAAGACCTACAAGCCCTTCGAATATCCCTGGGCGTTCGAATTCTGGAAGCGCCAGCAGCAGATCCACTGGATGCCGGAGGAGGTCCCCCTCGGCGAGGATTGCCGCGACTGGGCTCAGAAGCTCACCGACCATGAGCGCTCGCTGCTCACCCAGATCTTCCGCTTCTTCACCCAGGCCGACGTCGAGGTGCAGGATTGCTATCACGACAAATATGGCCGCGTGTTCAAGCCGACCGAGATCAAGATGATGCTGACCGCCTTCTCCAACATGGAGACGGTCCACATCGCCGCTTATTCGCACCTCCTCGACACGATCGGCATGCCGGAGTCCGAGTACAGCATGTTCATGCAGTATAAGGAGATGAAGGATAAGCACGACTATCTCGCGACCTTCGGCGTCGACACGGACGAGGACATCGCCAAGACGCTCGCCATGTTCGGCGGCTTCACCGAGGGGCTTCAGCTCTTCGCCAGCTTCGCGATGCTGATGAACTTCCCCAGGTTCAACAAGATGAAGGGCATGGGCCAGATCGTCAGCTGGTCGGTCCGCGACGAGAGCCTGCATTGCGAAGGCATCATCCGCCTGTTCCACGCCTTCACCAAGGAGCGGAACTGCCTGACCAAGGCGGTTAAGGACGACATCGCCGACGTCTGCCAGACGACGATCCGGCTCGAGGACAATTTCATCGACCTCGCCTTCGAGATGGGGCCGGTCGAGGGGATGAAGCCCAAGGAGATCAAGAAGTACATCCGCTACATCGCCGACTGGCGGCTGGGCCAGCTCGGGCTGAAGCCGATCTACATGATCGACGACCACCCCCTCCCCTGGCTCGCGCCTTTGTTGAATGGCGTCGAGCACGCCAACTTCTTCGAGACGAGG
>JAFANP010000066.1 GCA_019232625.1 Alphaproteobacteria bacterium | reverse complement strand
CGTACCACTCCCTCTCCCCTTGTGGGAGAGGGCTGGGGTGAGGGGCGCGCTCCTTCGGAGCGCGCGGCGCGAAGCGCCGCACCCCTCTCCCCAACCCCTCTCCCACAAGGGGAGAGGGGCTGCTACGGGCTCCGGCGTGACCGCTTCCGACCAACTCGCTGACCAGGTTGCCCGCGCGATGCTCGCCGCGGAAGGCACCGGCCCCGCCTGGAACCTCGAGCTCGAGGAAGCTCGCGAAGGCTATGCCCGCGTCGCTATGCGCATCCGCGCCGATATGCTGAACGGCCACGGCACCGCCCATGGCGGGATGATCTTCGCGCTCGCCGACAGCGCCTTCGCCTACGCCTGCAACAGCCGCAACCTGAGGACGGTCGCCGCCCAGGCCTCGATCGTCTTCCTCGCTCCGGCGCGGGAGGGCGACGTGCTGGTCGCGGAAGCGCGGGAGCGGAGCCTCGCCGGCCGCTCCGGAGTCTACGACGTCTCGGTGCGCACCGAGGACGGGCGCGCAATCGCGGAGTTCACCGGCTTCTCGCGCAGCGTCGGCGGGGAGGTGGCCTGAGAAGGGGCGTTCGGTTATGGGCGCGGGATGACCAGCCAAGCCTTCATCTGCGACGCCGTTCGCACGCCGATCGGCCGCTACGGCGGCAGCCTCGCCCATGTCCGCGCCGACGATCTCGCCGCCATCCCGATCCGCGCCCTCGTCGCGCGCAATCCGGGAGTCGACTGGGGCGAGCTGGACGACGTCATCCTCGGCTGCGCCAACCAGGCCGGCGAGGACAATCGCAACCTCGCCCGAATGGCCGGCCTGCTCGCCGGGCTGCCGCACGGCTCGGGCGGAGTCACCCTCAACCGCCTCTGCGGATCGGGGATGGACGCCGTCGCCATGGCGGCGCGGGTGATCCGCGGCAGCGAGGCCGACATGCTGATCGCCGGCGGCTCGGAAAGCATGAGCCGCGCCCCTTTCGTCATGGCCAAGGCGACCAGCGCCTTCGACCGCAACGCCGAGATGTACGACACGACGATCGGCTGGCGCTTCGTCAATCCGAAGATGAAGGACGCCTATGGCGACGACACCATGCCGTCGACGGCTGAGAACGTGGCGCAGGAGTTCCAGGTAAGCCGCGAGGATCAGGACCTTTTCGCCGTCCGCAGCCAGGAAAGGGCGTCGCGCGCGCAGGAGAATGGCCGGCTTGCCGCCGAGATCGTCCCGGTCTCCATCCCGCAGCGCAAGGGAGACCCCCTCCTGGTCGAGCGGGACGAGCATCCGCGCAAGGTGAGCGCCGAGGCGCTGGCCAAGCTTCGGCCGATCGTCCGCGGCGACGGCACCGTCACGGCCGGCAACGCGTCAGGCGTCAACGACGGCGCCGCCGCCCTCCTGGTGGCGTCGGAGGAGGCGGCGAAGCGCAACGGGCTGACGCCGCGCGCCCGGGTCGTCGGCGCCGCCGTCGCCGGCGTCCCGCCGCGGATCATGGGCATCGGCCCCGCGCCGGCTTCCGAGAAACTGTTGAAGAGGCTCGGCCTAAGTATCTCGGACATGGACGTAATCGAGATCAACGAAGCGTTCGCGGCGCAGGCGCTGCCGGTGCTTCGCCAGCTCGGCCTTCCCGACGATGCCGAGCACGTCAATCCCAATGGCGGCGCCATCGCGCTCGGCCACCCGCTCGGCATGTCCGGCGCCCGCCTGCTCCTCACCGCGACGGAGGAGCTCCATCGCCGCGGCGGCCGCTACGCGCTCTGCGCCATGTGCATCGGCGTCGGCCAGGGCATCGCGACGGTGATCGAGCGGGTGTGAAGGAGGGCGGCGCGTCCGTCGACACCCCGTTTGCCGGGGTCAGCGGCTCCTCAGGATGAGCGGGTAAGGCGTTCGACGTTCAGGTTGAATCCTCCCACCGTTCGCCCTGAGCTTGTCGAAGGGCCTTTCTTCTTGTTCCGGTAAGGGAAAAGGGAGGGCTTCGACAGGCTCAGCCCGAACGGGGATGGGCCCAGCTCAATACCCGCTGCTCGGAAGGCCAAGCCTTGTCGCCCGCCTCAGCCCGGGCGCGTCGCCGTCTCCTGGACCTCGACCTCGGCGAGGTCGCGCGAATCGCGGCTCGGGTTGCGGTTGGCCCAGGTGGCGACGGCGAGGCCGGAGGCGCCGCAGCCGGTGAAGCCGATCAGGAAGGGGATGGTGGTGCCGTCGAAGCTCTGACCGACCGCGAAGCCGATCAGCGCCCCTCCGACCGTGGTGATCACACCCTGAAGCGACGAGGCGGTGCCGGCGATATGGCCGAGCGGCTCCATCGCCAGCGCGCCGGCATTGGCGCCGATCAGTCCGAAGCAGCCCATGGTGAGCGCCTGGAGGAGGATGAAGCTCCAGATCGTCTCGCCGAACGAGGCTGCGACCGTCAGGTGCAGCGCCGCCATCGAGGTGAAGGCGGTGAGCGCGATCAGCAGCAGGCGGCGCGAGCCGAAGCGCATCACCAGCCGCGAGTTGATCCAGGAGCTGAGCGCCATCGGGCCGGCGATGAAGGCGAACACCACCGGCAGCATGTGCGGCCGCGCGAAGACGTCGAAGACGATCTGCTGGACCGAGTTGATGAACGAGAAGAGGGCGCCGATCCCCAGGGTCGTCGCCGCCGTGTTGCCGATCGACTGGCGGATCCTAAACGTCGTCGCCACCGCATCGGCGATCGCCGCGAAGGAGAGGGGACGCCGCCGGTCGGGCGCGAGCGTCTCGGGCAGGCGCAGCAGGGTCCAGCCGGCGAGCAGCACGCCGTAGACGCCGAGGCCGATGAAGATGTGGCGCCAGCTCGCCACCGCAAGCACCGCCTGGCCGAAGAAGGGGGCGAGGATCGGAACGATCATGAAGACGATCATGACCAGCGACATGACCCGCGCCATGGCGGGGCCGTGATAGCGGTCGCGGATCACCGACACGGTCAGCACCCGCGTCGCCGCCGCCGCCACGCCCTGCATGGTCCGAGCCGCGAGCAGCAGCGGGAAGCTCGCGGCGAGCCCCGCGAGGGTCGCGAACAGCCCGTAGAGGACGAGGCCGCCGAGCAGCAGTCGCTTGCGGCCGAACCGGTCGGAGAGCGGGCCGTAGGCGATCTGGGCGGTGCCGAAGCCGAGCAGGTAGAAGGTGATGACCAGCTGGCGCCTGTTCTCCGCATCGACGCCGAGCGAATCGCCGATGGCCGGCAGCGCCGGCAGCATGGCGTCGATGGCGAGCGCGTTCGAGGCCATCAGCGCCGCCATCAGGGCGATGAACTCGCCCATGGAGGGGCCGCTCCAGGCGGAAGGCGCACTCGGCGGCGGTCGGTCGTTCATTCGGCGGCGGTCCAGGCGTGGCTGAAGGTCGAGCGGGAAGGGAGAGCCGGGGCGACGCCGGGCGCGGCGACAAGTTCCGGTTCCCGCCCTCAAAAAGCTCCGTTAGGGGATGGGGATGATCATCGTCCACCACCTCGAGAACAGCCGGTCGCAGCGTGTCCTCTGGCTGCTCGAGGAGCTTGGGCTCCCCTATGAGGTCCGCCGCTATGCGCGCGACCGCAGGACGATGCTCGCGCCGCCCGAGCTGAAGCGCGTCCACCCGCTCGGCAAGTCGCCGGTGATCGAGGACGACGGCCGCATCGTGGCCGAGACCGGCGCCATCGTCGAATATCTGGTCGAGAAAGCCGGAGGCCGGCTGGGGCCGCCGGCCCGCCGCGACGACGTGCTGCGCTACCGCCACTTCCTCCATTATGCGGAAGGCTCGATGATGCCGCCGCTGCTCGCCTTGCTGGTCGTCAACAGGCTCGGCCTGCTCGGCCGTCCGGCCCGCGCGCCGATCCAGCGCATGCTCGACGCCCATCTCGACTGGCTGGAGGGCGAGCTTGCGACGCGCGACTGGTTCGCCGGCGACCGGTTCACCGCCGCCGACGTGATGATGAGCTTCCCGCTCGAGGCGTCGCGCCATCGCGGCGGTCTCGACTCCGGCCGTGCCAACCTCACCGACTGGCTCGAGCGCATCCACGCCCGCCCGGCTTATGCCGCGGCGCTCCAGAAAGGCGGCCCCTATGCCTATGCCTGAGCTCAGCCGCCGCGCCTTCGGGCTCGGCGCCCTCGCCGCCGGCGCCGCCGCCGCGCTTCCCCGCGCCGCACTCGCGGCCGAGCCGGCGCTGCGCCCGATCACCGGCGACGCGGCGCCGATCGGCCGCGAGGAACGGCTCCGCCGCCTCGCCAAGGCGCAGGGGCTGATGCGCCGCCTCGGCTACGGCGCGATCCTGGTCGAGCCCGGCGCCTCGCTCGATTATTTCACCGGCGTGCGCTGGCACCGCAGCGAGCGGCTGACCGCCGCGATCATCCCGGCGGACGGCGAGCCGGTGATCGTCACCCCCTTCTTCGAGGCGCCGTCGGTGCGCGAGAGCCTCTCCGTGCCCGCGGAGGTGCGCACCTGGGAGGAGGACGAGGACCCGCTGAAGCTGGTCGCCGCCGTGCTGCGCCAGCGCCGGCTGGCGGCGCGGCCGGTGGGCATCGAGGAGACGGTGCGCTTCTTCGCCGTCGACGGCCTGCGCCGCGCGCTCCCCGCCGTCGCCGTCCGCAACGCCGCGCCCGTCACCCGCGGCTGCCGGATGATCAAGACGGCCGCCGAGATCGCGCTGATGCAGAAGGCGACCGACGTCACCATCGCCGCCTATCGCCACACCGTGCCGCGGATCGAGAAGGGAATGACTCCCGGCGACATCGGCGCGATCATGAACGCCGCCACCGAAGCGCTCGGCGGCAGCCCGGAATTCGCGCTCGTCCTGCTCGGCGAGGCGAGCGCCTATCCGCACGGCAGCGGCAAGCCGCAGCAGGTGCGGGAAGGGGAGGTGGTGCTGATGGACTGCGGCTGCACCGTCCACGGCTACCAGTCCGACGTCTCGCGCACCCTGGTGTTCGGCGAGCCGACCAAGGAGCAGCGCAGGGTCTGGGACCAGGTCCGCCGCGGCCAGGAGATCGCCTTCGCCGCCGCCCGGCCCGGCGCGCCCGCCGGCAGCGTCGACGACGCGGTGCGCCGCCAGTACGAAGCCTGGGGCTACGGCCCGCGCTACAAGCTTCCCGGAACGTCGCACCGCACCGGCCACGGCATCGGCCTGGAAGGCCACGAGCCGGTGAACCTCGTCCACGGCGAGACGACGCCGCTCGCCCCGGGCATGTGCTTCTCCGACGAGCCGGGCATCTACATTCCGGGCCGGTTCGGCATCCGCCTGGAGGATTGCTTCCACATGACCGAGACGGGGCCGCGCTGGTTCTCCACCCCCCCGACCTCGATCGACCGGCCGCTGGGGTAGGGGGGAAGGGGATGGGGGACGGGGACCGGGGACAGTTACCGACCCCCTCGGCCTCATCGGACTCGCGCGGGCCCCTGCGGTCGGTAACTGTCCCCATTCGGCGGGTGAAAGGGGGACAGTTACCGACCCCCTGAAATCCTCCCCCGAAAGGGGGAGGGGGACCGCACGAAGTGCGGTGGAGGGGTATCAGCCTCTCCGCGGACGCCGGCACCCCTCCGTCAGCCCTTCGGGCTGCCACCTCCCCTTGAAGGGGAGGATTTGAGACGAGGGGGCTTCGGCGAGCGCCGCCGGCCTAGAAGCGTTCGTCGCCGGACGCCGGAGCCGGGCGGTGGCTCGGCGCGTGGGGGGGCTCGACGTCGACCGGCTCGGGCGGGTCGAGGCGGCCCTCCCACTTGGCGACGACCGCGCTCGCGACGGCGTTGCCGACGACGTTGGTGGCTGAGCGGCCCATGTCGAGGAAATGATCGACGGCGAGGATCATCAGGATCCCCGCCTCGGGGATCTTGAACTGGGAGAGGGTGGCGGTGATGACGACGAGGCTGGCGCGGGGCACCCCGGCCACCCCCTTCGACGTGATCATCAGCGTCAGGAGCATGAGGATCTCCTGGGTGACGCTGAGATCGATCCCATAGGCCTGGGCGATGAAGATCGACGCGAAGGTCATGTACATCATCGAGCCGTCGAGGTTGAACGAATAGCCGAGCGGCAGCACGAAGCTGGCGATGCGCGGGGGGACGCCGAAGCGGTCCAGCGCCTCGAGCGTGCGCGGGAAGGCGGCCTCGGATGAGGCGGTGGAGAAAGCGAGCACGATCGGGTCGCGTATGTACCGCACCAACCGCCTCGTCCGCCCGCCGACGACGAGGAAGCAGATGCCGATCAGCAGCGCCCAGAGGATGACCAGGCCGAGATAGAAGCTGCCCATGAAATAGCCGTAGGTGCCCAGGATGGACGGTCCGCGCTCGGCGATGCTGGCGGTCACCGCGGCGAAAACGGCGACGGGGGCGAAGCGCATCACATAGTCGGTGATCTGAAGCATCACCTTGACCAGGCCCTCGAGCGCGCGGACGAGCGGCCGCGCCGGCTCCCCGACCGCGGTGAGTGCGACGCCGAGGAAGAGGGCGGCGACGACGATCTGCAGGATGTCGTTCTCAGCCATCGCCTTGACCATCGATTCGGGGAAGATGTGGGCGATGAACTTGGCGAGATCGAAGGCGGAGCGGTCGACGCCGCTCGCCGCGTCGGCGGGAGGAATGGGGAGCGCAAGGCCGACGCCGGGCTGGAGCGCGTTGACGAGGACGAGGCCGAGGGTGAGCGAGACGAGGCTGGCGCAGACGAACCAGCCGAACGCCTTCAGCCCCACCCGGCCGAGCGCCGTGGTGTCGCCCATATGGGCGATGCCGACGACCATGGTGGAGAGCACCAGCGGGGCGATGATCATCTTGATGAGGTGGAGGAAGACGGTG
Organism: Alphaproteobacteria bacterium; assembly: GCA_019232625.1. Taxonomy (GTDB): domain Bacteria; phylum Pseudomonadota; class Alphaproteobacteria; order Sphingomonadales; family Sphingomonadaceae; genus Allosphingosinicella. Next base: position 41,212 of record JAFANP010000066.1, on the reverse strand, counting down.
GTGAGGATGGAGAAATAGCCCGCGATCGTCTTGAGCTGCGCCTGCTGCGCCGCCGTCTCGTCGCCCACCGCGGCGTTGACCGCCCAGCCGACGGCGATGCCGAGCACGAGGCCGGCAAGGATGAAATAGGTCAGGCGCTTGGCCATGCTCGGCGTTCCCCTTGTGTCGTGGGGAGGGGAAGCCGATTGGCGGGGCGGGGTCAAGGTCGCCTCGACAATCCTCCCTGTCCGCGAAGGGGATGGGGAGGGGAACCATGCGAAGCATCGTGGAGGGGCCTTGCGGACTCAGGACAGCCCCTCCACCGCATTTCGTGCGGTCCCCCTCCCCATCGCCTGAGGCGACTGGGAGGAACGGTTGCCTACGCCGGCTCCAGCTCCCGCACCACCTTGTCGGCGAGGGTGCCGTTCAACTCGGCGAGATGGTCGAACTCCGCCTCGTAGGTGGCGAGGCCCTGGCTGACCGAGCGCAGCTCGGCGTCGAGGCCCTGCAGCTCGGCCTCGGGCACCAGCGCCTCGACCAGCTCCCAGCGCGACCAGCCGGGGCGGCTGTCCATTCCGAGCATCTGGCCGCGCCGGCTGGCGATCGCCGAGGTGACGCGCGAGGTGGCGTAAGCGGGCGTCGTCACCCTCACCTTGTGCACGGGCTCGAGCAAATGGGGCGAGGCCTCGCCCAGCGCCTCGCTCATGCCGATCCGGCCGGCGGTGCGGAAGGCGAGCTCGGAGCTGTCCACCGTGTGGTAGCTGCCGTCGACGAGGGTGACGGCGACGTCGACGACCGGGAAGCCGAGCGGCCCCTTCTCCATCGCGTCCTTCACGCCCGCCTCGACCGCGGGGATATATTGCCGCGGCACCGCGCCGCCGTGGATCCGCTCGTCGAACTGGAAGCCCTGGCCGCGGGGCAGGGGCTTCACCTCGATGACCACGTCGCCGAACTGGCCGTGGCCGCCCGACTGCTTCTTGTGGCGGCCGCGCTGGGTGACGGGCTTCCGGATCGATTCCTTGAAGCCGATCGTCGGCGGCTTGGCATTGACCGCCACGCCGTAGCGGCGCTTGAGCTTGGCGAGAGTCACCTTGAGATGCTCGTCGCTTATGCCCTTGAGCCGCGTCTCGTGCAGCGCCTCGTCCTGCTCCCAGCTCAGCGAGGGATCCTCCTCGCACAATTTGTGGAGGGCGGTGGAGAGACGCACGTCGTCCTTGCGGTCCTGCGTGGCGATGGCGAGCGCGTAGTTGGAGGCGGGCAGGTCGAGCGACGGCGCCTTGCCCGAGGCGCCGAGCCACTGGCCGGCGCCGACCCCCTCGGCCTTGGCGATGGCGACGACGTCGCCGACCCCGGCCTTGGCGAGCTTCGCCGTCTTCTCCCCCTGCACCGAAAAGAGGGTGCCGACGCGCACGGTGCCGCTCTCGCTCTTGAGCTCCGTGCCCTCGGCGAGGGTGCCGCCGAACACCCGCGCGAAGGCCAGCCGGCCCATCGTACCGCCGTGCGAGATCTTGAAGACGAAGGCGCATCCGGTCTTCGCGCCGAGCCGGGTCGCGGCGGCGTCGGGCGGGGGCGCGTCGTGGCGCAGGGCCTTCATCAGCCGCCGCACCCCGAAGCCGTTCTGGGCGGAGCCGAACAGCACCGGCACGACGAGATTCTCGCGAGTCTCGCGGGCGAGGTCGGCGAATACGGTGGCGCGGTCGGGCGTCTCATCCATCAGCAGCTGCTCGAGCAGCTGGTCGTCATGGTCGGCGAGCTGCTCGAGCATGTGGAAGCGGTCGGCCGCCTCGCGGTCGGCAAGGTCGGCGGGAATGTCGATCGGCTCGGAGGGCTTGCCGGGGACGTAGCGGAAGGCGCGCTCCAGGCCGAGGTCGACGAAGCCGGTGATCTTCTCGCCTCCCGCTTCCTTGGCGCGTATCGGGATCTGGCGGGCGACGAGGGGCGAGGCGCTCATCGGCTGCAGCGCCTCGAGCAGGTCGCGTATGCCGCCGCGGGCCTGGTCGATCTTGTTGACGAAGATGAGGTGGGGAACGCCGAGCGCCTCGAGCTGGCGCAGCGCCGGCTCGGCGAGGATGGCGCGGTCCGGCTCGGGATCGACGACGACGACGGCGAGGTCGGCGGCGGCGATGGCGAAGGCCCCGTCGGCGCAGAAGCCGACCGAGCCGGGCGTGTCGACGACGGCGAAGCGGTCGCCCATGAAGTCGAAGGCGGTAAGGTTGAGCTCGGTCGAGCCGCCGCGGGCGCGGGCCTCGGCGCTCGAATCGCCTGTGCTCGTGCCGGCGTCGACGCTGCCCTGCCGGTCGACGGCGCCGGCCGCAAAGAGAAGGGCCTCGGCGAGGCTGGTCTTGCCAGTTCCGCCGGGGCCCACCAGCGCGATGGCGCGCGTGCCGTCTGATCTGCCAGGCATGATCGTCTCCTCCGTCCGCCGCGCGGCCCCGCGAGAAGACGCAGCGCCGCGCCTCAAGGAAAATCGGAGCCTTCACCCATCCGGGGCGAATCGCAAGGGGGAATGGCGGATTTCGTCGCCCGCACGCCCCGGCGCGGCGAAGCGTCGAGGGAACGGGCGGGCCGGTCCGGTGGTTGTAGCGGCGTGCCGAACACGCTCACCCTCTCCCTCGTCGGCGGCCTGACGGTCGCGGGCGCCGCGCTCGGGCTCGGGCTCGGCCGCTCGGCGATCGGCGAGATCAACCCGGCTTACTTCGCCGAGCCGGAAACCTCCTTCCATGCCGACCTCGCCGGCAACCGGACGCCGGTCGGCCTCGCCCCGGCCGGCGACTTCACCCATGCCGAGCCGCTGATCGTCCAGTGTATCGGCTGCGCCAACATGCCGGCGCCCGACTTCCCGGTGGAATATGTGCCGCGCCACGATCCGATGGTCGATGCCGTCACCCGCTGGCCGGAGCCGCGCCGCGCCGTCGAGGCGCAAGCCGCGCCGGAGGAGGCGGCGCCCGCGCCCGACCCGGCGCGGGAGCGGATCGTGCGCTATGCGAGCTACCCCGTCACCGAGGACGAGGCGCGCGAGATGGCGGCGCGGGACGCACCGGTCCCCGCCGCGACCCCGGCCTCCGCGCCGGCCCCCGCCCAGGAGAATGCTGCAACGCAATAGTTGCCCGCCTCCCGGCGCTCGCCTACATCCGACGGCATGACTTCGACCAACGACCTGAGGCGCGGCTTCCTCGATTATTTCGGGCGAGAGGGCCATCGCATCGTTCCCTCGGCGCCGCTCGTGCCGCAGAACGATCCGACCCTGATGTTCGTCAACGCCGGCATGGTGCCGTTCAAGAACGTCTTCACCGGCCTCGAGACCCGGCCCTATTCGACCGCCACCTCCTCGCAGAAATGCGTCCGCGCCGGCGGCAAGCACAACGATCTCGACAATGTCGGCTACACCGCCCGCCACCACACCTTCTTCGAGATGCTCGGCAACTTCTCGTTCGGAGACTATTTCAAGGAGCGGGCGATCTCGCTCGCCTGGAACCTCATCACCAAGGAATGGGGCATCTCGCCGGAGCGGCTGACCGCCACCGTCTACCACACCGACGACGAAGCCTATGACCTGTGGCGGCGGATCGCGGGACTGCCGGAGAGCCGGATCGTCCGCATTCCCACCAAGGACAATTTCTGGGCGATGGGGGACAGCGGCCCGTGCGGCCCCTGCTCGGAGATATTCTACGATCACGGCGACCACATACCGGGCGGCCCTCCCGGCTCCCCGGACGAGGACGGCGACCGGTTCACCGAGATCTGGAACCTCGTCTTCATGCAGTACGAGCAGGAGGACAACGAGATCGTCCGCGAGCTGCCGCGGCCGTCGATCGATACCGGCATGGGGCTGGAGCGGATCGCCGCCGTCATGCAGGGCGTCCACGACAATTACGACACGGACACGTTCAAGGCGCTGATCGCCGCCTCGTCCGAGCTCACCCGCAAGGGCGTCGACGCCGACACCAAGGCGAGCCACAGGGTGATCGCCGACCACCTCCGCGCCTCCGGCTTCCTGGTCGCCGACGGCGTGCTCCCGGCGAACGAGGGCCGGGGCTACGTGCTGCGCCGCATCATGCGCCGGGCGATGCGCCACGCCCACCTGCTCGGCGCCGGCGAGCCGCTCATGCACCGCCTGGTGCCGTCGCTGGTCGCCGAGATGGGCGCCGCCTATCCCGAGCTGGTCCGCGCCCAGCCGCTGATCGAGGAGACCCTCAAGCTGGAGGAGACCCGCTTCCGCCAGACGCTCGACAAGGGCTTGCGCCTCCTCGACGAGGCGACCGGATCGATGAAGCCGGGCGACACCCTGCCGGGCGAGGTCGCCTTCCGACTCTACGACACGTTCGGCTTCCCCTACGATCTCACCGAGGATGCGCTGCGGGCGCAGGGCTTCGGCGTCGACCGCGCCGGCTTCGATTCAGCCATGGCCGAGCAGAAGGCCCAGGCCCGGGCGGCGTGGAAGGGGTCGGGCGAGAAGGCGTCGGACGAGATCTGGTTCGACATCGCCGAGGAGCATGGCTCGACCGAGTTCACCGGCTATGCCGGCCACGAGGGCGAGGGGCAGGTGGTGGCGATCGTCAGGGACGGCGCCCGAGTCGCGCGCGCCGAGACGGGCGACAAGGTGTTCGTCCTCACCAACCAGACGCCCTTTTACGGCGAGAGCGGCGGCCAGATGGGGGACACGGGCTTCATCAGCAACGACAAGGGCTTGCACGCGGAAGTTGAGGACACATCGAAGCCGCTCGGCCGCCTTCACGCGCACCGCGCCACCATCCTCTCGGGGTCGGTCGCGCTCGGCGACGCCGTCCATCTCGCCGTCGACGCCGATCGCCGCGGCCGCGTGCGCGCCAACCACAGCGCCACCCACCTGCTCCACGCTGCGCTGCGCCACAGGCTCGGCGGCCACGTCACCCAGAAGGGCAGCCTGGTGGCGCCCGACCGGCTGCGCTTCGACTTCTCGCACCCCAAGGCGCTGACCGGCGAGGACATCGCCGCCGTCGAGGAGGAGGTGAACCGCCACATCCGCGAGAACGACGCCGTCACCACCCGGCTGATGACTCCCGACGAGGCGATCTCGGCCGGCGCCATGGCGCTGTTCGGCGAGAAATATGGCGACGAGGTCCGCGTCCTGTCGATGGGCCGCGGCGACGATTCGAGCTATTCGGTCGAATTGTGCGGCGGCACCCATGTCGGCGCGCTGGGCGACATCCAGCTGTTCAAGATCGTCGCCGAGAGCGCCGTCGCCGCGGGCGTGCGCCGCATCGAGGCGCTGACCGGCGAGGCGGCCCGCCAGTGGCTGACCGAGCGCGAGAACCGCCTCAAGGAGGCCGCCGCGGCGCTCAAGGCGTCGCCCGACGAGGTGCCGGCGCGGGTCGCCTCGCTCATCGAGGACCGCCGGCGGCTGGAACGCGAGCTCGCCGAAGCCAAGAAGGCGCTGGCCTTGAGTGGCGGCGGCAGGACGGAAGCGGCGGGACCCGAGCAGGTCGGCGGCCACGGCTTCATCGGCCAGGTGCTGGAGGGGATCGACCCCAAGGCGCTGCGCGGCCTCGTCGACGAGGCGAAGCAGCGGGTCGGCTCGGGCGTCGTCGCGTTGGTCGCAGTCAATGACGGCCGCGCGACGGTCGCGGTCGGGGTCACCGACGATCTCGTCGGAAGCCGCAACGCCGTAGACTTGGTCCGAAAGGCGGTCGAGGCAGTCGGCGGCCAGGGTGGAGGCGGGCGGCCCGACATGGCGCAGGGCGGCGGGCCGGACGGAGCTAAGGCGGGCGAGGCGCTGGCGGCGGTAAAGGCCGCGCTGGAGAGCGAGACCGTCGCGGCGTAGCCCGTCCTCCCGGATGGGGACAGTTACCGACCGCGCCGGCTTGCGCGGGTTCGAGGAGGCGGAGGGGGTCGGTAACTGTCCCCGTTTCTCCTCCGCCGATGGGGACAGTTACCGACCACGCCGGCCCGCGCGGGTTCGGCGAGGCGGAGGAGGTCGGTAACTGTCCCCCTTCAGGCGGCGCTTTGTCCGGTGGCGGGCGGCTCCCAGCCGAAGACGCTGCGGCCGCCATATTCGTGGCTTCGCGCCCGTTCCTCCGCCAGCACGGCGCCTAGGGAGGGGCCGGAGACGTGGGCCTCCAGCCGCCGGGCCTGCTCGTCGAGGCGGCGGATGGCGGAGAGCTTCTCGTCGCGGCCGAGCTTCGCCTGCTCCACCGCCGACCTCAGCACGCCGATCGTCTTGTCGTAGACCTTGAGCGGCACCGGGAAGGGATGACGGTCCTTGCCGCCATGGGCGAGGGAGAAGCGGGCCGGGTCGGCGAAGCGGGCGGGGGCGCCGTGGATCACCTCGGCGACCATCGCCAGCGAGCGGACGGTGCGGGCGCCCACTCCCGGGACGAGGAGCAGCTCCGGAAAGTCCTTCGGCCCCGCCTCGGCGGCGGCGGCCAGGGTCGCGTGGAGGCGGCGCAGGACGACGTCGCCGGCGCGGACGTCGTGACGGTCGGGCAGCGACAGATGCGGGAGCGTCGGCTCGGCGGGCGCCGGCGCCGGCACGCGCTCGACCGAGGCGGCCTCGCGGGCGAGCCGGTCCGGACCGAGCGCGGTGAGCAGATCGAGCTGGGCGGCGCGCGACGCGCCGGCGCGGCGGTCGGCGAGGTTGAGGATCGTGCCCTGGCGCCGCCCCTCGATCGCCGCATGGGGCGAATCGACGAAGCTGGTGAGGCCCTCGGAAAGCCAGTGGTATCGGCGGGCGGTGCGGCGCTCGCCGTTCATGCCCTGCTGGATCACCGCCCATTTGCCGTCGTCGGCGACGACGAAGCCGTGAAGATAGAGGTCGAAGCCGTCTTGCACCGCCGCGCTGTCCACCTTGGCGACGAGGCGGCTGGCGCGGGCCAGCGCGGCGCCGTCGAACCCCGCCGCCTCGCCGGCCGCGGAAAGCTCGGCCGGAGTCGCGCGCGAATGCTTGCCCCGCCCGCCGCAGACGCGGAGGCCGAGCTCGCCGGCGCGCGGGTTGAGGCCGCGCTTCAGGGCGCCGATCACGCTGGTGGTGATGCCCGACGAATGCCAGTCCATCCCCATCACGGCGCCGAACGACTGAAACCAGAAGGGGTGGGCGAGGCGCGCGAGGAGGGCGTCGCGCCCTTCATGGTGGACGATCGCCTCGGCGATGACGGTGCCGAGCCGGGTCATGCGCTCCCCCAGCCACGCCGGCACCCGGCCGCCGTGGAGCGGAAGGTCCGCGCTGCCCGATCTCTTCGCCATCGCCTCCTCCAGGAACGGAGAGGGAACGACTAGCAGGCGGCGGGCCGCTTGTCACGGGGGATGCGCGGCGGCTCGGCGGGCCGGGGAGCCATCCGCTTCAGGGAGCGAGGAGCGAAGCCCGGATCGGGGTCACGACGAGGCCGGAGGCGGGGCGGGGGCTTGCGGCTTGGCGTCGCGCAGGCGCCGGGTGGGCTTCAGCGCCGGGGCGTGGCTGAGCTGGCCCTGCTCCATGATCTCCTGCCTGAGCTGGGCGCGCTTCTCGTGGATCGAGGCGATGACCGGACCCATGGCGATGCCGAGGTCGACGAGCACCGCCTCGGAAAGCTGCAGCGAGCTTTCGAGCGTCTCGGGCACGGCGTCGGACGCGCCGGCCTTGTAGAGCTCGGCGGCGTGCGAGGCGTCGCGGGCGCGGGCGACGATGGTGAGGCCGGGGCACCAGGCGCGGACCTTCTTGGTCAGCCGCACGGTGAGCACCGGATCGTCCATGGTGAGGACGAGGGCGCTGGCATGGCCGAGGTTCAGCCGGTCCATCAATTCCGGCCGGGCGACGTCGCCGAAGATCACGGGAAAGCCTTCGCGGCGGCAGGCGGCGACGTTGTCGACCCCGGAATCGACCGCGACATAGGAGCGGCCGTGATTGGCCAGCATCTCGGCGACGAGCCGGCCGACGCGGCCGAAGCCGATGATCACCACGTCCGGCGCCGCCTCGCCGGTGCCGACGGCGACCGAGGAATCCGCATCGCCGCCGTCGGCGCGCCGGGCGGCGGCGCGGCCGATACGGGCGAGCAGCGGCGTGACGGTGAGGCCGAGCGCGGTGACGATGGTCCAGAAGGCCGCGGTCTCGGCGGTGATCAGGCCGGCGGACGCGGCGGCGGCGAGCACGACGAGGGTGGTCTCGGAAGGGGACGCCATGAGCAGGCCCGCTTCCGCCGCCACCGCCTTGCGCTCGGCTGAAAGGCGCAGCAGCCCGCCGGTGACCAGCGCCTTGACCAGGACGACGCCGGCGAGCGCGGCGGCGAGCCCCTCCCAGTTGCGCAGGATGAGCCGCAGGTCGAGCGACATGCCGACGGTGATCAGGAACACGCCGAGGGCGAGGCCCCGGAACGGCGCGGTGATGACCTCCACCTCGCTGCGATAGTCGGTCTCGGCGATGAGAAGGCCGGCGACGATCGCGCCGACGATCGGGGAGAGGCCGGCGGCGCCGGTGGCGAGGCTGGCGACGATCACGACCAGCAGGCTCGCCGAGAGGAACAGCTCCGGGCTCTTCGTCCGCGCCGCCTGAGCGAACAGGCGCGGCAGGAGCAGGCGGCCGAGCAGCATCATCGCCGCGACCAGCGCTGCGCCGATGAGGAAGGTGCGCAGCAGGTCCGCCCAGCCGGCTCCGCCCTGCGGCGCCAGCGCGCCGAGGAAGAAGATGATCGGCACGATGGCGAGATCCTCGAACAGCAGCATGGCGAGGGCGGAGCGGCCGACCGGAGTCGCCGCTCCGACCAGCGGCAGGACCAGCGCCGTCGAGGACAAGGCGAGGGCGAGGCCGAGGCCGGCGGCGCCGCCCCAGCTCTGGCCCATGAGGTGAAGCGCGAGGGCGATGAGCGCGGCGGAGAGCAGCAGCTCGGAGGCGCCGAGGCCGAACACCTGCCGCCGCATGCCCCAAAGGCGGCGGAAGGAGAGCTCGAGGCCGATCGAGAAGAGGAGGAGGATGATGCCGAACTCGGCGAACGGCTCGATGGCGTGGGGGTTGGAGATGGTGACGAAGCCGAGCCAGGGCTGGCTGCCGACGAGCGCGCCGAGCCCCGCCGGCCCGGCCAGCATGCCGACGAGGATGAAGCCGATCACCGGGCTCACCCGAAGACGGGCGAAGGCGGGGATGACGATGCCCGCGGCGCCGAGGATGACGAGCGCGTCGCTGAGCGCGGAGTTCTCGAATCCGGGAGCCATCCCGCCTTTATGCCGGATCGCGCGCCAATGTCAGCCATGGCCGACGACCGGGTGCGTCACGGCCGGCTGCGGGCGGCATGGTCGCCGGGCGGATCACTCCATTACCACGGCGCGATTTTTCTCTATCGTGCGGCGGCGGCTGAAGGCGGCCCCACTCCAGGAGACGATTATGTCCGAACGCGAACCTGCTTTGCCCTTCTCGGTCACGGCTGCCGACGACCAGGATTTCTATGCCTTGTGGTATTCGCAGGTGGACGGCAGCACCTTCTTTACCTTCGCGGGCCGGCGAACGGACGATTTTCGACCCTGCGGCGATTATATGGTTCGGGATTATCAGCCCGGATGGAGCGACAAGCTCCAGTTGATCGCTCCGCTGCCTGGGCAGGAAGATCTGCTGGCCCATCCCACGGACTTCGTCTGGATCCTCGACGACCATGGATCGGGCAACCCTTCGTCCATCGCCTATTACTGGCCGATCGCACCGCAGGGCTTCGTGGCGCTCGGCGTGGCGATGGGCAACACGGATGCTCCGCCGATTGCCGAGAATTACTGGTGCCTAGCCCAGAGCCTCTGCCAGCCGACAGGGTCGCTCGAATATTGGAGCGACCGCGGCCAGCATTGGACGAGCCACAATGGCGATCTGAGCATCCCCTTCAGCCAAACGCCGCTGCAACCGGGCCAGTGGCTCCCGACGACCGTGCTCAGCGACGAATATGCCGGCGACACCGGGTTGAACCTGGCCATGCTGATCCAATCGTCCCCGGAATTGCAGGATCCGCGTCGCGCCTAGGCGGGCTCGGCCGCCGACATCGCCTTTTCCAGGTTCGTCCGTATCGCTTCGAAGAACTGCTCGGTGGTCATCCAGCTCTGCTCGGGGCCGATGAGGATGGCGAGGTCCTTGGTCATCTGGCCCTGCTCCACCGTCTCGATGCATACGCGCTCCAGCGTCTCGGCGAAGCGGGTCACCTCCGGCGTGCCGTCGAAGCGGCCGCGGAACTTGAGGCCGCCCGTCCAGGCGAAGATCGAGGCGATGGGGTTGGTCGAGGTCGCCTTGCCCTGCTGGTGCATGCGATAGTGGCGGGTGACGGTGCCGTGCGCGGCCTCCGCCTCCACCGTCTTGCCATCCGGAGACATCAGGATGGAGGTCATCAGCCCGAGCGATCCGAAACCCTGGGCGACCTGGTCGGACTGGACGTCGCCGTCGTAATTCTTGCAGGCCCAGACGAACTTGCCGCTCCATTTCAGCGCGGACGCGACCATGTCGTCGATCAGGCGGTGCTGATACTCGATGCCGGCCTCGGCGAACTTCCCCTTGTATTCGCTGTCGAAAATCTCCTGGAAGATATCCTTGAAGCGGCCGTCATAGGCCTTGAGGATGGTGTTCTTGGTGGAGAGGTAGACCGGCCATTGCCGCTGCAGGCCGTAGTTGAAGCAGGCATGGGCGAAGTCGCGGATCGATTCGTCGAGATTGTACATGCCCATGGCGACCCCGGAGCCGGGGAAGTCGAACACCTCGTGCTCGATCTCCCGGCCGTCCTCGCCCACCCACTTGATGGTCAGCTTGCCCTTGCCGGGAATGAGGAAATCGGTCGCCTTATACTGGTCGCCGAAGGCGTGGCGGCCGACGACGATCGGGTCGGTCCAGCCGGGGATGAGGCGCGGGACGTTCTCGATGACGATCGGCTCGCGGAAGACGACTCCGCCGAGGATGTTGCGGATCGTGCCGTTGGGCGACTTCCACATCTTCTTGAGGCCGAATTCCTCGACCCGCGCCTCGTCGGGGGTGATGGTGGCGCATTTGACGCCGACGCCGTGCTTCTTGATCGCCTCGGCCGATTCGATCGTCACCCGGTCGTCCGTCGCATCGCGATTCTCCATGCCGAGGTCGAAATAGATGAGGTCGACGTCGAGATAGGGCAGGATCAGCCGCTCGCGGATCCACTGCCAGATGATGCGGGTCATCTCGTCGCCGTCGAGCTCGACGACGGGGTTGGTCACCTTGATCTTGGCCATGCGGCGGGGCTTTCCTCGGCTGAAATGGGATTGCGGCGCGGCATAGGGGGTGGCGGAGCGCCGATCAACGGCCCTTCGCGCGCCGCGCGTCCGCTCAGCCCCGCGCGTCCTTGCGCAGCCGCGCGGCGCCCGTTCCGCCCCAGCGATAAGGGATGGCGTCGGTGTCCATCGGCAGACGGTAATGGTCGGGCGCGTCGTAATCGTAGGCGTTCGAGGGGAAGTTGATCATCAGCGCGTCGCCGCTGCCGAGATTCTGAAGCCCGTGCCATACGCCCGGCGGCAGGACGACGAAGGTCGGCCGCGCGTCCCCCACATGATATTCGTTGACGCGGCCGTAGGTGGGGCTGTCCTCGCGCCCGTCGTAGAGGACGAGCTTGACGTGCCCCTGGTTGACGAACAGCCGGTCGATGTTGACGGCATGGCAGCTCCACGCCCCGATCGCGCCTGGGAAGAGGCGGGACTGGTAGGCGTGGACGACGGGCAGGCCGCTAGGGTCCCATTCCGGCCGGTACATCTCGGTGACGATGCCGTGGTCGCGCGGCACGTGCAGCACCTCGCGCACGTGGACGCCCTCGATCGGCGAGCGCAGCATCTGCCACTCGGGCGTATTGAGCGCACCGTCCCTGATGGCGCCTTCGATCATCCTGGCTCTCCCGGCATGTTCGGGATGGGCTCCAGCCCTTTCAAGGCGCGCCGCCGGGTGACGGCCTCGCCCGGCTCCCGCCTCGCCTCGCGCCACCCCAGCCGCCGGGCCATGCCGCGGGTGCCGCGCCGCAGCACCTGCCCGACGAGCGTCCGGAACGGCTGCTCGCGCGCGGCCGTCGCCATTTCCGACGCCGCGCGGGCGAGCTCCACAGCCTCGAGCGCTGGCTCCCCGCGGATCCGGGCGAGCCAGGCCGCCTGCTCGTGGCTCGGCCGCTCGCGATAGACCCCGCGGCGGGCGGCGGCCGGAAACTTCACCGCCGTCAGCCGCTTGACGGGCGCGATGCGCGCGCCGGCGGCGTGGAAGCGGCTCCACAGCTCGGTCTCCGGATCGACGGCGAGGTCGCGGTAGCTGCGCCAGCCCCCCAGCCGCTCCGTCAGGGCGCGGCGGTGGACGGTCGCGGTCGGGGCGATCCACATCCCCGGAAGATAGCGTTCGGCGAGCGCGGCGCGCTGAAGCTTCGGCTCGGCCGGCACCATCCTGACGAAGCCGAACGCCATGTCCGCGCCCGAGTCGACGGCCGCGACGAGGCAGGCGAGATGGTGGGGCAGCCAGAGGTCGTCATGGCCGAGATAGGCGACCAGCGCGCCGCGGGCCCGGCGGAGCCCCTCGTTGTTCGGCCCGGATTGATGCCCGGCATTGGCGGCGAGGTTCACCCACTGCACCCGGGGATCGCCGATCGACGCCACCACCTCGGCGGAATCGTCGGTGCAGCCGTCGCCGACCACGATCAGCTCGAAATCCTGGAAGCTCTGGCCGAGCGCGCTGGCGATGGAGAAAGGCAGCACCGCGCTCCAATTGTAGGTGGGAAGGATGATCGTCACCTGGGGGGCAGCGCTCGACATCGGCGCGCCCTAACACGCGGACCTGCGCCGCTCCAGTACGATGCCGCCCGATTTCCCCCCGGGCGGTTGCGATTGTATCGGGTCGGCAAGGCAGATAGAGGCGGGGTCATGACCTCGCTCGAAAAGTCGGACCTCGTCACCACCAACGTCCGTTACCGCATGCCGGCGGTCCACCCCGAGGGACGCAAGTTCGTCGTCGTCGCGGTCGCCATCGCGCTCGTCTTCTGGTTCCTCATCGACTGGGACTGGCTGGGCTGGATCATGGCGGGCGTCAGCCTCTGGGTGGCCGCCTTCTTCCGCGACCCGATCCGCACCACGCCCAAGGGGGAGGGGCTGATCATCGCCCCGGCCGACGGCATGGTGACGATGATCGCCTCGGTGCCGCCGCCCCGCGAGCTGGCGGGGGAGGACGGGCTGGGCGAAGCGCCGATGACCCGCGTGTCGATCTTCATGTCGGTCTTCGACGTCCACATCAACCGGGCCCCCGTGGCGGGGGAGATCAAGCGGGTGGTCTATATCGCCGGCAAGTTCCTGAACGCCGATCTCGACAAGGCGAGCGAGGACAATGAACGGCAGCATTTCCTGGTCGAGGCGTCGGACGGCACGCGGATCGGCTTCACCCAGATCGCCGGCCTCGTCGCCCGGCGGATCGTCCCCTGGGTCAAGGCGGGCGACTATGTCACCGCCGGCCAGCGCGTCGGCCTGATCCGCTTCGGCAGCCGGGTCGACGTCTACCTGCCGGCCGGCACGGCGTCGCGGATCCTGCTGGGCCAGCGCACGATCGCCGGAGAGACGGTGATCGCCAAGCTCGGCGAGGCGGCGGTGCTGGAGGGCGTAGCCCAGTGAGAGGAAAGGAGCGGGAGCGACGCGGCATCCCGCTCCGCGCCGTCGTCCCCAATGCGGTGACCGCGCTCGCCCTCTGCTCGGGCCTTACCGGTATACGCTTCGCGATCGGCGAGGAATGGGAAAAGGCGATCGCCGCGATCGTCGTCGCCGCGGTGCTGGACGGCATGGACGGTCGAATCGCCCGAATGCTGAAGGGCGCCAGTCGCTTCGGCGCCGAGCTCGACTCGCTCTCCGACAACATCGCCTTCGGGGTCTCGCCGGCGGTGATCATGTACCTGTGGAGCCTGCAATATTGGCCGCGGGGCTATGGCTGGCTGTTTTCGCTCGCTTACGCCGTCTGCATGGCGCTGCGCCTCGCGCGGTTCAACGCCCGCATCGACGCGGAGGACCAGCCGCACAAGTCGGCGGGCTTTCTCACCGGCGTGCCGGCGCCCGCCGGGGCGGGGCTGATGCTGCTGCCCCTCTATCTGTGGCTGGCGAGCGACCGGCAATGGACCTGGACGCACGATTACCGGCTGGTCGCCCCCTGGGCGGCGTTCGTCGCCTTCCTCGCCATATCGAGCCTTGCAACCTTCTCCTGGACGTCGTTCAGGCTGCGCCGGAACGTCCGGCTGGAGGCGATCGTGGCGGTTGCGATGATCGGCGGGGCGCTTGCGGTCGCGCCGCTGGAGACGCTGAGCGTTGCGGCGATCCTCTACGTCGCCTCGATCCCGTTCAGCGTCGCGAGCTATGCGCGGGTCAGGAGGCTGCGAGCTGGTGGAGCCGCTCGTAGATCGACACCGCCGGGGTCGGCGCCGGGCGAACCGACGGCCTGACCGTGGGGACCCGCCGCACCGGCGCGATCCGGTAGTGGGGAACGCCGTGCCACTCGCCGCGCAGCGCCAGCACGATCTGCACCCAGTGACGCCGCACCTCCATGTGAAGGGCAACCATCGAGGCAAGCAGCACGAGAGTGAAAAATATCGCCGCGGCCAGGTACGTCACGACTTATCCCCTTGATTATCCACAGGCCCAGAACGCTGTGCCGCGGGTTTTGATCCATATCGCCTTGTTTCGACAATATGTTCATGTTCTGTTCGCTTCGTCAAGCCTTGATTTCGACGGCGAGGCGGACTAGGTGCGCGGCCATCCCACATGCAGGGTCATCATACCGGTGCCCGCCCGAGCCTTGAGCGACGGCGGGTCTCACGGCCCTGCAGAGGCATAACCGGAAGGAGAAAGACCATGGCGTCCACCGACGTCACCATGCAGCAATTGCTCGAGGCCGGAGCGCATTTCGGCCACCAGACCCACCGCTGGAATCCGAAGATGAAGCCCTACATCTTCGGGGAGCGCAACGGCGTCCACATCATCGACCTCAGCCAGACCGTGCCGCTGTTCGCGCGCGCGCTCGACTTCGTCCGCCAGACCGTCGCCCAGGGCGGCAAGGTGCTGTTCGTCGGCACCAAGCGCCAGGCCCAGGAGCCGATCGCCGAGGCGGCGCGCCGATCCGGCCAGCATTACGTCAACCATCGCTGGCTCGGCGGCATGCTGACCAACTGGAAGACGATCTCCGGCTCGATCAAGCGCTTCAAGAGCCTCGAGGAGCAGCTTTCGGGCGACACGACCGGCCTCACCAAGAAGGAGGTCCTCCAGCTCACCCGCGAGCGCGACAAGTTCGAGCTGTCGCTCGGCGGCATCCGCGACATGGGCGGCCTTCCGGACATCATGTTCGTGATCGACGCCAACAAGGAAGAGCTGGCGATCAAGGAAGCCAACGTGCTCGGCATCCCGGTGATCGCGATCCTCGATTCCAACGTCAGCCCGCAGGGCATCGCCTTCCCGGTGCCCGGCAACGACGACGCCAGCCGCGCCATCCGCCTCTATTGCGACGCGGTGGCGGACGCGGTGCTCGCCGGCAAGTCGGGCGGCGCTTCCTCGCGCGGCGAGGACATCGGCGCGATGGACGCCCCGCCGGCCGAAGCGGCGCTCGCCGACGCCTGATCTACCTCCCCTCCCGCCCGCGGGAGGGGATTAAGGGGTGGGCAGGCGCCTGTCGCGCCCCCACCTCCCCGACATTCCCACCCCCAGCCCCTCCCGACAGCGGGAGGGGGGTCAAGAAGGATATGGACATGGCTGAGATCACGGCCGCGACCGTCAAGGAACTGCGCGAGCGCACCGGCGCCGGCATGATGGATTGCAAGAAGGCGCTGGGCGAGACCCAGGGCGACATGGAAGCCGCCATCGACTGGCTGCGCACCAAGGGCCTCGCCGCCGCCGCCAAGAAGGCGGGCCGCCAGGCCGCCGAAGGCCTGGTCGGCGTCGCCGTCCGCGGCACCAAGGGCGCGGTCGTCGAAGTCAATTCCGAGACCGACTTCGTCGCCAAGAACGAGCAGTTCCAGGAGTTCGTCCGCACCGTGTCGCAGCTCGCGCTCGACACCGGAAGCGACGTCGCCGCGCTGAACGGCGCCGCCTGGCCGGCCGGCGGCACCGTCGAGGAGAAGCTCACCTCCAACATCGCGACGATCGGCGAGAACCAGGCGCTGCGCCGGGCCGCCATCCTCGAGGTCGGCGACGGCGTGGTCGTCTCCTACGTCCACAATGCGGTCTCGGCCGGGCTCGGCAAGATCGGCGTGCTCGTGGCGCTCGAATCGACCGGGGAAAAGGCGGCGCTCGAGGCGCTCGGCAAGCAGCTCGCCATGCACATCGCCGCGGCCAACCCGCTGGCGCTGCGCGGCGAGGATCTCGATGCCGACCTGGTCGAGCGCGAGCGCTCGATCGCGTCCGAGAAGGCGAAGGAAAGCGGCAAGCCCGAGAACATCGTCGAGAAGATGGTGGAAGGCGCCATCGCCAAGTTCCGCAAGGAGATGGCCTTCCTCTCGCAGCTGTTCGTCATGGACAACAAGACCAAGGTCGAGGACGTCGTCGCCGGCCACGCCAAGCAGGTGGGCGCCCCGATCCAGGTCGCGGGCTTCGTCCGCTTCCAGCTTGGCGAGGGCATCGAGCGCAAGGAGAGCGACTTCGCGGCCGAGGTCGCGGCGGCTTCCGGAGTCGGCGCCAAGCCCGAGCCCGTGGCGTAACGGCCCAGTCGTCCCCGTCGCGCGGCGGTGGGGAGGGGCCGGCCGAAATCCGGTGGAGGGGCTCGCCGAGCCGGCGAAGCCCCTCCACCGAGGTTCGCATGACCCCCTCTCCCTGCGCTGGGCGCACGGGGAGGACGAGACTCTCACGAAGGCGAGGGCTTTTCTCGCCGCGGCGCCGTGACTAAGGTGCGGACCGCTCTTCCCGCCGACGCCACAGACGGACTCCACGCCCCATGACGCGCCCGCGCTTCGACCGCATTCTCCTCAAGCTATCCGGCGAGGCGCTGATGGGCGAGGGGCAGTTCGGAATCGATCCGGAGACGACCTCGCGCATGGCCGAGGAGATCAAGGCGGCACGGGACGCGGGGCACGCGCTCTGCCTGGTGGTCGGCGGCGGCAACATCTTCCGCGGCCTCGCCGGCGCCGCCAAGGGCTTCGACCGCTCGACCGCCGACTATATGGGCATGCTGGCGACGGTGATGAACGCCCTCGCCATGCAGAACGCGCTGGAGAAGATCGGAGTCGACACCCGAGTCCTCTCCGCCATTCCGATGGCGACCGTCTCGGAGCCCTATATCCGCCGCCGCGCCGTCCGCCACATGGAGAAGGGGCGGGTGGTGATCTTCGCCGCCGGGACGGGAAATCCTTATTTCACAACGGATACCGCGGCGGCGTTGAGAGCCGCCGAGATGGGATGCGATGCGCTGCTCAAGGGCACCAGCGTCGACGGCGTCTACGATGCCGACCCCAAGAAGGTGGAAGGCGCCCGCCGCTACGAGAAGGTCAGCTTCCAGACCGTCCTCACCCACGACCTCAAGGTGATGGACGCGAGCGCCGTCGCCTTGTGCCGCGACAACGACATCCCGATCGTCGTCTTCAACATCCGCCAGCAGGGCAATCTGGCCCGGGTCCTGAGCGGCGAGGGCCGGGCGACGATCGTCAGCAACGAGGAGTGAGCGATGCCAGCCTATGACAAGGGCGATATCCAGCGGCGCATGCACGGCGCGGTGGAGGCGCTGAAGCACGATCTCGGCGGCCTTCGCACCGGCCGCGCCTCGACCAGCCTGATCGAGCCGGTCACCGTCGAGGTCTACGGCGCGCACATGCCGATCAACCAGGTCGCCTCCATCTCCGCGCCGGAGCCGCGCATGCTCTCCGTCCAGGTATGGGACCGCTCCAACGTCGGCGCCGTCGAGAAGGCGATCCGCTCGGCCGGGCTCGGCCTCAACCCGATCACCGACGGCACCACGCTGCGTTTGCCGATTCCCGACCTCACCGAGGAACGGCGCAAGGAGCTGGCGAAGCTCGTCGGCCAATATGCCGAGAAGGCGAAGATCGCGGTGCGCAACGTCCGCCGCGACGGCATGGAGAGCCTCAAGGCCGACGAGAAGAAGCACGAGATCGCCGAGGACGAGCGCAAGCGTCGCGAGACCGAGGTTCAGAAGCTGACCGACGAGACGATCAAGGAGATCGACGCCACCGCCGCGGCCAAGGAGAAGGAAATCCTCCAGAAGTGATCTTCCGACCGGCCAAAGCCCGGCCCGGGCCCGAGGCCGTCGCGGAGGACGGCGGAGCGGTGCCGCGGCATGTGGCCGTGATCATGGACGGCAACGGCCGCTGGGCGCAGGCCCGCGGCCTTCCACGCGTCGCCGGCCACCGCCAGGGCGCGGAAGCGGCGCGCAAGGTGCTTCGGGCGGCGGGGGAGGCGGGGGTGGAATGCCTCACCCTCTACGCCTTCTCGTCGGAGAATTGGCGCCGGCCCGAGGCCGAGATCAACGACCTGATGGGACTCTTGCGCTTCTACATCGGCGCCGAGCTCAATGCCCTTCACAAGGAGGGCATTCGCCTCAAGATCCTGGGCGATCACAAGGCGTTCCGGGCGGACGTTGCGAAAATGGTGGACCAGGCGGTCGAGCGCACGGCGGGCAATGGCCGGATGACCCTCGCGGTTGCCCTCAATTATGGCGGGCGCGGCGAGCTGGTGCGGGCGGCGCAGCGGCTGGCGGCGCGGGCGGCGGCGGGGACGCTGGCGCCCGCGAGCATCGACGATGCCGCGATCGAGGCGGAGCTCGACACGGCCGGGCTTCCGCCGCTCGACCTCCTCATCCGCACGTCGGGCGAGCATCGCCTCTCCAACTTCCTCCTCTGGCAGGCCGCCTATGCGGAGCTGCTGTTCGTCGACACCTTGTGGCCCGATTTCGACGAGGAGGCGTTTCGCGGCGCGCTCGCCGCCTTCGCCGGCCGTCAGCGGCGGTTCGGCGGGCGATGAGCGAGCCGGCGCCCAAGGCGGCCTCTGACCTCGGCACGCGCTTCGCCGCGGCCGTGGTCATGGTCGCTCTCGCCTGCGCCGCCATCTATCTCGGCGGCTGGTGGTTCAACGCCCTGGCCGCCGCGGCGGCGGCGGCGATGCTGCTCGAATGGGGCGACCTTCACGGCCTCGCGCGCCCGTGGACCTATGCGGCGATGCTGGCCGCTGCGGCCGCGCTCCTCGCCGCCGCCGGGCTGCTCTTTCCCGAGGAGCAGCTCTGCTACGTCGACGATGTCGGCGTCGCGCTCGCCCGCCAGTGCCTCGACCCCGCCTGGCTCGGCTTCGCCGGGCTGGCCGCGCTCGGCCTCCTCCTCGCCCTCGCGGCGCGGCGCCTGCCGTTCCTCACGGGCTTCCTCTACGTGACTCTGCCGGCGCTGGCGCTGATCGCGCTCGAATGGGCGTCGGTCTATTTCGTGCTCTGGGCGATGCTGGTCACCTGGGCGACCGACATCTTCGCCTATTTCGCCGGCCGCGCGATAGGCGGGCCCAAGCTCGCGCCGCGGATCAGCCCCAACAAGACCTGGGCGGGCCTGCTCGGCGGCATGGCCGGCGCGGGGGCGGTCGGCGCCGCCTGGGCAATCTTCGCGGATCTCGGCTCGCCCTTCACCTGGGTCGGCGCGCTGATGGGCCTCCTCGCCCAGCTCGGCGACCTTTACGAGAGCGGGCTCAAGCGCCGCTTCGGCGTCAAGGACAGCGGCCGGCTCATCCCCGGCCATGGCGGAGTGCTCGACCGGCTCGACGGCCTGCTGCCCGTCGCCGCCGCGACCTTCCTCCTGCTCTGGGTGACGCTCGGCCAGTGACCGCGCGCCGCACCGTCACGATCCTCGGGGCGACCGGCTCCGTCGGGGGCTCGACCCTCGATCTCATCGCGCGCAACCGCGAGCGGTTCGACGTGCTCGCCCTCACCGCCAACGACGACGTCGACGGGCTCGCCGAGGCCGCGCGCCGGGTGGGGGCGCGGCGCGCCGTCATCGCCAACGCTGCGCGGCTCGGCCCGCTTCGCGAGCGCCTCGCCGGCAGCGGAGTCGAGACGGCCGCGGGCCGCGACGCGGTGCTGGCGGCGGCGGCGGAGGGCGCCGACTGGACGATGGCCGCCATCGTCGGCGTCGCCGGCCTGGCGCCCACGATGACGGCGCTCGAGACCGGCGGAACGGTGGCGCTCGCCAACAAGGAGGCGCTGGTCTCCGCCGGCGGCATCATGATCGAGGCGGCCCAGCGGAGCGGGGCGACTCTGCTTCCGGTCGATTCGGAGCACAACGCCATCTTCCAGTGCTTCGACCGCGCCCGGCCGGAGACGGTGCGGCGCATCATCCTGACGGCGAGCGGCGGGCCGTTCCGCAGCCTGTCGATCGAGGAGATGCGGCACGTCACGCCCCGCCAGGCGGTCGCCCACCCCAATTGGTCGATGGGCGCCAAGATCTCGGTCGATTCGGCGACCCTGATGAACAAGGGGCTGGAGCTGATCGAGGCCTTCCACCTCTTCCCGCTGCCCGCCGCGGGGTTCGAGATCGTCATCCATCCCCAGTCGGTGGTGCACAGCCTGGTCGAATATCGCGACGGCTCGGTGCTCGCCCAGCTCGGCGCGCCCGACATGCGCGTGCCGATCGCCTACGCGCTCGCCTGGCCCGAGCGGATGGAGACGCCGTGCGAGCGGCTCGACCTGGTCCGCACCGGCTCGCTGGCCTTCGAGGCGCCCGACGAAGCCCGCTTCCCGGCCCTCGCCATCGCCCGAGCGGCGCTTGAGGCGGGCGGGGCCAAGCCGGCAATCCTGAACGCCGCCAACGAGATAGCCGTCGCCGCTTTTCTTGACGGACGGATCGCTTTCCTCGATATCGCCTCAATCGCGGCCGATACGCTGCACCGTTGCGATCCCCCGGCGCCTTCGACCCTCGAGGACGTGCTGGAGACGGACCGGCTGGCCCGCGCCGCCGCGGCCGAAATCATGGGAAGGTACGAGACTTGACCTCCGGAAATCCCGGCTTCTTCTGGACCGTGCTCGCGTTCCTGCTCGTCATCGGGCCGCTCATCTTCATCCACGAAATGGGCCATTACCTGGTCGGGCGCGCCTTCGGGGTGAAGGCGGACGCCTTCTCGATCGGCTTCGGGCGGGAGATGTTCGGCTGGACCGACCGGCGCGGCACGCGCTGGAAGGTGGGCTGGCTGCCGCTCGGCGGCTACGTCAAGTTCGCCGGCGACATGAACGCCGCCGGCCAGCCCTCGCCCGAATGGCTGGCCCTCCCGGCCGACGAGCGCAACCGCACCTTCCAGGCCAAGCCCGTCTGGCAGCGCTTCCTGATCGTCGCGGCGGGGCCTTTCACCAACCTGCTCTTCGCCGTGATCGTCTTCACCGGCTTCATCGTCGCCCTGGGCGACCCGGCGACGCCGCCGCTCATCGAGCGGGTCGAGGCGGGCTCCGCCGCCCAGGAAGCGGGGCTGCGCCGCGGCGACCGTATCGCCAGCATCGCCGGCCGCAGCATCGGCCGCTACGAGGACATCCTCCCGATCGTGCTGTTGAGGCCGGGCGAGACGCTGCGCATCGGCATCGTCCGCGACGGCCGGCCGATCGAGGTGTCGGCGCGTATCAAGGCGGTCGAGGAGAAGGACAAGTTCGGCAACAAGGCGACGATCGGCCGTCTCGGCATCCTCGGCGGCCGGCCGGCGGTGCGCGACGTCTCGGTTCCCCAGGCGGTCGCCGGCGCGGTCCGCGAGACGCAGCGGGTGATCTCGACCACCGTCGAGGGCGTCGGCCAGATCCTCGCCGGTAAGCGCTCGGTCAAGGATCTCGGCGGGCCGCTCAAGATCGCCAAATTCTCGGGAGAGCAGGCGACGCTCGGCTGGCCGCGGTTCGTCTACTACATCGCGGTCATCTCAATTAATCTGGGATTCATCAACCTCTTGCCAATCCCCATGCTGGACGGAGGCCATCTGCTCTTCTACGCGATCGAAGCCGTACGCCGGAAACCCTTGGGTCCCCAGGCCCAGGAGTGGGCGTTCCGGACCGGCCTGGCGGCCTTGCTCGCGCTGATGATCTTCGTGACCTTCAACGACCTCGGCTCTTTGGGCCTCTGGTCGAAGCTTGGCGGCTTGATCGGGTGAGCATGATCGGGCAGGGCAGGGGGCGACAGGGATCGGGACCGGCTATCGCCGGCTACAACCTTAAGGGCGGGGACGCGTGACACCCAAAAATTCGATTTCCAACCGCCGGCGGCTCTGCTCGGCGCTGCTCGTCGGCACCGTCATCGGCGGCCTCGCGGCCCCCGCCGCCGCCCAGACGGTCCCCGCTCCGGCTCCCGCGCCTCTGCCCGCCGCGGATGCGCCCGCGCCGGCGCCCCTGCCGGGCAGCGGCACCGTCCGCACGCTCGCCGTCACCGGCAACCAGCGGCTCGAGCCCGAAACCGTCCTTTCCTACATGAACCTGCGCGTCGGCCAGCCCTACGATCGGGAGAAGCTCGACCAGGCGATCCGCCAGCTCTACGAGACCGAGCTGTTCGCCGACGTTCAGATCCTCGGCGGCGACACCGGCAACATCGTCGTCCAGGTGCGCGAGAACCCGGTCATCAACCGCATCGTGCTGGAAGGCAACAAGCGGCTCAAGGCCGAGAAGATCAATCCCGAGATCAAGCTCGCGCCGCGCCAGATCTTCACCCGCTCCAAGGCCCGCGCCGACGTCGCCCGGATCATCGAGCTCTACCGCCGCCAGGGCCGTTTCGCCGCGCGGGTGGAGCCCAAGATCGTCCAGCTCGAGCAGAACCGCGTCGACGTCGTTTTCGAGATCAGTGAGGGGCCGCAGTCTCGTATCCGGGCCATAAACATCATTGGCAACGAACAATTCTCGGACCACGAGCTGCGCGGCGAGATGGTGACGAAGCAGTCGAGCCTGTTCAGCTTCCTCGGCTCGGGCGCCGTCTACGACCCCGACCGCCTCGCCTACGACCAGCAGAAGCTGAGGATGTTCTACCTGACCCACGGCTATGCCGACTTCAGGGTGGTCTCCGCGGTCGCCGAGCTGACCCCCGACCGACGCGACTTCATCATCACCTACGTCGTCGAGGAAGGCCAGCGCTACAAGTTCGGCGACGTCAAGGTGCAGAGCGCGATCCGCGACTTCAAGGGCGAGGACCTGTCGCGCCTGCTGCCGATGAAGAACGGCGACTGGTACAACGCCAAGCTGGTCGAGGACACGGTCACCTCGCTCAACGAGAGCGCCGGCCTGTTCGGCTACGCCTTCGCCGACGTGCAGCCCGACTTCACCCGCGACAAGGACAAGAGGACGATGTCGGTCGTCTTCAACGTCGGGGAATCGCCGCGCGTGTACGTCGAGCGCATCGACATCAACGGCAACACGATCACCCGCGACAAGGTCGTGCGCCGCGAGTTCCGCCTCGCCGAGGGCGATCCGTTCAACAGCGTCCGAGTCAAGCGCTCGCGCGACCGAATCAAGTCGCTCGGCTTCTTCCAGGACACGCTCGAGGTCGAGCAGACCCAGGGCAGCACGCCGGACCGCGTCATCCTCGGCGTCAACCTCGAGGAGAAGCCCACCGGCGAGCTGCAGATCTCGGCCGGCTTCTCCAGCCTCGAGCGCTTCCTCGTCAACCTCGCCATCACCCAGCGCAACTTCATGGGCAAGGGGCAGGAGCTGCGCGCCTCGGTCAACTATTCGACCTATTCCAAGTCGGTCGAGCTGGGCTTCACCGAGCCCTATCTGTTCGACCGCAACATCGCGCTCGGCGTCGACCTCTACCGGCGCGACTATTCGAGCTTCAACTTCGTCAACAGCAACCGCAACACCACCTACAAGCAGGTGACGACGGGCGGCCAGATCCGCACCGGCGTGCCGCTCACCGAGTTCATGTCGGTGCAGGGCCGCTACGGTCTGAACTACGACCAGGTCGAGCTCGACCGCGGCCTGTTCTTCGCCGATCCGGACGGCGCCGGGCCGCTTCCCGCCGCCTGCGACCCGCTGCTGGCCGGCCGCTATCTGTGCGACGCGCTCGGCAACCGACTGACCTCGTCGATCGGCTATTCGCTGGTCTACGACAGCACCGACAACCGAGTCCGACCGACCCGCGGCCTGCGCGGCGCGCTCAGCCAGGATTTCGCAGGCCTGGGCGGCGACGTCAAATATCTGAGGACCCGCATCAACGCGGCGCGCTACTGGCGCCTGCGCGGCAACTTCATCCTCTCCCTCTCGGCCGAGGGCGGCTACATCCACAGCCTGGAGAAGGATCCGGGTCCGGGCCAGGACCCGGTGCGCCTGATCGACCGCTTCTACCTCGGCGAGCCGCAGATGCGGGGCTTCGACATTCGCGGCATCGGCCCGCGCGTGCTGCGCCTGCGCTTCGACGACAAGGGCCAGCCGATCGAGGGCCGCAAGAACCTCCTCGCCGACGACGCGCTCGGCGGCCGCGCCTATTACCAGGCGCGCGCCGAGGTGGAGATCCCGGTGAGCTCCAGCATCCGCGAGCTGGGCCTGCGGCCGTCCCTGTTCGTCGACGCCGGCGCGGTGTTCGGCCTCAGGGACCCGATCACCCAGAGCATCAAGATCTGCGATCCCAAGACCGGCACCTCGGCGACCCGCCAGATCGTGCTTCCGACCCAGGCCTGCCCGACCGACACCGAGCAGTCGGGCGGCTTCATCGAACGCTATCTCGGCGACACGCCCAAGCCCCGCATCGCGGTCGGCTTCGGCGTGAACTGGAACTCGCCTTTCGGCCCGTTCAGGATCGATATAGCGAAGGCGCTTACCAAAGTGCCCGGGGATGACACCAAGCTTCTCACCTTCAACGTAGGAACTGCATTCTGATGACCAGATACGCTTTCGGCGCGGCGATCGCCGCCCTTTCGCTCACCCTTCCCGGCGCCGCCATGGCGCAGCGCACCCCGGCCGCGACCATCGTCGTCGTCGACACCGCCCGGATCTATTCCGAGTGCAACGCCTGCCGGGCGGCCTCGACGCAGCTCCAGGGCATGATCACGTCCGCGCAGCAGCGCGCGCAGGCCCTCGGCCAGCCGCTTCAGACCGAGGCCCAGTCGATCGAGACGGCCGCGAACCAGCTCCAGAACCAGCCCGCCGGCCCGGCGCGCAACACCGCGCAGACGGCGCTCCAGAACCGCGTCAACGCGCTCCAGACGCGGCAGAACACCGCCAACCAGGAGCTTCAGCGGCTCGAGCAGAACATCCAGTCGACCCGCGCCAACGTCGCCCGGCAGATCAGCGAGCGGATGAACCCGATCATCAACCAGGTGATGACGACGCACGGCGCCAATCTGGCCGTCGACCAGGATGCGACGCTCGCCCATGCCAACGGCCTCGACGTGACGACCGAGGTGCTGACCGCCCTCAACGCCGCCCTGCCGAGCGTCAGCGTCACCCCGCTGCCCGCGTCGGCCGCGCCGGCGCAGCCGCAGCCGCAGGGCCGGTGAGCGAAAGCGAAACGGAGGCCGCCATCGGCCCGCTGGACGTCCGGCGGGTCATGGCGGCCTTGCCGCACCGCTACCCCTTCCTGCTGATCGACCGCGTCGAGGAGCTCGTCCCGCACAAGCGGATCGTGGCGATCAAGGCGGTGACGATCAACGAGCCCTTCTTCCAGGGCCATTTCCCCGGCCGCCCGATCATGCCGGGCGTGCTGCTCGTCGAGGCGATGGCGCAGGCCTCGGGCGTGCTGGCGGTCGAGTCCCTCGATCTCGCCGGCTCGGGCAAGCTCGTCTACTTCATGGCCATCGACAACGCGAAGTTCCGCCGCCCGGTCGAGCCCGGCGTCCTGCTGCGCATCGAGGTGAACCTCGTCCAGGACCGCGGCACGGTGTGCAAGTTCGCCGGCAAGGTGCTGATCGACGGGAAGGTCGCCGCCGAGACGAGCTTCACCGCGATGATCGCGGATCCCCCTTCGGACTGACCAGCTGCCAGCGCCCGCCGGCGCCGCGCTCCACCCCGAACACCTCGGCGAGGCGCGGCCCCGCGAGCAGCGCCCGAGGCTCGCCGTCCTCGGCGATCCGCCCCCCCGCCATCACGATCAGCCGGTCGGCGAAGCGCCCGGCCAGATCGAGGTCGTGCATCGCGGCGACGACCAAGGCCGTCTCCGCCTCGCGGCGCAGCAGGTCCATCAGCTTGAGCTGCCACGCCGGATCGAGATTCGCGGCCGGCTCGTCGAGGAGCAGCAGCTTCGGGCGCTGCGCGAGGGCGCGGGCGATGAGGACTCGGCTCCGCTCCCCCGTCGACAGGCGGTCGACGCGCCGTTCCGCCAGGCCGGCGAGGCCGAGCGCGGCGAGCGGCGCCTCGGGATCGCCCCCAAGCGCGACCAGGTCGCGCGCCGAAACCGGCCAGGCGATGTCGCGCGACGCCGGCAGATAGGCGAGCAGGTGCCGGCGCGCCGCCGGCGCCAGCGCCTCGGGCGCTTCGCCGGCGATGCGGACGGTGCCTTGCGGCCGGCCGATCCCGGCGAGGGCGTGGAGCAGGCTCGTCTTGCCGCTGCCGTTCGGCCCCACCAGGCAGAGGAGGCCGGGGCCTTCCGCCCGCAGGCCGGTCGACTCCAGCCGGCCGGGCAAGGCGAGGCCCGCCGCCTCGAGGAGCGCGCTCACCGGCCGAGCCTCCAGCGCATGCCGACCACCAGCGAGAGGAAGAAGGGCGCGCCGAGGAGGGCGGTGACCACCCCGATCGGCAGCGTCCGGCCGAGCGGCGCGAGGCGGGTGACGAGGTCAGCCGCGAGCAGCAGCGCACCGCCGATCAGCGCGGCGGGCAGCACCGCCCGGCCGGGATGGCCGCGGGTCAGCCGCCGGGCGAAGATCGGCGCGACGAGGCCGACGAAGCCGATCGCCCCGCAGATCGCGACGCAGGCGCCGACGCCGAGCGCGGTGAGGCAGACGATCCACAGCCGCAGGCGCGCGATGTCGTGGCCGAACGCTTCCGCCACCTCCTCGCCCAAGGTCAGGCTGTCGAGCGCGGGGCGCAGGCGGGCGAGGAGCAGGACGACGGCAAAAGCGGGCACCGCCGCGAACGCCGCCTGGGCGAGGCTGCGGTCGACCAGCGAGCCCATCAGCCATTCATAGGCGTCGTAGAAGGCGAAGGGGGAGGGGGCGAGCGCCAGCGCCAGCGTGGTCAGCGCCCCCGCCAGCGCGCTGATCGCGAGACCCGCGAGGAGCAACGTCGCCGTCTCCGCCCGCGGCCCGGCCAGAGCGAGGAGCAGGAAGAGCGCTCCGAACGCGCCCGCCACCGCGCCGAGCGCCAACGCCAGCGGCGAGGTCAAGGCGAGGAGGTAGGCGGTGACCACGGCCCCCAGCGCCGCGCCGCTGGTCGTGCCGGTGAGGTCGGGGGAGGCGAGGGGGTTGGCGAACAGCGCCTGGGCGGCCGCGCCGGAGGCGCCGAGGGTCGCTCCGTAGACGAGCGCCAGCACCGCCCGCGGCAGCCGAAGCTGGACGAGCACCGCCCAGCCGAGGGACGGATCTCGAGCGAAGAGCGCGTCGAGGCTCGTCCAGGGCAGAGCGAGGGAGAGCAGGAACAGCAAGGCCGCCCCGGCGAGGAGCGGAAGGGGGATCCGAGCGTCGCCGCTCACCGGCCGAGCCCATTGCGCAGCCGCGCGATCTCGCCGATCATGAGCGGCCCCATGCACGTCCATAGCCGCCCGTCGGTGACGAGCGTCCGCCCGGCCCGCGCCCGCGCCGCGAGCGGGTGGCGCAGCCAGCGCTGGCCGGCCGAATATTGGCCGCTGCGATAGTCGCTTCGCAGCAGCACCGCCGGCGGCCCGACGAGCAAGGTCTCCAGCGAGACCCGGTCGCCGGCGAGGGGGCGTTGGGCGAGGCCGGCGAGGCGCATCCACTGCGCCTCCAGCCCGCTCGCGCCGACGGTCCGGCCGCCGCCGCCCAGCCAGATCGCATCCAGTGCGCGGGCGGGCGCGGCGGCCTTCAGCGCGGCCAGCCGCGCCAGGACCGCCCGGCCGCGCTCCGGATGGCCGAGCGCGGCGGAGACCCGGGCGACCGCGGCCTCGATGTCGCCCAGGCTCTGCGGGTAGGGAAGGTCGACCGTCGGGATACCGAGCCGCGCGGCCAGGCCGACCCGGTCGCGCGCGCCTCCGCCCATGGTGAGGACAAGGTCGGGCCGCAGCGCGGCGACCGCGGCCAGGCTGCCGTCGTTGCGCGGATAGGCACGCCCCTGGCGCCACAACGGCGTCTCCGCCGGGTTCTGGCCGAGATGGGTGACCGAGGCGATCTGCCGCGGCTCGGCGAGCAGCATGAGCAGCTCGTCGGTGCACAGGTTCAGCGACGCGACCCGCCGCGGCGGGGAGGCCGCCAGGGAGGCGGCGGGCGCCAGCAGGAGGCCGAGGCTAATCGCCGAGGCGCAGGCGAAGGCCCGCATAGACCGTCCTTCCCGGCGTGGCGTAGCCGACCACCTCCCGATAGTCCGTATCGAAGGCGTTCTCCGCCCTCACATAGGCCTCGATCCTTTTTGAGACGCGCCACCCAAGCTGCGCCGAGCCCAGCCAGTAAGCGTTGAGCCTCACGGTGCGGGCCGGGAAGGAGTCGAAATCCGTGTCGAGCCGCGGTCCCGACCAGGCGAGCGTCGCCCCCCAGGACAGCCGGCCGGCCTCGCCATAGCCGGCGAGGCCGGCGCTGTGGCGCGGCCGCCGCACCTCCTTGACGGCGAGGCCGCCGGCCACCTGCTGCTCCCGCGCGTCGAGAAAGGCGTAGCTGAGGCGCAGAATGGCGGCGCGGGCGAGGCGCAGGCTCGCATAGGCCTCGACGCCGCGGCGCCGGCTCGTTCCGGTGGCGTTCGCCGTCGTCGAGCGGAAGGTCGCCGGGTCGAACACGTCGACGATCTCGTCGCGCAGCTTGGCCTCATAGGCGTAGACGCCGACATCGTTGCCGCGCCACCGATAGGTGACCCCGCCTTGCCACTGGGTCGAGCGTTCCGGCTTCAGCGCCGGATTGCCGAGGAAGGCGTTGGGGAAGAAGCCGTAGAGATCGTAGAAGGTCGGCTGAGCGATCCCCTCGGCGAAGCCGGCGAGGAGGCCGAGCCCCGCCACCGGCTCGACCGTGATTCCGGCCCGGAGTGTGGTCGCGTCGGCGAAGGCGCTGAACCGGTCGTGGCGGACGGCGATATCCGTGGTGAGCACGGCGTTCCACTTGGCGCGCCACTCGCCCAGAAAGGCGGTGAGCGCCCGGGTCCGGTCCTGGTCCGTCGCGCCGCCGTAGACCTGATCGCGGGCGCGGAACCGCTCCGCCTGACGCTCCACCGCGCCGGTGAGGACGTGGCCCCCCACCGCCTTGGAGAGCGAGGCGCCTGCGGTGAAGCGGCGCCCGAAGGTGCTGTTGAGCGGCCCGTCGTCGAGGAGGTTGCGGTTGACGCTCGAGAGCAGGCTCGCGTCGGCCTTCAGCGTCCAGCCGCTTTTCTCCCCGCGGACCCAGCCGCGCACCGCCCCGATGCGGTTGGCCGTCTCGTCGAGCGTGTCGGCGCGCCGGAAGGTCACCGGATCGAAGCCGTCATAGGCGCTGCGCCCTTCGATCCAGTGGCCGACCGCGCCGACCTCCACCGTCTCGGCCGGCTCGAAGACCAGCTTCGCCGCCGCCGAGCGATTGTCGAAGCCGTCGCGCTCGCCGCCCTGGCCGAAGGCGTCGATGCCGTCGCTCGCCATCCACGCGCCCGTCGCCGAGAGGCGGACCTTGCCGGTGCCGAGCCCGGCCCAGGCTGAGGCGCGGCCGCTGTCGAGGCTGCCATATTCGCCGCGCCCGCGGAAACCGGCGCCGCGGTCGGGCGCGTCGCGGGTCTCGGCGGTGAGGACTCCGCCGATCGCCTCCGACCCCCAGCGGGCGGAATCGGGGCCGAGGACGAGGTCGATCCGGTCGAGCAGGTCGGTCGCGAGCAGCTCGAACCGCGCCTCGTTCCCGGCCGCGGGATCGTTGAAGCGGATGCCGTCGACGACGAGCAAGGTGTGGTTCGCCTCCGCGCCGCGCAGCCGCACCTGGGTCTGACTGCCCCGCGGCCCGGCCGTAGAGACCGCGGCGCCGGCGATCACGCGGAGCACGTCCGTCACCATCGGAAGGCCGACCGCCTCCGCCATTCCCGGCCTCGTCGTGACCGGGGCCGAGGCGGTGAGCATCGGGTCGGGCTCAGCGTCGTCGCGGCCGGTGACGACGATCTCGGCCTGGCCGGCCGAAGGCGCCGGCTCGGGCGGGGGCGCCGCGGCGGCGGCGAGGAGAAGGAAAAGGGGAGCGGGAACGGTCATCGGCGTACCTCCTTCACGACATGGACTGCCGTCACGGAGGGACCGGGGGCGCGCGCGCACCGCCGGTGCCACGCATCGCAGGCTGGACCCGGCCGGATGCGGACGACGTCGCGGAGGCAGTTTTCTGGCTCGCGGCGCACGGGCTCCGGGGGGAGCCGCCGCCGCTTACAGTTGCGGGCACAGCGCCGGCCTCTCACCGGCTTGCCTTTTAAGCCGCCGTCTCCGGCGGCACCTTCGCTGCCGCCTGCCTATTGCGCCGCAGCACGGCTTGTCAATTCCGGCCCTTGCGGCTATGGGCGCCGCTCTCCTTTCGAGGCTGGTCGGAACCAGCCGACCAGCTCAGGAAAATCCAAGATGAAGACCGGCGCCCATCCCGATTACCACATGATCAAGGTGCAGATGACCGACGGCACCACGTTCGAGACCCGCTCCACCTGGGGCAAGGAGGGCGACACGCTCCAGCTCGACATCGATCCCAAGGTCCACCCGGCCTGGACCGGCGGCAACGCCCGGGTCCTCGACACGGGCGGCCAGGTCGCGCGGTTCAACAAGCGGTTCGGCGGCCTCACCCTCGGCGGCAAGAAGTAAGCGCCGCCGTCCTCCCGGCATGAACGCCATCCTCGTGCGGGCGGCTCCGACGCTCGAGACCGAGCGGCTTCGCCTGCGCGCCTACAGCGCCGGCGACCTCGACGCGCAGGCGGCGGCGATGGCCGACCCGGGCGTCGTCACCCATCTCGGCGGCAAGCCGTTCAGCCGCGAGGAAACCTGGCGCAAGATGCTCGCCGCGCCGGGCCTGTGGGCGCTGCTCGGCTACGGCTATTGGCTGGTCGAGCGGAAGGCGGACGGCCTCTATCTCGGCCAGATCGGCTTCGCCGACTTCAAGCGCGACATGCGGCCCTCGATCGAGGGGCTGCCTGAGATGGGCTGGATCTTCGCGCCCCACGCGCACGGGCAGGGCTATGCCGCCGAGGCGGGCCGCCGCGCGCTCGCCTGGGCGGACGAGGCGCTGGCCGGGCGGGAGATCCCCGCCATCATCAGCCACGCCAACGCGCCCTCGATCCGGGTCGCCGAGCGGATCGGCTTCGCCTCGCGCGAGGAGGCGCTCTACAAGGGCGAGCCGATCCTCCTCTTCCGGCGCGCTCCGGCCGCGGATCAGAACAAGGTCGTGAGCAGGTAGAAGGCGGCGCCGACCGCCGCCGAGGCGGGGATGGTGATGATCCAGGCGAGGACGACGTCCTTGGCGACCCCCCACCGCACCGCCGACACCCGCCGCGCCACCCCCGCGCCGACGATGCAGCCGGTGATCGTGTGGGTGGTGGAGACGGGGATGCCCAGCCAGGAGGCGGCGAACAGCATCACCGAGCCCCCGGTCGAGGCGCTGAAGCCCTGGTGCTGCGACAGCTTGGTGATGCGCGACCCCATCGTCTCGATGATCCGCCAGCCGCCGGTCAGGGTGCCGAGGCCGATCGCGACGTAGCAGCTGATCGCCACCCAGTGGGGCACGTGGAATTGTCCGGAGAGATGCCCGGTCGAATAGAGGAGCACGGTGATGATCCCCATCGTCTTCTGGGCGTCGTTGAGGCCGTGGCCGATCGAGTAGGCGGCCGAGGAGACGAGGTGGAGCGCACGGAAGCTTCGCTCCGCGCCCCGCGCCGTCGCGCCGACCGCGGCCCAGCTGGTCGCGAGCATGATCAGCATCGCCAGGATCATGCCGAGCATCGGCGAGAGGACGATGGCGATCAGCGTCTTGTTGAGGCCCGTCCACTGCACCCCGGTCAGGCCGGCATGGGCGACCCCGGCGCCGACCAGGCCGCCGACGAGGGCGTGGCTGGAGGAGGACGGGATGCCCTTCAGCCAGGTGACGACGTTCCAGAACATCGCTCCGACGAGCGCTCCGAACACCACGGCCGGCGTGATCAGATCCTTGTCGATCAACCCCTTGCCGATCGTGTCCGCGACCTTGTGCAAGCTCGGGACGGCGAGCGAGAGGAAATAGGCGGCGAAGTTGAAGAAGGCGGCGAAGGCGACCGCCTGAACCGGGCTGAGCAGGCGGGTCGCGACCACGGTGGCGATCGAGTTGGCGGCATCGTGGAGCCCGTTCAGATAGTCGAACGCCAAGGCGACGAGGATGAGGCCGACTAACAGCGGCAGGGCCAGCTCGTGCATGGTCGCCGCTCCTCAGGCGTGGTCGATGACGATGCCGGAAATCTCGTTGGCCACGTCCTCAAGCCGGTCGACGACCTTTTCCAGGTGGCTGTAGATCTCGCGGCCGACGATATAGCCCATCGCATTGCCCTCGCGATGCCGCTGGTAGAGCGCCTTCATCCCGGAATCGTGGAGATTGTCGGCCTCCTCCTCGAGGTGGACGATCTGCTCGGTGATCTGGTCGAGCTTGGCGTGGTTGCTGGCGACCTTGCGCAGCAGCGGCATCGCCTCGCGAACGAGCCTCGCGCCCTGCTCCGCAAGCGCCGCCATGTCCCGCATCTCGGGTTCGAAATGATCGACGTCGAACTGGGTGATCGCCTTGGCCGTCTTCTGCATCTCGTCGATGGCATCGTCCATCGAGGAGATGAGGTCGGTGATGGCGCTCCGGTCGAACGGGGTGATGAAGGTGCGGCGGACGGCGTGGAGCACCTCGCGGGTGACCTGGTCGGCCTGCTCCTCGAACGTCGAGATCTGCCGGCAGGCTTCCTGGATCGCCTCTTCCCTGGCGAACATCCGGCTCATCACCTCGGCGCCGCCGACCAGGGTCTCCGAATGACGCTCGAACATGTCGAAGAAGGGCGCCTCCCTCGGCAGGATCGACTGGAAGAACTTGAACGGCATCGCGGCCCCCCTTGCGGATCGCCGCCCTCTACAGGCCGTCGCGCGCGGTGCAAAGCGTTGTGAGGCCCGCCCGGCTTTTCGTCATTCCGCCGCCGCTCGGATCAGCGCGGCGAGCTCCGGCTCGTCCACCGCCGCGGCCGCGGCCTCCGGCGCGAACCAGCGCCGCTCGCGCTGGCCGCGCTCGGGCCAGGCGGAGGCCTCCTCGGCGACCAGCATCCGGTAGAGGTGGACCTCGGCGGGGAGCAGGCTGCCGTCGCGCCGCCGCTTGTCGTAGCGATAGGTGCCGAGCGTCCGGGTCTCGACCGGGCCGCGTATGCCCGCTTCCTCATAGGCCTCCTGCGCCGCCGCCTCGTGGGGTCGAAGCCCGGCGATCGGGTTCCCCCGCGGCACCACCCACCGCCGCGTCTCCCGCGACGTGATGAGCAGCACTTCGGCCGCGCCGTCGGCGCCGCGCCGCCAGGGGACCACGCCGTATTGGGTCAGCAGAAAGCCTTCCTCCTCAACTACCTGAGGATCATGACGCCAGCAGGCCCCCGTGACAACAACCCGGATCAGTCTTCGAAGCGCCCCGGGCCGGCGCCCAAGGCGGGGCCGCCGGCCGCCGCCGCCTGCCGCCGGCCGTCGATGACGATCGGCGAGGCGAGCCCGGGCACCCCGCCGTCGAGCCTCAGGCCGCGATGGACGACCTGCGGGTCGGCGAAGACGGCGTCGACCGCGTTGACCGGCCCCGCCGGAATCCCCGCCGCCTCCAGCGCCTCGGAAAGCTCGCCGCAGGCCCGCGGCGCGATCGCCGTCTCGATCAGCGGCAGGAGCGCGGCACGGTGCTCCACCCGCGCCGGATTGGTCGCGAAGCGGGGATCGCGCGCCAGATCGGGGAGGCCGAGCACGCCGCACAGCCGCTCGAACTGGCGGTCGTTGCCCACCGCCACGATCAACTCGCCGTCCGCCGCCCCGAACGCCTGGTAGGGGACGAGCGCGGCATGGCCGTTGCCCATCCGGTGCGGCACCTCGCCCGAAACCATCCAGCTCAGCGCCTGGTTGGCGAGCACCGCCACCTGGGTGTCGAGCAGGGCGAGGTCGAGATGGGCGCCGCGGCCGCTCCGGTCCCGCGCCCTCAGCGCCGCGAGGATGGCGACGCTCGCATAAAGGCCGGTGAACAGGTCGGCATAGGCGACGCCCGACTTCTGCGGCGCCCCGTCCGGCTCGCCGGTGAGCGACATCGCGCCGCCCATCGCCTGAACGACGAAGTCGTAGCCCGCCCGGAGCGCATAGGGGCCGTCCTGGCCGAAGCCGGTGATCGAGCAATAGACGAGGCCGGGGTTGAGCGCCGACAAGGCGCTATAGTCGAGCCCGTAGCGGGCGAGGCCGCCCACCTTGAAATTCTCGATGAGGACGTCCGCCTCGGCGGCGAGGCGCCGCACCGCCTCCTGACCCTCCGGCGCGGCGAGATCGAGCGCGACCGACTTCTTGCCGCGGTTGCAGGCGTGGAAATAGGCCGCCGCGCCGTCGGCGGCGAAGGGCGGCCCCCATTGCCGGGTATCGTCGCCGGTGCCCGGCCGCTCGATCTTGATCACGTCCGCGCCGAGATCGGCGAGCAGCTGGCCCGCCCACGGCCCGGCCAGGATCCGAGCCAACTCCAGCACCTTCACGCCGGCAAGGGGTTTATCCATGATCGCCTCCCCTCCCTGCACGCAGGGAGGGGCTGGGGGTGGGTATGTCGATGGAGGGCGATGCTTTTCCGGAGGCGCACCCACCCCCGTCCCCTCCCTGCGTGCAGGGAGGGGGGATCAAAAAGCCGAGATCCCGGTGATCGCCCGCCCGAGGATCAGGCCGTGGACGTCGTGCGTGCCCTCGTAGGTGTTCACCGTCTCGAGATTGTTCGAGTGGCGCATGACGTGGAACTCGGCCGAGATGCCGTTGCCGCCGTGCATGTCCCGCGCCACCCGGGCGATGTCGAGCGCCTTGCCGACATTGTTGCGCTTGATGAGGCTGATCGCCTCGGGGATCAGCTCGCCCTCGTCCATCCGCCGGCCGACGCGCAGCGCCGCCTGCAGGCCGAGGCCGATCTCGGTCGCCATGTTGGCAAGCTTCATCTGGACGAGCTGGGTGGCGGCGAGCGGGCGGCCGAACTGCTTGCGCTCAAGCGTGTAGCGGCGCGCCGCCTCGTAGCAGGCCTCGGCCGCGCCCATCGCCCCCCAGGCGATGCCGTAGCGGGCGCGGTTGAGGCAGCCGAACGGGCCCTTCAGCCCCTCCACCCCGGGCAGCAGATTCTCCTCCGGCACCTCGACCCCGTCCATGACGATCTCGCCGGTGATCGAGGCGCGCAGCGACAGCTTCTCGCCGATCTTGGGCGCGGCGAGGCCGGCCATGCCCTTCTCGAGGACGAAGCCGCGTATCCGCCCCTCATGCGCGTCGGACTTGGCCCAGACGACGAAGACGTCGGCGATCGGCGCGTTGGTGATCCACATCTTGGAGCCGCTGAGCCGGAAGCCGCCGTCGATCCGCGCCGCGCGGGTGCGCATGCTGCCCGGGTCCGAGCCCGCGTCCGGCTCGGTCAGCCCGAAGCAGCCGACCCACTCGCCGGTGGCGAGCTTCGGAAGGTATTTCTCCCGCTGCGCGTCGGACCCGTAGGCGTGGATCGGGTGCATGACGAGCGAGGACTGGACCGACATGGCGGAGCGATAGCCGCTGTCGACCCGCTCGACCTCCCGCGCGACGAGGCCGTAGCTGACGTAGTTGAGCCCGGCGCCGCCGTAGCGCGGCGGAATGGTCGCGCCGAGCAGGCCGAGCTCGCCCATCTCGGTCATGATCTCGCGGTCGAAGCGCTCGTCGAGGAAGGCGCTCGTCACCCGCGGCAGCAGCCGCTCCTGGGCGTAAGCATGAGCGGTGTCCCGGACGAGCCTCTCCTCGTCGCTGAGCTGCGCGTCGAGCGCGAAGGGATCCGCCCAGTCGAAACGGGCGATCTTGGGGTCGGACATTCCATCCTCGGGCGCGGTTGAAAGCCCGGCTCCTTTGGCGGCTCGCGGCCCTCATGTCCAGTTGGCCGGCCCTGGGAAGGGCCACGGTTAACCGACTTCTAACGTCTCGCCCCTAGACCGGCGCTTTCCAAGGACGGGGCGCGTATCCATGCACAAGGCTGTTCTGGGCTGGCCGATCCTGCTGCTCGGCGCGTCCTGCGTCCCCGCGGCGGGCACCGTAAGCCCGCTCGCCTCCGCCGGCACGCGCGCGGCCGCGAGCGGCAGCTACGCCGCCCCGGGGTTCCAAAGTCTGTCTCTGCCGCTCGCCACCGAAGAGCCGCCGCCGCCGGAGAAGCTCGCCGAGGAGATCGCGGTCGGCTCGCCCGCGCGGCCGTTCGACATCGGCGGCGCGTCGGGAGGGGACGTCCAGTCCGCCCTCAATTGCCTCACCGCCGCCGTCTATTACGAGGCGCGCTCGGAGAGCGAAGGCGGCCAGCGCGCCGTGGCGCAGGTCGTCCTCAACCGCGTCCGCCACCCCGCCTTTCCCAAGACCGTCTGCGGCGTGGTCTACCAGGGCTCCAACCGCACCACCGGCTGCCAGTTCAGCTTCACCTGCGACGGCTCGCTCGCCCATGCCCGCGAGCGCGGCGCCTGGGAGCGCGCCCAGCGCATCGCCGAGCAGGCGCTGGCGGGCTATGTCTACGCCCCGGTCGGCCTCGCCACCCACTATCACACCACCGCCATCCGCCCGTGGTGGGCGGCGGCGATGGCCAAGGCGGTGACGATCGGCTCGCACATCTTCTACCGCTGGCACGGCGAGTGGGGCGATCCCCGCTCGTTCCGCCGCCCCTATGTGGGCGCCGAGGCGCTGGCGCAGTCGGCGGCGGGCGAAGCCGAAGCCGAGGCTCCCGCGCCGGAAGGCCGAGTCGAGATCGCCGCCGGCGTCTCGGTCCATCGCGGCGCCGAGCCGGCGATGCACCTCGTCACCGGCGACGACGGCAGCGCGGTGCGGATCCACCGCTCCGGCGGCGTCCTCGCCTCCGCGTCCGACGTCCGGGTCCACCGCGGCAGCCCGCCGGCGGCCGCCGAGCCTGCCGCCGAGGCGGCGCCCGACGCCGCGCCTTCCTCAGGCGACTCCGCCCCGGTCGCGGTCCGCTAGGCGCCCGTCGCGGGACTCCGATCGCTCTAGCCGCTCATCCTGAGTAGCCGCTGAGCCTGGCGAAGCGGCGTTATCGAGGGACCGCACCGATTGGTCCTTCGATACGGGCCACTTCGACGCCGCCTGCGGCGTCGCTCAGGGCCCCTACTCAGGATGAGCGGGTGAGCGATGGGGTTCCTTCGTACTCCGCCAGCGCGTTCACCGCCGGCGGCCGCGGCGCATCGTCGCGTCGAGGCTCCACGGCCCGGGCCCGGCGGCGGCGAGATAGAGGAAGACGAAGCAATAGAGGATCGCCGCATCGCCCATGTTGACGGCGGGGTAGGGCGATTGCGGGGCGTGGAACATCCAATAGGCGATCGCCATCTCGCCCGAGAGCAGGAAGGCGACCGGGCGGGTGAAGAGGCCGAGCGCGACGAGCGTGCCGCCGACCAGCTCGAGGATGCCGCCGAACCAGAAGAGAGTCATCGGCGCCGGCTGCGGCATGGGCGAGGGCGGAAAGCCGAGAAGCTTCTGCGCGCCATGTTCGAGGAAGATGAGGCCGGCCACGAAGCGCAGCAGGCTGAGCAGCGCGGGCGCCCAGCGCTCTGGCAAACCGACGTCCCGCATGGCCAGATCCTCCTCGCTGCCGATAGGCCGGCCTACCAACTTCGGCTCGGGGCGGCAACGCGGGCAGGCTGGAAATTCCGCGCCTTATCGGCCAGACAAGGGGGAATGGCCTCCGCCCGTACCTATTACCAGACGCTCGGCGTCGCCCCCGACGCGGAGTCGGTGGTGATCGAGGCCGCCTATCGCGCCTTGATGAAGAAATATCATCCCGACCAGGGCGGCGCGCCGGCGCCGGCCGGAGGGCCGAGCGCGGCCGACATCAACCAGGCCTATGCGGTGCTGCGCGAGGCCTCGCGCCGCGCCGACTACGACCAGAAGGAATGGATCCGCCAGCAGAACGTGCAGCTCGCCAGCTACGTGCCGCCGCCGGCGCCGCGGCGAACGAACTTCTTCGGCTGGGGCGGCTGGCTCGTCGCGATGGTGCTCGCGGGCATGATCGCGCTGATGGCGAGCAAGGGGAAGGTGGGGCCGCTCGACACGGCGGAGGCCGCGCGCGCCGCCTTGCTCGCCGAGCCGGACCTTCGCACCCAGCCGTTCAAGCCGGGCGAGGCGCTGAGCGAGGCGGAGCTCGCCGAAATCCGCGCCGAGGCCTATGCGCCGCAGCGCCCGGCGGCGGCGCCGCCCAAGGTCGAAGCCGCGCCGCAGGCCGAGCCGCTTTCGACCATTCCCGCGCCGGCCCTCGCTCCCGATAATGCGGCGAGTCCGGCGGTCCGGGCGCCCGCCCGCCGCCCCGCCTGGACGCGCGGCACGGCCAAGCCGGCGCGGCGCCGCCCCCCGGCCGCCCGCACGGCGCGGGAGAAGGACTTCCTGGAGCGCCAGGGCTACATCTACTGATCGCGGCGGGGCGCGTTCGTTGCGCCCCCGGCTCGACTTCGGCGCCCCGATAGCGGATAGTCGCCGCGACAAGGGGAGGGTGGCCATGTCCGGATTCAAAGCCTTCATCGCGCGCGGCAACGTGCTCGATCTCGCCGTCGCCGTCATCATCGGCGCGGCCTTCGCGGCGATCGTCGCCTCGCTCACCGACGACGTCATCATGCCCGTCGTCGGCAAGCTGCTCGGCGGGCTCGACTTCTCGGACTATTTCGTCCTGCTCGGGCCGGTGCCGGACGGCTATCACGGGCCGATGAGCTATGCCGCGCTTAAGGCGGCCGGGG
Source organism: Alphaproteobacteria bacterium (assembly GCA_019232625.1). Classification (GTDB taxonomy): domain Bacteria; phylum Pseudomonadota; class Alphaproteobacteria; order Sphingomonadales; family Sphingomonadaceae; genus Allosphingosinicella. Next base: position 2,385 of record JAFANP010000066.1, on the reverse strand, counting down.
TGCCGATGCTGGGCTACGGCGCCTTCGTGACGGCGGTCGTCAACTTCCTGATCCTCGCCTTCATCATCTACCTGCTGGTCAGATGGGCGACGCGGCTGATGCCGCCGGCGGAGGCCGCGCCGGCCGGACCCTCCGACGAGGTCCTGCTCCTCCGCGAAATCCGCGACGAGCTCCGCCGCCGCCCGTAGCGATCGCCGAAGATTTCCGGGGGATGAGCGAGAGCCTCAGCTCGCGAATGGGGACACGTACCTTTTCACGAAAAAGTACGCGTCCCCCTTTCCAAAAAGTCCGTGTCCCCTTTCCCCGGGGGCGGGCCGGACTTCAGGTGCAGGGGACGCGGCAGGGCTCGGCGGGGCGGGCGGCGGGGCGGTTGGGACCCTTGACCGCGCTCTCGACGTTGCGGCGCACCGCCCTGGTCCGCTGATAGCCCTTGGCCTCGAGGCAGTCATAGGCGTTGAGCAGCGCGGCGATCGGATCCATCCAGAATTTGTGGTTCGCCGCCTGGGTGCAATAGTCGATGTCGACCTGCTGCTCGGCGAGCGTCTTCGTCGGATGCGACACCTGAGCGGTGCACGCGGCGAGCGGGAGCAGAAGGGCGGGCAGGAGCGGCTTCATAGGCGTCGTTTCCACGTCGAAGGCCCGCTTCTTCGCACCCGGCGGGCGACTTCGCAATGGCGGCGCCGGGACGCGGGCCCGCCGCCGCGGCAAAGCCGCTGGAACAATAGGAAGCCGCCTGCCATGCTCCGTCCCATGAGACCGCGAATCGCCCTTGCCGCCGCCGCTCCCAGCGTCGCTCCCGCTTCGCGCCGGGCGCGCATTTTTCCGCTTCCATGGAAGCCCGACCTTCCACACCTTTCGAACCTTCCGGGCGGGGAGGGGCTCGCATGAACCTGTTCGCACGCAAGGCGGTCGTCGCCGACGAGGACATGCCCGCCGAGCACCGGCTCCACCGCAGCCTCGGCTGGCCGCACCTCGTCGCCCTCGGCGTCGGCGCGATCGTCGGCACCGGAATCCTCACCTTGACCGGGGTCGGCGCAGCCAAGGCGGGGCCGGCGGTCATCCTCTCCTTCGCCATCGCCGGCCTGATCTGCGCCTGCGCCGCGCTCGCTTATGCCGAGATGGCGACGATGATCCCCGCCTCCGGCAGCGCCTACACCTATTCCTACGTCGTCGTCGGCGAGCTCATCGCCTGGATCGTCGGCTGGGCGCTGATCCTCGAATATTCGCTCGTGGTGAGCGCCGTCGCGGTCGGCTGGTCGGGCTATGCCTCGGGCTTCCTCGCCAGCTACCACATGGCGCTTCCGGCCGCGCTGGTGAACGGGCCCGAGCTCGGCGGCGTCCTCAACCTCCCCGCCATCTTCATCATCCTCGTCGTCGCCGGCATGCTCATCTACGGGACCCGCGAGAGCGCGACCGTCAACGCCATCCTGGTGGGGGTGAAGATCGTCGCCCTCATCGTCTTCGTCGCGGTGACGCTCCCTTATTTCGACGCCGCCCGCTTCGAGCCCTTCATGCCCTACGGCTTTCCCAAGACGATGGGCCCGGACGGGGTGGAGCGCGGCGTCATGGCCGCGGCGGCGATCATCTTCTTCGCCTTCTACGGCTTCGATGCGATCGCGACCGCGGCGGAGGAGACCAAGAATCCCGGCCGCGATCTCAAGATCGGCATCGTCGGCTCGATGTTCGCCTGCGTGATCATCTACATGGCGGTGGCGGGCGCGGCGATCGGCGCGCTCGTCTTCAGCCGCTTCGCCAACAGTCCCGAGCCGCTGGCCTTGATCCTGCGCGAGATCGGCCAGCCGCTGGCGGCGAAATATCTCGCGGTCTCCGCGGTGGTGGCGCTGCCGACCGTGATCCTCGCCTTCTTCTACGGGCAGAGCCGGATCTTCTTCGTGATGGCGCGCGACGGGCTGCTGCCGGAAGCGCTGGCGCGGGTCACCGGTCGCGGCTCACCGGTGCGGATCACGATCTTCACCGCGCTCGTCGTCGCGGTGCTTGCAGGGCTGATCCCGCTCGCCGACCTCGCCGCGCTCGCCAATGCCGGCACGCTCACCGCCTTCATCGCGGTCTGCGCGTGCATGCTGGTGATGCGGCGGCGCGCGCCGGACGCGACCCGCCGCTTCGCGACGCCGCTCGCCTGGGTGGTGGGGCCGTTCGGCATCCTCGGCTGCCTCTATCTCTTCTACAGCCTGCCTTCGCGGACCGAGATCTACTTCTTCTGCGCCCATATCGTCGGGCTGGTCCTCTATTTCGCCTACGGCGCCAGCCGCTCGACGGCTGGGCGGGAGGCGGCGCGATGATCGGCCTGCTCGCGGCCTTCCTCCTCACCGTCGCGGCGCCGGCACCCGCACAGCCGTCGACGCCGGCTCCGGCCCCGGTGACGGT
>JAFANP010000034.1 GCA_019232625.1 Alphaproteobacteria bacterium | reverse complement strand
AAAGACGCCGCATCACGAACCGAGCGACCCGACACTACCGCCCAGGCCACTCGCTCCCGCAAATCATTCGAATAAGCTCTGGCCATCGCTGCCGGCCTCCACTCCAGCAAGCAGCTTGAATCACAGATCAGCACCCTTGGGAATCCTGATTCAACGAAGAGAGGACCGACTCTAGGGATCCGTCCTTTTCAGCCGGGATCGACTCCAATTTCCCCCTCCCTGCCTGCAGGGAGGGCGGAAAGGATTATCGGCGGACCCCCGGCGGCACAGCCGGATGCGCCGCCATCTCCTCCCGGACGATCTTCTCGCGCGCCGCAAGGCTGGGGTGGCTTCGGAAGAGCTGCGGGAAATTGTCGTATTTCGTGAGATAGCGCCGCCAGAAGGGGATGGCCGCGCCGAGATCGTAGCCCGCCGCCGCCATCAGCCTCAGGCCGAGCCTGTCGGCCGCGGCCTCGCGATCCCACAGGGTCGCAGCGCCGATGCCCAGGCTGGCGAGCACCCCCTCCTCGGTGCGCATCGGCGGATGGCCGAGGATGCCGTGGGCCATTTCGTGGCCGAGGACCACCGCCAGCTCGTCATCGTCGTGCAGGAAGCCGAGCATCGCCGTCGTCATGACGACGTAGCGGCCCGTCTCGAAGGCATTGACCTGCGTCGAGCGGGCGAGCCGCACCCGGCCGAGGCAGCCGCGCACCGGGCTGAGCGTGAGGCGCAGCTCCCGTCCCTGGCGCAGGACGAGGAGCTCGGCCGGCCCGCCGGCGAGCGCCGCTTCGAGCGTCGCTTCGCTGTCCTCCACCATCCGGCGCCACCGCTTGCGGTCGGGCTCGGCGGCGATCCTCGCCTCCGACGGGAAGGCGGCGCCGTTCACGAGGAGCAGCACGTCGCCCGCGGTGAGGCCGGCCTGGTCCGCCGGGCTGCCGGCGACGACGCCGAGCACGCCCGGTCCCCGGTCGAGGCCGTAGCGCGAGACCATCAACGCCCGGTCGCGGGGCAGATATTCGGCAAGGTGATGGAAGAGCAGGCCGGTGAGCGGAAAGGGCTGCGGGCACAGGCCGCGCCCGGCGAGCGCGAGGCGGTAGGCCACCGCCCCCACGCGAAGATCGTCCTGGCGAAGCGTGACGCCCGATTCGGCCGCGAAGGCGCCGGGGGCAAGGGTGCCGGCCGGCGGGGCGGGGGCGGCCGCGGCAAGGAGGGCGAAGCAGAGGAGCGCCGGCAGGCATTGCGGCCGGGAGGCGCGCGCCGCCGCGGTCGCGGACGCAAAAATTGGCCGGATGAAGTCGAACCTCATCCGGCCAAATCTCAGACTGGCGAGTACCGCCGCCGGCCCTTACGGGCTGGTCGGAAGGTTGTCGTCGTCGTTATGCGTCGCGGCAAGAATGCCGAGGATGATCGCGATCAGCGCGATCAGCGGAATGATGAAGCCGCCGCGGAGCTCGCTGCCCTGGACGCCCTCACCCGCCGGCGAAACCTCGGTCGCGCGCGCAGCGGCGGCGGAGGTCTGCGCAGCGGCCATGGTCGGCGCCACAAACAGCGCAACCGAGGCGGTCGCAGCGATAATACCTTTGAAACCCACGTCAGCTTCTCCCTTCGTACTCGAGTCTGATCTTCTCGATTTCAGTCCGCGTTCCTATCCGAGGCTTCCTTGGCTGTCTACCCCGAAATGGCTGTATCGTGAAATCCGTTGCGCTCCGTAACAGACGCCCTTTTACGAAGCCTGAACCGAACGCCGGGCGCAAGCAAAGGTTCAGGCGCGATGCCGCTTAGCGACTGACTGTTGCAAAGGTGCGACACTTACGCGCACCGCCGCATGTTGATCCATAACGCATTCTGTTTCAGAGGTTTCCATCTTGGTCCGCTGGGAGGGGCGCTTGCCTCACGCGATTCTATCGAAGCGCCTTGCGGCGCTGGCCGCCGCCCTGCTGCTGGCGCTCGCGGCGACGCCGGCCTTCGCGGCCGTCACCATCACCTTCTATTCCAAGGAGCTCGGCGCGAGCTTCCCCCATGCCTTCGTGACCATGTCCGGAACCCTCGACCGCAGCGGCGAGCGAATCGACGTGGACTACGGATTTACCGCCAAAACGGTTACACCCGCCATCCTGATGGGCCGGGTGGCGGGCGAGGTGATCTCGGACCACGGCGCCGCCTACATCAAGGCGAGCGACAAGCATTTCAGCCTCACCCTCTCCGATTCCGAATATGACCGGGTGCTGGCGACGGTGAATCGCTGGAAGGCCTCGCCGCAGCCCTCTTATGATCTCGGCTCCCACAATTGCATCCATTTCGTCGCCCAGATTGCGGGCAGCCTCGGCCTCCAGGCCGAGGTCCCCAAGAACCTGACCAAGAAACCCCGCTCTTTCCTGCAGCACCTGACCCGCGAGAACCGGCCCTGGCTCGTCGCCCACCAGGCCGTCTTCTACGGGCGCGAGACGGCGCCTTGAGCCCGTCGGCGGCTTGACTTTCGGCGGCGGCTCGCCTTTGGGCGGGCGCGTCGCGGTGCCGCCGCCATCCCTCCATTCCCGTCCCTCAGAAGCGAGACCCATGAGCGCGTCCAGAAACGAGCAGATCGTCGTCGTCGGCCTCGGCTATGTCGGGCTTCCGCTCGCCGTTGCGCTGGCGCGGACCTACACGGTCACCGGCCTCGACATCGACAGCCGCCGGGTCGAGGAGCTGAAGCAGGGGATCGACCGCACCCGCGAGGTGGACGAAGCGGCGCTCAAGGCCTCGCCGCTGAAGCTCACCAGCCGCGCCGAGGACTGCCGCGGCGCCGACATCTACATCGTCACCGTCCCGACGCCCGTCGACGCCGAAAACCAGCCGGATCTCGGCCCCGTCATCGGCGCCACCCGCTCGGTCGCGACCTTGCTCGACCCCGCGCGAAGCCCGGTCATCGTCTACGAGAGCACCGTCTATCCGGGCGTCACCGACGAGATTTGCGGCCCGCTGGTCGAGGAGGTCTCGGGGCTGGTGCGCGGCCGCGACTTCTTCCTCGGCTACTCGCCCGAGCGGATCAATCCGGGCGACCGGGAGCATACGGTGGACCGCATCACCAAGGTGGTCGCCGCCGAGAACGGCGAGGTGCTCGAGCGCCTCTGCGCGGTCTACGGCGCGGTGACGAGCGGAGGCGTGTTCCGCGCCGCCTCCATCAAGGCCGCCGAGGCCGCCAAGGTGATCGAGAACGCCCAGCGCGACATCAACATCGCCTTCATGAACGAGATCACCCAGATCTTCGCGAAGCTCGGCATCTCCATCTGGGACGTGCTCGACGCGGCCGGCACGAAATGGAACTTCCTCAAGTTCCAGCCGGGCCTGGTGGGCGGCCACTGCATCGGCGTCGATCCCTATTATCTGAGCTTCCGCGCCCAGCAGCTGGGCCAGGACCCCAACGTCATCCTCGCCGGCCGCGCGATCAACGACGGCATGGGCGCCTGGGTCGCCGACCGGGTGCACGAGCGCCGCGGCCGCGCCGGCCGCGCGCTCGTCATGGGCCTCACGTTCAAGGAGAACGTCCCCGACCTCAGGAACAGCCGGGTGATCGACGTCATCCGCCGGCTGGAGGCGCTGGGGCACGAGGTGACCGTCCACGATCCGCTTGCCGACCCGACCGAGGCGCGGCACGAATATGGCACCGAGCTCGACGCCGACGCCCTCGACCGCCGCTACGACCTCGTCCTCGCCGCCGTCCCGCACGAGGCCTATCGCCAGCTCGACGACGCCAAGGTCGCCGGCCTGGTGGCGGAAGGCGGCCTCCTCGCCGACCTCAAGAATCTTTACGCCGGACGGGCCCTCGCCGGCGTGGAGCGCTGGTCGCTCTAGGAGCAAGCGAAGCAGATCGGCCTGTTGCCGCTCCTCCTGAGTAGCCGTCGAGCTTGTCGAAACGGCGGACGCTCCTTCGAGACAGGCCCCCTTCGACGCCGCCTGCGGCGTCGCTCAGGACAGGCTTCGCCAGGCTCAGTCCTGCTCAGGATCAGCCGATAAAGCGAAGTTGTTCGTGCCTCACACGCCGTGATAGGCGCGGTACCAGTCGACGAAGCGCGGTACGCCCTCGTCGATGGTCGTCTTCGGCTCGAAGCCGAGGTCGCGCTGGATGGCGGTGATGTCGGCATAGGTGTCACGCACGTCGCCCGGCTGCATCTCCCGCAGCCGCCGCTCCGCCTTGCGCCCGCACGCCTGCTCGAGCAGGTCGATCATCCGGGTCAGCTCCTCCGAGCGGTGGTTGCCGATGTTGTAGACCCGGTGGGGAGAACGGCTTCCCCCCGCTTTCTCCTCGCCGTCGTCGGCGGGCGGGTTGTCGAGGCAGGCGACGACGCCGGTGACGATGTCGTCGATATAGGTGAAGTCGCGGCGCATATTGCCTTCGCCGAACACCTCGATCGGCTGTCCGGCGAAGATCGCCTTGGTGAAGATCCACATCGCCATGTCGGGCCGCCCCCACGGGCCGTAGACGGTGAAGAACCTCAGCCCCGTCTGCGGGAGGCGGTAGAGATGGGCGTAGGTCTCGCTCATCAGCTCGTCCGCCTTCTTGGTCGCCGCGTAGAGCGACAGCGGGTGGTCGACGCGGTCCTCCACCCGGAAGGGCAACTCCTTGTTGCCGCCGTAGACCGAGGAGGAGGAGGCGTAGACCAGGTGCCGGACGCCGCGATGGCGGGCGAGCTCGAGGAGGTCGACGTGGCCGACGAGGTTCGAGCGGACGTAGGCGTGCGGATTCTCGATCGAATAGCGGACCCCGGCCTGCGCGCCGAGATGGACGATGCGGTCGAACTCCGCGCCGTCCAGCGCCGCCGTCAGAGCGGCATTGTCGGCGAAGTCGACCTCGACGAAGCGGAAGCCCGGCTGCCTGGCCAGCTCCGCCAGCCGGTCGCGCTTCAGCCTGGGGTCGTAATAATCGTTGACGGCGTCGAGGCCGATCACCGTCTCGCCGCGGGCGAGAAGCCGCCGGCAGGTGTGAAAGCCGATGAATCCGGCCGCGCCGGTTACGAGGATAGTCATGAAGTTGCGCCCGCCGATGGAGAGTTGGGCGGCGCTTAGACGAAAGCCGGGGGCCAACTCAACCGCCGCTGCGCCGCGCAAATGGTGGACTTGCGGCGCTAATTTCCTTTAACGGCAGCGAAGTCTCCCTTCCTCACATTCCCTTGGGACGAGCAACGCGTTGGCCTTGACCTCGGCAAAATTCACGAGCGCGCGCCGCACGCTGTGGCACCGGGTGCGCTTCCAGCTCGGCGTCGGCCTGCTGCTCGCCGTGCTGCTGCCTTATGCCGTGCGCTATCCGTTCGACGCGCCGGCCGGGGATCTCGCCGCGCTCAACGATTCCCTGATCGGCACCACCCTCGCCTTGATCGCCGGCTATTACGCCTTCCGGCGCATGTCGCATTATCCGGGCGTCCGCGCCTCCTACCACATCCTGCCCTCCTTCTCGGCGAGCTACGGGGCGGCGCTAGCGGTCTTCTTCTTCGCCCGCCTCGATTACAGCCGCCTCCACTTCTTCTTCAGCTTCGTGCTGGCCGCCTTCTGGTACTACATCGTCTACTTCAAGCTGCAGCGGCAGCAGCGCCTTTCGATCGGCGTCGTGCCGTACGGCGAGGTCGGTCCCCTGTTCCGGATACCCGACGTGCGCTGGACCAGCCTATCCGATCCGACCGACGCCGCCGCGGCCTACGACGCCGTCGTCGCCGACCTGCGCTTCGACATACCCGACGAATGGGAGCGCTACCTCGCCGACCGAGCGCTTGCCGGCACCCTCGTCATGCACGTCAAGCAGATGGAGGAATCCCTCACCGGCCGAGTCGCCATCGAGCATCTTTCCGAGAACAATCTCGGCTCCCTCATCCCGGGCATCGTCTACGCGAAGGTCAAGCGGGTGTGGGATTTCGCCATGGCGCTGCTCGCCATCCCCCTCCTCCTCCCCTTCCTCCTCGTCGTCGCGCTCCTCATCCGGCTCGATTCGGAAGGGCCGGTCTTCTTCCGCCAGCAGCGTATGGGCTATCGCGGCCACCCGTTCATGATGTTCAAGTTCCGCTCGATGCGGGTCCACGCCGCCGAGGATGCGCGCGATTCGGCGATGACCCGCGACGACGACAGCCGCGTCACCCGCGTCGGCCGCTTCCTCCGGCGCTACCGGGTGGACGAGCTGCCGCAGGTCATCAACATCCTCAAGGGCGAGATGAGCTGGATCGGCCCCCGGCCGGAGGCGGTGCCGCTGTCGGAATGGTACGAGGCGGAGCTGCCCTTCTACCGCTACCGGCACATCGTCCGGCCCGGCATCACCGGCTGGGCGCAGGTCAAGCAAGGCCATGTCGCCGACGTCGAGGACGTGCTGTGGAAGCTGCAGTACGATTTCTACTACATCAAGAACTTCTCGTTCTGGCTCGACCTGCTGATCGTCGCCCGCACCATCCGCACCGTGCTCAGCGGCTTCGGGGCGCGGTAGGTCCCCCTCCCTGCGCGCAGGGTGGGGAGGAACGCTACGCCGCCTCGCGCCGGCTCTCCGGCTCCTGCCGGTGCCAGGCCTGGAACATCAGCACGGCCCACAGGGCCGGGGTCGAATCGCGGCGGCCGCTCAGATGCTCCTGCCACCGGCGCTGGACGATGTCGGCGTCGAAAAAGCCTTCGCCCGCCATCCGGCCTCGGTCGAGCAGCTCCTCCGCCCAGGGCCGCAGCGAGCCCTTGATCCACTCGCCCACCGGGATCCCGAAGCCCGCCTTGGGCCGCTCGAACAAGGCGCGCGGCGCCTCCCGGTAGAGGAGCTCGCGTAGGATGTGCTTGCCCTTGCCGCCCCTCACCTTCATCCCCATCGGGATTCGCGCCGCCAGCTCGGCGACCCTGTGGTCGAGGAACGGCACCCGCGTCTCGAGGCTCACCGCCATCGCCGCCCGGTCCACCTTGCAGAGGATGTCGTCGGGCAGGTAGGAGGTCGCGTCGCAATACATCATGCGCAAGGTGTCGGGCGCGCCGGGCGCGAAATCCATGTCGAACCCCGCCTCGCCGCCTTCCGCGCCCCGCACCGGCGAGGGCTCGAAGCTCCATTCGTCGAGGAAGCTGGTATAAACGTCGTCGAAGCTGCGGGCCGATCCGGCGACGCGCAGCGCCTTCTTCACCTTGCTTCCGAAATGCGGCTGCCGGCGCCCCGGCAGCAGGCTCCCCGCTCCGGACCAGAGGCTTGAGGGGAGCTGGCTCAGCGGCCCGCCGAGCATCGCGCGCACCGGCCGCGGCAGCCGGCTCAGCCGCCGCCACAGCGCCGGCGCGGCGAAGTGGCGGTTGTAGCCGGCGAACAATTCGTCGCCGCCGTCGCCCGACAGCGCCACCGTCACCTGCTCGCGGGCGAAGCGGCTGACGAGGTGGGTCGGGATCTGCGAGCTGTCGGCGAAGGGCTCGTCGTACATGGCCGGGAGCAGCGGGATGACGTCCCGAGTCTCGCGGACGGTGACGTAGCGCTCGTGATGGACCGTGCCGAGATGCTTCGCCACCGCCTTGGCATATTCGGCCTCGTTAAACCCCGCCTCTTCGAAGCCGATCGAGAAGGTGCGCACCGGGATCGAGGAATATTTCTGATAGAGCGCGACCACCGTCGAGCTGTCGATCCCGCCGGAAAGGAAGGCGCCGACCGGGACGTCCGCGACGGCCTGGCCGCCGATCGCCTCGGCGAGGACCCGCTCCAGCCGCTCCAGCGCCTCACCCTCGTCGCCGATCGGGTCGGCGAGGCCGTGGCGCATCACGTCGCGATACGACCAGTAGCGGGCGAGGCTCAGGCCGGCTTCGGGCGCGCCTTCGCGCGGCGGGCCCGAGGGCGGCCCGTCGGCGGCCGCGGGCGTGACGGTGAGGATGCAGCCCGGCTCGAGCTTGTAGACGCCGCGATAGATGGAGAAAGGCGCCGGAATGTAGGTGCGCGCGGCGTAGAGGCGGAGCGCGCGGCGGTCGATCTCGGCGGAGAAGCGCGGGTGCTCCCGCAGCGCCTTCAGCTCCGAGCCGAAGACGAAATCCTTCCCGGCCCAGCCGTAGTAGAGCGGCTTCTCGCCGAAGCGGTCGCGGGCGAGGGCGAGCTCGCGCCGCTGGCGGTCCCACAAGGCGATGGCGAACATGCCGACCGCCTTGCGAAGCGTCGCCTCGAGGCCCCAGGCGGCGATGCACTCGACCAGGGTCTCGGTGTCGGAATGGCCGCGCCAGGCGACGGCAGGAAGCTCCGCCCGAAGCGCCAGGTGGTTGTAGATCTCGCCGTTGTAGCTGAGCATCCAGCGGCCGTCGGCGGATAGCATCGGCTGATGGCCGAGCGGCGACAGGTCGACGATCGAGAGACGCCGGTGGCCGAGGCCGATGCCCGCGTCGCCGTCCGTCCAGACGCCCTGGTCGTCCGGGCCGCGATGGGCGATGGGCGCGATCATCCGCCGCACCAGCGCCGGATCGGCGCGGCCGGCCGTCAGCAATCCAGCGATTCCGCACATGCGCCCGTCTCTTCAATCCGGTGAGGCCGCTCACTTAGTCCTTCGGCGCGATTTCGCCAAGGAGGCGCTCGACGACCGGGGCGAGCGAGGCGCGCCAGTCCGGCGCCCGGTAGCCGAAGGCGGCGGCGAACTTGTCGGAGGCGAGCCGGCTGTTGAGCGGTCGCGGCGCCTTTGCCGGCCAGTCCGCGCTGGCGATGTCCCGCACCTCCGCGAACGGGCCGCCCCGCGCCCGGCTGAGGGCGAATATCTCCCGCGCGAAGTCCGCCCAGCTGGCCGAGCCGGTGCCGGCGAGGTGATAGGTCTCGCCCGTCCCCCGGGCGGGCTCGGTTTCCCAGGCGGCGACGGCCGCGAGAATGCCGTCCGCTATGTCGAGCGCGGAGGTGGGATTGCCGACCTGGTCGCCGACCACCGTCAGCGCGTCGCGGGTCCCGGCGAGCGAGAGCATCGTCCGCACGAAATTGCGTCCGAAGGGGCTGTAGACCCAGGCGGTGCGGAGGATGACATGGTCGGGAAGCGCCGCCCGCACCGCCGCCTCCCCGGCCAGCTTGGTGCGGCCGTAGACGCTGGAGGGACCGGTGGGATCCTCCTCCCTCCACGGCCGCTCGCCCGAGCCGTCGAAGACATAGTCGGTCGAGACGTGGATCAGGCGCGCGCCCTGCTCCCGCGCCGCTTCGGCGAGGACTCCCGGCGCGACGGCGTTGAGCGCATGGGCCGCCTCGGGCTCGTCCTCCGCCTGGTCGACGGCGGTGTGGGCGGCGGCGTTGACGACGATCGCGGCCCCGCTTTCCGCCACGGCCCGCCTCAGCGTCTCCGGCCTGGCGAGATCGAGGTCCGGACGGGCGGCGAAGCGGAGCTCAAGCCCGCGCGCCGCGCCGCGCTCGGCCAGGCTGCGCGCCAGCTGGCCGCTCCGCCCGATCACCAGGATAGGGCTCACGCGTCCCCTTGCCAGGCGAAGGCGGGGGCGGCCTCGGCGAGCGTCGGGGCGCCCCCGTCCTTGCCGGAGAGGATCGGCGTCCGCCCCTCCAGGGGCCAGTCTATGGCGAGCGCCGGGTCGTCCCAGCGAATGCCGCGGTCGTGCTCGCGCGAATAAGGCGCGGACACCTTGTAGAGCACCTCGCAATTGGGCTCGAGGGTCAGGAAGCCGTGGGCGAAGCCTTCGGGCACCAGAAGCTGGTTCCACGCCTCGGCGGAGAGCTTCAGCCCCACCCACCGGCCGAAGGTCGGCGAGCCGTGGCGGATGTCGACGCAGACGTCGTAGATCGCGCCGCGGGTCACCCGCACCAGCTTGGCCTGCGCCGCCGGCGGCTCCTGATAGTGAAGGCCGCGCAGGACGCCCGCCTCCACCGAGAAGCTGTGATTGTCCTGCACGAAACGGGTCTCGATGCCGTGCGCCGCCAGGGCCGGGCCGTTCCAGACCTCCGAGAAGAAGCCGCGATGGTCGCCGTGGCGCGCCGGGACGATCTCGATCAGGTCGGGGATGGCGAGGCGGCGGATGTCCAAGGAGCCGGTCTTTCGTTCAGGCCAGGGCTGGCGCGCCTCTCTTGGGCAAGACGAAGAGGGGGATCAAGGGGCTTCCCGCCGATCAGCCCTTGAGGCGCCGGACGATCTGCGCGGCGCGGCGCGGAATGCGCGCCGCGGGCGAGGTGAGCAGGCGGCTCGCGAGGCGCGACCCGGACAGGAAGAAATCGGTGACCGTGGTCACGATCCACCTCGGCCGCAGCGCGCGGCGGTACTTGCGCGCGACTTCGCGGCGCATGCGGTAGAAACCGGGATCCACCAGCCCCGGGCTCTTGTGGAGCAGGTGGAAGTCGATCACCCAGGCGCTGCGCCCCAGGAAGTCGGCGACGATGCACAGGTCGGCGCCGTAGAAATGGAAGCCCGCCAGGTCGTGCGACAAGGCGAGGTTGGCGTCCCTTCGCACGACGATGAAATTCTCGTCCAGCGCCGTGGCCCGTGCCGGGAAGGGGCCCTGCGCCTGGCTGTGGCCGTGGGGGTCGGAGATGCGGATCGCGCGGCGGCCGAGCGCCACTCCGCCCGCATTGCCGCACAGCGCCCAGTCCGGCGCCAAGGCGGTAAGCTCCTCCAGCCGCCGCTCGAGCGCGGCGCGGTCGTCGTCCTGCAGGAGGATGTCCTGGTGGCAGAGGATGACATGCCGGCCGCGCGCGACGGAGAGGAACAGATTGTAGCCCCCGAAGGCCTCGAACCGGTTGGCGCCGCTATTGTCGAGATAGAGATATTCGCAATCCGTCGGCGAGAAGCCGCGCTCCACGAAAGAGGCGGCCATCTCGGCATATTCCGACGGCCGCGTCACCAGCGTGCAGATCGAGAAGGCGGGACGGTCGGCCGCCTCGCTTGTCTCGGCGGACCGAGCGAAGTCTGGAAAGCCGGCCTCGGGTTGATTCGCCATGCGCTTCCCTAGCACTCGCCGGTGGGGTTCAAAGCCGCGCCGCGCGGCTTGCGCCAGGCGCGCAGCCCCTCCCAGCCGCCGAACTCCCGCCACAGCACCCTCGTCGTGAAGCCTCCGGCGACGGCGGCAAGCGCCAGGGCGACGGGCATGCGCCAGAAGGCGGCGCCGAGGGGCGGCAGGGCGATGACCAGCGCCATCGCGGCGACCAGCGCCGCCAGAAGCAGCGCGTTGTCGCGAGTCCACCTGAGGCCGATGCGGACGCGCAGGATCGCCCATTCGACGAGGAACATCAGGAAGGCGTTGACCAGGAACGCGACACCGAGGCCGGTGAGCCCCCATCGCTGCATCGCGAACCAGCTGAGCACCAGCAGCATCGAGCCGCCGAGCAGCTCGGTGAGGAAGAAGGCGCGCGGATGGAGGCGGGCCATGATCACATAGGACATCGCCCACAGCGGGAACTTGAAGAGGTCGCCGAGCAGCTGCCATTCGAGCAGGTCGACCGCGCCGGTGAAGCGGCCGGAGAAGAGGATCGGGATCAGCACCGGGACGAGGCCGATCATGGCGAGGATCACCGGGCCGCCTACCAGCAGGATCAGCCGCACCTGGTCGTTGATCAGCCCGACGAGCGCCTCCGGCTCGCGCGCGGCGCGCGACACTCGGGGGAAATAGTCCTGCGACATGGCCGCGAGCAGCACGCTCAGATAGTTGACGGAGATGCTGGTCGCCGCTCGGTAGAGGCCGACTTCCGCCGGCCCCAGCGCCTTGAGGATGACCAGCGGCATGATCATCAGCACGCCGGCGCCGAACACCATGCTGGCCATGTAGGGGATTCCGAACCGCAGCAGCGCCTTGGCCGGGCGGGCTTGCGCGTCGCCGGCCTCGGCTTGGGCCGCCTCCGGCCGGACCGCCGGCAGGCGCCGGTAGAAATAGAAGCACACCGCCCAGCCGGCGAGGCTCGCGGCAAGGACGGCAGGCGCGATGCCGCGCTCGCGCAGCAGGGCGATGAGCGCCACCGTCGGCACCAGCGCTACCAGCGCCGTGCCGATCTGGACGCGCGCCAGGTCGCCGACCCGCTGGTGGGCGTTCAGCATGCCGCTCTGGATCGCATTGGCCAGCGAGAGCGGAATGGCGGGGGCGATGATGACGAGGGCGGCCGCCCCCGCGGCGTCGCCGAACAGCGAGCCGCTGAGCGGGCGGCGCAGCAGGACGAGGAGGACGGCGGCGATCGCGCCGGTGATTCCGCAGATCGTCCAGGCGGCGCGGTGGAGGCGGAAGGCCTCGTCCGGCCTGTCGTGGCCGAGGGCTTCGGAGACGAGCCGCACCAGGCCGACCGAGACTCCGAGATTGGCGATCAGCGTGCCGAACGTGACGAGCGTCTGGAGTACCGCGAACCGCCCGAAGCCGGCCGGGCCGAGCAGCACCGCCCCGACCTTGGCCGACACCAGCCCGACGAGGATCGAGACGACCGAAGCGCTGCCGAGGATGGCGGTCGCCCGGAAGATCGCGCGCATCAGCCGCCGCCCGGCCGGGGCCTGAGCGCGCCGACGACGAAGCTCTTGGCCAGTGCGGCGAGGCTCTCGGGCCGCGACACCGTGGAGGCCGACGTACCCACGGCGGTTCTCAGCGCCGGCAGCCCCCCCTTGAGGTCGCCGCCGCGCGCCTTGGCGTGGAAGGCGCCGAGGAACGCCACCGACGCCCTGCCGCGCGCCGTCGCCAGGGCCTTTTCGCATTCCGGGCAGCCGGGATGGACGTCGCCCCGGCGGCGGGCGAGCACGTTCAGCGTCGCCTGCCCCATGCGGGCGAGGTCGGCCGAATAGCCTCGGCGGTGGACCCGGTAGCGGGTCAGCTCCTCGTCGAGCAACCGCACCGGAAAATGGCGCGCGATCCTCAGCCAGAGGTCCCAGTCGCCGAGGCCCACGCCGTCGTCGAACGGCCGTTGCGGGCCGATCGTCTCGAAGACGTCGCGGCGGAAGAGGGCGGAGGAATAGCAATAGAGGTTGCCGGCGAGGAGCGCGTGGAACACGTCGCCCGAAGGCCCGACGAGCGGCGAGGCGCCCTGGTCGGCGCCCTGCCCGTCGACGATCCTGAAGCGGGTGAAGACCGCGCCGAGGGCGGGATCGGCCTCCATCGCCGCCACCTGCCGCTCGATCTTCTCCGGAGTCCACAGATCGTCATGGTCGAGCGTGGCGAGATACTTGCCGCGCGCGGCCGCATAGGCCTTGGGGATGGCGGTGGACCCGCCCTTGTCGTCCTTGTCCTGGCGGATGTAGCGCACCCTCCCGCCGAAGGATTCCACGACCTCGCGGGTGTGGTCGGTCGAGCCGTCGTCGACCACCACCACCTCGATCGGGGAGTAGGTCTGGTCGAAGACGCTCTGCAAGGTTTCGCGCAGATAGTCGGCCGCGTTCCACGTCGTGGTGACGACGCTGACCAGGGGACGGTCCTCGGCCACGCCTTATCCGGCCGCCACGCTCTTGATGGGCGGCCGGTCCTCGCCGGCGGATTCGAAATAGTCCCGGACCATGTCCGGCGGCGGGAAGCCGGGGGTCAGCGCCTCCTCGACCGGGTGGTAGACATAGGGATGCGGGAAGCCGCGCTCAACGAAGCTCGCCTCGGCCAGGTCGTTGTAGCGGAAGTGGCACGACCAGCGGATCGCGTCCGAGACGTTGGTGCCCGACTGGTGGAGCAGGAAGGTGGAGAAGAACAGGGCGTCGCCCCGCTCCACCTCGACCGAGATCAGCTGGCCCTCGTCGATGCCGGCGCGGGCCGCCTCGGAGATATGGCCGTAGCCGTCCTCCATGTCCGCCTCCACCAGGCCCCTCTTGTGGCTCCCGGGCAGCACCTCGAGCGCGCCGAGGCGGCGATCGATGTCGACCAGGGGCAGCCAGACGACGGTGGAATCGAGCGACCCCTGCATGCTGCGCCAGTCCTGGTGGAGGGCGAGCCTCCAGTAGACCTCCTTCTTCGCAAGCCGCGGGTGGTTGAAATAGAGGACGGGACGGGTGCTGATGTTGGGGAAGCCGAGGCCGAGCGTCCGCAGCCCCTCGACGATCCGCTCGTCGAGCGACAGCCGGTGGAGCGAGATCAGATGCTGCGCCTGCTTGCCGCAATTGCTGAACGCGGGAAGGTCGATCTCGAACAGGCGGAACATGGCCTCGGTGAAGGCCGCCTCGTCCACCTCGCCTTGGCCGATGAGGCCGTGGCGCCGCATCTGGGCCGCGAACACCGCCTTCGCCTCCGCATGGATGGCGGCGACCTCGTCGGGATCGAAGAAGCGGCGGCAGAGCACATAGCCCTGCTCGCGGTAGAGGGCGGCATCGAGGGTCACGCCGCGCGCCTCACCCACAGGTTGCCGTTGGTGGGCGTGTTCGCCCACTCCTTGGTCACCGCGAAGCCGTGGCGGGTCAGGAAGGCCTTGAGGCTGGCGAGGTTTCGCTCGCCCTCGTCGAGGTCGTGATATTCCATGCGGATCTCGCGCACCTTCTCGAAGCACTCGGCGGGCGCCTTGTAGAGGAACTCGTACTCGGCGCCCTCGATGTCCATCTTGAGGAGGTCGATGCGCTCCAGCCGGTTGGCGCGCAATATCTCCTCCAGCGTCGTGCAATGGACGGTGATGCGGTCGGCCTGGCGGTTGCCGTCGGGGCCGATCAGGGTCGGGAAGAAGAAGTCGGTGCCGCCGACGAACAGCTCGCGCTCGCCCGCCTCGCCGCCCACGGCGTTGTTGACGGCGGTGATGGCGCCGGTCTTGCCGTTCAGCCGCACATTCTCCTGCACGAGCGCGAAGGAGGCCGGCATCGGCTCATAGGCGTAGAGCCGGACGTTGCGCGCCGTCGCCGCCGCGTAGACGGAGAAGACGCCGACGCTGGCGCCGAGGTCGACGATCACCGCGTCGGACGGCATATCGCCATAATCCTTGCGGAAGAATATCTCGATCACCGGCACGTGGTCGACGCCGCGGCCGATCTTCAGCTTGGCGCCGTTGCGGAAGCGGTACGGCTTGTCCGGCACGAAGCCGAGCGCGTAGTTCCACAGGAACGAGGGCCAGTTGCGCACGTGGCGGCGGACCTCCGGCAGCATCTTCAGCCGGCGCGCCACCTTGGCGGGGGAGCGGAAGCTCTGGCCCATCTTCGTCTCAATCCTCCGTCAGCACGGCATAGCCGATGCCCGTCTCGCCGAACCCGTTGCCGTTGTAGAGCATGTGCTTCACGCCCCGATGCTCGTAGACGAACGGATACTCCATCATCTCGGAATCCCAGCCCGTGTCGGAGCGGTCTATGCCCACGCGGTCGTCCATCCGCGTCCAATTCACCCCGTCGGCGGATTCGGCATAGCCGAGGCGATAGGATTGGGCCTTGTCGGTGCGATAGCCGAAGCTGCCGCGGAAGCAATACCACATTCGATAGCGGCCCTTCTCCTTCACCACCACCGGCCGCGCATTGGCCTCGCCCTCGAACGTGTAGGGGAGGCAGACGCGGTTCTCGCGGACCCAGTCGATGCCGTCGTCGGATTCGGCATATTTGACCTGGTAGACCGGCTCCGGCCGCCCCTCGACCGTCAGGAAGCCGGTGGCGGAGGCGTACCAGAGCTTCCACTTGCCGTCGTCCTCGTCGAACATGGCGAAGGGCGACGCGCAGAAATAGGGCTCGATCCGAGTCCGGTCGACCACCGGCCCCTCGAACATCCGCTCGAACGTGACCCCGCCGTCGTCGCTGACGGCGAGGCCCACCGAATTGCGGTAGCCCACCGTCACGCCCTGGTTCCAGCCGATGTAGAAGAGGTATTTGCGCCCGTCCCGCTCCACCAGGCTCGACGGCATGACGCCGCTGTCGTCGAAGGTGCCGAGCTTGCCGGGCGAGAGGATCGGCCGGTCGTGGACGTAGAGGACGTTGGCGGGATCGTCCGCCTCCACCTCGATGAAGGTGGCGTGGGAGCGGCCGCGGGTGTCGCGCGGGCTGAAATAGATGCGTAGCCGGTTCTCGCCGATGCGGTCGGCGACGGGCACGCACGCATGGTGCGCCATCCACTCATATTGGCCTTCGGCGCTGAAGATGACGCCCTTCTTCTCCCAGCGCATGGTCAGCCCTTGGACTTGTGGGAGAGGCTGCGCAGACGGTCGCTGCGGATCCGCGCCGGCTCGGTGCCGGTCGGGCGGTAGACCTCGAACGGCTGGGTGTCCTTGGCGATCACCGCGCCCATGCCCACCAAAGTGTCGTGGGCGACCACCGTCTCGTCCCGCACCGTCGCGTTGACTCCGAAGAAGGTGAAGTCCTCGATCGTGCAGCAGCCCGATATCACCACGTGCGAGGTGATCATGACATGGTCGCCGATGGTCGTGTGGTGGCCGATATGGTTGCCGCTCCATATCACCACGTCGCTGCCGATCGTCACGAAGGGCTGGATCGTGTTGTCCTCGAAGATGAAGCAATTGTCGCCGCAGGCGAAGCCCGGGAAGGTGGTCGCGCGCGAGCTCACGTAGGAGACGAGGGTGTAGCCCTTCTCCTTCGCCGCGGCGTAGCGCTCGGCGCGGACGTGGTTCATCCGCTTGAAGCTCAGCGGCACGAACATCGCGAAGTCGGCGGGAGGGAAATGCCGCTCCACCTCCTCGAAGGCGACCACGGGGAGGCCCTTATGCTCGGCGGCCTCGAGATAGTCGCGGTCAACGGCGAAGCCGACCACCTCGTGCTCGGAATCGTGGGTGAAATAGAAGTGGGCGAGCTCGGCCCACTGGCCGACTCCGAATACAACCACCTTCGCCACGTCCATGTCTCCCAGAAACCGGCCTCGCGCCGGCCGGCACGGGCCTTTAGCCCAGCTCCCCCGCCCGGTATATCGGGAAATAGCCGCTCGCCGGGGGTGCCGGCCGGGCCCGCGCCGCCGCCTCGTAGGCGGCGGGATCGAAGATCCGGCCGCAGAAATGGACGGGGACGGTGCCCGTCGCCCAGCCGCGCTTGAAGCGGGTGAGGCCGTCCGCCGCGTCGCCCGCCGCGCCCGCCCCGGCGCCGAGGTTGAGCCGCGCGGCGCGCCCCTTCAGCTTCTCGAGCGCGAAGGCGTAGAGGCCGTAGGCCGCCATCAGCGCATAGCCGCGCTCGTCGACGGCGGCGAGGTGGCTGAACGCCACGCCCTCCTGCAGGTACCAGATGTGCGCCCCCACCGTCGCGCCCTCGTGCCGCGCCCGCAGCACCACCGCGCCGGGCACGCGAAGCTGCTTCTCGAACGAGGCGGGGGAGAAGGCCTTGATGCCGGTGAGGCCGTGGCGGGCGGCGAGCACGCCGTAGAGCCGCGACCATTCCGGCGCGAAGGCCGCCGCCGCTTCCCCTTCGAGGAGGTCGAGATCGAGCGCGGCCAGAGCCCGCCGCGCATAATAGCGATGGTGCTTGGAGACGGTGGAAAGGTCGGCGGCGCCGAGGTCGGTGACGAAATGCTCCTTGAAGGCCACCATCCGGTCGGGAAAGCATCGCCCGAGCAGCTCGGGATCGTGGGCGCCGAACGGATCGGCGACGAGCGACAGGCTGACCAGGTCGGAAATCTCGTCGAGGTCGGCCTCCAGCGCCCGCCAGTCGCGGCAGGAGAAGATCGGATAGGGCCCCATCGCGTCCCTGAGGGCGGTGCCGGGCACCTCCCGCTCCAGGATCCACCCGCCGCTGCGCGGCAGCCGCCGCGGCCGGCCGAACTCGGCCAAAGCCTCGGCATAGGCGTCCGACAGGTAGCCGCGCGCGTCCGCTCCCGCCCCGGTCATGCGAGCGAGCGGAGGATCCCGACGATCCGCTCCTGGTCCTCGGCGGCGAGGTCCGGGAAGATCGGCAGGCACAATATCTCTTCCGCGGCCCGGGTCGCGACCGGCAGGTTGGCGGAGTCGGCGCCCGGCATGTCCTGGTACATGGGCAGGCTGGAGAGGAGCGGGTAGAAATAGCGCCGAGAATAGATGTTCTCGGCCTTGAGCGCCTCGTAGACGGCGTCGCGGCTGGCGCCGAAGCCCGGGCGGACGAGGATCGGGAAATAGGAGTGGTTCGGCACCACCTCGTCCGGGATGGCGAGCACGTCGATTCCGTCCACGTCCTCCAGCATCTCCCTGTAGCGCCGGTCGACCGCCGCGCGGGCGGCGCGCACGCCTTCGAAATGATCCAGCTGGAGGAGGCCCAAGGCGGCGTTGAACTCGCTCATCTTGGCGTTGGTGCCGACCGCGGGGATGCGCACCTCGTCCTGGATGCCGAAGTTGCGCAGCCGGTCGAGCGAGGTGCGGCTTGCCGCGCGCGAGACGATCGCCCCGCCCTCGAACGTGTTGAACGCCTTGGTGGCGTGGAAGCTCAACGTCGCGAAATCGCCCCAGGAGAGGAGGCTGCGCCCCTTGTAGCGCACCCCGAAGGCGTGGGCGGCGTCGTAGATCACCTTGAGGCCGTGGCGGGCCGCGATCGCGTCGATCTCCTCCACCGCGCACGGATTGCCGTAGACGTGGACGGCGACGATGGCCCGGGTCTGCGGGGTGATCGCCGCCTCGATGGCCTGAGGATCGATGTTGAGGTCGGAGGCCCGCACGTCGACGAAGCGCGGCGTGAGCCGGCCCATCTTCACGGCATGGGTCGTCGCGACGAACGAATAGGGCGTCGTCACCACCTCGCCCTCAATCTCCGCCGCGTCCAGCGCCGCCGTCAGCGCGAGCATGCCGTTGGTGGTCAGGGTGACGTTCTCGGCCTCGAACAGCGTTCTCAGCCGCTCCTCGAGCGCGACGTGGAACGGTCCCGCGTTGGTGAGGACGCGCGTCTCCCAGATCCGCTCCAGCATCGGCAGGAACTCGGCGAGCGGCGGCAGGTACGGACGCGTGACATAGATCGGATCAGACAAATTTGCGCTCCTGATGCGCTTCGAGGCGGCCAGCGCCCGGCGAGCGCCCTGTAGGCGACATCCGCCGCCGAATACAGGGGTTCGGCCTCAACCCTGCCCCAGCCGCTCCCCGGCGTAGCGCTTGTCGCGCAGCGGCCGCCACCAATCCTCGCGGGCGAGATACCAGTCGATCGTCTTGCCCATGCCGCCCTCGAAGCTCTCCTGCGGGGCCCAGCCGAGCTCCCGCTCGGCCTTGGACGGGTCGATCGCGTAGCGCCGGTCGTGGCCGGGCCGGTCGGTCACATATTCGATCAAATCCTCGTAGCGCGCGCCGCCCTTGCGCGGGCGCCGCGCGTCGAGCAGCCGGCAGATGGTGCGCACCACCTCGAGGTTGGTGCGCTCGGCGCGGCCGCCGATCAGATAGGTCTCGCCGGGCGTCCCGTCGCTGACGATCCGGTCGAGCGCCCGGGCATGGTCCTCCACATAGAGCCAGTCGCGCACGTTCTCCCCCTTGCCGTAGACCGGCAGCGGCCGCTCGTGCAGCGCGTTGAGGATGACGAGCGGGATCAGCTTCTCGGGAAAATGATAGGGGCCGTAATTGTTCGAGCAGTTGGAGAGCACCACCGGCAGGCCGTAGGTGTGCTGCCAGGCCCGCACCAAGTGATCGGACGCCGCCTTTGAGGCCGAGTAAGGCGAGGAAGGGTCGTAAGGCGTCTCCTCGGTGAACACGCCGCTGTCGAACGGCAGGTCGCCGAACACCTCGTCCGTCGAGATGTGGTGGAAGCGGAAGCGCGCCCTCTTCTCCTCCTCGAGCCCGCGCCAATAGCCGAGCGCCGCCTGGACCAGGCGGAAGGTGCCGACGATGTTGGTCTCGATGAATTCGCCCGGGCCGTCGATCGAGCGGTCGACATGGCTTTCCGCGGCGAGGTGCATGATCGCGTCGGGCCGCTCCTCCGCGAGCAGGGCCGAGACGGCGGCCGTGTCGCCGATGTCGGCCTGGACGAAGCGATAGTCGGGGCTCGCCGCCACGTCGGCGAGCGAGGCGAGGTTGCCGGCATAGGTCAGCTTGTCGAGATTGACGACGCGGGTGTCGCCGCGGCCGATCAGGTGCCGGCAGACGGCCGACCCGATGAAGCCGGCGCCGCCGGTGACGAGAATGGTGCGGGACGCCATGGTCAGAATCTCTGCTCGCTGGTCGGCGCCGCCAGCATCGTCCGCCCCTCGGCGGCGCGGCGGCGCAGGAAGTTGGCGTAATCGGACTTGCCCATCCGCTCGGCGGCGGCGAGCAGCTGCGCCTCGTCGAGATAGCCGAACTCGTAGGCGATCTCCTCCGGGCACATCACCTTGATCCCCTGGCGCTGCTCGACCGTGCGGACGAAGGCGGTGGCGTCGACCAGGCTGTCGTGGGTGCCGGTGTCGAGCCAGGCGAAGCCGCGGCCCAACCGGCTGACGCGCAGGCGCCCCTGCTCGAGATAGGCGCGGTTGACGTCGGTGATCTCCAGCTCGCCCCGCGCCGAGGGCTTCACCGCGGCGGCGATGTCGAGCACGTCATTGTCGTAGAAATAGAGGCCGGTCACCGCCCAGCTCGAGGCGGGATGCGCCGGCTTCTCGACGATCTCGGTCGCCTCGCCCGTCTCCGGGTCGAAGGACACGACCCCGTAGCGCTCGGGATCCTCGACATGATAGGCGAAGACGGTCGCGCCGCCGGTCCAGGCCGCCGCGTCCTGGCAGAGGCCCGACAGGCCGGCGCCGAAGAAGATGTTGTCGCCGAGGATCAGGGCGACGCTGTCGTCCCCGACGAAGTCGCGGCCGATGATGAAGGCCTGCGCCAGGCCTTCCGGCCGCGGCTGCTCGGCATAGCTGAGCGAGATTCCCATCGCCCCGCCGTCGCCGAGCAGGGTGCGGAAGTGCGGCAAATCGTGCGGCGTCGAGATGATCAATATCTCGCGTATCCCGGCCAGCATCAGGGTCGCCAGCGGATAATAGATCATCGGCTTGTCGTAGACCGGCAGCAGCTGCTTCGAGACGGCCAGCGTCACGGGATAGAGCCGCGTGCCGCTCCCTCCCGCCAAGATGATACCCTTCAAGCCAAGCCTCCGCTGATCGATCCCGGAAAAGCCGGCGCGCCCCTGTCCGCCGGCCGCGCGCCTCCTAGCGGCAACCGCGCTCTTTTGCACCGTGATTTTCATTGAGGGGCGGCCGCGCCCCGCTCAAGCCGAGGTTGGCCCTCGCCGCAAGTTGCGCTAGAGGACCCGCGCCGGCGCCTGCCGCGCCTTCGCCAAATGCTTTTGCTTCCAACGACATCCGCAAGGGGTCCAGTCTCCGCTCATGAAGGTCGTGATCGCCCTCGCAAGCTATAACGGCGCGCGCTTCTTCGCCGAGCAGCTGGCGAGCCTCGCCGCCCAGACGCGCCTTCCGGATGCGCTGATCGTCTGCGACGACGGCTCGACCGACGGCACGGCCGAGATCGCGGAAGCCTTCGCCGCCACCGCGCCCTTCCCGGTCCGGGTGGAGCGCAACGCGGCGAACCTGGGGTTCAACGGCAATTTCGAGCGCGTCGTCTCGCTCGCCGACGGCGACCTCGTCTTCATCAGCGACCAGGACGACATCTGGCATCCCGACAAGATCGCCCGCGTCCTCGCCGCGCTCGAGGCGAACCCGTCCATGCTGATGGCGATCAACGACGAGGAGCTGATGGACGGCGAGGGCCGCCGGCTCGGCGTCACCTTCCTCCAGAACGCCCGCAAGCTCGGCTATCCCGACAGCAACCACGTCGCCGGCTGCTGCTCGGCGCTGCGGCGCGAGCTGATCCCCCTGCTCCTCCCCTTCCCCAAGGCGCTCAACTATGACGGCTGGGTGGCGACGCTCGCCGACCTTCTGGGGACCAAGCTCCTCATCGAGGCGCCGCTCCAGCTCTACCGGCGCCACGGCGGCAATTCGACCGAGAGCGTGATGGCCAAGGAGAACGCCTCCACCTGGGACCTGGTCCGCCTCTACGGCACCGCCGACCCGCGCGAGGCGTGGCGGGCCCAGATCGACCAGCTCGGCCTTTTCCGCCGCCGCATAGAGGAGCGTCGCGCCCTCGCCGTGTCGCTGGTCGGGGAGGCGCGGGTGGCGGCGGCGCTCGCCCGCATCGCCTCGGAGGGCGAGCGGCTGGAGCGCCGGCTGCAGCTCCTCGCCAAGGGCCGGGTGGCCCGGCTGCCGGCGGTGCTGAAGCTGTGGCGCGGCGGCTTCTACCGCGACTTCGCCGGTGGCAAGAGCGCCATCAAAGACATCATTCGCGCCTGAAGGCTCATCGACCATGTGCGGCATAGCCGGCTTCATCGACCCCTCGCGGGGCCAGGACGTCCTCGAGGCGATGACCGGCGCCATCGCCCGGCGCGGGCCCGACGATTGCGGCTATTATCTGGAGGACGGGGTCGGCCTCGGCCATCGCCGCCTCTCGATCATCGACCTGTCGCCTCTCGGCCACCAGCCGATGCGCTTCGAGCGCCTCGTCACCGTCTTCAACGGGGAGATCTACAATTATCGCGAGGTCGCCGAGGAGCTGGTCCGCCGCGGCTACAGCTTCACCTCGTCGAGCGACACCGAGGTTGTGCTCAAGGCCTTCCACTGCTGGGGCCCGCGCTGCGTCGAGCGCTTCATCGGCATGTTCGCCTTCGCGCTGTGGGACGAGGCCGAGAAGGCGCTCTACCTGATCCGCGACCGCGCCGGCGTGAAGCCGCTTTACTATTACGAGAAGGACGGCCGCTTCGCCTTCGCCAGCACGCTGAACGGCCTGAAGCCCTTCCTCGGCGCCGACGAGCGGGGCGACATCGATCCCGCCGCCGTCTCGGAGTTCCTCGCCCACGGCTATATCAGCAGCGGCCTCTCCATCCTCTCCTCCGTCGCCAAGGTGCCGCAGGCCCATATCCTCAAGTTCCAGCAGGGGCGGGTGACGCTGGAGCGCTATTGGAACGTCCACTACGCCGAGAATGCCGAGTGGCGGGAGCGCCCGCTCGACGACCTCGTCGACGAGCTCGAGGAGATCGTCATCAGCGCCTTCCGCTACAGGATGGTCGCCGACGTGCCGGTCGGCGTCTTCCTCAGCGCCGGAGTCGACAGCTCGCTCGTCACCGCCGTGCTGTCGAAGCATTACGGGTCGCTTCGCACCTTCACGATCGGCTTTTCGGAAGAAGGTTATGACGAATCCGCCGATGCGCGGAAGATCGCCGCCTATCTCGGAACCGAGCACAAGGAGGCGGTGCTCTCGTCCGGCCGCGGGCGCGACATCTTGGAGCATTTCTACGACATTTACGACGAGCCCCACGGCGACAGCAGCGGCATCGCCACGACCTACGTCTCGCAGCTGGCGAAGGAGAATGGCGTCAAGGTGGTGCTGAGCGCGGACGCCGGCGACGAGCTGTTCGGCGGCTATGTCCGCTACGTCGAGTTCCTCAACCGCTGGGAGCAGGTGCGCCGGCTCGGCCTCGCGGGGCGGGTCGGCGCGCGCGGCGCCTTCGCCCTCGCCGGCGCCGTCGCTCCCGGGGCGCGGGGCGAGACGCTTCGGCGGCAGGCGGGGCTCCTCGCCGACCAGCCCTTCCTCAGCTTCATGCAGCGGCGGCTGCACAGCGCCTCGGCCGGCGATCTCGCCGCCCTCTTCCCGGCCTATGAGGAGCGCCTCACGCCGCCGGCGGAGGGCGAGCTGCTCAACCAGATGGGGGAGTGGGACTTCAAGCGCTACATGGTCGACGACGTGCTGGTGAAGGTCGACCGGGCGACCATGTACCACAGCATCGAGGGGCGCGAGCCGCTGCTCGACCACCGGCTCGTCGAGTTCGCCGCCCAGCTCCCGGCGAAGTTCAAGATCGCCGGCGGCGAGACCAAGCTCATCCTCAAGCGCCTGCTCGGCCGCTACCTTCCTCGCGAGCTGTACACGCTGCCCAAGCGGGGCTTCGCCGCGCCGCTCGACCAGTGGATCCGCGACTATTACCAGGATCATTTCCTGGAGATGCTCGACGATCCGGCGCCGTTCTTCGACCGAAAGGCGCTCGAGCGGCTGCTGGCCCGCTACCGTCGCGGCGAGCGCGTCAATTACGGGCTGCTGTGGTTCCTGTTCAGCTTCGAGAGCTGGCGCCGGAAATGGACCCAGGCGGCGTGAGCCCAGGCTGGCAGCCGGAGCGGCTCGCCTTCCTGCTCCCGAACATGGGCGGCGGCGGCGCCGAGCGGGTCGCGCTCAACCTCATCCGCGACTTCGTCGGGCGCGGCTACGAGGTCGACCTGGTGCTCGTCAGGGCCGGGGGCGAGCTGCTCGCCATGTTGCCGCCCGAGGTGAGGGTGGTGGACCTCGGCGCCCACCGGCTGGTCGCCGCGATACGGCCGCTTGCGCGATACCTGCGCGAGCGCCGCCCCCACGCCCTCCAGGCGCGGATGTGGCCGCTCACCGTCGTCGCGATCCTCTCCCGCCTCCTCGCGCGCGTTCCGACGCGGATCGTCGTCAGCGACCACGCGCCGCTTTCGCTCCAATATGCCGGGCAAAGGCGGACGCTTCGGCTTCTCAAGGCGACCGTCCGCCTCTTCTATCCCAAGGCCGACGCGCGGGTGGTGGTCTCCTCGGGCTCCGCCGACGACCTCGCGGCTCTCGGCGGCATAGCAAGGCCGAGCATCCACGTGCTGCACAATCCGGTGCCGGACCCGGGGCCGCCGGTTCGGGACCCGGCTATCGACGCGCTGTGGGGCGAGGCGGACGGCAGGCTCGTCACCGCCGGAACGCTGAAGCCGGAGAAGAATCACCTGCTGCTGATCCGAGCCTTCGCCCTGCTCCGCCGCCACGGCCGCGCGGCCAGGCTGATGATCCTGGGCGACGGCGCGATGATGCCGGCGCTGAGGGCCGAGGCGGCGCGGCTCGGAATCGCCGAGGACGTGCTTCTACCCGGCTTCGTCGCCAACCCTTCCGCCTACCTCGCCTCGGCCGACCTCTTCGTCCTCTCCTCCGACTTCGAGGGCTTCGGCAACGTCCTCATCGAAGCGATGCGCCTCGGCCTGGGCATCGTCAGCACCGACTGCCCGCACGGCCCGGCCGAAATCCTCGACGGCGGGCGCTTCGGGCGGCTGGTGCCCTGCGGCGATCCGGCGGCGCTGGCCGAGGGGATGGAGGCGGCGCTCGCCCAGCCGGCCGACGGGCCCGCGCTGCGGCGCCGCGCCGAGGCGCTGTCGGGGTCCGGCACGTTCGATGCGTGGCTCGCGCTGATGCTGGGGCGGCCGCTTGCGGCGGACGAGGTCAGCCGGCAAGGTCCCCGAGGTCGCTCAGCCGATTGAGCGAAATGAGGTCGCGCTCGGTTGCGATCGGCACCGCCTCCACCTTGAAGCCGCGCGCGGCCAGGTGGCGGACGATGTAGAGGAAGCCGTGCTCGCCGGTGGAGCGGCCCTCGGCGCCCTCCAGCCGCCGCGCGAGCAGATCGAACACGGGCCTGGCGCGGAACAGGAACAGGCCGATGTCGCGCTCGCCCGGGCCGGGGCGCAGGCCCGCCTCGCGAGTCTCGATGAGGGCGGCGACGCGCCCGGAGGCGTCCCGCTCGACGATCGTATAGGCCTCCTCCACCCGGCGGGTGGCGAAGCTGAAGTCGTTGCCCCCGGCGAAGTGCGCGGCCCGCAGCCCCTCGATCGTCGCCGGCTCGAGCAGCGGGATATCGCCCCAGACGACGAGCAGATGCTCGGTCTCCGCCGCGCCCTGCGCGTCCCGGAAGCGCAGGATCGCATCGCCCATCCCGGTCGGCGCCGGCTGCTCAATCAGCTCGGCCGCTGCGCCGGCCTCGGCGAGGCAGCGCTCCACCTCCTGCCGGCCCGAAGGGCTGACGATCACCGCCGGCCGGGGGTCGAGCGGCCGCAGCAGGTCTAGGAGGCGGAGCAGGATCGGCCGGCCGAGCACCGGGTGAAGCGTCTTGGGATAGGGCAGGCCGGCGCGGGTGCCGCTGCCGGCGGCGGCGACCAGCGCCCTCAGCTCAGCCATCGAAATCCTTGCCGACCCGGCCGCTGAGGCCGCGAGACACCGCCTTCCACAGCACCGGCGCGCGCGGCCCGGCGACATAGCTCAGCGCCTGCGGGATGGAGTTGCGATGCGCCGTCCGGGCCAGCGCCGCCACCACCGCCATGGCATGGCGGGCCCACACCTTGTCGAAATAGCGGCGATTGAGGATGATCGTGTTCTTGACGTAATAATAGAATTTGGCCGGGTCGAGCGGCCGCCCCGACACGTCGGGGTGGAGGTGGTGCGCGTCGAGGTGGGAGAGGACCGGACCGAGCCGGCGCAGGCGCATGAAGAAGTCCACCTCGTCCCCCATCAGGAAGAAGTCGCTCTCGACGTTGCCGATCCGCCGCGCCGCCTCGGTGCTGACCAAGGCGCCGTTGAAGAGATGGGCGAACGGATAGGTGTCGCCCCCGGCCACTTGGCGGAGGCGGTCGAGGTGCCGGATCTTGCGGCGCCGCGCGACCATCACCGGCAGCCCGCGCCGATCGAGCACCGGGAAGGGGAAGACGAAGCGGTTGGGATTGTCCTCGCACAGCACGACCGAGGAGACGCAGGGCACGTCGCCCGTCAGCCTCGCCTCGAGCAGCGCCAGCGCGCCGGGATGCGGGTAGCCGTCGTCGTCCATCAGCCACACGGCGTCCCACCCGCCCGCGAGCGCCTCCTCGATCGAGCGCTTCCAGCCGCCCGCCGAGCCGACATTGGGCTGGGTGACGTAGCGGACGCCCTTGGCTTCGAGCATCTCCACCGTGTCGTCGGGGCTGGAATTGTTGATGACGATGAGGCCGTCCGGCGGCCGGGTCTGGCCGCGGACATGGTCGATGCAGCGCTCCAGCAGCGCGCGCCGGTTGTAGGTGACGATGGCGGCGAGGATCCTCACGGCCGCGCCTCGTCGAGCGCGGCGAGGAGCTGCGTCCAGGAGACGGCGGAAGGGTCGGCGGGGTCGATTCGGACCGCCTCGATGCCCGCCGCCGCCGCCGCCGCGAGGCCGCTCTCGGCATCCTCGAAGACGAGCGCGTCGCCGGCCGGGACGCCATGCGCCTCGAGCGCGCGAAGGAAGGCCTCCGGTGCCGGCTTGCCCTCGCGGACGTCCTCGGCGGTGACGACGGGATCGAAGCAGCCCGTCAGGCCGACCCGTGACAGGGCGGCCTCCGCTCCGCGCCGCGAGGCGGAGGTGCACAAAGCGAGGCGGAAGCGCGGCCGCGCCGCCCGGACGAACTCCACCGCGCCCGCGATGGGGGTGAGCTCGTTCTCGATGAGCCGCAGCGCCCGCGCCCGCTTGTCGCCGATCAGCCGCGCCTTCTCTTCCTCGTCGAGCTGAAGCCCGGCGCCCGCGGCGACCCGCTCCACCGCGGAGGCGGTGGTCATTCCGGCGATGGTGCCATAGTCGACCATCACCCCATGGGGCGCGAACGCCTCCTCGAAGGCGCGGGCGTGGAGCGGCGAGCTGTCGACCAGCGTCCCGTCGAGATCGAAGATGAGCAGGAGCTTGCCGCGCAGGGACGGGACGGGTGCGGCGTCGCTCACGGCGCGCCTGCCGTCTCGTTGTAGAGGGAGAGGATCGTGTCGATCACCCGTGCCCCGTCATGCTTGCCCGGCGAGGCGGCGGATTCGAAGTCGTCGACGATCCGGCGCACGGGTATCTCGGCGAAATTCTCCTCGTCATAATCGACATAGGTCTCGTCGGCCTTGCGGCGGCCGTTGTTGATCAGGATCGCGGAGAACAGCTCCGGCATCGCATATTGCCGCCCCTCGGCGAGGCGCAGATATTTATACGCGCCGCGCACATAGTCCGAGGCGCGGTAGCTCGGAGTCTCGTAGTCGGCGCCGATGTTGGTGACGAAGACCTTGAGCGCCTCGCGGTTGCGGGCGATCGTCTCGGCGATTCCGCGCGACATGTAGGTCGGGTAGAGCGAGCTGTGCTGCGTCCCCGCCGAAAAGACGATGACGTCGGCTTGCTCGAGCGCCAGCCTGACGCCGGGCGAGGCGGCCGCGCCGGCGTGGTGGCGGCTGAGGAAGTAGCGCTGCTGCTCGAGGGTCAGCGCCGCGAAACGCGTCCGGTCGAGCGGCCGGTCGAGCAGGTAGACCGCGTCGATCAGCACGTTGGAGCGCAGCTCGACGATCTCCGCCTCGGAATAGAGCACCTCGCCATTCTGCCGGAGCGCCATCAGCCACTTGTTCTCGACGCTGTTGGGAAGCACCGTCCCCTTGAGGCGGAACAGCCGGTCCATCGTCTTGGTGGTGAGCTCCATGTCGCGGCGGCAGGCGAGATAGGCGCCGGCATAGAGGCAGTTCATCAGCGAGCAGTCGCCGAACTCGAAGCGGGCGCCGCGGGCCTTCTCGATCACCGCCAGCCCGTCGAGGAACTCGCGGACGAAGGTCCGAACCGCCGCCGCCACCGTCCGGCTGGTGAGGGCGATGCCGGCGACCGAGCTTCCTCCGTCGGCGAAGGCGCGCATCTCGGCGAGGATCGCCTCGCGGTCAGCCCCGACCTCGTAGCGGAAGGCGAACAGGGCGCGGCTCGCCTCGTGCTGCGGGTCCTCCTCGGGCAGCATCAGCTCCTGCACCTTGCGGATGTCGGACGGGCCCAGCATGTCGAAGAAGCGGCGTATCTCGCCGGTCGACTTGCCGTCGTCATAGGCATTGACGATCGAGGTGACGTTCAGCCCCTGGTGGCGCAGCATCGCCGGGATGATCGAAGCCGCCCCGCGGCCGCCGTTGAGGACGACGATGTTCAGCATGCTTCACCCGCGACGACCGTGGCGCCGGCCCCCTCCGAGGCGCCGGCGAGCTTTCTATAGATGCGATCGTAGCGTCTCACACCCTCTTCGAGGGAGAATTCGCCGCTCGCCGCTCGGATCGTCCCGCCGCGCTCCGGATGGGAGAGCACCGTCTCCAGCGCGGCCCGAAGCGTCGCCGGCGCGAAATCCTTCACCACCACCGATCCGTTGCGCTCCGGGCTGACGATCCGGTCGATGTCGCCATAGCCGCTGTTGGCGACGATCGGCACGTTCATCGCGAACAGCTCGCCGAGCTTGGTCGGCGAGCAGCCGGCCTTGGAGAGGGTCGGGCGGATGAACACCGCCGAGACGCTCGCCAGGGCGAGATATTCGGGGATGTCGCGCCGGTCGGAGGAGGTGAAGCGGAGCGCCTCGCCCGGTATGCCGTGCCGCGCCGCCTCGGCCTCGACCAGCTCCCGCCCGTTATTGGCGAGGAAGAGGAAGACCGCGTCGGGCCGGATCGCGCGCAGCTCGCGAAACAGGTCCATCATGTGGACGAGCAGATAGTCGGCGCCGAGGCTGCCGAGGTAGAGGAGCACCGGCGCACCGGCCGGGATGGCCAAAGCCTGCCGCCGCCGCTCGGCCGCGGCCGGATCGACCTTTGCCGGATCGAACAAGGCGAAGTCCGCGCAGCACGGGATCACCGTGTAATTGTCGCGGCGGCCGCCGGCGACGTGCGGGTGGCGGGCGATGAGGAGGTCGGCGGCGCGGTCGGTGAGCGTGACGACATGGTCGGCATTGCCCAGGAGCGCCGGCTCGCGCGCCAGGAACCAGCGGTAGACGAACTTGAACCGCTTGGTCTCGATGCCGACGTCGGCCCAGAAGTCGCGGAAGTCGGCGAGATATTTCATGCCGAAGCGCCGCTTCAGCCGTGCCGCCAGCCCAAGCGGCAGGTAGGAGCGGCAATGGACGAGGTCCGGCCGCTCGGCCGCCGCGATCCGCTCGGCGGCGCGCGCCATCAGCCGCATCGTCCAGAAGGAGGAGACGAGCGGCGGCCGGTTGGCGTAGCGGACCCGCGTCCACCTGATCCCGACGGCGTCGAAGAGGGCCCGGTAGCGGGCGATCGGCTCCTCGCGTCCCGCTTTCTCGGCGCTGACGATGTGGATGGAGTGGCCGAGGCGCGCCAAGCCCATCAGGTAAGGCGCGATCTGCGCCTGCCCGATATGGTCGGTAATGCCGTCCTGGGTGAGGTAGAGGATCGTCGCCATGGCGTAAGAAGGTCGGGCGGATGCCCGTGCCGTTCCCGTAGAGGCGGCTCCGGCCGATTGCAAAGGCTTAGGCGCGGCGGCGAAGGGCATGGCGCTAGAAGTCGGTGGCGAGGGTGAGGGCCGGGCCGGAGCCGGGCCGGGCGCGGCCCGCCACACGAACGCGCCAGTCGGCCGCGACGGTGAGCCGGCGCCCGTTGAAGGGGATGGCCAGCGCCGCCTGCGGGCCGGCGTCGAGCCGCGAGGCCCCCGGCTGGGCCGCGCCCCACAGGCCGGCCCCCAGCTTCGCGGGCCCCAGCGGCCATGAGAGGCGTGCGCCGCCGTCGGCGAACAGGGCGCGGCGGCGGCGCCCGACCGCACCGGCCTGGCCGTAGGCGTCGAGACGAAAGGCGCCGAGCGGCGCGTCGCTGACGCCGGCATAGGCCGCCAGCGCGAAGGCGGAGCGCCCGCCCCTCCCCAGGGCCTGCCGCCGCTCCGCCAGGAGGTGGAGCGGCAGGCGCTGGGATGGCCGCCAGTCGAGCCCGGGCGCGGCTTCGGCCTCGGGAGCGGAGACCCTGATGGCGAGGGAGAGGCCGCCGCGCAGCGGGAGCAGGGCGCGCAGGCCGGCCTGGCTGCCGCCGAGCATTCCCCCTGCGGCGAGCGATTCGCGCCCGCCGCCCTCCCGCGCGAACAGCCAGGCGGAGAGCGTCCAGCGGCGCCGCGCGGCGCCCTCGGCGAGGCTCCGGGGGGACGCGGGCGCGGCCGGAGCCTCGGCGAAAGGGGGGAAGGCGGCGCGCACGGCAAGTCGCGTCGGCGCGGAGGGCGGCACGGCTCGGCGCGCGGCGGGGACCTTCGGTGGGGCGACGTGGCGCCGCCGCGGCATGGGAGAGCGCTTGAGGGCCGCCGCCGAAAGGGGGAAAGAGACCGGAAGCGGACGATCGTCGGCGAAGCGCTGCCCGGCGAGGAGGGGCCGCGCGGACGGCGTGATCGGCGGCGACGACGGCGGCGGCGAGGGCCAGGAGGGCGCCAGCGCCGCCGCGCGAAGGCAGAGCCAGCCGCCGACGACCGAGAGCAGGAAGCGGAGCGGCGGCGGCGCCCCCTTCACCCGCCGCCCGCTCCCGCCGGAAACCGGTGCTCGGTCTTGCCCCACTCGTTGCGGCCGGTGCGGCGGGCGGTGCGGTAGCGCGCCAGCGCCGCGCCGGCGGCCAGAATCGCCACGACGTTGGCGACGGCGGCGCGGGGGACGGCGCGAAGCCCCTCCCGCCAGCCATAGGCGCGCCCGGTGAACAGCGCCCGCATGCCGAGCCGCCAGAGAAGGAGGCCGAGGTTGAGGCGAAGAAGCCAGCTCAGCGTAGGCGGGAGCGGGGCCGGAGCCGGGCCGCCCAGGCCCTCGACCAGCTTCAGCAGCAGCCAGGCCCCGGCCGCGGCATAGCCGCACAGGAGCAGCAGCGCCGCCAGAAGGGCCCGCCGGTCGCGGAACCGCATCCAGCGCTCGGCCAGGCCGCCCCGCCAGCCCAGCCGATCCCAGCCCGCCAGAGCGATCCCGGCGATCCAGCGCCCTTTCTGGCGGACGGCGCCGGCGAGCGTGCCGGGGAAATATTCGCGCGTCGCGATCAGGCTCCCGTCCGCCGCCCGGGCGCGGACGAACGCCGCCGTTCCGCCGGCTTCGGCGAGGCGAAGGCCGAGCTCGTAATCCTCGGTGAGGCTGTCCGCGTCGAAGGGCCGCCCGCCGCCCGCGGCCGCGAGCGCGTCGAGCGCGGCGCGGGAGAGGGCGCAGCCGACGCCGGCGGAAGGCAGGGCGGCCCCGAGCGCCTGTCGCACCACCAGCTCCTTGCCATGGGCTTGGGCGAACTCGTCGGCATAATGGCCGCCCAGCCAGCGCGACCCGGGATCGATCAGCGGCAGCACGGGAAGCTGGACGAGGTCGAACCGGCCGACGAGGCCCGCGACCAGGGACAGCGCGGCGGGATGGACGACGTCCTCGGCGTCATGGAGCAGAACCGCCTCGGCGCGGGCGGCGCCGGCCGCTTCCTCCGCCCGCAGCGCCTCCCACAGGCCGTTCAGGCAATCGGCCTTGCTGGTCGGACCCGGCCGTGGGCCGACGACCAGGCGCACCCGCGGATCCCCGCGCGCGGCCTCGGCCGCGGCGGCGGCGGTCTCGGGATCGTTGGGATAGCAGCCGACATAGACCGGCCCCTCGGCCGGGCCCAGAGCCGCCAGCGTCGCGCGAAGCATCGGGCCGATCACCGCCGCCTCGTCCCACGCGGGGATGAAGAGCGCCACCCGCGTCGTCGCCGGCCCGGGAGGCGGCGGCTCCGGCAGGCCGCGGACGCGCATCGCCAGCCAGGCGAGGTCCACCGCCAGGTCCTCCGCGCCGAGCAGGGCGAAGCCGGCGCCGGCAAACAGCGCGGCCTCGCGCAGCACGAGCTCGAGCCCCCTCAAAAGCAGCCACCCAAGCGTCATTCGGCCGCACCCCCGACGGGCGCCGATCATCCATTTTGCTGCCGGATAAGCAAGTTATTTTGCAAAAGCGGTGAATCCTCGGCCGCGCGACGTGCCGCGGCGGCTCTGCCGGAGCTTGCGCCGGAGGGGCGGAGGCCCGATCAGGCGGCCATGGAGCTGGACCCGGAGCTCGGCGCGGCTTTGGTCGAAGCCGCCGACGCCGCCGCCGACGCGGCCCGCCCGTGGTGGGTGATCGGCAGCGCCGCCGTCGCCTTGCACGGCGCCGTCACCCATGTCGCGGACGTCGACCTGCTGATGGATGCCGACGACGCCGCCCGCCTCCTGCGCGGCCGCGGCATCGCCCCCGCGCCCGGCCCCGGCGGAGACCGCTTCCGTTCGAAGATATTCGCCCGCTGGTCGGGAGCCGGCCTGCCGATCGAGGTCATGGCCGACCTCGACGTCGCGGTCGCCGGAGAGTGGCGAAGGGTGCGGCTCGAGGGCCGCCGTCCGGTCGAGGTCGGCGGCCGCACCCTGTTCGTGCCGCCGCTCGGCGAGCTGGTCGCATTGCTGCGCCTGTTCGGCCGCGACAAGGACCTTGCCCGCGCCGAGGCGGCGGCCGCGCGCTGCCGCCCGGAGGGAGGAGACTGACGATGCGATGCTTCTGGGACGAACGGCAGCGCCTCCATGCGCCCGACAAGGAGCTCCACAACGGCGCCTTCGTGCCCTTCGCCGAGTCGCCGGCCCGCGCCGACGCGATCCTCGCGGCTCTGGGCGGGACGGAGCGGCCGCGCGACCGAGGCGAGGCGCCGCTGCTTCGAGTCCACCCCCGCGCCTATCTCGATTTCCTCCGTTCGGCCTGGCGGGACTGGCGGGCGGCGGGGCGGGAGGGCGACGCCGCCGGCTACGTCTGGCCGGTCGTCGGCCGGCGGCCGGTCGATCTCGTCCGGATCGACGCTCGGCTCGGCCGCTACAGCTACGACGCTTCCACCCCGGTCGCCGAAGGGACGTGGGAGGGCGCCTACTGGTCGTGCCAGACCGCCCTCGCGGCGCTCGACGCCGTGCTGGAGGGCGACCGCGCCGCCTTCGCCCTCTGCCGCC
Source organism: Alphaproteobacteria bacterium (assembly GCA_019232625.1). Lineage (GTDB taxonomy): Bacteria > Pseudomonadota > Alphaproteobacteria > Sphingomonadales > Sphingomonadaceae > Allosphingosinicella. The sequence continues at coordinate 91,708 of JAFANP010000034.1, read as the reverse complement.
CGCCCGGCCACCATTGCGGCGCCGATTACATGGGCGGCTATTGCTACCTCAACTCCGCCGCCGTCGCGGCCGAGGCGGCGGTCGCCGCCGGGCGGCGCGTCGCCATCCTCGACGTCGACTATCACCACGGTAACGGCACGCAGGACATCTTCCACGAGCGGGGCGACGTGCTGTTCGTCTCGATCCATGCCGATCCGGCCAGCGACTATCCCTTCTACTGGGGCCATTCGGACGAGACCGGGTCGGGCGCCGGCGCGGGCGCGACGCTCAACCTGCCGCTGCCGCGCGGCACCGCTTTCGCCGCCTACGACCGGGCGCTCGCGCAGGCGCTGGAACGCGTCGCCGCCTTCCGGCCCGATCTGCTCCTCTGCTCCTACGGCGCCGACACCCATGAGGGCGACCCGATCAGCTTCTTCGAGCTGCGCACCGGCGATTACGCCCCGCTCGCCCGCCGCATCGCCTCGCTCGGCCTTCCGACCGTGATCCTGATGGAGGGCGGCTATGCGATCGACGCGCTGGGCGCCAACGTCGCCGCCTTCCTTGGCGGCTTCGACGCGGAGGCGTAGAAGGCGAATCGTGCGCCATTCCCGTCTCCTCCTCGCCCTCGCCCTGCTCGCCGCCTGCTCGGGCGAGGCGGGCGCGCGCGACCCGATCCTCGCCGCCGAGCGGCCCGAGACCCAGGCGTCCGCGCCGCTCCTCGTCACCTCCCCCGCCTTCGGGCCGGGCGGGACCATCCCGCTGCGCTTCAGCGCCTACGACAAGGGCGTCTCGCCCGCACTCAGCTGGTCGGCCCTGCCGCCCGGCACGCAGAGCCTGGCGCTGATGGTGGAGGATCCCGACGCGGCCTCGGCGAAACCCTTCGTCCACTGGCTCGCCTGGAATATCGGCCCCGGTGGCCGCGGCCTCGCCGAGGGGGCGGTGCCGCCCGGGACGGTGCAGGGCAAGAACGGCCGCGGCGGCGCCGCCTGGTTCGGGCCGCACCCGCCCGGCGCGCAGCCGCACCATTATCATTTCCAGCTCTTCGCCCTCGACACCGCCCTCGCCCTCCCCTCCGGCGCGGACCGCGAGCGGCTCCTCGCCGCGATGAAGGGCCACGTCCTCGCCAAGGGCGACCTCGTCGGCCTGTTCGGCAGGCCGAAGGGGCGCTGAGCGCCTAAAGCTTCTCCGTCAGCTCCGGCACCAGCTTGAACAGGTCGCCGACCAGCCCGAGGTCGGCGACCTGGAAGATCGGCGCGTCCTCGTCCTTGTTGATCGCGACGATCAGCTTGGAATCCTTCATGCCGGCGAGGTGCTGGATCGCCCCCGATATGCCGACGGCGATATAGACTTCCGGGGCGACGATCTTGCCGGTCTGGCCGACCTGATAGTCGTTGGGCGCATAGCCCGCATCCACCGCCGCGCGGCTCGCCCCGACGGCGGCGCCGAGCTTGTCGGCGAGCGGGTCGATATATTGGTGGAACTGCTCCGAGGAGCCGAGCGCCCGCCCGCCCGAGACGATGATCTTGGCGCTGGTCAGCTCGGGCCGCTCGCTGGCGGCGATCTCCGCCCCGACGAAGCTGGAGAGGCCGGAGTCGCCCGGACCCGCGACCGGCTCGACGATGCCGTTGCCGACCCGGTGATCCGCCTTCTCGAACGCGGTGCCGCGCACGGTGAGGACCTTCTTGGGATCCGCCGAGCGGACGGTGGCGATGGCGTTGCCGGCGTAGATCGGCCGGACGAACCTGTCCTCGCCCTCGATCCCGATCACGTCGGAGACCTGCATCACGTCGAGCAGGGCCGCGACCCGCGGCGCGACGTTCTTGCCGGTGGTGGTGGCGGCGGCGACGAAGGCGTCGTGCCCCTCCATCAGCTGCACGGCGAGCGGGGCGACGTTCTCCGCCAGCTGGTGGGCGTAGGCCGCGCCGTCGGCGACGTGGACCTTGCCGACCCCGGCGATCTTCGCCGCCTGCTCGGCGACTGCGCCGACGCCCTCGCCGGCGACGAGCAGGTGGACCTCGCCGAGCTGCGCGGCGGCGGTGACGGCGGAGAGGGTGGCGTCCTTCAGCTGGCCGCCTTCATGTTCGACGAGGACGAGGCACTTCATCCGATCACTCCCACGGTCCGGAGGCGGTCGATCAGCTCGTCCACCGAATTCACCTTGATGCCCGCCTCGCGCTTCGACGGCTCGCGCACGCCGAGCGTGGTCAGCCGCGGCGCGGTGTCGACGCCGTAATCGGCGGGGCTCTTCTGGGCGAGCGGCTTCGACTTCGCCTTCATGATGTTGGGAAGGCTTGCATAGCGCGGCTCGTTGAGCCGCAGGTCGGTCGTCACGATCGCCGGCAGGGTCAGCTTCACCGTCTCGAGCCCGCCGTCCACCTCGCGGGTGACGGCGACGGTCCCGCCCTCGACCTCGACCTTGGAGGCGAAGGTGCCCTGGCCCCAGCCGAGCAGAGCGGCGAGCATCTGCCCGGTCTGGTTGGAATCGTCGTCGATCGCCTGCTTGCCGAGGATCACCATGCCCGGCTGCTCCTCGGCCGCGATCTTCGCGAGGATCTTGGCGACGGCGAGCGGCTCCAACGCGTCGTCGGTCTGCACGAGGATCGCGCGGTCGGCGCCCATTGCCAGCGCGGTGCGCAACGTCTCCTGCGCCTTGGCCGGCCCGATCGAGACGGCGACGATCTCGGTCGCCACCCCTTTCTCCTTGAGCCGGATGGCCTCCTCGACGGCGATCTCGTCGAACGGGTTCATGCTCATCTTGACGTTGGCGAGGTCGACCCCGGTCCCGTCCGCCTTGACCCGCGGCTTGACGTTATAGTCGATCACCCGCTTCACGGGCACGAGAAGTTTCATTTCAATCTCCGATACCTTCAACCGTATTTGCCGGCAGCGATGTCAATCTCAGCCTGCATCCTTTCACCAAGGCCTGTGCCATCGATGCCGTCAATCTGTTCGACCAGCATCACGAGGATGCCCGTCTGCTTAATCTGTTTGACGAAGAGGATGCGGAGAGCATTCAGCTGAAAAGCTAAGACGGCAAACCCGATCAGAACCACTGCCATCAGCATTCGCCGGTCCCCTCTCTCCTGCTGAGTTGCTTCACTCACCGCCACGATGTCTGAAGCCGATCGCGTCAGTGCGATAGCTCCAAGCGGCGCTCGATGCGATCCAGACGGAGGCTGACATTGTCGATCGCGAGCTGCTGCGCGGCATCCGCGGCAGCCAGATGGCCCAGATGCTGCATCACCGCCGCGAGCGAACCTTCGAGGTTTGAGACGCGAATGGTCAGGTCGTCCAGCTTGCGCTCGACACGCTCAAGGGTCGTTTGAAAACGCTTGAGATGCTCCAGCAGAAGATTTTCCACGTTTTCGGTCATCCGCTCGCCTCCGCGTGTCCTCTTTACGCCGCGTCCTTCACCGCCGCGACGATCTTCTTCGCCGCGTCGCCGAGGTCGTTGGCGGGCACGATGGCGAGGTTGGACTGGGCGAGGATGGCCTTGCCCTCCTCGACGTTCGTCCCCTCCAGCCGCACGACCAGCGGCACGGTCAGATTCACTTCCTTGGCCGCGGCGATGATTCCGTCGGCGATGATGTCGCAGCGCATGATGCCGCCGAAGATGTTGACCAGGATCCCCTTCACCGCGGGGTCGGAGAGGATGATCTTGAACGCCGCCGTCACCTTCTCCTTCGACGCGCCGCCGCCGACGTCGAGGAAGTTGGCCGGCTCCGCGCCGTTGAGCTTGATGATGTCCATGGTCGCCATGGCGAGGCCGGCGCCGTTCACCATGCAGCCGATATTGCCGTCCAGCTTGACGTAGGCGAGGTCGTATTTCGACGCCTCCACCTCCATCGGGTCCTCCTCCGTCTCGTCCCGCAGCGCCTCGACGTCCGGATGGCGGTAGAGCGCGTTCGAATCGAAGCTCATCTTGGCGTCGAGGACGAGCAGGCGCCCGTCCTCGGTCTCGACGAGCGGATTGATCTCGATCATCGCGCAGTCGTAGGCGAGGAAGGCGTCGTAAAGCTGCCGGGCGAGCTGCTGCGCCTGCTTGTCGAGTTCGCCCTTCAGCTTCAGCGCATGGGCGAGCGCGCGGCCGTGATGGGGCATGAAGCCCTGCGCGGGGTCGATGAGGATGGTGGTGATGCGCTCCGGCGTGTCGTGCGCCACCGCCTCGATGTCCATGCCGCCTTCGGTGGAGGCCACCATGGCGATCCGCCCGCTGCCCCGGTCGACCAGCAGCGCCAGATAATATTCCCGGGCGATGTCGACTCCGTCGGTGACGTAGAGGCGGTTCACCTCCTTGCCCGCCTCGCCGGTCTGGACGGTGACGAGCGTCCTGCCGAGCATCTCCTCGGCGGCGGCGCGCACCTCCTCGACGCTCCGCGCCAGCCGAACGCCGCCCTTGGCGTCGGGGCCCAGCTCCTTGAACCGGCCCTTGCCGCGGCCGCCGGCGTGGATCTGCGCCTTGACGACGTAGAGCGGCCCGGGGAGCCTGCCGGCCGCTTCCACCGCTTCCTCGGCGGAGAGCGCCGGATAGCCGGCGGGAACGGGGATGCCCTGCTTGGCGAGCAGCTCTTTCGCCTGATATTCGTGGATGTTCATGGCCGCGCCCTTAAGCACAGGGCACGGGGGAATCCAACACCCCCCGCTCGGCGGCGGCTCAGCCGCCCGCGGCGGCCATCACCTTGCGACGCTCGAACAGGCCCAGCCGCTCGCCGAAATATCTGGCGATCAGCGGCGGCTCCAGCCCCATCAGACCCTCGATCGCCCGGCAGCCGCCGCCGCGCAGCAGCAGCCGGTCGAAGCCGCGATAGAAGTCGCGCCGCTTCCACAGCGCCGCCGCCTCCTGCTCGAACAGATCGTGGAGGGCTGCGCCGGCGAAGTCCCGCTGCCGAGTCAGCGCCAGGGCAGTGCGCGCGGCGTCGGGCAGGGGCGAGCCCGTCGTCGGGAAGACGAAGCCGCCGCGCGCGCCGAGCTTGGCGACGCGGGCGCCGCCGATCCGGTAATAAGCCGCGAAGTCGCCGCCGAGCGGCACCGGCAGGGACTCGCGCGATTCCGCCTCGACCGCGCCCTCGCCCCAGCCGCGCAGCGCCACATAGGCGTCGATCGCCCGCTCGCCCTCCGCCGGATCCGCCTCCGCCGCGGTGGCGTAGCGGACATGCTCGATCAGAAGCCGCTCCTCGTCCAGCGGAAGGCAGGCGAAGAAAGCGCAGCCGGTCCCCTGGGGCACCGTCGAATCGAGGAGGACGGGAAGGTCGACGCGGTGCGGCCGCTCGAACCGGCAGGTGCGGCGCGCCGCGTGCCGCCAGCCGAGCTCGAGCGTCGTCTGGTGCGCCCAGGAGCGGGCGTCGATCGCGCCGTCGCCCTTCAGCGTCTCGCCGCCCTGGAGGAGGAGGCTGTCGTCGCGCACCGCGACGATCCGCGTCCCGGAACGGTGGCGCTCCGGCTTCAGCGCCTCGCGCACCGCCGTGTCGATCGCCTCCGCCGCGATGGCGTGGCAGCGCATCTTGAGCTTGCGGCTTCGTCCCGGCACGGCGACGTAGCATCCGTCCCAGCTCCACCCGATCAGCGGCTCGAGCAGCGCCCTCTCCTCGTCGCCCAGTTGCTCGTCGAACAGGAACAGGGTGCGCCCTCCGCCGATCGACTCCCCCTCCCCCACCAGCAGCACCGGCACTTCGGGGCGCAGCCTCGCCATGGCGAGCGCCGACAGGGCGACGGCGGCGCCGTCGCCCGCGATGAGCAGTCCGTGGTTCTTTCCCCTGGGCATGGCGGGCACGGCTTACCCCGAGCCCGGGCCCCGCGCCAACTCCCGGGCGCGCCGTCGCGCGGGGCAGACCCGTTATGACACTGTTTCGAAGCCTTTTCGTAACGCTTCCGGAACTCTTTCGGGTCGGCGGCGCTGTTGCGGCAACGACAGGGAGGAAGCCGTCGATGAACCTTGCCCGATTTGCGCGCGCCGCCGCGCTCGCTCTGCCCCTTGCCGCGGCGACGCCCGCTTTCGCCCAGGATGCGGGCGACGACGATTATCTCTCGCAGCCCAACAGCCTCACCCTCGGCGCCGGTGGGGCCTATGTCCCTTCCTACGAAGGGTCGGACGACTATGAGCTGGTCCCGGTCGGCCTCGCCTTCGGCAAGGTCGGCGGCTTCGGCTTCGCGACCCGCGGCACCACCCTCACCTTCGATCTCGTCCGCGACCGCCGCGGCGCTCCGGTCTCGATCGATTTCGGGCCCGCCGCCAACCTCCGGCTCGACCGCACCGGCCGCATCAAGGACCCGGTGGTACGCGCCCTCGGCAAGATCGACACGGCGATCGAGGTCGGCGCCTATGGCGGCATCGCCAAGAACGGCGTCCTCCACCAATATGACAGCCTCGGCCTCCGCCTCACCTGGCTGCACGACGTCACCGACACGCACGGGAGCTCCATCCTCTCCCCCTCGATCGACTATTCGACGCCGCTCAGCCCGCGCACCTTCGCCCTGCTGTCGCTCGGCGCCGACCATGTCGGCGACGGCTATGCCCGCACCTATTTCAGCATCGCCCCGGCCGGCTCGCTCGCCACCGGCCTGCCCGTCTACAACGCCGACGGCGGCTGGAAGAACGTGCGCGCCAGCCTGTTCCTCGGACAGACGCTCACCGGAGACCTGCGCCACCCGCGGCTCAGCCTCTTCGCCGGGGTCAGCTACTCCAAGCTGCTCGGCGATTTCGCGCGCAGCCCGATCGTCTCCATCCGGGGCGACCGCAACCAGTATCTCGCCACCCTCGGCCTCGCCTACAGCTTCTGAAGGGGGGAGGCGGCCGCGCCTTCCCCGGGAACCCCGTCCGCGCCGGAAGGTTCTTGACCTCGATCAGTAAGGAGCCCGCGATGAGGATGTTCGCAGGGCTCGCCGTACAGGGGATAATGCTGGCTCTGGCTTCGCCGGCCGCGGCGCAGGGCCAGCCTCAGGGAGGCGGCGAGTATCGCAGCTACGGTCCGGTCCTGCCGCCGCGCGGCCGTGCCGCCGCGCCCCGCATTTTCCTGGCTTTGCCGCCGCCCGAGCCGGGCCCCGCCGCCGGCGCCGGCCCTCTCGTCCGCAGCGTCCCGGTCGCCGACAATGCCGCCCTCAGCCTCGGCCTGATCTCCGTCGCCGCGACGGTTCCGCGCGAGATGGCCCGTCGCCGAACCGAGCCGCTGCGCGAGGGGCGGACGGGGCGGATGGGCATCGCCGCCCTCGGCTTCTCCCTGCGCTTCTGAGAAACGCCGCGACCCGGGCCGGGAAAGGGGCCAGGGCCGGCGCCTGGGCGGCTAGCTCACCTAGATGCCGAAATAGCTCCGCATCGCGGCAAGGGTCGCGGCCGGCACGCGGAGGAACCAGCGCTTCTCTCCCTTCACCATCTTGCTGAAGTAGGTGGCGAACTGCACCCGCCGGTCCATCTTCAGGACGGTACGGGCGCGAACGCTGGTCCGCGACTTGAAGTGCCCGGGATTGTCGATCCCCTTGGCCGCCAGCTCGTCGCAGGACACCGTCCCGCCCTTGGCCGCGATCAGCTTCACCCCCTTCTGGTACAGAGGGTCGATGCCCTCGTAGAAGGCCTTGAACTGCGCCTCGGTCAGAGTCACCGGCACGCCCGCATTCGGGCCGGCATAGGGGATTTCATTGCTGTCCTCGACGACGAGCGACGCGTTCGGCTCCGCCGATTCGAGCTTCGCGACGAGCGCGAGAAGCTGAGATATGGCCCCGGTGGAGCCGGAGAATGACAGCGTGACGGTGGCGGCGTTGACCATGATCAGCCTCCGATTAGGTCATGATGATTCGTTTGGTATAGCAAAATTGCCCGCAAAGTCCACTCGTCTTTCCGTTAGGTGACCCGTTCGTACGCATGTGCCCGCTATAGGGCGATAGTCCGCTGCGGTGGGGCCGGCACTCCCGGTCTTTCCGGCCGCGCATTTCTGCGCTACGAACACATGGTGAACGGGGTGCGCAAGATCATCCATGTCGACATGGACGCCTTCTATGCGTCGGTCGAGCAGCGCGACGATCCGGCCCTGCGCGGGCGGCCGCTCGCGGTGGGCGGCGGCGTGCGCGGCGTGGTCGCGGCGGCGAGCTACGAGGCCCGCAAGTGGGGCGTGCGCTCCGCCATGCCGGCGGTCACCGCCCAGCGGCTCTGCCCCGGCCTCATCTTCGTCAAGCCGCGCTTCGACGCCTATCGCGCCGTCTCCCAGCAGATCCGCGCCATCTTCCTCGACTACACGCCCCACGTCGAGCCGCTGTCGCTGGACGAAGCCTATCTCGACGTCACCGAGGATCTGAAGGGCATCGGAGTCGCGACCCTTATCGCGCAGGAGATACGCGCACGGATCCGCGCCGAGACCGGCCTCACCGCGTCGGCCGGCGTCTCCTACAACAAGTTCATCGCCAAGCTGGCGTCCGACCAGAACAAGCCGGACGGCCTGTGCGTCGTCACCCCGGCGCGCGGCCCGGCCTTCGTCCGGGGGCTGCCGGTCAAGCGCTTCCACGGCGTCGGCCCGGTCACCGCCGCCAAGATGGCCGGCCTCGGCATCGAGACGGGCGCCGATCTCGAGGCGAAGAGCCTCGAATTCCTCGCCGCCCATTTCGGCTCCAGCGCCCGCTATTATTACGACCTCGCCCGCGGCATCTGCCACCGCCAGGTCAAGGCCGACCGCCCCTATAAGTCGGTCAGCGCGGAGGATACGTTCCTGACCGACCTGTCGGACCCCGAGGCCCTGCTCGGCGAGCTCGACCGCATCGGCCGCCACGTCTGGGAGAAGAGGGTCGAGCCCAAGCGGCTCGCCGGCCGCACCGTCAACCTCAAGGTCAAATATTCGGATTTCCGGATCGTCACCCGGGCGCGCAGCCTCGACCGGCCGGTCGCCGACCTCGCCGAGTTCCTCGAGCTCGGCCGCAGCCTCCTGCGCGCGACCCTGCCGGCGCCCAGGAGCATCCGCCTCCTCGGCCTAGGCCTCTCCAGCCTCACCGAAGGCGCCGCGCCGGCGCCGCGCCCGCTCGAGCTGCCGCTGGCGCTCTGACGTGGCGGACCGCGTCGACCCGCCGGCCCTCCTTCCGGAGCATTTCATGACCCGGATCCTGGTCGATTGCCCGCGCTGCGGCGGCCTCGCCGTCATCACCCTCGACGTGGACGAGGGCACGGAGGCGATCGGCTGGGCGGTGCCGCGCCACCACGGCGCGCGGCGGGCCGTCTGCACCGCCTGCGCGTTCAGCCGGCGCCAGGGCTGGCGCAGCTGGGCCCGCCCCACCATGGGCCTACCGCTCCGGCTCCGCGGCACCGGGCGCCAGGGCCTCCTCGCCGCCTACAATGAGGATCATCTCGCCTATATCGAGGCCTATGTCCGCGATCCCCTCCGCCGCGAGGCGGGGGCGCCCGGCGGCTTCCGCAACGCGTCGATCGCCTCGCGCCTCCCCCGCTGGGTCAAGGCCGCCCACAATCGCGCCGAGGTGCTGAAGCTCATCGCCCGCATGCGCAGCCGCCTCGCCTGACCGTTACCCCTTCCGCCCGCCGCGCGAAGCGCCTATCGCTTCTTCTTCCCCGGGGGACCGCGCATCGGCGGTTGAGAGGCAGGCGATCCTGCGACCCGTCGAACCTGATCCGGCTAAGACCGGCGTAGGGAGGGAGCGCACCCACGCTCTCCCTCCGCATTTGGAGAGCGTTCATGGCCGACATTCCCGCCCGCACCGAGCTTCAGGTCACGACCGGTCCGATCCGCGGCAGCCGCAAGGTCCATGTCGGCCCGCTCGGCGTGGCGATGCGGGAGATCGACCTCGAGCCGAGCTCGGGCGAGCCGCCGCTGCGCGTCTACGACTGCTCCGGCCCCTATACCGACCCCGAGGCGCGGATCGACATCATGGCCGGCCTCCCCGAGTTGCGCCGCGACTGGATACGCGCCCGCGGCGACGTCGAGGAGGTGCTCCAGCGCGAGGTGAGGCCCGAGGATAACGGCCGGCTCGGCCCCGATCGTTCGGGCGGAGTCCAGCCCTTCCCCAACGTCCGCCGCAAGGTGCTCCGCGCCCGCCCCGGCGCCAACGTCAGCCAGATGCATTACGCCCGCAAGGGCATCGTCACGCCCGAGATGGAATATGTCGCGGTCCGCGAGAATCTGGGCCGCGAGCGGCGCGCCGCCGAGGCCCGCGACGGCCAGGATTTCGGGGCGAGCATCCCCGATTTCGTTACCCCCGAATTCGTCCGCGACGAGGTGGCGCGGGGCCGCGCCATCATCCCCTCCAACATCAACCACCCGGAAAGCGAGCCGATGGCGATCGGCCGCAACTTCCTCGTCAAGATCAACGCCAATATCGGCAACAGCGCCGTCGCCTCCGACGTCGCCGCCGAGGTCGACAAGATGGTCTGGTCGATCCGCTGGGGCGCCGACACGGTGATGGACCTCTCCACCGGCCGCAACATCCACGACACGCGCGAATGGATCATCCGCAACAGCCCCGTGCCGATCGGCACCGTCCCCATCTACCAGGCGCTCGAGAAGGTCGGCGGCGTCGCCGAGGACCTCACCTGGGAGATCTACCGCGACACGTTGATCGAGCAGGCCGAGCAGGGCGTCGACTATTTCACCATCCACGCCGGCGTGCGCCTCCCCTACATCCCGATGACGGCGAAGCGAGTCACCGGCATCGTCAGCCGCGGCGGCTCGATCATGGCGAAATGGTGCCTCGCCCACCACAAGGAGAGCTTCCTCTACACCCGCTTCGAGGAGATATGCGAGGTGATGAAGGCCTACGACATCGCCTTCAGCCTCGGCGACGGCTTGCGGCCGGGCTCGATCGCCGACGCCAACGACGAAGCCCAGTTCGCCGAGCTCGCGACCCTGGGCGAGCTCACCCAGCTCGCCTGGCGCCACGACGTCCAGGTCATGATCGAGGGACCCGGCCATGTGCCGATGCACAAGATCAAGGCCAACATGGACAAGCAATTGGAGGCGTGCGGCGAAGCCCCCTTCTACACATTGGGGCCCCTCACCACCGACATCGCCCCCGGCTACGACCACATCACGTCCGCCATCGGGGCGGCGATGATCGGCTGGTTCGGCACCGCGATGCTCTGCTACGTGACGCCCAAGGAGCATCTCGGCCTCCCCGACCGCGACGACGTCAAGGTCGGCGTGGTCACCTACAAGCTCGCCGCCCACGCGGCGGACCTGGCCAAGGGCCACCCGGCGGCGAAGCTCCGCGACGACGCTTTGTCACGCGCAAGGTTCGAATTCCGCTGGCGCGACCAGTTCCACCTCTCGCTCGACCCCGACACCGCCGAGCAATATCACGACCAGACCCTGCCCGCGGAAGGCGCCAAGACCGCCCACTTCTGCTCGATGTGCGGCCCGAAATTCTGCTCGATGAAGATCACCCAGGAAGTCCGCGACTTCGCCGCCAGGCAGAACGCCACCGCCGACACCTTCCTCGAAGCCGCCCATTCCTCCCCTGCCTTCGCAGGGGAGGGGGACCATGCGAAGCATGGAGGAGGGGCCCCTTCCCCCGAAGCCGAAGCGGAAGCCGGCATGGCCGAGATGAGCGAGAAATTCAGGGAGAAGGGCGGGGAAATCTACCTGCCGGCCGAGTGAGCGGCTTCCCCCGCCTCGCCTTTGCCCTGGCCATGGCGCTGGCCGCGGCGGCGACGCCTGCCTCTTCCACAAGTCCGATCACGGTGAACCGGCCGCCGGGTAGCGCCACGACACGGGTTCCACTCTCCGCCTACGTAACCGAGGACGATTACCCGGCGGCGGCGATCCGCAGCGGAGCGCAAGGCACCGTCGTCTTCCGCCTCTCCGTCGGCCCCGATGGGCGGGTGGTGGGTTGCGAGGTGACGGGATCGAGCGGCTCCGACCTGCTCGATTCGACCACCTGCCGGCTGATGGTGAGACGGGCCCGCTTCACCCCCGCCACCGACCCGCAGGGCCGGCCGAGGTCGGACACGTTCGACGGCTATTTCGAGTGGCGGCTACCCGAGCAGCGGCTACCTTGGACCCCTCTCCCCGAGCGGCCCGGCGCGGCGATGGACCTTTGGTCGCAATGCACCTGGGCGAGGCGGCCCGGCTGGCGCTGTCGGCCCTGGAGCCGGCCGCCGTCGCCGACCGGGCGATGCGCGCCTGCTCGAGCCTCGAAGCCAACGCCGCGCGCGAATTGGCGGGCTCCCCGGCCACCCGCGAGAATGGCGCGAGGATCGTCCGGACCCGCAAACGCGATTTCCTGATCATGCTCGCCCCCCACCTGGAACGCCTCCGCCGCGTGCTGGGCCCGGCGGAGCGGAAATGAAGATCCGTCGTCGCCAGGCAGAACGCCACCGCCGGCACCTTCCTCGCCGCCACCCATTCCTCCCCTGCCTTCGCAGGGGAGGGGGACCATGCGAGGCATGGTGGAGGGGTCTCTTCGCCCGAAGCCCAAGCCGAAGCCGGCATGGCGGCGATGAGCGAGCAATTCCGGGAAAAGGGCGGCGAGATCTGCCTGCCGGCGGCCGAATGATCGCGCCGCTCCTCTTGGCCGCGCTCCCAGTGCCGGCGATGGCCGCCACGCCGCCCGTGGACAGGCCTTCCGAGTCGCGGTGCGGCTACATCGTCACCGACGAGCACGGCACGCGCACCGTCGACACGCCCGCGCTCCACGTGCTCGCCGACACCAGCGCCGAGGGGCCGTACGCACCCCCGATCCCGGCAGGTGCCGCATTGATGTGCGGACGCAGCTCCATGGTCCCCGCCGAGGGCGACTGGAAGGTCCTCGCCGAAGGTCGCCCGCTCTACATCGTCGACTCCTCGCCCGGCGCCGGCCGCGTCGCCTGCCTGGAAATGGCGGACGGGCGGGTCCAATACAGATTCGCGAAGGGACGGCTCACCGTCGCCGAAGCGGCGGCCACGGAGCGGCGCCTGAACGCCTTCCAGAAGCACCTCTCCCGCTGATGCGACCGCGGCGCGCGACCCGAGGCCGCGAGCAATACCGAGACCAGACCCTCCCGGAAGGCGCCAAGACCACCCACTTCCGCTCGAGGGGGATGATCCGAGAGGGGTGCGCGGAGCCGATGCGAGTGGTGAACGTTCCTAGCAGCGATGAGCGAACGGCACGGCCGGGAGCAAGCGCAAGCATCTAATATCCCTGTCACGGATAGCCGCCCAATCGCGAGCCTCCGCGACATACGCCTTGATTACCCTCGGCGTGCCTAGAGAATCGCGGGCTCCCGCGCCGCCGCCGCCTTGGCCGGCGTGCTCGTCCGCCCGCCCGCGCCGCCATCCACTTGGCCACGGCGAAAATTCCGTTCCTCAGCCCCAGCGCCGTATAATCCAGGTCGAAGCTCTCCCCGTGCAGGGCGTAGCCGACGCCGATCACCTCCGGCTCGGCGACCCACTCCAGGGTCGCGTCCTGCAGCCCCTGCACCCGGCGCGGCGGGAGGCGAAGGTCGCGCCGCTCTCCATCTTGACGATCACCCGGTGCGCCATGGCGTCTGTGCGCCCCGCGTGGCATGCGGATGCCTGGCGGAAGACGCCGCCCGCTCCATCGCGAGTTCCAAGCTGTTCGCCCGTCGGCTCCGCCGAAGATCTCCTTGGGAAACTCCCAAATCAGATCTGCAATGCTTCCAGCACTCCTGGAAACCGGATCAGCTTCGGGTAGGTGCCGGGCACTTCCTCCGCCACGCGTTGCGCGACGAGCTCCTTGATGTTGTTCAGCGCGCCGCCGTAGGAAATACCCAACGCATTCGCTATGTCAGAGATCGACCGCACGGGTCGTTCGAACGCGAGGTCAATGATCCGTAGCCTGAGCGCCGACCGCTGCGCCGTCTGGAAGCGATCACGATAGGCTTGGTGCAAATCCTGCAGCCTCTCGACCACAGAAATGGTTTCGCTCGCGGACGCCGCTACGGCTTCCAGGAAGAACGCGACCCATTCCTCCCATGCTCCCTCGCGTGAAACGGCGTACATCAGGTCGATGTAGCGGTCCTTTTGCCGCTCCAAGAAAGGGCTCATATAGAGCAGGGGCTGCGGCAGCGTCCCGTTCTCGATCAGCATGAGCGTGATGAGCATCCGACCGACGCGGCCGTTCCCGTCAGCGAAGGGATGGATCGCCTCGAACTGGTAATGTGCTAGCGCCGCGTCGATTAGGGGTGAGGCGTTCTCCCGGTCTTCTCTATTGATGTAAGTCATGAGCGCATCAAGCGCGCGAGGCGTTTCGGCGGGCGGGGCCGGGATGAAGCGGGCGGTGTCGATGCGACCGCTGCCGCCAATCCAATTCTGGTCGCGTTTGAGCTCACCCGGTTCCACGGTGGCACCGCGATGCCGAGCCACACCGGTCAGTAGCACGCGGTGCGCGTCACGGATGAGGCGGCTTGAGATTGGCAACGTTAGCAATCCCGTGATCGCGCCCTCCAACGCCCGGACGTAGTTCAGCACCTCGCGGTTGTCCCCGCGTGTCGCTGCCTCGCCCGCGCCGGCTTCGAACAGGAACAGGTCGGACAACGTGGTGTACGTTCCCTCCATGCTGGAGGAAGATACGGCCTCCCGCCTTTGCAGCGGGCGGATCAGCAACAACGGATTCGGCACCGATCGGCCGATGCCCTTCAGCTCACCGACCGCCTGCGTCGCACGGCTTAGCTGCGGGAGAAAGTGGCGGACGTCCAATGCCGGAGGCAATTGCGCCGGCACGAACGCTTTACGTCCGCCGATCGTCGGTATGAGCGTACCCGTCGCCGCCGCCGCGAAGCCATGTCGGTCCATTGCACGGAGCTACAATGTGCAGGCTCCACTTTCAACAAAAGGTTGATTTCGTGAAAAGTGGCCGCGTCACTTTGAACTCCCGTGCAACCGGGCGCAACGTATGCGCATGCCCCAGTCCCTCGCCCACATCGCCGTCGTCGTTCGCGATTATGACGAGCTGCGCGAGCTTCATGGGCAGATGAGCCAGGCCGCGCTCGGCGAGGCGATCGGAGTCACCCGCCAGACGGTCATCGCCATGGAGCAGGGCCGCTATTCCCCCAGCCTCGAGAGCGCCTTCCGCATCGCGCGGCTGTTCGGGGTGGGTCTCGAGGACGTATTCGGCTGGAAAGGGGATTGAGCGGGCGCTGATGGTCACCCCGGACTTGATCCGGGGTCCAACTTTCCTTGCGGAACCGAAGCAATAAGGTGGATGCCGGATCAAGTCCGGCGTGACTTGAGGGGGGCAGGGAGCCGTCTTCGCGAACGACGCCGCAGGCGGCTCTTCTTCTTGATTTGCAAAGGAAAAGGATCACTCTCAGACGAGCTTAGAATGAACGGCGGCGGCGACACCTGAAGATCGAGCGCTGCACGGGCCGCGGGATGCTCATTTCTTTGCGTCGTGAAAAGCTGTATTTGCCGGCGATACAGATCGACTCGAAAGGATGGACGGATGACTCTTCCTGGTCGCGCCGTGATGGCTGTCGTTCTTTCAACCCTGGCCTTGACGTTGCCGGCAAAGGCTCAGGACCAGGGCGGTCGCGCCTCCACGGCGGCGGGCGCGTCGGCCGACGCACAGGGCCGCGGCGCCGAGAAGCGGGACGAGCGCAGGAACCTCGCGATCGCGAGCCGGATGACCGACCTTCCCGAGTTCGTCGACGCACTCCGCAAGGGCGACGCGGCCGCGGCGAAGCAGATCTTCGTCGCCAACGGCGGATCCAAGGATCTCGTCCTCCTCGTGCCGGTGCCCGGCTGGAACCCGACCACCGGCTACAACGCGTCGGAACCCCTGCCCGCGGACTCGCCGAACAACCCCGTGGTCTGCCAGTCCTGGCACCTCGTTCCCTGGGGCTGGAACATCCAGACGCAGTCGTACAGCGGCTATATCTGGGCCTGCTGGGGTCCCGGCAAGAACGGCCTTTACGGCTGGGCGGATTGACCGTCCGGACACCGGCCCGCCCTTCGCTTCCCGACCCGTAGAGGCCGCTCCGGCCCCTGTGGCCGAGCCGAGTCGGGTCCTGCCGCCGTTCGAGCGCCTCGGCGCCGACCCCCCGGACGCGGGCAGCGGTTCGCCGGCGCCCGCCGCCCCTCCTCCGCCGCCGCTCACCCTGCTATCGCGCGCCCATGCACATGACCCACGACCCTTCCGCCCCGCCCGCGGCCGAAATCGCCTTCGACCGGTTCCTCGCCGTCGACATACGCGTCGGCACGATCGTCGCCGCGCATCCCTTCCCCGAGGCGCGCAAGCCGGCCTTCATCCTCGAGATCGACTTCGGTCCGGCGATCGGCCGCAAGCGCTCCTCCGCCCAGATCACCGAGCATTACCGCCTCGAGGACCTGCCCGGCCGCCAGGTCGCCGCCGTGGTCAACTTCCCGCCGCGCCAGATCGGGCCGATGCGCTCGGAGGTGCTGACGCTCGGCTTCCCCGACGCCGAGGGCAGGGTGGTGCTCGTCCAGCCCTCGGCGCCGGTGCCGGACGGCGGCCGCCTCTTCTGAGCGGGCGCTACGCCTTCCGGCCCGCGACGGCGGAGGACATCCCGCTGCTGCGTTCGTGGCGCGCCCGCCCGCACGTCGCCCGGTGGTGGGGCCCTCCCGACGCCGAGGATCCGGCCGAGGCGCTCGCCGACCCCCGAGTCGCCGCCTGGATCGTCTCGCACGAGGGCCGCCCCTTCGCCTACGCCCAGGATTACAGCCCGCACGACTGGGAGGACCACCCCTTCGCCCATCTGCCGCCGGGCGCGCGCGGCGTGGATCACTATATCGGCGAGCCGGACATGACCGGCCGC
The DNA here is from genome assembly GCA_019232625.1 of Alphaproteobacteria bacterium. GTDB lineage: Bacteria > Pseudomonadota > Alphaproteobacteria > Sphingomonadales > Sphingomonadaceae > Allosphingosinicella. The sequence continues at coordinate 75,033 of JAFANP010000034.1, read as the reverse complement.
GGCCACGGCGCCGCCTTCGTCCGCCTCCACGGCGACCGCCTCTTCGCCGCCGGCGCGCCCGCGATCGGCGCCGATCCCCATCCGGACAATGCGCGCGCCATCCGCGCCTACGCAAAAGCGGGCTTCACCGCCGTGTCCGGCCCCCTCGACACGCGATGGGGCCGAGCCGTCCTGATGGAGCGCCGGCCCTGACCGAACCCCCCGGACGCCTGCACGGCGCGGCCTAGCAGGTCCGGCGCGCCGTGAACTCGGCTTCGATCGCACCCCCGCCTTGGCCGCCGGAGGTGAACTGCACGTCGAAGCTCAGCGTCTGCGGAGTCGTGCAGCAGCAGTCGAGCAACATGGTCCCCCGATTCGACCCTTCTTCGTCGCGCCCTCCCGTAAGGCGCTCGAGCGCGCCGGCGTCACTCTCGATGACGTCGAGATTGATCCCGACGACTCGCGTCCTGCCTTTCGGCAGGCACACGATCCCGATTCGTCGCTCGATAGTTACCTTCACGCCCGGCCACTGAAGGAGCTTGTCGACATCTATGGTCGAGAACATGCTCGGGATCACAGCCCCGATGCCGCCGTCCAGGTAGGCGAACATCCGAAGTTCCATCTTGCTCCACGGATTTGCCGTGGAATCCTCCACCTCGAACGGCTGCATGGCAAGCGCCCGGACGCTCGTCATGACGATCTCGAAGCAGCAGCAATTCTGCGCGATGCATTCGCAGGGTCCCTCGCCGCACCGGTCGTCTTGCTCGGGGGCGGTCGTATAGGCGGGTCCCTGGACCTGGGGGGCTGCCATGCGCTGAGCGGCCGTCGCCGTAATGGCGCTCGAGGCCGTCCGCACGCTGTCGACGGCGCTGAGGAACGCGGAGTCCCTTTCGGACTGTGCCCGCGCATCGGCGAGTTGCTCCGCCAGCCGCGCGGTAAGACGTCCCAGTTCCTCGATCTGGGCGTTCTGGCGCTCGATTGCGGCGATCAACACGGAATCCGTCGCCGCGTTGCCGCCGGCACCGGGCTCGGTCGTCTCCGCGCCGTCTTGCGGCGGCGCCTGCGGCTCTTTCTCTTGCTTTGCCAAGCGCTCTCTCCCCTGGAGGCCGGACGATGCCGCGACCCTACAGCGTTGCGCGCGCAGCTCCTGGCGAACCTGCTCCATTGCGGAGACCGGATAGGATCGGCCGCCTTCGCGGGTCGAAAGCGAAACCCGCTGCCGGCCGCGGGCTCGAAACGACGTCTCGCCCCGTCCCACCGTCTCCGGAAGGGTCGCTCGGCTTGTCGCCGCCGGCGAATTGCGGTTCAATGCGCCGCGAAAGGGGGCCTCTCATGGGATCGAAGGCCGCGCTTCCTCTCCCGGCGGATTTCCAGGTCAAGGACGTCGTTTCCCTCTATTGCGCCTTGAACGCGGCGATGAACCAGCTCTGGGCGATGTACGTGGTCGCGACGTTCACGGCGGGCGCCTTCGCCGTCACCGCCACCAACGCCAACAGCCGGATCCTGCTTCTCGCCGGCGGGATCGGATTCCTCGCCTTCACGATCGGGCACGAGATGATGGTTCTCGCCACCTTGCGGGCGATACGGGCCGCCGCCGGCGACATCGGGCGCGCCGAGGAGCGGCCGGGCGGCAGCGCCGCGTCCCTCGCCCGCCTCGCCCGTCCGCCGACGCTCTTGGGTGCGGTGGCCGTGCACGCCGTCATCGACGGCTGCGTGGTGGCGGCATATCTCGTCCTGATCTTCAGGGTGACTGACTGGTAGCCCTCACGCCCCGCCCGATCCGGTAGGGGCCCTCGCGCCGCGCCTTCGCCGCGCCTTTCCAGCTCAGCCGCACCAGCCCCTCCGCCGCCAGCCGGTCGACCGCCGCGTGCACCGCCGGCATCTCGCCGCGCCAGTCGGCCTTGCCCGCGGCGGCGGCGAGGGCGCGGGCCACCTCGCTCGGACAGAGCGTCGCGCCCGCCGCGCGCGCGGCGAGGAGGGCCAGGGTCGCCGCCCGCGCCTCGCCCTCGCTCCCGTCCGACTCGCCTTTCCGGATCATCGGGAACGATCTAAGACGCCGGAGACGCCGCTGCACGTCCATGACTCCGAAAAGTGGGGGGACGATCATGACCGCAAGCCGCCGCCGCCCGCCGCGATGAGCGACGCGCCCGCCTTCCGCGCCGTCCTCCTTTCCGGCGACGAGGGAGAGGGCCCCGGCGGGGGCGGCCTTCGCGGCGGCCTCGACGTCGGCCTCGCCCCCGACGCTTTGGTCCTTGCCGGCGGCGACGGCCGGCGCGTCGCCATCCCCTTCGACGCGATCGACCGGCTCCGCTTCGGCTACCAGACCAGCCGGATGGGCGGCCGCTTCTACGACATGCGGGTGTGGACCCACCGCTCGGCGCGCCCGCTCCTCCTGCGCGTCGCCGCCCGCGAGCCGGAGCCCGGTTATCCCGTCCTCGCCCGCGCCCTCGCCTCGGCCGTCGCCGCGCGCCGCGGCGTCGGGGCGATCGAGGCCGGAATCGGCTGGGGCGACGCTCTGTTCAACCCCGGCATCTTCCTCCCCTTCGTCGCCTGCGGCCTGTGGGGCAGCTTCGTCGGCGTCCGCGACGGCTACCCGCTCCCCTTCCTGCTCCTCCTGCCGGCGGTCACGCTCGGCGTCGGAGGCATGTTCGCCTACGGCTTCGTCCGGCTGTGGCGCCCGCGCCGGCTGCGCCGCCTCGACGAGCTCGAGCCGCTCGTCTCGAGCGAGGCGCGGGCGTGGCTGTTCTGACGCGCCCTCTTGCACGATAGGATTTCTCCTGCTTTAGGTGGGATATGGAACAGATAGCGAACATGCTGAGTCGGCTTGAGGCGGCGACCCGCGATCCCGCCTCCCGGCTCCACTTCACTCCGGTGCGGCTGCGGGCGCGGCGGGACGGCTGGACCGAGGCGCGGCAGCGGCGGTTCGTCGCGGCCCTCGCGGCGACGGGCCGAAGCGACCGGGCCGCCGCCATGGTCGGAATGACCGGGCAATCGGCCGCGCGCCTGCGCCACCGCCCGGACGGCGGCGGCTTCTTCCGCGCCTGCTGCGCCGCCGCCACCTTTGCCAAGCAGACGCGCCGGGCCCGCGCGGCGGCGGCGCGCAAGGGCCCGCCGGAAGGTTCGAAAGGGAAGGATTTTTATCTTTCTATGGAAGCCGGACTTTCCGGTCCAATCGAACCTTCCGCGCGCCCGCCAGGCGCTCGCCGGGCGGCAGGCGACGCGGCTCGGCCGGCGGCCCGCCTAGCCCGCGCGGCTCACCCTGACGATCCTGACCGGCGGCGCGATCCGGTCGCTTCCGTCATGGTGCGCCGCCGGCGAGGCGAAGATGCGGCGCGCGACCTCCATCCCTTCGACGACCCGGCCGAAGGCGGCATAGCCGCGGTCCTTCTTCTCGGGATGGGCGTCGAGCCCGGGCTGGTCGCCGAGGCAGAGGACGAAGTCGCCCATCGCCGTGTCGGGGGTGGAATGGGCCATCGAGATCGTGCCGTCGCGGTGCCTGAGGCCGGTCTCGGTCGTCGGCTCGAGCCGGATCGGCGGCAGCAGCCGACGGGCGCTGTGGGCGATGCCGCCCTGGATGAAGCCCTGTCGGGGAGCGTAGGGATTGCGCGCCGCGCGGTAGAAATAGGTGCCGTCGAAGCGATGGTCGTCGGCGTAGCGGACGAAGTTGGTGGTGGTGACGGGGGCGCGGCGATGGTCGAGCGCGACGACGATCGCCCCCGCCTCGGTCTCGATCCTGACGCGCACCGTGTCGGGAAGGTCGCGCGGCACCGGCGGGTCGAAGGCGCGCGTCGGCGCCTCGCTCGCGGCGCGGTCGCCGGAGGGCGCGCTCGGGCCGCAGCCGGCGAGCGCGACGAGGACGAGGCAGAGCGGGGCGCGGATCATCGCGCCAGCCTAGAGCATCCGGCGCCCGGATTGAATCGTCATCCGGGGCTTGGTTCGGGATCCCCCTTCCTCGGGGCGTCCGGACCGGAAGGAAAAGGTCGATCCCGGATCGGGTCCGGCATGACGAAGCGAGGCGAAGCCTCGATGCTCGACGCTCCATCGCCATCGTCCGCTACGCCGCGGCGATCGGCGCGACGGTTCGGCCGGCGCCATTTTCCTTTCGACGGGAGCGGGACCTTATGAACCTTTCAAACCTTCCGGCGCCCTTCCGGCCCGCGGCGCTGGCCGCGCTCACCGTCGCGCTCGCCGCCTGCGACGGCGGCGGCGGCTCGGCGGAGCGCGGCAACCCCGCCGCTTCGGCGCCCGCGAAGGCCGCGGCCCCGGCACTCGCCCGCCCGGCTCCGGCGCGGGCGCAGGTTCAGCCGCAGCCGCAGGCCAAGGCTGGGCCGCGCGCCGCCCCCGCCGCTTCCCCCGCACCCTCCAGCCCCTGCCGGTCGCAGGACGGCCGCCGCCTCGATCTCGCGGCGCTTCGGGCGACCGGCACGGAGCCCTTCTGGAGCGCGGCGATCGAGGGGCGGTGCGTCACCTATTCCACCCCGGAAGACCCGACTGGGGAGCGGGTGTGGACGCTTTACGCCGCCGGCCCGGGCGGCGCGGGCGCCTGGGCCGGAGCCCTGCGCGGCCGGCCTTTCGTCCTGCGCCTCCGCCCCGAGCCGGGTTGCTCGGACGGCATGTCCGACAGGAGCTATTCCTTCGCCGCCGAGCTTCTCGTGGGGGGCGAGCGGCGGCGCGGCTGCGCGCGGCCCGACTGAGCGCGCGCATCGCGGCGGCGCCGTGACGGCGGTCACGGCCGGCCCGGCGCCCGCGGCCTAGACTGGCTCCTCCGGCGGCGAGCCACGCCGCCTCGAGGAGGAAGTCCCATGGCAACGAACAACGACAATTACGACGAGCGCGCGCGGCAGGCGGTGGCCGAGGCCCTGATGTCGGAGGACACCTCCGTCTCGGAGGCCGCGATCCAGGCGGAGGGTCTCGACCCGAAGGCCTTCTTCTGCAGCAACTGGGAGAGCATCAAGGCAGTGCTCCAGTTCCTCAAGAAGTTCCTGCCCGCGCTGCTGCGCCCGGTGATCGACCTCATCATCAAGGCGGGCGACGCCGCGCACCGCGTCATCTGCGGCTGAGGGGGACGGCCGGCAAAGGCTATGGCGGCGGCGGTTTGATTACGCCGCCGTCATGGCTTAGCCTTCCCCCTCCCATCGGGACAGAAGGGGGCCGCCATGTCGTCGCACAAGCTGCTGCAGATCGCGCTCGTCCTGTTCGGCGCCGTCTTCTGCCTCGTCTATCCGCTCGCCGTCTTCTGGCCCTCGGGATGGGCCTGGCATGCCGGCCCGCCGGCCGATTCCCAATATTTCATGATGATCGTCGGCGTCTATGCGACGCTGGGCGTCTTCCTCATCCTCGCCGCCCGCGATCCGCTCGCCCACCGCTCGCTGATCCTCTTCACGATCTGGTCCAGCCTGGTCCACGCGGCGGTGATGGCGGTGCAGTCGGCCGGCAGCCCGGTCCATTCCGGCCATCTGCTCGGCGACGTTCCGGCCCTCATCCTCGTCGCGGCGGTGCTCGGCGGCCTCCTTTATGCCGACCGTGCGCGCGACCCGGCCGTGCCGGCCTGAGCTCCGCCCGCTTCCGCCGCGGCGACGATTCGCCGCCGAAACGGGTGCATCTGTAGGGAACAAGCCGCCGCGGCAGGGCTTATCCTGTGTTAGCAACCAGGGAGAAAAGCCGATGGCCCAGGCATCCGGAGGACAGGTGAAGCCTTATGGTACGGCGATCGCCGATGCGCTCAGCGACCCCAAGACCTCGCTCGACAAGCTGACCGCGCTTCGGGACAGCGGGCATCGCCTGCTCAAGGAGCAGGGCGACCTTCCCGGCGCGCTCAAGAAGCTGGAGGCGGAGATCGCCCGGCGGGGCAAGAAATAAAGGGCGCCGAGGGCGCATCGTCCAGGAAGGGAGGCATTTCATGGCTCAGGCATCGGGTGGACGCATTCCGCTTTACGGCGTGGTGATCTCGGACGCGCTCAAGGATCCGAATTCCTCGCTCGAATCGCTCAGCGCGCTTCGCGACCAGGCCCGCCGCCAGCTCGAGGAGCAGGGCGACCTGCCCAGCGCCCTCAAGAAGGTCGAGGCCGAGATCGCCAGGCGCGGCACGAAATAATCCGGCCGGCACAAGGGGAGACGGTTCATGGCGAATGCGACGCGGGGCTCGGTCCCGCCCTACGGAAACGCGATCTCGGACGCGCTCAAGAATCCCGCCACCAGCCTCGATGAGCTGAAGGCGCATCGCGATCACGCGCGGCAGGTGCTGGAAGCGCAGGGCGACCTCAAGGCGGCGCTGGCGCGGCTGGAAGCGGAGATCAAGAGGCGCGGCGGCCAGGGCTACTGACGCCATGGCGCGCGGCGACGAGGACGTCGGGCGCGACCCGGTCCGGCTTCGCTCGGAGGCGGACCGGTCGGAGCGCCACCCGGTCCACGTCGTCTGGGAGCTGACCCTCGCCTGCAACCTCAGGTGCGGCCATTGCGGCTCGCGCGCCGGCCGCCCTCGCCCGGACGAGCTGTCGCTGGACGAGATACGCGCCGTCATCGACGAGCTCGCCGAGCTCGGCACCCGCGAGATCACCCTGATCGGCGGCGAGGCCTATATGCGCCGCGACTGGCTCGACATCATCCGCGCCGTCTCGCGGGCCGGCATAAGATGCGGCATGCAGACCGGGGGCCGGGCGTTCACGCGGGCGAAGATCGAGGCGGCGGTGGAGGCGGGGCTGGTCTCCGGCGGCGTCTCCGTCGACGGGACCGAGCCGATCCACGACCGGCTGCGCGGCGTGCCGGGCAGCTACCGGCAGGCGCTGAACGCCATCGCCGAGTTCGCCCGCGCCGGCATCACGCCGGGCTGCAACACCCAGATCAACCGCCTCTCGGCGCCGGTGCTCGAGGAGGTGTTCGACGCCGTCTACGAAGCCGGCGCCCGGCTCTGGCAGGTCCAGCTCACCGTCCCCGCCGGCAACGCCGCCGACCAGGACGACCTCATCCTCCAGCCCTGGCAGATACCCGAGACCTACGACACGCTGGCGCGGCTGTTCGAGAAGGGCCGGCGGGGAGGCTTCCGTCTCTTCTCGGGCAACAATATCGGCTATTACGGCCCCTACGAGCATCTCTGGCGCACGATGACCGAGGAGCCGGCTTATTGGGACGGCTGCGGCGCCGCCGAGACCGGCCTCGCGCTCGAGGCCGACGGCGCGGTCAAGGGCTGCCCGTCGCTCGACCGGGTCGGCTATGGCGGCGGAACGACGCGCGAAAGGCCGCTGCGCGAGATCTGGGCGGAGATGGCGGGGACGATCCGGCCCGAGGTCACCCGTCCGGCCTGGGGCTATTGCGGCACCTGCTATTATCGCTCCGTCTGCAAGTCCGGCTGCACCTGGACCGCCGACTGGCTGCTCGGCAAGCCGGGCAACAACCCGATGTGCGACCATCGCGCCCGCACGCTTCGGGCGGCGGGGCTGCGCGAGCGGGTGGAGCGGACCGGCGCGGCGCCGGGCGAGCCGTTCGACAAGGGAGAGTGGCGGCTGATCCTCGAGACTGTTGAGGGAGAGGCGGTGCCGGAGGGCGCCTACCCGCCCGCCCCGCAGCCGCGCGATCCCTCCGCGCCGATGCTGCTGTGCGGCCGCTGCCGCCACTACAGCTTCGCCGGCGACGAGGCCTGCGTCGCCTGCGGCGCCGAGCTGGAGCCGGAGCAGCCCGCCGACGCGGCGGCGCCCGCGGACGTACAGGCCCTGCTCGACCGCTTGGCGGCGATCGACGCCGAGCATGCCCTGAGGCTCGCCGCGATCCGGAGCGCGGCCGCGGCGACGTGAGCCGGGCGTGCCGCCGCCCATCCGCCTCTTCTCCTACGGGACGCTGCGACAGGAAACCGTGCAGCGCGCCCTCTTCGGCCGGCGTCTTGACGGCACGGCCGACAGCCTGGGCGGCTACCGCCTCGCGCCGCTCGCCATCACCGACGCCGAGGTGGTGCGCCTCAGCGGCGCCGCCGTCCACAGCATCGCCCGCCGCACCGGCGATCCGGCGGATGTCGTCGCCGGGACCGTCTTCACCCTGACCGAGGCCGAGCTCGACGCGGCGGACCGCTACGAGGTCGACGTCTACGGCCGGGTGGAGGTCGACCTCGCCTCTGGCCTTCGCGCCTTCGTCTATGTCGGCCCGGACGCCTGAACGCGCGAAGGGCGCCCCGGCCGAGGCCGGAGCGCGCTCCTGCGACGCGCCGCTCTCTAGCGGTTCATCGGATAGACGCGCGCGACCGTGTTGGTGCGGGTGTCGATCTGGTAGACCGCCCGGCCGTCGGAACGGTAATAATAGCCGGAGCCGTCGCGATACTGGTTGCGATACTGGTACGGCACCGCCCCCCAGTCGCTGCTCGCGCGGGCGCCGACGCCGTAGCCGTAGCTCGTGCAGTCGCCGCCGCCGCCGCCGAAGATGTTGTCGATGAGGCCGCCCAGGCCGCCGCGGCTGCTCGTGTCGCAATAGGCGTCCTCATAGGGGCCGCCCTGGCCCTGGTAGCCGTAGCCGTTGTTGCCATAGCCGTTATTGTAGCCGTTGCTGCCGTAGGCGCCGTAGCCGTTGCTGCCGCCGTCGGCGACTCGCAGGTCGTCGCGGAAGCTGCGCAGCCGCGCCTGAAGGTCGGCGCGTTCCTGCTGGGTGTAGCCGTTGCGGCTGTAGAGGGTGTCGAGCCGCGAGATCTCGCGCAGCTGCATGCGCAGGCGGCGCGCCTCGCGCATGTCGATCGTGCCGTTCTGGACGCCGGCCTGGATGCGCGCGTCGAGCCGCGCCAGGCGGGTGTCGACATTGGCGTTGGCGTTGTAGCCGTTGCCGTAGCCGTTGTTGTAGGCGCCGTTATTGTAAGGGTTCTGATAGCCGTATTGGGACTGGGCCGCCGCCGGGGCGGCCATGGCGAGCGCGGAAACCGCGGCCATCGCGGAAAGAAGCTTCTTCATCGGGCATACTCCAACAACGCCCCCGCCGCTTCGACGCTTCAACGGTCGGTGAGGCAAAGCGTTGCCAAGGAGTGTTCCCAAGCGCCGTTCGGAGGCATAAGCGCCACGAATGGAGGTATCGCGACGATGAAGCGCTTCGCCCTCGCCGCCGCGGCGGCCGCCTCGGCCCTCCTTCAGCCCTGCACCCCCGCCTCCGCGCGCCCGGGCGTGCCGCTCCTCCCCGCCGCCTATCGCGGCAGCTGGGACGTCAGCCACGCCGCCTGCGGGCGGGCGGGGGAGACCCGCCTCACCGTCACCGCCGCCGAGCTGCGCTTCCACGAGAGCCTCGGGCGCATCGTCCGGGTCGTCCGCGAGGGTCCGCGGCGAGTCGCGCTCCTCGTCCTCTACGAGGGAGAGGGCGAGCGGTGGCGGGCGCGCCAGCGGCTCCGGCTCTCCCCGGACGGCGCCCGGCTGACGATTTCCGGCGGCGGCCCCGCCACGACGCGGCTCCGCTGCCGCCCGGAAGGCGTGCGCTGATGTTCGGCGAGACGGCGCAGGTCTCCGCCATCGCGCACCTCATCCAGCTGGCGATCGCGCCCGTCTTCCTGCTCGCCGGGATCGGCTCGATCCTCAACGTCCTCGCCCAGCGCCTCGCCCGGGTGGTCGACCGGTCTCGCCGCCTGGAGGCCGATTTCGAGGCGGAGGATCGCGCCGGACAGGCGCAGATCAAGACCGAGCTCCACCTGCTCGACCGGCGGATGGCGGTGGTCAATGCGGCGATCAGCTGCTGCACGGCGAGCGCCCTGTTCGTCTGCGTCGTCGTCGCGATCCTGTTCGTCGCCGACCTCGCCCGCTTCCCATTCGGCCGCCCGATCGCCTATCTGTTCATCCTCGCCATGCTGCTGCTCATCGTCGGGCTGATGCTGTTCCTGTGGGAGATAAGGCTCGCCATGCACTCGCTGCGCACGCACCGCGAGGTGATGCCTCACGCCCGCGGCTGATCCGCCTCAAGCTGCAGCCGGTCGCTCTCCTGCGCGCTCAGCGCCTCCCCGCCCGCCAGCACGCGGCGCAGCTCGCCAAGGTCCACCGCCTTCTCCCAGCGCGCGACGACGATCGTCGCCACCGCATTGCCGATGAAGTTGGTCAGCGCCCGGCACTCGCTCATGAAGCGGTCGACGCCGAGGATCAGCGCCATCCCCGCGACGGGGACGGACGGCACCACCGACAGGGTCGCGGCGAGGACGATGAAGCCGGAGCCGGTGACTCCCGCCGCCCCCTTCGAGGACAGGATCGCCACCGCCATCAGCAGCAGCTGCTCGCCGAGCGAGAGGGGGGTGTTGGTCGCCTGGGCGATGAACAAAGCCGCAAGCGACATGTAGATGTTGGTGCCGTCGAGGTTGAACGAATAGCCGGTCGGCACGACGAGCCCGACGATCGGCTTCGGGCAGCCGGCCCGCTCCAATTTCTCCATCAGCAGCGGCATCGCGCTTTCGGACGAGGAGGTGCCGAGCACGAGCAGAAGCTCGTCCTTGATGTAGCGAAGCAGCGCGAGGAGCGAGAAGCCGGCAAGCCGGGCGACGAGGCCGAGGATTATCGCCACGAACAGGATCGACGTCGCGTAGAAGGTGGCGATCAGCGCCGCGAGGTTGGCGAGCGTGCCGATGCCGTATTGGCCGATGGTGAAGCCCATCGCCCCGAAGGCGCCGAGCGGCGCCGCGTACATCAGGATGTGGACGATCCGGAAGACCGCCGCGGTCAGCGTCCTCAGCGGGCCGAGCAGCTTCTCTCCGGGAGCGCCGATGAGCGCCAGCGCGATTCCGAAGAGGATGGCGACGAGCAGGACCTGGAGGATCTCGCCGGAGACGAACGCGCTGAACAGGGTGTCGGGGATGATGTGGAGAAGGAACTCGGTGACGCTCTGATGGTGCGCCGCCTCGACATAGGTCGCGATCCCCTTCGCATCGAGCGAGGCGGGATCGATGTCGAGCCCGGCGCCCGGACGGACGATGTTGGCGACGAGGAGTCCCACCGCGAGCGCCAGGGTGGAGAAGGTGAGGAAATAGGCCATCGCCTTGGCGCCCACCCGGCCGAACGCCTTGAGGTCGGCCATTCCGGCGATGCCGGTCGAGACGGTGAGGAAGATGACGGGGGTGATGATCATCTTGACCAGCTTGACGAAGCCGTCGCCGAGCGGCTTCAGCGCCCGTCCCGTCTCCGGCCAGGCCCAGCCGACCGCGACTCCTAGCGCGATCGCCACCAGGACGCGGAAGTAGAGCGTCGTCCAGAAGGGGCGGCGGGGCTCAGCCATGCGGGGTCAGCACCGTGTCCGCCGCCTCGGCGAGCGTCTCGGGATAGTCGAGCGTGTAGTGGAGGCCGCGGCTCTCCTTGCGGGCGAGCGCGCAGCGCACGATCAGCTCGGACACCATGACGAGGTTCCTGAGCTCGATGAGGTCGGCGGTGACTCGAAAGTGACCGTAATAATCCTCCGTCTCCCGCTTCAGGAGCTCGACCCGGTGCAGCGCCCGCTCGAGCCGCTTCGTCGTCCTGACGATTCCGACGTAATCCCACATGAAGCGGCGGATCTCGCGCCAATTGTGGTGGACGACGACTTCCTCGTCGGAATCGGTGACCCGGCTTTCGTCCCACGGCCGGACCGGCGGCGGCGGCGGCAGGTCGCCCCAGGAGCGGTTGATCGCCTCCGCCGCCGCCACGCCGAAGACGAGGCATTCCAGCACCGAGTTGGAGGCGAGGCGATTGGCGCCGTGGAGCCCCGACATGGTGACCTCCCCCGCCGCGTACAGTCCGTCGACGTCGGTCCGGCCGTCGAGGTCCACGATAACCCCGCCGCACGTATAGTGGGCGGCTGGGACGACCGGGATCGGCTGCCGGGTGATGTCGATGCCGATGTCCGGCTCGGCCAGGCGGGCGGCGATGGTCGGGAAGTGGTCGAGGATGAAGTCGCGGCCGCGGTGGCTGATGTCGAGATGGACATAGTCCAGCCCCAGCCGCTTCAGCTCATGGTCGATGGCGCGGGCGACGATGTCGCGCGGCGCCAGCTCCTCGCGCGGGTCGAAGCGCTTCATGAAGCGCCGTCCGGTGGTCGGGATCTTCAGCCGGCCGCCCTCGCCGCGCATCGCCTCGGTGATGAGGAAGTTCTTGACCTGGTGGTTGTGGAGGCAGGTCGGATGGAACTGGTTCATCTCCATGTTCGCCACCCGGCACCCCGCCCGCCAGGCCATGGCGATGCCGTCGCCGGTCGAGCCCTTCGGGTTGGTCGAATAGAGCCAGGCGCGGCTGGCGCCGCCGGTGGCGAGGATGGTGGCCCGGCCGGTGAACAGCTCGACGCTGCCGCTCTCGCGGTTCAGCGCGTAGACGCCCCACACCCGCGCCGGTCCTCCGGGAGAGGCGGCATGGCGCGAGGTCGCCAGGTCGATCGCGACGCGATCGGGGATGAGGGTGATGTTGGGATGGTCGGCCGCCGCCTTCTCCAGGGCCTGCTGGACCGCCCAGCCGGTGGCGTCGGCGACGTGGACGATTCGGCGGTGGCTATGCCCGCCCTCGCGGGTGAGGTGCCAGCGCGCCGCCTCGCCGCGGTCGAACGGCACGCCGAGCTTCGCCAGGCGCTCGATCGCCGCCGGGGCGTTGCCGACGACGAACTCCACCGTCTCGCGGCGGTTGAGGCCGGCCCCCGCCTCGATCGTGTCCTCGACATGGCTCTCGAACGTGTCGCCGGGCTCCAGCACCGCGGCGATCCCGCCCTGCGCCCAGGCCGTCGAGCCGGAGGACAGGTTTCCCTTGGCGAGGACGGCGACCTTGAGGCCGGGCGCGAGCGTCAGTGCCGCGCTCAGCCCCGCCGCGCCGGACCCCAGGATGACGACGTCGAAGGGGTGGGAAACGCTCAACGCCTTCCCTCCCCCGCGGGCGGAAAGGCCTTCAGACCGTCACTCACCCGAGTCACTGGCGCGGGTGAGGTTGAGGAAGACGTCCTCCAGGTCGGCCTCTCGGGTGGAGACGTCGACGATCCCGAACCCCTCCCGCTGCAGGGCCGCGAGCACCTCGCCGGCATTCACCTTGTCCTTGCGGTAGGTGACGGCGAGGGTCCGCTCCCCCTTCAGTTCGATCTTCTCGAAGCAGCGCGCGTCGGGCAGCTGCGCGACGTCGCGGTCGACGGTGACCTCGACCGCCTTCTCCTGGGCCATCCCGACCAGCGCCCGCGTCGCTTCGTTGGCGATGAGGCGGCCGTGGTTGATGATCGCGATCCGGCCGCAGAGCTCCTCGGCTTCCTCAAGATAATGGGTGGTGAGGACGATGGTGACGCCCTCCTCGTTCAGCCGCCGCACATAGGCCCAGAGCTGCTGCCTCAGCTCGATGTCGACGCCGGCGGTCGGCTCGTCGAGGACGAGGATGGGCGGCGAGTGGACCATCGCCTTGGCGACCAGCAGGCGGCGCTTCATGCCGCCGGAGAGCGTGCGCGAATAGGCGTTCGCCTTGTCTTCGAGGTGCATGGCGCGAAGCAGCTCGGCGGTCTGCCTCTTGTCCTTCGGCACGCCGTAGAGCCCCGCCTGGATCTCAAGCGTCTCCGACGGGGTGAAGAAGGGATCGAAGACGATCTCCTGCGGCACGATGCCGATCGACACCTTGGCGTTGCGCGGGTGCTGGTCGATGTCGAAGCCCCAGATCGAGGCCGTCCCGCCGCTCTTGTTGACCAGGCCCGCGAGGATGTTGATCAGCGTCGACTTGCCCGCGCCGTTCGGGCCGAGGAGCCCGAATATCTGGCCGCGCGGAACCTCCAGGCTGACTCCGTCGAGGGCGCGCTTGCCGCCGGCATAGGTCTTCTGGAGGTCGCGGATCGAGATGGCGGCGGCTGCGGTCATCCGCCGCGTTTAGCGGCTCGGGCGGCGCTCGCCTAGGAGCCGGTGCGCCGATCGGGCGTTGTTGCCGCCGTGACCGTCGCCGCGCCCGCCCCGCTTCCCAAAGCATCGCCGGCCGACACGCTGCGCATCCTTCTCCTGGCCGCGGGGCCGCTCTTCGCCAAGGGCCTGATCCGGCGCCGTCCCGCCATGGTGCGCTTCCTCGCCCGCACCGATGCGGAGGCGCGCGGCATCGCCCTCCTCGCGCGGCTACGCGCCAAATATGGCGAGGGGCCGCTGCGCCTCGCCTTCCCCCTGCGCGGCGCGGCGTTGATCCTTTCGCCGCGCCACCTCCGCCGGCTGCTCGCCGAGACGCCGGAGCCGTTCGCCGCCGACACGCCCGAGAAGCGTGCGTCGCTGGCCCACTTCCAGCCGCGCGGCGTGCTCGTCTCCTCCGGCGCCGAAAGGGCCGAGCGCCGCCGCTTCAACGAGGCCGTCCTCGAGACCGGCTGTCCCGTCCACAGCCTGGCGCCGGCGCTGATCCGCCTCTGCGAGGGCGAGGCGGCTTCGCTCCTGGCGCGGGGAGGCTTCGCCTGGCCCGAGTTCCAGGCGGCCTGGTTCCGGATGGTGCGGGCGGCCATCTTCGGTCCCGCCGCGCGGGACGACGAAGCGCTGACCGCCATGCTCCACGCGCTGCGCGGCGACGCCAATTGGGCCTTCCTGAAGCCCCGCCGGCGCCGGCTCCGCCGGACCTTCCTGGCCGCCGTGGGGGAGAAGCTGCGCCAGGCGCCGGCGGACAGCCTCGCCGGCCTCGCCAGGGCCCGCGCGACGCCCGAGGCGGCGCCGGAGGACCAGATCGCCCACTGGCTCTTCGCCTTCGACGCCGCCGCGATCGGCGCCTTCCGCACGCTGGCGATGCTTGCCCTGCACCCCGACGCGGCGGCGCGGGCGCGGCGGGACCGGCCCTTCGTGCGGGCCGCAATGCTGGACACCCTCCGCCTCTGGCCGACGACTCCGGCCGTGCTGCGCCGCTCCGAGCGCGACACAGACTGGGAGGGCCGCACCCTGCCGGCCGGAACCGGCCTGCTCGTCCATCTTCCCTTCTTCCACCGCGACCGCGGCCGGATACCCTATGCGGACCGGTTCACCCCCGCCGCCTGGCTCGACGGGCGGGCCGAGGCCTGGCCGTTCGTCCCGTTCAGCGCCGGTCCGGCCGGCTGTCCGGCGGCGAACCTCGTCCTGCTCGTCGCCGGCGCCTGGATCGAGGCGGCGATCCGGCGGCACGTGGTGCTGCTGCCGCCCGGGACCGGCCTCGATCCCGAGGCGCTGCCGGCGACGTTCGACCATTTCGCGCTCCGCCTCTCTCTGCGTCCGCTTCCCCGCAGCCGCCGGGAACCGGCCCTGCTGGGGGCGGTTAACCCGCTTTCCCCGGATGGAGACTTCGATGGCTGACAGACTCGCGATCGTCACAGGTGCCTCGAGCGGCATCGGCCTGGAACTGGCGAAGCTCGCCGCCCGCGACGGGTTCGACCTCGTCGTCGCGGCCGACACGCCGCTGGTGGACGCATCCGGCCAGCTCGACGGGCTCGGCGTCGAGGTTTCCAACGTGGAGGTGGACCTTTCGACATGGGAGGGCGTCGACCGCCTGCTCGACGCCGCGGGAGGACGGCCGATCGACGCCTTGTTCGCCAATGCCGGCCACGGTCTCGGCCGCGCCTTCCTCGACCAGGATCCGGCGGAATGGCGTCACGTCGTCGACACCAACGTCACCGGCACCCTCTACCTCCTCCAGAAGGTCGCCCGCTCCATGGTGGCGCGGGGCGAGGGGCGGATCCTCATCACCGGGTCGATCGCCGGGCACATCCCGGGCGCCTTCCAGGCCGTCTACAACGGCTCCAAGGCGTTCATCGACAGCTTCGCCGACGCTTTGGGCAACGAGCTCAAGGACAGCGGCGTCACCGTCACCTGCCTCAAGCCCGGCGCGACCGACACCGAGTTCTTCGAGCGCGCCGACATGATGGACACCAAGGTCGGCACGATGAAGAAGGACGATCCCGCCGACGTCGCCAGGACCGGCTACGACGCGATGATGGCGGGCGAGCGCAGCGTCATCCACGGGCTCCACAACAAGGTTCAGGTGGCGGCTGCGACGATGCTCGGCGGCGGCGTCGCAGCGCAGATGCACCGCAAGCAGGCGGAGCCGGGGACGGCGGAGGCCGAGAAGAGCGAAAGCTGACGCGGGGCGAGGGGGCGGCCAACAAGTGGCTGTCCCCCCGCCTCGCCCGTTGCTACAGCGCCGACCATGCAGACCGACCGCTTCACGCCCGAGATCGTCTATGTGACCAGCCCGCGCGTCGCGTGCGACGGGGCCGCGCAGACCCATCCCGCGCTCGGCCATCCGCGCGTCTACCTTCAGATCGACGAGAAGGGCTTCGTCGACTGCGGCTATTGCGACAAGCGCTTCGTCCTCAAGGGCGGCCCGGCCGACGAGGGCAGCGCCGCCGCCGCCTGACGGTCGCGGAGCCGGTCACCAGCGCCCGTCGCGGGCGCGCTCGCCGCGAAGCTCGGCGATACGCCTGAGCGTCGCCGCCGAAACGCGCGGCGGGAGCGAATCCAGCGCGAAGAAGCGCGCCTCGACGACCTCCCGCCCGTCCGCCTCGGGCACGGAGTCGGTTTCGCCGCGGAAGAGGAAGACGGTGTCCCGCTTCCCCTCCGCCGCCGACGCATAGCGGGCGAGCGGCGCGAGGCGGTGGACCGGGACTCCCGCCTCCTCTCGCACCTCGCGCACCGCCGCCGCCTCCGGGCTCTCGCCGAAGCCGATCCCTCCGCCCGGCAGCAGGAAGGCGCCGCGATCGCCGTAGCTGTTGCGGATGAGCAATATCTCCCCCGCCCCGTTGAACACCATCACCTTGACGCCGCGGGTCCTGATCCGCAGCCGGCGCAGGAGAAACCGGCGAAGGCCGTACCCCAGCCTGATCAACAGCCTCATTCGCCGAGACTAGCCGCTGCGGGGTGGCGCGGCCAGCGCGCGGGCCTATATCTGAAGGCATGAACCTTTCCCCCGATCCCCGCCGCTTCCTTTATCGCGACGATGCGCTGACTCCGGACTCCGCGCTTCGCCTCACCGCCGACGCGCTAAAGGGCTGCGACGACGGCGAGCTGTTCCTCCAATATACCGCGTCGGAAAGCTTCGGCTTCGACGACGGCCGGCTCAAGACGGCGGATTTCCAGACCAATGCCGGCTTCGGGCTGCGCGGCGTCTCGGGGGAGACCACCGCCTTCGCCCATGCCAACGAGCTCAGCGAAGCGGCGATCCGGCGCGCGGCGGAGACGATGACCGTCCTCGATCCCGCCCGCGGCGCGCGCCCGGCGGCGCCGCGTCGCACCAACGCCCGCCTCTACACCGAGTCCGACCCGCTCGGCCTCATACCCTTCTCCCGCAAGGTCGAGCTCTGCCAGACGATCGACGCCGCCGCCCGCGCCCGCGACCCGCGCGTGGCGCAGGTGACGGTGGGTCTGTCCGGCTCCTGGTCGGTGATCGAGATCGTGCGCGCCGACGGCTTCGTCGCCCATGACGTACGGCCGCTGGTCCGCCTCGGCGTGCAGATCGTCGTCGAGCAGAACGGGCGGCGGGAGACCGGCTATCACGGCCTGGGCGGACGCTATCTCTACGACGCCTTTTTCGAGGAGGGGACTTGGCGCCGGGCGATCGACGTCGCGCTCGGCCAGGCGCTCGTCAATCTCGACTCGGTCGCCGCCCCGGCGGGGGAGATGACCGTCGTGCTCGGCCCGGGCTGGCCCGGAGTCCTCCTCCACGAGGCGATCGGCCACGGCCTCGAGGGCGACTTCAACCGCAAGGGCACCTCCGCCTTTTCCGGCCGCGTCGGCGAACGCGTCGCCGCCCCCGGCGTCACCGTGGTGGACGACGGCGCGATTGGCGAACGCCGCGGCTCCCTCACCATCGACGACGAGGGGACTCCGACGCAGCGCACGACGCTGATCGAGGACGGCATCCTCAAGGGCTATATCCACGATCGGCTGAACGCGCGGCTGATGGGCGTTGCGCCGACCGGCAACGGCCGCCGCGAGAGCTTCTCCCACGCCCCGATGCCGCGCATGACCAACACGTTCATGCTGGGCGGCACCGAGGATCCGGGCGAGATACTCGCCCGCGCCGGGAACGGCATCTACGCCAAGAGCTTCGGCGGGGGGCAGGTGGACATCACCTCGGGCAAGTTCGTCTTCTCCTGCACCGAGGCCTATCGGATCGAGAACGGCAGGCTCGGCGCCCCGCTCAAGGGCGCGACGCTGATCGGCGACGGACCGACCGTGCTCACCCGGGTGGCGGCGATCGGCAACGACATGGCGCTGGACGAGGGAGTCGGCGTCTGCGGCAAGGGCGGCCAGTCCGTTCCCGCGGGGGTGGGCCAGCCCACCTTGATGATCGAGGGGCTGACGATCGGCGGCACCGCCGCCTGATGGCGTGGCAGGACGACCTCCTCGCCTTCTGGTTCGCCCTCACCAAGGAGCAATGGTGGCGCGGCGATCCCGCGCTCGACGCCGACATCCGCGACCGATTCCTCCCTGTTTGGGAAAAGGAGCGGGAGAATCTGCCCGAGGCGTTCCTCGGCAGCGCCCGCGACGCCGTCGCGGCGGTGATCCTGTTCGACCAATTCCCCCGCAACATGTTCCGCGGCCATGCGGACCAGTTCTCGACCGATCCTCTCGCGCTGGCGGTGGCCAAGGGCGCGGTCGAGCGGCGGCTCGACGAGGCGGCGAGCCCGGCGGAGCGCGGCTTCCTCTACATGCCCTTCCAGCACAGCGAGGATGCCGACGATCAGCGCCGCTCCCTCGCCCTCTTCACCGCCTTGGGCGACGAGGATCAGCTCGCCTACGCCCGCAAGCACCATGACGTCATCGCCCGCTTCGGCCGGTTCCCCCACCGCAACGCCGTCCTCGGGCGGCCGCCCCGCGGCGACGAAGCCGCCGCCGCCGACGTGGTCCCCTGGTGATGGCGCTGGTCGAGGCGGCGAAATTCTACAACGGCTTCGAGGCGGGGATCGCCCAGTCGCGCCTCACCGACTTGGGCATAGACAGCTTCATCTTCGACCTGGAGACCAATTGGGGCGGCCTCGACGGCGTGGTGCCGGTCCGCCTGATGGTGGACGAGGAGGATCTCGCCCGGGCGCGGGGTTGCCTCAGCGGCTGAGCAGGGGCAGGATCGGCGCCAGGTCGTAGCCGGCGGCCGCGGCGCGCGACGTCAGCGCCTGGGGGTCCTCGCCGCCGCGGCTCCGCGCCAACGCCCACAAATAGGTGGAGCGGGTGCCGGTCCGGCAGAAGAGGAGGGCCGGGCCCTGGTCCAGAGCCTCCGCCATCGCCTCCGCCTGCGCCGGCGAGAATCCCCCGGCAACGGGGATGTGGCGATAGGCGAGGCCTGCCTCCGCCGCCGCCTCGGCGATCTCGGCCGCGCTCGGCTGGCCGGGCTCCTCGCCGTCCGGGCGGTTGTTCACAAGGATACGTATCCCTTCGGCAGCAAGGGCCGGCACGTCCGCCGGGCGGACCTGCCGCGGCGCCACCCAGACCCGCTCCTCAAGGCGCCGCCGGCTCATGCCGCCTCGGCGTGAGAGCGGACGACCGCGACGAAGGCGGCGCCATATTTGTCCAGCTTGGCGGCGCCGACGCCCG
Organism: Alphaproteobacteria bacterium; assembly: GCA_019232625.1. GTDB lineage: Bacteria > Pseudomonadota > Alphaproteobacteria > Sphingomonadales > Sphingomonadaceae > Allosphingosinicella. The sequence goes on along the minus strand of JAFANP010000034.1, from coordinate 55,619 downwards.
AGACCCGAGACAGCGCCTGGACCGTCGTCGGCCTGAGTTCCGCCATCTCCCGCAACGTGCTGTCGTGGAAGACGACGTAGGGCGGCACCCCCGCCTCGCGGGCGAGGTCGCGGCGGCAGGCGCGCAGCGCCTCGAACAGGGGATCGCCCTCGGGATTGGCGGCGCGGTCGCGGCGGGAGCGCCGCTCGCGCTTGGGCGCGAGGACCAACTCGAGCCGGTCGTCGCCCTTGAGCAGCGGCCGCGCGCCGGGGCCGAAGGAGAGGCCGCCATAGGCATCGGCGCGGAGCGCGTCGCGCGCGAGCAGGGCGCGCCCGACCGGCTTGACCAGCGCCAGCTCCTCCTCGTCGGCGATGCCGAAGACGGAAAGGCGGTGATGGCCCGAGCCCAGCACCTTGTCCGTCTCCCGGCCGGCGAGGACGTCGGTGAGGTGGCCGAGGCCGAACCGCATCTCGGTGCGGAAGGCGGCGGAGAGGAGCTTGCGCGCCAGCTCCGTCGCATCCACCGTCGCGGGCGGCGCGAGGCAATTGTCGCAATTGCCGCAGCGCTCCGCCGGATCCTCGCCGAAGTGCCGCAGCAGCAGGGCGCGGCGGCAGCCGGCCGTCTCGACCAGGGCGGCGAGCGCGTTCAGGCGTTGGCGCTCGCCCGGCCGCCGCTCCTCCGGCACCTCGCTCTCCAGGCGCTGGCGGGCGCGGGCGAAATCCTCGGCGCCCCACAGCAGCCAGGCCTCGGCCGGCTCGCCGTCGCGGCCGGCGCGGCCCGTTTCCTGGTAATAGGCCTCGATCGACTTGGGCAGGCCGGCATGGGCGACGAAGCGCACGTCGGGCTTGTCGATTCCCATGCCGAAAGCGATCGTCGCCACCATCACCATGTCTTCCGAGGCGACGAAGGCGGCCTGGTTGCGCGCCCGCACCGCCGGGTCGAGCCCCGCATGATAGGCAAGGGCGCGGCGGCCCGGGGTCGAGAGCTGCTCGGCCAGCTTCTCCGCCTTGTCGCGGCTCGGCACGTAGACGATGCCCGGGCCCGGCTGCTCGGCGAGCAGCGCCTTGAGCTGCTGCGCGGCGCCGTCGCGGGGCCGGACGTGATAGCGTATGTTGGGCCGGTCGAAGCCGGCGAGGACGAGCCCGTCCTCCGCGATGCCGAGCTGGACGAGGATGTCGGCCCGCGTCTGCCGGTCGGCGGTGGCGGTAAGGGCGAGCCGCGGCACGTTCGGGAAGGCGTCGAGCAGCGGCCGCAGCAGGCGGTAGTCCGGGCGGAAATCGTGTCCCCATTCCGACACGCAATGCGCCTCGTCGACCGCGATCAGCGACAAGGGCAGCCGCGCCGCCAGCTCCCGGAAGGCCGGCGTGCTCGCCCGCTCCGGGGCGACGTAGAGCAGGTCGAGCTCGCCCGCCTTCAGCCGCGCCATCGTCTCCTGGCGGTTGTCGTCGGCGGAGGTCAGCGAAGCGGCGCGCAGGCCGAAGCCTTCCGCCGAGCGGATCTGGTCGTGCATCAGCGCGATGAGCGGCGAGACGACCAGCGCGGTGCCGCCGAGCGCCACCGCCGGCACCTGGTAGCAGAGCGACTTGCCCGCCCCGGTCGGCATCACCGCGAGCGTATGCTGGCCCGCCATGACCCGCGCGATCACCGCCTCCTGCGGTCCGCGGAAGGCGGCGAAGCCGAACGTCTTGCGCAGGATCTCGAGAGGTGGGGCCACGTCCCTCCTCTAGTCCCCGTTCCCGCTCTGTCCAGCCGTCAGCGCGGGACCGGGCGGGCGGGTCATTCGCAGACCGGCGGCTGCCCCTCGGACCAGGCCTCGATCTTGAGGTCCGACAGCTCGATCCGGGAAATGGGATAGGGCCATGTCTCGAAGCCGTATTTGAGCGGCATCACCTGGCAGACGTCGGTGGGGCCCGAATGGGCGCCCGCCTTCAGCTTGGCCCGGTATCGCAGCGCGCCGCGATAGCCGTTCTCCAGGATCAGCATGGTGTAGCCGCGCGGCAGCGAAACCAGCCGCACCCGCACCGCCCCCGGCTCGACCGCCTTCGGCGTCGGCAGGCCTTCGCCGATCAGCGCAGCCGTCGGGCCGACCGCATAATCGTAGGCGCCGCCCATGAAGGCCGCCGCCGCGCTCCGCTCGAACGGGCCGAGCTCGCCCGCCTCGCCCCGCGCGGCTTCGCTCGACCGCCCCCCGTCGTCGATCAGCAGGGTGACCCTCTCTCCCGGGCGCAAGGCCACAGGCCGTGGCGACGGCGCCGCGCCGCCGAGCAGCAGCGCCGCGACGAGGAGCAGGAAGCGGTGCATCGGCAATCCCCTTTCTCGGCGCCTTCTCCCTCGCCGCCGTCAGTTCGTCCAGACGTGCACCCTCTGGTCGGGCGGGAGGTAGAGCTTGTCGCCCGGCTTGACGCCGAACGCCGAATACCAGGAGTCCATGTTGCGGACGATACCGTTGACCCGATATTCCTCCGGGCTGTGCGGGTTTGAGAGCAATTGGGCCCGCAGCGCCCCTTCGCGCGCCTTGCCCTGCCAGCTTTGCGCATAGGCGATGAAGAAGCGCTGGTCGCCGGTATAGCCGTCGATCACCGGCGGCTCGCCGTGGCGGGCGACATAGCGGCGATAGGCGGCGTAGGCCGCCTCGAGGCCGCCGAGGTCGCCGAGATTCTCGCCGAGGGTGAGCTGGCCCTTGATGTGGACGCCGGGGATCGGCTCATAGGCGTCGAACTGCCTGACCAGCGCCTGGGCGTGGCCGGTGTAGCGCTCCGCCGATTCCTTCGTCCACCAGTCGCGCAGCCGCCCCTGCGCGTCGAACTGGCGCCCCTCGTCGTCGAAGCCATGGCCCATTTCGTGGCCGATCGTGGCGCCGGTCTCGCCGTAATTGACCGCCGGGTCCGCGGCCGCGTCGAAGAAGGGGGGCTGGAGGATGGCGGCCGGGAAGGTCACCTGGTTCATCAGCGGGTTGTAATAGGCGTTCACCTCCTGGACGTTCATGTCCCAGAGGCTGCGGTCGACCGGCTTGCCGAGGCGGGAGAGCTGCAGCTTCCACTCGAAGTCGCCCGAGGCCATGATGTTGCCGAGCGGGTCGCCGCGGCGCACCTTCATCGTCGAATAGTCGATATATTTGACGGGGTGGCCGATGCGCGGGTCGAAGCTGGCGAGCTTCGCCAGCGCTTCCTTGCGGGTAGGCTCGTCCATCCAGGCGGCCTTGCGGATGAGGTCGCCGTAAGACGCTCTCAGGTCGTCGATCAGCTCGTTCATCTGGCGCTCGGTCTCGCTCGTCCAGTGGCGGCGGGCGTAGAGCTGTCCGACCGCTTCGCCGAGATTGGCGTTGAGCAGGCGGATGCCGCGTTTCCAGCGCTCGGCCTGGGCCGGCACGTCCTGGAGCGTGTGGCTGTAGAAGCCGAAGCGGGCGTCGTCGAACGCCTTGGGCAGGAACTGGGCGTGATCGCTGATGAAGCGGAAGGTGAGCCAGTCCTTCCAGGTGGCGAGCGGCACGTCCTCCAGCCTCTTGCCCGCCGCGGAGACGGCGCTCGGCTCGCCGACCACGACGATCGGCATGGCGCCCAGGCCGACATGGGCCAGCATCGGCTGCCAGTTGATCTGCGGCGCCAGCGCCGCCAGCTGGGCGCGGGTCATCGGATTGTAGGTCGCCACCGGATCGCGGCGGCGCTCGGGCGCCCACTGGTCCTGGGACAGCCGCGTCTCGAGCGCGAGTATGGCGTCTGCCTTGGCCTCTCCGCCGCCGATTCCCGCGAGCGTGAAGATGCGCGCTATGTAGTCGTGATACGCCTTGCGGATCCCCTCGTACTTGGCGCCCGGCAGCAGGTAATAGTCGCGGGTCGGAAGGCCCAGCCGGCCCTGGCCGGAGCCGACCGTGTAGCGGGTGGGGTCCTTCTGGTCGGGCTCGATGCCGAGCCGGATCGGAGCGGCGTAACCGGGCTCGGCCATCAGCTCGACGAGCTGGCGCCGGGTGCGGAGCGCCTCGATGCGGGCCAGATACGGCTTGAGCGGGGCCGTGCCGCGCGCCTCGATGCCCTTTTCATCCATCCAGGCGGCGTAGAAGTCGCCCACCTGCCGCATGATCGGGTCCGACGGCTGGGCGCCGGCCGATTCCACCAGCGCCCGGACCTCGGCCTCGGTCGCGTCGGGCAGGTCGTAATTGTATCCGGCCCGGGCCTTGTCCGCCTGGATCTGAGCGGTGCGCAGCCAATTTCCCTCGGCGTAGCGATAGAAGTCGTCGCCCGGCCTGACGCTCTTGTCCATGTCCTCGGTGGCGACGCCCCAGCTGCCGTATCGGGCGTGCGGCGCGGCGCTCTGGGCGGCAAGCGGGGAGGCGGCGGTGATCAGCAGCGCCGCCACGAGGGCGGCCGGGCGGGAGGACATGGGCGGACTCCACGATGGGCGGGCGATGCGGGCCGGGCTAGCATCGCGCGGCAGGCCCCGCAACGCGGCCGCCGGGGCGGCGCGCTTTCAGCAAGAGCGGGCTATTCCGCGGCTTGCGCAGCCTGCTCGTCCGCCTCGCTTTGCTGGCGCGCCCACATGTCGGCGTAGAGCCCGCTCCTGCGAAGCAACTGGGCATGGGTGCCGCGCTCGACGATCCGCCCCTCGTTCAGCACCACGATCTGGTCGGCGTCGACGATCGTGGAGAGGCGGTGGGCGATGACGATCGACGTCCGCTTCGCCGCGACGTCGCGCAGAGTCTCCTGGATCGCCGCCTCGGTGCGGCTGTCGAGCGCCGACGTCGCCTCGTCGAGGATCAGGATGGGCGGGTCCTTGAGCAGGGTGCGGGCGATCGCCACCCTCTGCTTCTCGCCGCCCGACAGCTTCAGCCCCCGCTCGCCGACCATCGCGCCGTAGCCGTCGGGAAGCCCGGCGATGAAGGCATGGATCGCCGCGCCCCGCGCCGCCGCCTCGATCTCGGCCTGCCCCGCGCCCTCGCGGCCGTAGCCGATATTGTAGCCGACCGTGTCGTTGAACAGGACGCTGTCCTGCGGGACGATGCCGATCGCGGCCCGCAGGCTCTTCTGGGTGACTGCGGCGATGTCCTGCCCGTCGATGGTGATCCGGCCGGCGGTCGGCTCGTAGAAGCGGAACAGCAGGCGCGAGAGGGTCGACTTGCCCGCTCCGGACGGGCCGACGACCGCCAGCATCGTGCCGGGCGCGACGTCGATGTCGATCCCCTTCAATATCTCGCGCTCGGGATCGTAGCCGAAGCGCACGTCCTCGAAGCGCACCCGGCCCGCGGTGACGGCGAGGTCGGCGGCGCCGGGCGCGTCCGTCACCTCCGCCGGGGTGTCGATCAGGTCGAACATCGCCTCCATGTCGATCAGGCCCTGGCGGATGGTGCGGTAGACCCAGCCCAGCATGTCCAGCGGCCGGAAGAGCTGGGCGAGGAAGGTGTTGACGAACACCACGTCGCCGGTGGTGAACTCGCCGCGGCTCCATCCCCACACCGTATAGGCCATCGCCCCGGCCATCATCAGGTTGGTGATGAAGGACTGGCCGATGTTGAGCCAGGCGAGGGACGTCTCGTTCCTCACCGCCGCGTCGGCGAAGGCCCGCATCGCCTGGCCGTAGCGCGCCGCCTCGCGGTCCTCGGCGCCGAAATATTTCACCGTCTCGTAATTGAGGAGCGAATCGACGGCGCGGGCGATCGCCTGGTTGTCGACCTCGTTCATCCGCCGCTGGAGATGGGTGCGCCATTCGGTGACGAGGCGGGTGAAGGCGATGTAGGCGACGACCATCACCAGCGTGGCGGCGACGAGGCCTGCGCCGAACTTCACGCCGAAGATGATGCAGACGGCGGCGAGCTCGATGATCGTCGGAGCGATGTTGAAGAGCAGGAAGTAGAGCATCATGTCGATGCTCTTGGTGCCCCGCTCGACGATCTTGGTGAGGGCGCCGGTGCGCCGCTCGAGGTGGAAGCGGAGCGACAGCGCGTGGATGTGGCGGAACACCGTCTCGGCGAGCCGGCGCGCGGCGTCCTGGCCGACCCGCTCGAATATCGCGTTCCTCAGATTGTCGAACAGCACGCCGCCGAAGCGGGCGCCGGCATAGCCGACGACGAGCGCGATCGCGAGCCCTGCCGCCGGCGTGATGCCGTGCGACATGCGGTCGATCGCGCCCTTGTAGGCGAAGGGCATGAGCAGGGTGGCGCCCTTCGCCAGGAAGACGAGGACCACCGCCAGCACGACGCGGGCGCGCAGCGCCGGCTCGCCCGCCGGCCACAGCCACGGCAGGAACCGGCGAAGCGCGCCCCAGCCGGCGCGGGGGGTGGTGTCGGAGGATTCGAGAGGCCGCATCGCCTCCTACGTAGTGAGCTTTCGTCCGGCGCCCAAGGAACGGCTGCGAAACAGTAGGAACGCCGTGGCCCGCCAAGGGTTTAGCCTGACATGGGACCGGGCATTTTCCTCATCGCGATCCTCGGCTGCGGCGAAGGCGACGCGCCCTGCCAGACGGTGCGCACCCTCGACACGCGCTACGAGAGCCAGGCGGCCTGCACGGCGGCGACGGAGGCGGCGCTCACCCGCGCCGGCGACGTCGACTCCCCCGTGATCGTCGCGCAGTGCGTCGCCGCCGGGGCCGCTCCGAAGGTGCGTGCCGACCAGGCGCGCCGCCCGGCGGGCGGGCGGGTCGATGCCAGGGTGAGCCCGCTCAGGACCTGATTCAGGCGACGAGCCCGACCGCCGGCCCGATCTGGGCGGCGAGCAGGATCAGGGTGACGACGAGCAGGCCGACGAGGCTGCCCCGGGCGCTGAGATCCGACATGACGAACTTCCTTTATGACGGGTGGGCGCCCGGCTGCGTTGCGGCCGCGCCTTTGCCCGGTCGCGCCGGGCGGCGCCACGGGACGCTGCGGCAAATCTCCGCCGGCCGCGCGGCTCACGGTGCGCAAGTGTCCGGCCCGTCCGGCAAAGTGCGGCGGCGTCCGCAGGGCCGGAACCGTCACCGCGGGCGGCGGTTAACCTCGACGATACGCGACACGAGGAAGACATGAGCAAGAACCTCCACAATCCCGATACGGCCGACCGGCCGGCCAACCAGAACAACCGGATGTCCGAGGATCCGGGCGACGGCAGCCGCAATTCGGAGCGGCTGGGCCGCACGGGCGGCAGGACCGCCGCGGAGGCGGCGCCGCCGGAGGACCGGCAGGACCAGTCCGCGATCGAGGCGTTCGGCCAGGCGGGCGCCGGCATCGCGGCGAAGGAGTGACCGGCATGAGCGACGACACCGAAACGCTGGAGATGATCCACGAGGACGATCTCCCGGGCCACGAATCGCAGATGGAGGAGAAGCCGGACTGGCAGCCGCGCTATCCCGGCTCCGGCCGGCTGGCGGGGAAGGTGGCGCTGATCACGGGCGCCGACAGCGGCATCGGGCGCGCCGTCGCGGCCCTCTTCGCCCGCGAAGGCGCCGACATCGCCATCCTCTATTTGTGCGAGCATGACGACGCCGCCGAGACGAAGCGCATCGTCGAGGCCGAGGGGCGTCGTGCGATAACGATCGCGGGCGACATCGGCGACAAGGAATTTTGCGACCGGGCCGTCGCGGAGACGGTGAAGACGCTCGGACGCCTCGACGTCCTCGTCAACAATGCCGGCGAGCAGCATCCCGACAAGGACATACGCGACATCAGCGAGGAGCAGCTGAAGCGCACCTTCCAGACCAACATCTTCGGCATGTTCTTCATGACCCAGGCGGCCCGCCCGCACCTCGCCAAAGGCTCGGCGATCGTCAACTGCACCTCGATCACCATGTACAAGGGCTCGAAGGAGCTGCTCGACTATTCGGCGACCAAGGGGGCGATCACCGCATTCACCCGCTCCCTGTCCGAGAATCTCGTAGAGGACGGGATTCGCGTCAATGCGGTGGCGCCCGGGCCCATCTGGACGCCGCTCAATCCGTTCGGCGGCGCGACCCCGGAGAAGCTCGAGACGTTCGGCGAGGACACGCCCATGGGCCGCAAGGGCCAGCCCAACGAAGTCGCCCCTTCGTTCCTGTTCCTTGCCTGCGAGGATTCGAGCTATATGAGCGGCCAGGTGCTCCACCCGAACGGAGGAACGATCGTCGCCGGATGAGCGGGCAGCAGCGCCTTCGCAACGCGGAGAGGCCGGGAACGTGAAGCGCTTTCGCAGCTTCGCGGAATTCTGGCCCTTCTATCTGCGCGAGCACAGCCGCGCGGCGACTCGGCGACTCCATTATGCCGGCACCACCCTCGTCATCCTGATCGCCGCGGGCGCGTTCGTCACCGGGGCCTGGCGGCTGCTCGCCGCGCTGCCGGTCGCCGGCTACGGCTTCGCCTGGTTCGCTCATTTCGGCGTCGAGCGGAACCGGCCGGCGACCTTTACCTACCCCGCCTGGTCCCTCGCCGCCGATTTCCGCATGTGGACCTTGTGGCTGACGGGGCGGCTCGAGCCCCATCTGGAGGCGGCCGGCGTGGTCGATGCGCCAGGGAGGGCCGATCGTGCCCGCTGATCCGGCCGCGGAGGATTGCGAGGCGGCGCTCGCCTCCCTGCTCCTCAAGATGCGCGCGCGCGACGTCGTCGACGCCGAGGAGGAGCAGGTGCTGCGCGAGGCGCTCGGCCAGATCAGGACCCTGCCCGCCGGCAAGGTGATCGTCCGCTCCGGCACGGTGCTCAGCGAGTCGACCCTGCTCGTCGAGGGGCTGGTCTGCCGCTACAAGGACCTCGCCGACGGCCAGCGCCAGATCATGGAGATACACGTCTCGGGCGATTTCCTCGACCTGCACGGCTTCCTGCTCAAGCAGATCGACCACAATGTCGGCGCGCTGACGCCCGTCCGCTACGTCGCGGTGCCGCACGACGCCATCCGCCGGATCACCGAGACCCATCCCCATCTCGCCCGGCTTTTGTGGTTCTCGACGCTGATCGACGCCGCCATTCACCGCGAGAAGATTCTCTCGATCGGCCGTCGCAGCGCCGTCGCCCGCATCGCCCATCTTCTGTGCGAGCTGTTCGTCCGCCTGCGCCTCGTCCGCCTCGCCGACGAGGACGGCTACCAGCTTCCCATCACCCAGACCGATCTCGCCGACGCGACCGGCCTCACCTCGGTGCACGTCAACCGCATGCTCCGGCGCCTGCGCGACGACGGCCTGTGCACCTTTCGCAACGGCCGGGTCTCGATCCACGACTGGGACCGGCTGCAGCGCGTCGCGGAGTTCGACCCGACCTACCTCCACCTCGAACGCCGGCCGCGCTGAGCTACAGGTCAACGACCTCGAACCCGGAGCGCGCGACCATACGCTCCGCCAGCATCGTGCGGTGGCAGCCGGCGGCCTCCTTCTCGAAGCAGAGCAGGGCCGAGCGACTTTCCTGCGGGTACCGATCGCCTGCTCGACCTGCAGCTCCGCTTCCGGCGTCTCGAGCTGCCCGGCATAGATGCGCCGCATGTCGGCGACTCGGCCGGCGCGGGCGGCGGTGCGGCCCTCGGCGGGCGTGCCGAGCGCGCGCAGGTGGCGATAGCCGATGCCGCGCTCGGCCAGCGCCCCGGCCAGCGCCGTCTTGGAGAAACCGGGGCGACGCGACGCGGCGATCGCGCGCACGTCGATCACCGTCTCGACGCCGGCGGCGCCGAGCTCACCCAGGAACTCGTCCAGCGTCTTGCCTTCGTAGCCGATCGTGTAGAGCCGCCTCACCGCCGGTGCGCGGCCCGCCACGCTTTGACCGCCGCAAGGCTGTTGGCGACGTGGTTCTTCCAGTCGAGGTCGGAATAAGCGAGCAGGATGCGGCCGTCCGGGGCGATTACGTAGGACGTGCGATTGGTCAGTGCCGCGCCTTCCTTGAAGCGGACGTCATAGGCGCCGATCGTCGCCGAGGAGGCCATCGCCACCGGGAAGGCATTGCGGCATTCCTCCACCGAGAAGCGGCGCAGCGTCTCGTAATCGTCGGCCGAGAGACCGACGACGCTGGCGCCCATCTTCTTGAACTCCCCCGCCGCTTCCGAAAAAGCGTGCGCTTCGAGCGTGCAGCCCTTGGTGAAGGCCTTGGGGAAGAAATAGAGCACCACCGGCCCGCGCCGCAGCTGCTCGGCGAGGTGGAGCCGGAAGGGCTTGCCGGCAAGCGCGCCGACGGTCCTGAAGTCGGGCGCCTTGCCCCCCTGGGGAAGCGCCGCCGAGGCCGAGGCAGGGAGGAGGGCCAGGGCCGCCGCGGCCGCCGTCACGAATATGCGCATGGGCTCGTCTCCTCGCGCGCCGGTTGATCGCGGCGCGCCCTCGTGATTAGCTGCGCCCGCCGATCAGAGGAAGGGGGATAGATGAAGGTCCTACGTCTCGCCGCGACGCTCGCATTGGCGGCCGCGCCGGCCGCGCCGGCCGCGCTCGCCGCGCAGTCGGGCGCCGGCGACATCCTCGACAAGGTGATCAACGTGCCGCCGCCTTCGGCCTGGCGGATCGACGGCCTCCGCGACAAGCCGGCGCTGCGCAAGGATGCCGGTGTGCAGGGCGGCAAGGCGGTGCGGGTCGAGGTGCCGGGCAAGGGCGCCCATCCTTGGGACGTCGCCGCCGCCAACCCGATCGCCAAGCCGGTCAAGGCCGGCGACGTCCTCGTCCTCGCTTTCTGGGCCCGGCTCGTGAAGGGCGAGGGCGGCGCGACCACGGCCCTCCTTCCTTCCAATCAGGTCCAGCTCGCCGCCGCGCCCTACACGCCGCTCTTCTCCGGCCCGGCGACGATCGGGTCGGAATGGAAGATGTACGAGGTGAGGGCAAGGTCGACCGCGACTATCCGGCGGGCGCGCTCAACGTCTCGGTCCATCTCGCCACCGCGAAGCAGACGATCGACCTCGGCCCAGTCTTCGTCCTCGACCTCGGCCCGAACGGCCGCTGACCGCCTGTCCGGTTTCGGACGAAGACGCTCGAAGGCGGTCGCCAAGGCTTGGGAATTTTCACCAATTGTTGAGGCGGCAATTCTCGGGCTGGCCGTCCTCTTGTTCAAGAAACCGCGGATTTCCGCCATTCCGTCCATTTGGCACGGGCTCTGCAATACCCTTGGCATGGCGCCGGACAGTCCGGACGCCGGATCAGGGAGTAAGACAATGTCCTTCAATTTCGCCAATGCGCAGCAGTTCGCGGTTTCCATCGTCGGCGCCCTCGTCGCCGCCACCCTGTTCGTTTCCGCCGCCGTCGGGCCGGTCGGTCAGCTCATCTGACCGCCGCGCCCACGGCCCCTTCCTCCGGCTTCAGGATCAAGACCATGACCCGTCCCTTCGCCCTCGATCGCGCCAACCGCAAGCTCTCCGGCGTCTGCGCCGGGATCGCCGCCGCGACGGAGGTGGACGTCACCCTGGTGCGGCTCGCCGCCGTCGCCAGCCTGTTCATCATCGGCCCGGCCGCGGTCGCCATCTACCTCGTCGCCGCCTGGGTCGCGCCCGAGGCCGCCTGAGATGCGGGCCCGCTCGCTCTACCTCCAGTGGATGCGGCGCCTGCAGCTGTTCCTGGCGGCGACGCCCCGAGGAACGCCCTCAGCGCCTCCGCGAAGCGCCGCGGCTGGTCGTACATGACCATGTGGCCGCTGCCGTCCAGCCGGACGAGCTTGGCGCCCTTCCTTCCCGCATAAGCCGACTCGAAAGCCCGGTCGACCGCCGCACGCCGCTGCGGGTCCGGCGAGGCGTAGACCACCGTCAGCGGCGCCGCGATACGCGGCAGCTCCGGCGTGAGATCGGTCACCGCCAGCTCCTGGGCGGCTCGCGCGACGACGTCGGGATCGCTGCGGCCATTCTCCCCGGGATCGCTTCCGAACATCCGGATCGCCGAACCAACGAGGCTGCGGCCCGCCTCGCTTCCGCCCAGGTCGCGGAGAAGGCCGGCAAGGCCGCGCAGGCCCGACGCCGAGGCGCCGAGCAGCCCCGCCGGCTGCGGCAGCATGTCCACCACCATCACCTTGCCGACCCGGTCCGGGTGGCGCGCCGCGACCATCATCGCCACCGTGCCGCCCATCGAATGGCCGACGATCGCGGGGCGGACCAGCCCGCGCGCGGCGACGTAGCGGGATATCTCCTCGGCGAGCGGCGCCACCACCTCGCCCCGCGCGTTGCCGCGCGACGGCGCGCCGGCGAAACCCGCGACCTGGACGAGATGGTAGCGATAGCCGGGCACGGCGGCGACGGTGCCCCGCCATATGCCGGCCGAGGCGGTGAGTCCGGGGATGAGGATCACGTCCGGCCCGTTGCCCTCGACCTCGACCGAGAAGCGGGTCGGCGCGAAGGGCTTCGCCGCCGCGGCGGCCCGGGGCGGAACGGCGCTGGCCGGCCCGGCGAGGAGCAGGAGAGCGGCGGCGGCGGCGAGGTAGCGCATCGGGCGTCCTTGCCGCCGCCGGCTTGAACCCACGATTAGCGGCCGCGCCGCGGCAGCAGGCCGAGCCGGCGCATCAGCGGCTCCATGGTGAGCCCCTGCACGAACACCGAGAAGGCGACGACGGCGAAGGCGACGGCGACGATCTCGTCGCGCTCGGCGACGGTCGGCGGCAGCGCCAGCGCCAGGGCGAGGGCGAGCGCGCCCCTCAGCCCGCCCCACCACAGGACGATCCGGTAGGCGCGAGGCAAGGCGAGTCGGGATCGGCCGAAGGCGAGCGCGACGGGGTAGATGGTAGCGATCCGGCCGACCAGGGACAGGATGATCGCCACGCCCGCGGCCTCCAGCACCGCGCCGAGCGGGACGCGGGCCTCGCCGCCGCCGATCAGGATGAACACGACGCCGTTGGCGAGGAAGGCGGCATATTCCCAGAAGCTGAGCACGGCCGGCCGGCCCTCGTCCGAGATCGAGCCCATCCAGCCGACATTGCCGACCAGCATGCCGGCGGTGAGGGCGGCGAGCACGCCGGAGACGTGGAAATGCTCGGCCAGCAGGAAGGCCCCCCAGGCGGCGAGCGTGGTGAGGGTGATCTCGACGAGATGGTCGGTGGTCCGGCCGGCGAGGGCGAGGAGCGGCAGGGTGATCGCCGCGCCGGCCGCCACGCCCCCCGCGGCGGTGAGCAGGAACTTGCCCGCCGCCGCCGCCGCGCCCGCCGACTCTCCGCCGGCGATCGCCACCAGCACCGCGAAGCCGACCGCGGCGACGGCGTCGTTGAGCAGGCTCTCCGACTCGACCAGCAGATGGAGGCGCTCCTCGACCCGCAAGGTGCGGAACATAGCGAGGACCGAGACGGGGTCGGTCGCGGCGATGAGGATTCCGAAGAAGGCGGCACCGAGCCAGGACCATCCGACCAGCCAGTGCATCCCCGCCGCGACGACGGCCGCGGCGAGCAGCACGCCGATCGTCACCAGCGCCAGCAGGATCGGCAGTTCTCGGCGGAACGGGCGCCAGGGTATCTGGATCGCCGCCTCGAAGATCAGCGGCGGGAGGAGCACGGTGAAGACCAGCTCCGGCGTGAGCGGGACCTCGAAGCCGAACGGAAGAAGCGCGAGGACGAGGCCCGCGAGGACGAGGCCGGCGCTGTAGGGAAGGTTCAGCCGGCGCGTCACCATCGCCACCAGCGACGCGACGAACAGCAGCAGGCCGAGGAGGGGAAAGTCGATCTCCCTCACCGCGCGCTTTCGCCCGGCCCCGGCGGCGGCTCCGGGCCCACAAAGGTTGTTTCGCCCTTCATTTTGGCTAAATCCTCCTGATGCCTTCCCCGCATCTCTACCTGGTCGACGGCTCGAGCTATATTTTTCGGGCCTATCACCGCCTGCCGCCTCTCACCAACCGCCACGGCCTCAACGTCGGCGCGGTCTACGGCTATACCGCCATGCTGTGGAAGCTGGCCGACAGCCTCCACAAGGCGGACGGCCCGACCCACCTCGCCGTGATCTTCGACGCCGGCTCGCACACGTTCCGCAACGAGATGTTCGAAGGCTACAAGGCGCAGCGGCCGCCGCCGCCGCCGGACCTCGTGCCGCAATTCCCCCTGATCCGCGACGCCACCCGCGCCTTCTCGCTGCCCTGCATCGAGGAGGAGGGGCTGGAGGCGGACGACATCATCGCCTGTTATGCGAGGGCGGCGCTTGCGGCGGGCTGGAAGGTGACGATCGTCTCGTCCGACAAGGACCTGATGCAGCTGATCGAGGACGACCGCCTCGACCTCTACGACACGATGAACGACCGCCGCATCGACCGCGCCTATGTCGTCGAGAAGTTCGGCGTGCCGCCGGAGCAGCTGGGCGAGGTGCTGGCGCTGATGGGCGACAGCGTCGACAACATTCCCGGCGTCCCGGGCATCGGCCCGAAGACGGCGGCGCAGCTCATCCAGCAATATGGCGACGTCGAGGCGGTCCTCGCCCACACCGACGAGATCGCCAAGCCCAAGCTCAAGCAGAACCTCATCGAGCATGCCGACGCGGCGCGCCTGTCTCGCGAGCTCGTGCGCCTCGTCTGCGACGCGCCGCTGCCGGAGCCGCTCGACGCGCTCGAGATGAAGGGCATCCCGCCCGAGCCGCTGCGCGAGTTCCTCGAGGAGCAGGGGTTCAAGGCCCTGCTCAACCGGATGACCGGCGGCGGCGGCGGCGCCCATGCGCCGTCGCCGGCCGGCGCGCCGATCGTCGCGCCGCGCCAGGCGGACGTGCGCCCGGAGCCGAAGATCGACCGCTCCGCCTACGAGACCGTCACCACGATCGAGGCGCTCGACCGGTGGATCGCCGAGGCGCGGGCCAACGGCTTCGTCGCCGTCGACACCGAGACCGACGGCTTCGACTGCGTCACCGCCAAGCTGGTCGGCGTCAGCCTCGCGACCGAATGCGGGAAGGCCTGCTACGTGCCGCTGGAGCATGGCGGCCACGACCTCCTCTCGGAACGGCCCGACCAGATCCCCGCCGCCGACGCGCTGGCGCGGCTGAAGCCCCTGCTCGAGGATCCCGCAGTCCTCAAGGTCGGGCACAATTTCAAGTTCGACTGGATCGTGTTCGACCGGCGCGGCATCGACGTCGCGCCGATCGACGACAGCCTGGTGATGAGCTTCGATCTCGACGCCGGCGGCCTCAACAGCCACGCCATGGACGACCTCGCCAAGAAGCATCTCGACCACGATTGCCTCGCCTACAAGGAGGTCTGCGGCTCCGGGCAGAAGCAGATCAAGTTCAACCAGGTGCCTCTCGACCGGGCGACGGAATATGCCGCCGAGGATGCGGACGTGACCTTGCGGCTGTGGAAGCGGTTCAAGACCCGCCTGCCGCACGAACGGGTGGCGCGCGTCTACGAGACGGTCGACCGGCCGCTCGTCCCCGTCGTGGCGCGGATGGAGCGGGAGGGAGTGAAGGTCGATCGGGACGAGCTCGGCCGGCTGAGCCACGCGTTCACCGAGCAGATCGCCGCCCTGGAGGAGCGCATCTGCGGCGAGGCGGGCTGTCGCTTCACTATCGGCAGCCCCCAGCAATTGGGCGAGGTGCTGTTCAACCAGATGGGCCTGAAGGGCGGCCGCAAGGGCAAGTCCGGCACCTGGTCAACCGACGTCAACGAGTTGGAGCGCCTGTCGCGCGAGGGCGTTCCGATCGCGAGCCTCGTCCTCGAATGGCGGCAGCTCAGCAAGCTCAAGTCCACCTACACCGATGCGCTGCAGCAGCAGATCAACAAGGAGACCGGGCGGGTCCACACCAGCTACTCGCTGTCGGGCGCGCAGACCGGGCGCCTTTCCTCGACCGATCCCAACCTCCAGAACATCCCGATCCGCACCGAGATCGGCCGCCGCATCCGCGACGCCTTCATCGCCGAGCCCGGCCACGTCATGCTGGCGGCGGACTATAGCCAGATCGAGCTGCGCCTCGCCGCCCACATGGCCGACGTCCCCCAGCTCAAGGAGGCGTTCGCGCGCGGAGACGACATCCATTCGCTGACGGCGCAGGAGCTGTTCGGCGAGGTCACCCGCGACACCCGCGCCTCGGCCAAGACCATCAACTTCGCCATCCTCTACGGCATCTCCCGCTGGGGGCTGGCCGGCCGCCTCTCGATCACGGCGGACGAGGCGCAAGCGATGATCGACCGGTATTTCGAGCGTTTCCCTGGCATTCGCGACTACATACACGACACCTTGACCCAGGTCCGCGAGACGGGCTTCACGACCACCCTTTTCGGCCGAAAGACGCACTTTCCGTCGATCCGCGCCAAGAATCAGGGCGAGCGGCAGGGCGCCGAGCGGGCGGCGATCAACGCGCCGATCCAGGGCACCAGCGCCGACATCATCAAGCGCGCCATGGTGCGGATGGGCCCGGCCCTGGCGCGCGAGGGGCTGGGCGGCGTGCGCATGCTGATGCAGGTCCATGACGAGCTGGTCTTCGAGGTCCCCGAAGGCAGCGTGCCGGCGGCGAGCGCGGTCATCCGCCACGTCATGGAGACGGCGGCGGAGCCCGCGGTGAAGCTCGACGTGCCGCTCGGCGTCGACATCGGCACCGGCGCCAATTGGGGCGCCGCGCATTGAGCGAGGCCGTTCCCGACGGGGGTGAGGACATTGCCGCGCTCGCCAAAGGCGGGCGGACCAACTTCTTCGGCTTCCTGCTGCGGCTCGCCGCGCGCCTGCCGTTCCTGTTCATCGCCGGCCGGCTCTACGGCCCGGGCGCGCTCGGCGCCTTCGCCTACGCCGTGATCGTCATCGAGTTCGCCGCCCAGCTCGCCACGCTCGGCCTCAAGCGCGGCCTCGCCCAGCAGCTCTCGACCACCGACCAGCCGCATGCCTGCGTCGTCATGGACGCCATGCTCGCCGCCTTCATCGCCTCCGCGGCGGCGAGCGTGGTGCTGATGATCTACCCGCAGGCGATGTTTCCGGCGGGCGGGATACACGGCGCGGACTGGCTGCTTCCGCTCGTCATCTTCGCCACCGCCGGGGCCGACATCGCCCTCGCCGCCCTGGCCTACCGCCACAACGTCGCGGCGACGGTGCGGGCGCGGGCGCTCGTCGAGCCCTGGACGATCAGCCTCGCCGCCGCGGCCTGCGTCCTCGTCTTCCCCGCCGCCGCCGACGGCACCCGCTCGCGCGACGGGCTGATCATCGCCTACGTCCTCTCGGTGGTCGCGGCTTTGGTCGCCTCGCTTGTGCCGCTCTGGAGGAGCTACGGCGTCCCAAGGAGCTGGAAGCCCAATCCCACCCAGATCCTCGCCGTCGCCCGCAAGAACATCCCGCTCGCCGCCGCCGACGCGATCGAGTGGGGCTCGCGCCGCCTCGACATCGCCATACTCGGCCTGTTCGTCGCGCCCGCTTATGTCGGCGTCTATTACGTCGCCCAGCAGGTCGCCTCGCTGCCGCAGAAGCTCAAGACGAGCTTCGACCCGATCCTCGCCCCGGTCATCACCCAGCGCCTGGCGGAAGGGGACCGCAAGGCCGTGGCGCGGCAGGTGCGGCAGGTCGGATTCTGGATCATCGCCGCCCAGGCCGGCATCGCCCTCGCCCTCGGCATACCCGGCGAGGCGGTGATGGGGATCGTCGGCAAGGCCTTCGTCGGGGGGACCGCCGCCCTGGCCTTCCTTCTCGCCGCCGAGGTGGTCGCCGCCACCGCCGTCGTCTCCGAATCCGCCCTGGTCTACGTCGCCCGCCACCGCAATCTGATGATCTCGCTCCTGATGATCGCGGTGCAGGCGCTGCTGACCGTCGCCCTCCTCGCGACGATGGACGCGGTCGGCTGGCCGGCCTCGCCCGGCGAGCGCCAGGCCTATCAGGCGGCCGCCGCGGCCTTGTCGCTGATGCTCGCGCTCGGCCTCTCCTCGATCCTCAAGGCGCGGCTGCTCTGCCGGCTGCTCGACGCGCCCGTCCAGGGCTGGCGCTGGCCGCTCGTCTGGGCGGCCGGGGGCGCGGTGATCGTCGGCTGGCTGTTCACCGCCCTGCCGCAAAGCCTCGAATGGGTGGAGCTGGCGTTCGGCATCCCCGCCATCCTCTTCACCTTCGGCGCGATCGTCTGGAAGCGCGGCTTCACCCACGAGGACCGGGTGCTGTTCAAGCTCAAGAAGAGCGAGACGCCCGATCTCCCCCCGCCCCCCGGCACCACCCCGCCCGGAGCCGCGCCGCCCGCCGCCTAATGCCGGAAGTGGCGCATGCCGGTGAAGACCATCGCCAGGCCCGCTTCGTCGGCCGCGGCGATCACCTCGTCGTCGCGGATCGAGCCCCCGGGCTGGATGACGGCGCTGGCC
Organism: Alphaproteobacteria bacterium; assembly: GCA_019232625.1. Classification (GTDB taxonomy): domain Bacteria; phylum Pseudomonadota; class Alphaproteobacteria; order Sphingomonadales; family Sphingomonadaceae; genus Allosphingosinicella. The sequence continues at coordinate 37,549 of JAFANP010000034.1, read as the reverse complement.
CCCGCCTCCACGGCGGCGAGCAGGCCGTCGGCGAAGGGGAAGAAGGCGTCCGAGGCGACGGCCGAGCCGATCGTGCGCGGCTCCGCCCAGCCCGCCTTCGCCGCCGCGTCCTGCGCCTTCCAGGCGGCGATGCGGGCCGATTCGAGGCGGTTCATCTGCCCCGCCCCGATCCCCGCCGTGGCGCCGTCTTTGGCATAGACGATGGCGTTGGACTTGACGTGCTTGGCCACCGTCCAGGCGAACAGGCAGTCGGCCAGCTCCCGCTCGCTCGGAGCGCGCTTCGTCACCACCTGCAGCGCCGCGCCGTCGACGCGGCCATTGTCGCGGGACTGGAGCAGGTAGCCGCCGGCGATCGACTTCAGCGCCAGCCCCGGCCGGGCGGGATCGGGCAGCGCGCCGGCCAAGAGCAGGCGGAGGTTCTTCTTGCGGGCAAAGATCGCACGCGCCTCCGCGTCGGCGTCGGGGGCGATGACCACTTCGGTGAAGATGCGGGTGATCGCCTCGGCGGCCTCGGCGTCGAGCGGCCGGTTGACCGCGACGATGCCGCCGAAGGCCGAGACGGTGTCGCAGGCGAAGGCCGCCTCGTAGGCGCCGGCGAGCGTCGCCGCCGTCGCCACCCCGCAGGGATTGGCATGCTTGACGATGACGCAGGCCGGGCCGCCGTCGCGGAACTCGGCGACGAGCTCCAGCGCGGCGTCGGCGTCGTTGAGGTTGTTGTAGCTGAGCGCCTTGCCCTGGACCTGCTCCGCCTGGGCGACGCCGCGCGCATGGGGCCCGGCGGGAAGGTAGAGCGCCGCCTTCTGGTGCGGGTTCTCGCCGTAGCGAAGCTCCGGCCCGCGCCGCATCGTCAGCGGCAGCGTCTCGGGAAACCTCTCCCCTTGGTCGGCGAAGGCGAACCATTGGGCGATCGCCGAATCATAAGCCGCGGTGGCCGCGAAAGCCTTGGCGGCCAGATACTTGCGAAAGGCGAGGGACGTCGTGGCGTCACCCGCCGCCAGCTCCGCCTCCAGCCGCTCATAATCCCCGGGATCGGTCACGCAGGCGACGTAGGCATGGTTCTTGGCCGCCGAGCGGACCATCGAAGGCCCGCCTATGTCGATATTCTCCACCACCTCGTCGCGCCCCGCGCCGCGGGCGACGGTCGCGGCGAAGGGGTAGAGGTTGACGACGAGGAGGTCGATCGCGCCGATGCCGTGCGCGTCCATCGCCGCCGCATGGTCGGGCGCATCCCGAACCGCCAGGAGGCCGCCATGGACCTTCGGGTGGAGCGTCTTCACCCGCCCGTCCATCATCTCGGGAAAGCCGGTGAGCTCGGCGACGTCGCGCACCGCGAGCCCCGCCTCGCGCAGCGCCGCGGCGGTGCCGCCCGTCGAGACCAGCTCCACGCCGTGCCCGGCGAGGACGCGGCCGAGATCGGCGAGGCCCGTCTTGTCGGAAACGGAGAGGAGGGCCCGCTTCGCTTTCACCCGGTCAGGCACGCTTCCGCTCCCTGGTTCAAGAGGCCCGGCGGAACGACCAGGCGATGACCATCCCGTCCGCCGGAGTCTCGCCCGCCACGACGAGCTGAAGGCTGGGCAGCGGGTTCGCCTCGCCGTCGATCCACAGGCTGTCCTCGATCGCGAGCCGCCCGCCGCGGCAGCGGAAATGCCAGACGCCGCCGCCGCGGACCCTGAGCAGGGCGCCCTGGCCGTCGGCCGTCGTCGCGACCTCGACCGACGGGCCGAGGTGGAAGCGCAGGGCGAAGGGCACCGGCTCGCCGCGGCGCCGGCGGCCGGAGGCGATCAGCGCGTCCTCGCCGGTCAGCTCGCGCCCGTCGCCCGCCAGGGTGAGCCGCCGCTGGTGGATCAGGCCGTAGCGCCTGGCATAGCCGTCATGGCTCGCCTCGACCTGGGCGACCCCGCCCGTCTCGTCGCGCGCCAGCTCGACCTGGCCGACGCCGCGGCCGAGCGCGCCGTCGTCGAGGATCGCCGTCGAGTTGCGGTCGCCCAGCGTCAGCGTCGAGTGGGCGGCGGTGGTGCGCAGCGCCTCCGTCAGCCCCTTGGACAGAGCGTCGACGGCCGCGCCGGCGCCGCCGCAATTGACGACGAGGCGGTTCGCGCCGTCGGTCATCTCGAAGGCGAGGGTGGAGGCGGACCCGCCGGAAAGGGCCCGGGCGGCGGGGGGCGGGGCGGCGTCGACGAGGACGATCGCGGCCTTCGCCTCGAGCCGCTGATAGCCCCAGCCGCGCGCCTGGCGGAGCGGCCGGGCGCGGACGCCGGAGCCTTCGAGGGCGGCGGCCACGCGGCGGCGCGACGATGGGTTGCCGCCCTGCCAGCTCGACAGCGCCTCGTCGCCGAGCGTGACTCCGAGCAAGGCCGAGACCGAGCCGGCAAGGGCCTCGCCGAGCGGCTCCGGCACGTCGCGGCGGGCGGCGTTGTAGGCGGCGCGGAGCTGGCTCAGCAGCTCGACCAACGCGAGCTGCTCGGTCGGCGAGCGGCTGGCAAGGCCGCCATCCTCGCCCAGCGCCGCGCCGAGCGACCGAATCAGGCCGGCCTCTCCACGCGCGAGCCGCACCGGGCCGCCCTGCACAACCAGGCCGGCGGCGACGATCCCGGCCCAGGCGGTGACGCGGCGGATCCCGGCGGGCGCGCGGTCGGCCGATCCGGCGAGGTGGCGCGCGCCGCGCGCCAGCGTCTTGAGCACGAGCGTGCGATAGGCCTGGTCGCGGCTGGAGAGGATGTAGGGCGCGTAGGCGCTCCAGAAGAGGATGCGCCGCCCCCACAGGTCGGGCCGCCAGGCGGGCTCCGCGACCGCCTCGGCATGGGCGGCGAGCCAGCGCTGGACGAGCGCCTCGGCGAGCTTGTGGGCCCTCTCCCGCGTCGCCGCCGCAGCGAGGTCGCGCAGCCACTCGAAGCTGTGGAGATAGTCGATCGTCTCGCGCGGCAGCGAGAAGTCGGCGAAGTCGAGCGTCTTGAGCGCGATCGCGCCGCCGCGATGGACCAGCCGCCCGCGCATCAGCGCCTCGCCCCGGGCCTTGTCACCCGCCACCGGATCCTTGGGGACGGCGATCAGCTTCAGCGCCGGCCGGCCACCGAGCCGCAGCCCCTGCAACGGCCCCCGCCAGGACAGGCGCTGCAGCCGCCAGGCGATGCGCTCGACGAACGACGCGCCGCCCTCCTGGGCCGCCCGGATGAGCTGGCGCCCCGGCTCGATCGGCGCTTCCTCGGGCGGGTCGATCTTCTCCAGCAGGCTCATGCGCCGCGCAGCTCCCGGATGTTCGCCGCATAGGCGTCCGGGCCGCCGCGGAAGGTCGCGGTCCCGGCGACCAGCGCGTCGGCGCCCGCCTCCACCGCGCGGCGCGCCGTCTCCGCGTCGATCCCGCCGTCCACCTCGAGGTCGATCGTCCGCCCGCTCCTGTCGATCTGCTTGCGCAGCGCCTCGATCTTGCGAAGCTGGCTGGCGATGAAGCCCTGGCCGCCGAAGCCGGGATTGACGGTCATCACCAGGACGAGGTCCACCTCCTCGAGCACATAGTCCAGCATCTTGGCCGGCGTAGCCGGGTTGAGCGACACGCCGGCGCGCTTGCCGAGCGCCTTGATCGCCTGGAGCGTGCGGTGGAGGTGCGGGCCGGCTTCGGGATGGACGGTGATCGTGTCCGCGCCGGCGGCGGCGAAGGCTTCGAGGAAGGGATCGACCGGCGCGATCATCAGGTGGACGTCGAACGGCTTGGCGCTGTGCGGCCGGAGCGCCTTCACCACCCCCGGCCCGATCGTGAGGTTGGGGACGAAATGCCCGTCCATCACGTCGATGTGGATCCAGTCCGCGCCGGCTTCGTCGACGGCGCGTATCTCCTCGCCCAGCCGCGCGAAATCGGCGCTGAGGATCGAGGGGGCGATGCGGACGGGCTGCGGCACGCGCAAACGTTAACCAAGGGCGATTCGCGCGGCAAGGAAGCTGGGCGCTTTTATCCCCCGATAAGTGCTCGGCGGACAGCTACTTTCCGCACAGGGTTCGGGGACAGTTACTTTTCCGCACGGCGTCGCCAGGCTGATCGCGGCGGCGATGAAAAGTAACTGTCCCCATCCACCGCCCGGAAAAGTAACCGTCCCCAGTCCCCCCTTCAGTCGCGTGCCAGACGGGCGACGAAGAAGCCGTCGGCGCCGCCTTGCGCCTCGAACAGGCCGGGGAGGGTCCGCACCGGCCCTTCGCCGGCCGGTATGTCGGGCGGCAGCTCCCCCGGGGCGAGCGGCGCCAGGCGGAATTCGGGGCGGGAGGCGAGGAACGCCTCCACCACCGCCTCGCCTTCCTCCGGCTCCAGCGAGCAGACCGAGTAGACGAGCGTCCCGCCGGGCTTAAGCCAGCCGGCGGCGCGGGCGAGCATTGCCTTCTGCCCCTCCGCCAGCTCTGCGAGCGCGCGCGGGCGGAGGCGGTGGAGGACCTCGGGGTGACGGCGGAAGATGCCGGTGGCCGAGCAGGGCGCGTCGAGCAGGATCGCGTCCGCCGGCTCGCTCGGCTGCCACCGGAGCACGTCCGCAGCGACGATCGCCGCCGCGAGGCCGGTGCGCTCGAGATTCTCCGAAAGTCGTCCGAGACGACTTTCCGACGCGTCGACGGCGGTGACGCGGAAGCCGGCGGCGGCGAGCTGCATCGTCTTGCCCCCCGGCGCGGCGCAGAGGTCGAGCGCGGTGCGGCCCTCGCCGGGCCCCAGCAGCCGGGCCGGCACCGAGGCCGCCACGTCCTGCACCCACCAGCCGCCTTCGCCATAGCCGGTCAGCCCCGCAACCGCCGTCCGCGCCGGCAGGCGCAGGTGGCCCGGCATGAGGCTCACGCCCTCCATGTCGGGCTTCGCGCCCGGCGCGAAGCAGAGGTCGAGCGGTGGCGGCGTGGCGAGCAGGCGGGCGGCCGCCTCGGCGACTCGGGCGCCCCAATGGCGCTCCCAGCGCTCGCCGATCCTGAGCGGCAGAGTCGGCACGTCCGGGAGGCCGGCGCCGCTGCGCATCAGCGTGCCGAACACGCCGTGGACGAGGCGGCGGGGCCCGCCGTCGAGGAGCGGCAGGACGGTGGCGATGGCGGCGTGCGGCGGAGTCTCCATCGCCAGCGCCTGGACGAGGGCGATGCGCAGCGCGAACCGCGCCTTGGCGTCGTCGGGCAGCGGCTTCCTCGTCGCGCCGTCGATCAGCGCGTCGAGGTCGACGAGGCGGCGCAGCGCCTCGGCGGCCATGGCATGGGCGAAGGCGCGGTCGTCGGGCCGGTCGAGGTCGCGCGCCGCGGCGCCGAGCGCCCCTTCGAGCGGCAGGCCCTTGCGGAGCACGGCGTCGAGCAGGCGCATCGCCGCGCGGCGCGAGGCGGTGCCGGGGGGATCGCTCATCTTGCATCGCGGCCTGCCACAGCGGAAAGGGAGGGTCCACTCTTTACCGGAGACGATCGATGGGCCGGCGTCCGCCCCACCTCAGCGCCCCGAAGCACTGGACGACGAGCCCGCCGCCCGAGCCGGCCGTCCCACCGGCCGCCGAGGAGACCGGCGGCCCCAAGGGTGAGGAGCCGACCCGCTACGGCGACTGGGAGAATAAGGGCATCTGCTGGGATTTCTGAAGGCGCCCGCCGAAGGACCCTTGGGGGTCAGACCCCCTCGGCGCGAAGCGGCCGCGACAGGAGCCGCTCCACCACGGCGTCGACGCTTGCCTCCCCGGCCAGCAGCGCGCAGACGGCCGCGACGATCGGCATGTCGACGCCCGCCTCGCGGGCGGCGCGGTGGAGGACGGGCGCGGTATGGGCGCCTTCCGCCACCGTGCGGCGGTCGGCAAGCAGGTCGGCGGCGCGCGCGCCCTCGCCGAGCCCCTTGCCGAGGCTGAAGTTGCGCGAGCGGGTCGAGGAGCAGGTGAGGACGAGGTCGCCGAGGCCGGAAAGGCCCGCCAGCGTCTCGGCGCGGGCGCCCAGCGCAAGGCCGAAGCGGGTCATCTCCGCGAAGCCGCGGGAGATGAGCGCGGCGCGGGCGTTCCGGCCCAGCCTTCGGCCCTCCACCACCCCGCAGGCGATGGCGAGCACGTTCTTGACGGCGCCGCCTATCTCCGCGCCGATCACGTCGTCCGAGAGATAGGGGCGGAACCAGGGACGGGCGATTCGGTCCCGCAACGCCTCTCCGACGGCGCGGTCCTCCACCGCCAGGGTGACGGCGGCGGGCAGCCGCGCTGCGACCTCGTGCGCGAAGGTGGGTCCGGAGAGCACGGCGAGCGGCGCGTCCGGCTGGGCTTCGCGGGCGACGCCGTGCATCAGCTTCATCGACGCCTCCTCCATGCCCTTCGAGCAGAGGATCAAAGGAACGGCGAGGCGCGGCAGGGCGGCGAGCACCGCCCGCATGTGCTGGGCCGGAGTGACCACCAGCAGGGCGGCGCAGTCGGCGAGCTCGGCGAGGTCGGCGGTGGCGCGGATCGCCGGGTCGAGGGCGACGCCCGGAAGGAAGAGGCGGTTGACATGGTCGTCGTTGACGCTCGCCACCACCTCGGGCTCGCGCGCCCAGAGCAGCGCCTCGCCGCCGCCGGCCGCGACCTGGGCGAGGGCGGTGCCCCAGGCGCCGCCGCCGAGGATCCCGATCCTCACGCCTTGGCTCCGGCGCCGCGCACGGTCTCGGCCGCCGGATCGAGCGGCCAGCGGGCCCGGGCGGGCGCGTCGAGACCGTCGACCAGGCCCGCCTCGAAGCGCAGCGCCCCGGCCCAGGCGATCATCGCCGCATTGTCGGTGCACAGCCAGGGTGGCGGGGCGAGGAAGGGCAGGCCATGCTCCCCCGCCAGCGCGGCGAGGGCGGCGCGGATCGGGCCGTTGGCCGCGACCCCGCCGGCGACCACCAGCGCCGTCGACTCGCCGGCGCGGGCGAGGGCGAGGCGGGTCCGGTCGACGAGGCAGTCGACTACCGCCTGCTGGAACGAGGCGGCGAGGTCCTCGGCCCGCCAGCGGCCGCTCTCCCGGGCGCGCAGCACGGCGCTCTTGAGGCCGGCGAAGGAGAAATGCGGCTCGCCGCTGCCGACGAGCGGCCTGGGGAGGGGGACGGCGCGGGGATCGCCCGCCGACGCGGCCCGCTCCACCGCCGGCCCGCCGGGAAAGCCGAGGCCGAGCAGCTTGGCGACCTTGTCGAACGCCTCGCCGACGGCGTCGTCGATCGTCGTCGCGAGCCGCCGGTAGCGCCCCAGCCCCTCGACGAGGAGCAGCTGGCAATGCCCGCCCGAGACCAAGAGGAGGAGGTAGGGGAAGGCGAGGGACGGCTCCGTCAGCATGGGCGACAAGGCGTGGCCCTCGAGATGGTTGACCGCGACGAGCGGCTTGCCGGCGGACAAGGCGAGACCCTTGGCGGCGACGAGGCCCACCATGACGCCGCCGATCAGGCCCGGGCCGGCGGTCGCGGCGACCGCGTCCACGGCGCCGAGCCGGACTCCCGCCTCCGCCAGCGTCTCCTCGATCAGGTCGGGGAGGATCTCGACATGGGCGCGGGCGGCGATTTCCGGCACGACCCCGCCGTAGGGCCGGTGGGCGGCCTCCTGGCCGGCGACCTTTTGGGCGAGGATGCGCCGCCCGGAGGTCACCAGGGCGACCGCCGTCTCGTCGCAGCTCGATTCGAGGCCGAGGATGAGGCTCATGGGCGCTTCCCTGCCATCCGCGCACCCGCTAGCACAAGCGGCGCATGACCCCGCCCCTTCGCCTCGGCACCCGCGGCTCGCCGCTCGCCCTCGCCCAGGCGCGGATGGTGGCGACGGCGCTGCGCGACGCCCATGGCTGGGGGCCCGAGCGGATCGAGATCGTCGAGATCACCACCACCGGCGACCAGATACGCGACCGGCCGCTCGCCGAGGTCGGCGGCAAGGGCCTGTGGACCAAGGAGCTCGACAGGGCGCTGATGGAGGGCCGCACCGACATCTCGGTCCATTCGATGAAGGACGTCGAGACCCTTCGCCCCGCCGAGCTGGTCGTCGCCGCGATGCTGGAGCGGGCGGACGTGACCGACCGGCTGATCGGTGCGGAGAGCCTGGAGGCGCTGCCCGAGGGCGCCCGCTTCGGCACCTCGTCGCCGCGCCGCGCCGCCCAGCTCCTCGCCCGCCGGCCGGACCTCCTCATCCAGCCGCTGCGCGGAAACGTCGAATCGCGGCTTCGAAAGATCGAAATGGGGGAGGCGGACGCCACCCTCCTCGCCTCCGCCGGCCTCATCCGCCTCGGCCGCGAGGAGGTGGGCATGATATTGGACACTTTGCTCCCAGCCCCCGCCCAGGGCGCCATCGGCATCGAGGCGCGGACCGGCGACCGCCGCACCCGGGCGCTCATGCAGGCGATCGACCACGCCCCCACCCACCGCGCGGTCGCGGTCGAGCGGCGCTTCCTCGAAGGCCTGGGCGGCACCTGCCGCTCCGCGGTCGCGGCGCTGGCCGAGATGGACGGCGGGGACGTCCGGCTGCGCGGCGAGATATTGAGCCCCGACGGACGCGAGGCGCCGGCCTGCGACGTCCGCTTCCCCGCCGGGGACGAGGCGGCGCCGCTCGACATCGCCCGGCAATTGCTCTCCCGCGCCTCGCCGGAGCTGCGGGCCTTCTTTGCGGAGTGAGGCCGCTGCTCATCCTTCGTCCCGAGCCCGGCGCCGGCGCGACGGCGGCGCGCGCCCGCGCCCGGGGCCTCGAGCCCGTCGTCGCGCCCCTCTTCCGGCTGCGGCCGCTGCCTTGGGACGCGCCGCCGGCGGAAGCCTACGACGCGATCCTCGTCACCAGCGCCAACGCGGCGCGCCTCGCCGGCCGGGTTCCGGCCGGACCGTGCTTCGCCGTCGGGGAGGCCTCCGCCGCGGCGGCGCGCGAGGCGGGCTTCGCCGACGTCACCGCCGGCCCCGCGGACGGGGAGGCGGCGGCGGCGCTGATGGCGGCGCAAGGCGTTCGCCGCGCCCTCCACCTGTGCGGCCGCGACCATCATGCCGTCCGCCATCCCGAGATCGAGGTGGAGCGGCGCATCGTCTACGCGGCCGACGCGGTGGAAAGGCTGCCTGAGGCGGCGCGGCGCGCGCTCGACGAGGGAGCGGTGGTGCTGCTTCACTCGCCGCGCGCCGCGGCGACCTTCGCCGCCCTCGCGCCGCCGCGGCCCCGGGTAAGCCTCGCCGCGATCAGCGCGGCGGCGGCGGCGGCGGCGGGCGGCGGCTGGGGCGAAATCCTCGTCGCCGCCGCGCCGCGCGACGCGGCGCTGCTGGAGCTTGCCGGCAAGCTGTGCAACACTCCCCCGCCTGACGCGGCGGCAACGGGACGTTGAGCATGGATGTATCGGGCGAGACGGGCGTGCGGCCGAAGCGATCGCTCGCTTCGGCTTTGGTCCTGCCGCTGGTCGCCTTCCTGCTCGGCCTCGCCGCCATGGCCTGGCTGCTGATGCACTGGAGCGCGCCGGCGCGCTGGCTCGGCCTCGCGCCCTCGGCGCCGGCCGTCGCCGCCGCGCCGGCCCAGCCGCAGCCGGTGGTGTCGGTGGAGCCGGAGCCGCCCGCCGAACCGCAGGGGGCGCCGACCGGGACCGAACGGCTGGTCATCGACCCGGAGACGACGCGGCGGGTGAACCGCCTGGAGGAGCGGCTCGGCCAGATCGAGCTTCAGTCGCGCGCGGCGACCGGCAATGCCGATCGCGCCGAGGCGCTGCTCGTCTCCTTCGCGGCGCGGCGCGCGCTCGATCGCGGCGTCGCGCTCGGCTATATCGAGGCGCTGCTTCGCCAGCGCTTCGCGGCCGCCCAGCCGCAGGCGGTGGCGACGGTGCTGACCGCCGCGCGCGACCCGGTGACGCTGCAGAAGCTGCAGTCGGAATTCCAGGACGTGGCCATGCATCTCGGCGGCGGCGGCCCCGACCAGAGCTGGTGGCAGGCGTTCCGGACCGAGCTTGGAGGCCTCGTCACGATCCGGCGGGAGAACACGCCCTCCACGCTTCCCTCGGAGCGGCTGAAGCGCGCCCAGCAGGCGCTCGATTCCGGTCTCGTCGAGGTCGCGCTCGTCGAGGTGCTGCGCCTCCCGGGCCGGCAGAATGCCGCCGGCTGGATCGCCAAGGCCCGGCGCTACGTCGCCGCACGCCAGGCGCTCGACACGCTCGAGACGGCGGCGCTCATCGATCCCGCCGCGGGCGCCCGGCCCCAGCCCCAGCCCCAGCCGCCGCCCCTGCAGCAGCCCCCGCAGCAGCCCGACGTCGCGGCGGCGGCCGCCGCCGCGCCGCGCCGCTAGCGGCCTTAGATCTCGAGCAGGGCGTAGGGGCGGCCGAAGACCGGCTCCACGACATATTGGGCGCAATTGTAGACGGGCACGCCGCGCGGCGTCCGGCCTTCGTAGCGGCCGCGGTGGGCGTGGCCGTGGACCACCGCCTTGACGTTGTCGAAGCGGTCGACCGCGTTGGCCAGCCGCGACGAGCCGAGGAAGGGGTAGATTTCGAGGGGCTCGCCCTCGACCGTGTCGGCGACCGGCGCATAATGGAGCACGGCCACCACCCGGTCGGTGCGCAGCGACCGCAGAGCGTTTTCGAGCTTCCTCGCCTCCTCGCGCGATTCGTCGACGAAGAGCTTGATCGCCTGCTCGCCGAACGCGCCGAGCTCGCCGCGGCCGAAGCCGCCGAGGAATCCCTTCACCCCGGCAAAGCCGACCCCGGCGATCACCGTCGCCTGCTCGTCGAGAACGACGATGCCCGCGTCCTGGAGCATGGCCACCACTTCGTCGGCGCACCCCGCCTCGTAATCGTGGTTGCCGAGCACGGCGACGGTCGGGATGGTGCAGGCCTTGAAGTCCTCGACGAGGTTGGCGACCTCTGCCGGCTTGCCGAAATTGGTGAGATCGCCGCACAGGGCGAGCACGTCGGCCTCGTCCGACACGGCGGCGAAGAGGCCGGCGAAGAGGCCTTGGGAAGACTCGCTGACGTGAAGGTCGCCGACGGCGGCAAGCGTGATGGCCTCAGTGGTGCTGGGGTCGTTCATGCTTCTCGTCCACTCCCTTGCCGACGACGTCGGCGAAGCCCCATTCGGTTACGTCGACCACATAGTCCGTCGGGCTGATCAGGCGCCCGCGGCAAATCTTGATCGAGGCCGGCGGCATCTCGTCCTGGTTCCTGAGGCGCTCCAGCAGCTCGTCGTAGAGCCAACGCGGGATCAGGTCGCGCTCGGTGGGATAGACGAACCTGAAGTTGAGGATGTTGATGAGCAGCACCTCCCAATAAAGCTCCATCGAGGAGAGCAGCCACTTCCAGTCGATCTCCTCGTGCTTGATCAGGATGGCGTGCACGATGTCCGCTCCGTCGTAGCGGTAGCGGGTCTGGAGGAAGAGCTTCGAGAGGATGAAGTGGGTCGGCGGCGTCACCCGCACCGTCGTTCCGTAGACCTCCGCCTCATAGGCGTCCTGGAACCACTCGTCCGTGATCGGGATGGAGGCCGAGGAGATGTTGAAGATGACGTCGAAGAAATGCTCGCCCTGCCAGACCTTGCCGATCCAGCGGACGTCCTCGACCTCGATCCCGTAGCCCCGCTCCTTGAAGAAGGCGAGGATGCGCGGCGCGTCGGACGGCTTGCAGAAGACGTCGAGGTCCTTGGTCGGCCGGGTGATTCCGGTGAAGCAGGCCAGCGCATAGGTGCCGGAAAGAAGGAACGGTATGCCCGATTCCTTCAGCAGCTTCAGGCTTTCGACATAGAAGTCGACCGCGTCGGGCGGCGGCTCGAACTTTGAGGAATCGACGGCGTCGAGGAGGTTGCTCATGCCTCGGTGAACGGGGCCGGGAGCGAAGCGTTCCCCTCAGCCGGCGGGAGCGGGTTGCGGCGGAGCCTGAGCGGCCCGCAGGTCGACGAGCGTGACGATGAACTCGAGCTCCGCGTTGGGCGGGATCACGCCCGGAATGCCTTGGGCACCGTAAGCCAGGGGGCCGGGAATCCAGATCCGGTAGCGGCCGCCCTTCCGCATGAGCTGAAGCGCCTCCGCGAAGCCGGGCACCACCGCGTTCACCGGAAACACGGTCGGCCGGGCGCTCGCGTCGAACAGGGTCCCGTCGGCGAGATGGCCTTCATAGGTGACGAGCACCTCGTCCGAGACGGTCGGTTTGGAGCCGGATCCGGGCCGGAGAGTCTCGATGCGCACGCCCGACGGAGTCGCGACGACGGCCCGCGGCGAGACCGGGGGGATGAAGGAATGCGGCGGAGGCGCCGGCCGCGCCTTGGCGGGGGTGGCGGCGGCGGCGAGGAGAAGCGCGAGAATAAACATGCCCGCACCTTTGCGCAAAAAGCCGCTTCGGACTAGAGGGCGCGCCAGTCCCATGTCCTACGCCATCAAGGAAATCTTCTACTCGCTTCAGGGCGAGGGCCGGAACGCCGGCCGCGCCGCGGTCTTCTGCCGCTTCGCCGGCTGCAACCTGTGGTCCGGACGCGAGCGCGACCGGGCGACGGCGACCTGCACCTTCTGCGACACGGATTTCGTCGGCACGGACGGCACCGGCGGCGGCCGCTTCGCCGGGGCCGAGGCGCTGGCGGGGGCGATCGAGCGCGAATGGCGCGGCGGCCCCGGCCCCCGCCTCGCGGTGCTGACGGGGGGCGAGCCGCTGCTCCAGGCCGACGAGGCGCTGGTCGCCGCGCTCCACGCGAGGGGCTTCGAGGTCGCCGTCGAGACCAACGGCACGCTTCCCGCGCCGGGCGGAATCGACTGGATCTGCGTCAGCCCGAAGGCCGGCGCCGAGCTGGCGATCACCGCCGGCGACGAGCTGAAGCTGGTCTATCCGCAGGCGGGGGCGGAGCCGGAGCGCTTCGCCGCCCTCGCCTTCGATCATTTCCTGCTCCAGCCGATGGACGGGCCCGACGCGACGCGCAACACCGCCGCGGCCGTCGCTTATTGTCTCGCCCACCCCGAATGGCGGCTCAGCCTCCAGACCCACAAGACGCTGGGCATACGCTGATGTTCGAGCTTGCGAGGCAGTTCCGCTTCGAGGCGGCCCATACCCTTCGGCGTGAGGTCGAGGCGGAGGCGAGCCGGCGCATCCACGGCCATTCCTATCGCGCCGAGGTGGTCGTGCGCGGGGAGCCGGACCCGGCCACCGGCATGGTGCTCGACCTTGGCCTGTTCGAGCGCGCCCTCTCGGGCGTCCACGATGCGCTCGACCACCGTTTCCTCGACGAGGTCGACGGCCTCGGCCCGGCGACTCTGGAGAATCTCGCCGCCTGGATCTGGCGCCGGCTCGGGCCGGATCTGCCCGGCCTCTCCCGCGTCACGGTCCATCGCGACTCGACCGGGGATTCCTGCGCCTATCGGGGCGGCTGATGGACCGCGCGCTCGTCCTCTTCTCGGGCGGCCAGGATTCGACGACCTGCCTCGCCTGGGCCCTCGACCGCTTCGCGACGGTGGAGACGGTCGGGTTCGACTACCGCCAGCGCCACCGGGTCGAGCTCGAGGTGCGGCCTCGGCTCCTGGAGGCGATCCGCACCGGCTTTCCGGCCTGGGGCCAGCGTCTCAGCGAGGACCATCTGCTCGACCTCGGCGTGCTCGGCCAGGTCAGCGAGACGTCGCTGACGCGCGACATGGCGATCGTCGCCGAGCAGGGCGGCCTTCCCAACACGTTCGTGCCGGGCCGCAACCTCCTGTTCCTGACCCTTGCCGCGGCCCTCGCCTATCGCCGCGGGGCGCGGCACCTGGTGATCGGCGTCTGCGAGACCGACTATTCCGGCTATCCCGACTGCCGCGCCGCGACGATGAGCGCAATGGAGCAGGCGCTGAACCTCGGCATGGAGGCGGAGTTCGAGATCCACGCGCCCCTCATGCGGGTCGACAAGGCCGGCACCTGGGCGATGGCGGCGGCGCTGGGAGGCGCGCCCCTCGTCGAGCTGATCCGCGACGAGACCCACAGCTGCTATCGCGGCGACCGCTCGCACCGCCATCCCTGGGGCGTCGGCTGCGGCGACTGCCCCGCCTGCGCGCTGCGGGCGAACGGGTGGAAGGCGTGGGAGGGAAGGCCCTGACCGGGAGGACATGGAGCGGGCGAAGGGATTCGAACCCTCGACCCCAACCTTGGCAAGGTTGTGCTCTACCCCTGAGCTACGCCCGCTCGTGCGTCGAGCCGGTTCGGCGCATTCGGCCGGCCGGCTGAGGTAAGGCGGCGGCTGCTAGCATGGGCTCCGGGACCGGGCAAGCCCCAGATTGGGCCGTGCGCCGCGACTTGGCAGAGGGCGGCGCGATCCCACATAGGGCCCTGGACGATTCGACAGAAAAGAGGCGGATGTGGCGACTTTGGGCATGAGCGCGGCCGAGAAGGAGGCCATCGAGAAGTTCAAGCGCGATGTCGTCGATCCCTCGATGGACGCCTTGGTCATCCTCGATTTCTGGGCGGAATGGTGCGGGCCCTGCAAGCAGCTCGGGCCGGTGCTTGAGAAGGTGGCGGCGGATTATGCCGGCCGCGGCGTGCGGCTGGTCAAGATCGACGTCGACGCCGACAAGCTCATCGCGGCGCAGTTCCGAGTCAAGTCGATCCCCACCGTCTACGCGGTCTTCCAGGGGCAGATCGTCGCCGATCTGACGCCGGCGCGGACGGAGGGGCAGCTCACCCGCATCCTCGACCAGATACTCGCCCAATTGCCCGTCGATGGGGAGGAGCAGCAGCTCGAGGCGGAGATCGAGCCGCTGATCGCGATGGGCGAGGAGGTGCTCGCCGGCGGGGACGCCGAGCGGGCCGCCAACATCTTCGCGCAGATCCGCGACATGGCGCCCGAAAATCCGGAGGTCGTCTCCGGCCTCGTCCGGGCCCTCGCGCAGGCCGGGCGCGCCGACGAGGCTCGCGCCGCGCTCGAGGGCCTGCCGGACAAGCTGGACAAGGATCCGGCGATCGCCCGCGCCCGCTCCGCGCTGGCGCTCGCCGAGGTGGCGCAGCCCGGCGTCGACACCTCGGCGCTCGACCGGCGGATCGCGGCGGATCCGGGTGACCATGAAGCTCGTTACGAACTTGCCGCAGCGCTGATGGCGGCGGGCGAGCGCGACGCGGCGGCCGACCAGCTGCTCGAGAGCATCGGCCGGGACCGCGACTGGAACGAGGGCGCCGCGCGCAAGCGCCTGCTCCAGTTCATGGAGGTGGTCGGGCTGGAGGACCCCTGGGCCTCGGCCCAGCGGCGGCGCCTCTCGGCGATCCTGTTCACCTGATGGGCGCCCTGCTGCGCATCCCGGTCTTCCCGCTCGCGGGGGCGATCCTGTTCCCCGGCGCGCAGCTGCCGCTCCACATCTTCGAGCCGCGCTACCGGGCGATGGTCGCCGACGCGCTCGCCGGCGACCGGCTCATCGGCATGGTTCAGCCCCGCGACCAGCACGAGCCGCCCGCCTTGTTCGAGGTCGGCTGCCTCGGCAGGATCGTCGGCGCGGACCCGCTCGACGACGGGCGCTACAACATCGTCCTCGAAGGCCTCGGCCGCTTCCGCATCGCGCGCGAGGCCGAGGTCGGGACGCTCTATCGCCAGGTCGATGCCGACCGCAGCCCGTTCGACGACCATGGCGAGCCGGAGCCGCTCGGCCTCGCCCACCGCGCCGAGTTGGAGCGCGAGGCGCGGCGCTATGCCGATGCCCTCGGCTATTCGGTCGACTGGAGCGCGGTCCACCAGCTCGACGACGAGATGCTGGTCAACGGCATCGCCCAGATCGCGCCGCTCGACGTCGGCTCGAAGCAGGCGCTGCTCGAGGCGCCGGACATCGCCGCGCGCTGCGAGCTGCTCGTCCAGTTCATGCAGTTCCAGCGCATGGTGCCGGGCGGCGCGGAAGGGCCGGAGACGCTGCAGTGACGCGCCCGCTCGACAGCCTCCTGGTCTGCCCGCTGACGCGCACGCCGCTCCGCCGGGACGAGGCCGCCGAGGCGCTGGTCTCCGATTCCGCGGGCCTCTCCTATCCGGTGCGCGGCGGCATTCCGGTGATGCTGGCGGAGGAAGCGCGACGCCTAGATAGCGAGGCCGCGCAGCAGTAGCGGCAGCTCGCCGCTTTCGCCCCTCGCCTCCGCCATGAGCTGGGCCTTGAGCGGGCCGATGCGCTGGACGAGCCCCATGCCGAAGCGGCGGACCGCCGAGGCCGCGCGGCCCGGGACCCCGTAGATCCGGGTG
The DNA here is from genome assembly GCA_019232625.1 of Alphaproteobacteria bacterium. Classification (GTDB taxonomy): domain Bacteria; phylum Pseudomonadota; class Alphaproteobacteria; order Sphingomonadales; family Sphingomonadaceae; genus Allosphingosinicella. The sequence continues at coordinate 21,492 of JAFANP010000034.1, read as the reverse complement.
AGGCCGTCCGTGGCGGCGGCGACGGACAGGGTGTCGAGGCTGCGCCACCTCTGGTAGCGCCCGAGAAGCTGCGCGTCGCCGAGGTCGAGCCCGAGCCGCGCGCCCTCCACCAGAACCTGGGTGAGCGCCGCCGCGTCGCGGAAGCCGAGATTGAGGCCCTGGCCGGCGATGGGATGGATGCCGTGCGCCGCGTCGCCGGCAAGGGCCAGCCGCTCGGCGGTCATCGTCGCGGCATGGTGGAAGCCCAGCTTGTAGCTCCAGCGCGGCCCTTCCGTCCCGACCGCGCCGAGGAAGCCGCCCATCCTCTTCTCGACCTCCGCCGCCATCGCCCGGTCGGGCAGGTCCATCACCGCCGCCGCGTCGCCGGCGGGGACCGACCAGACGATGGCGGATCGGGTGCCGGGCAGCATCGGCAGGATCGCGAACGGGCCGGACGGGTAGAATATCTCGTAGGCGACGTTGCCGTGGTGCCGCTCGTGGCTGACCGTGGTGACGATCGCGGCATGATCGTAGCGCCAGCGCGCCACCGTTATGCCCGCCGCCTCCCGGGTCGGCGAGTTGCGCCCCTCGGCGCCGACCAGCAAGGGCGCGGCGAGCAGCCGGCCGTCGTCCAGCGCCACCCGCACCCCGGCCGAGTCCCGCACCACCTCGGCGGCGCGGGCGGGCATCAGAAGGGTCACGCCGTCCGCGGCCGCCGCGGCTTCGCGGAGCGCGGCGCGCAGGCGCCTATTCTCGAACATGATGCCGAGCGGGTCGTCCTCGTCGGCGGCGTCGAACAGGATCCCGCCCGGGGCGAGGCCGTCGCTGACCCGGATGGCGCGGATCGGGCAGCCCCCGCCCTCCAGGCGCTCGGCGACGCCGATCGTCTCCAGCATGCGGTAGGAGGCGCTTGCGACGGCCGTCGCCCGCCCATCGAACGCCGGCGCGGCGATCGTCTCCGGATCGGCCGGGTCGACGACGATCGCCGAGAGGCCGTGCCGGCCGAGGGCGACGGCGAGGGTGAGGCCGATCAGGCCTCCTCCCAGGATGATGACGTCCGCGCGTAACATGGCTGCGCCTTTCGATTATTTTCCCGCCCTACCGATGCAAAGCTGCAACGCCAAGCGCTTGACCGGGGAGTCCCCGCGGGCGCATTAACCTGGGTCGGAACATTTGGGGCACGGGGCCATGGTGGCGATCGCGGGCGGAGCCCGGCAGGAAAAGCTGGCGCAGTGGCGCTCCGGGGTGAAGCAGGGCATGCGCCGCTCCTGGGCGCTTCTGCTCGGAGGCGGGCTCGGCGCGCTGGCGCTGCTCGTCGCGCTCGCCCTGATCAGCTATCGCCCGACCGATCCGTCCCTCAACACCGCCGCCGCCGGGCCGGTCAGGAACTGGATCGGCGCGCCCGGCGCGTGGACCGCCGACCTCCTGCTCAGCCTGTTCGGGCCGGGCGCCGCTTTGCTGCTGCCCCTGGTGGCGCTCAGCGGCCTTCGGATCGCCCGCGGCATCGGCGCCGGCCGCTGGGGAAGGGCCTCGGCGCTCAGCGTCGGCGGAATCGTCCTGCTCGGCGCCGCGGCGAGCCTTCTCGTCGGCGGCACGGTCACCGGCCTCCCCGCGGCGTGGGGCGGCGTCCTCGGCCTTTCGCTCGCCAAGCTGGTCGACTGGGGGCTTCGGGCGATCGGCGAGCCCGGCATCTCGCAGCCTTTGCGAATGGTGGCGCTGGGACTGTTCGGTCTCGGCGGCCTGTTCCTGTGCTGGCGCGGGCTTGCCCTTTCCGCGGACGAGCGGGCGTGGATCGCGGCGCGAAGGATCGCTCTTCCGTCGCGGCGGGAGGCGGGAGGCGACGAGGCCGAGCCGCTGCCCGATCCCGCCGAGCGCCCGGCGCGGACGCCGGTCGTCGCCGCCGCCGACCCGCCCCGTACGCTGATCGCCGACCGGCCCCGGGCGCCCGAACGCGCGCGCGAACGGCCGGTGCGCGAGCGCCAGGCCTCGCTGGCGCTCGGCGACGCCTACCAGCTTCCGCCGCTGGAGCTGCTCGCCCCGCCGCCGCCGCAGATCAACGCGGCGCTCGACAAGGCGAGCCTCGAGCGCAACGCCCGCCTGCTCGAATCGGTGCTCGAGGATTTCTCGGTGAAAGGGGAGATCGTCGAGGTCCGGCCGGGGCCGGTCGTCACCATGTACGAGCTCGAGCCGGCGAGCGGGATAAAGGCGAGCCGCGTCATCTCGCTCGCCGACGACATCGCCCGCAACATGTCGGCGCTGTCGGCGCGCGTCGCGACGATCCCGGGGCGCAGCGTGATCGGCATCGAGCTTCCCAATCCCAAGCGCGAGATGGTCGCGCTCTCGGAGCTGATCTCGAGCCACGCGTTCGAGGATCAGGTGGCGCAGCTGCCGATCGTGCTCGGCAAGAACATCGCCGGCGACCCCGTGGTCGCCGATCTCGCGCCGATGCCCCACCTTCTCGTCGCCGGCACCACCGGCTCGGGCAAGTCGGTCGGTTTGAACTGCATGATCCTCTCCCTGCTCTACCGGCTTACGCCCGAGCAGTGCAAAATGATCATGATCGATCCCAAGATGCTCGAGCTGAGCATCTACGACGACATCCCGCACCTCCTCTCGCCGGTGGTCACCGAGCCGGCCAAGGCCATCAGGGCCCTGAAATGGACGGTGGAGCAGATGGAGGAGCGCTATCGCATGATGGCCTCCGTCGGCGTGCGCCAGCTGTCGAGCTTCAACGCCAAGGTGCGCGAGTCGAAGGCCAAGGGCCAGTCGATGGGCCGGCGGGTCCAGACCGGCTACGATCCGGAGACGGGGCAGCCGAAATACGAGATGGAGGAGCTCGACTACGAGGTCCTTCCCCAGATCGTCGTCATCGTCGACGAGCTCGCCGACCTGATGATGACCGCCGGCAAGGAGGTCGAGTTCCTGATCCAGCGCCTCGCCCAGAAGGCGCGCGCCGCCGGCATCCACCTCATCATGGCGACGCAGCGCCCGTCGGTGGACGTGATCACCGGCGTCATCAAGGCCAACCTGCCGACTCGCATCTCCTTCGCCGTCACCTCGAAGATCGATTCGCGCACCATCCTGGGCGAGCAGGGCGCCGAGCAGCTGCTCGGCAAGGGCGACATGCTCTACATGCCCGGGGGCAAGCAGATCGCGCGCGTCCACGGGCCGTTCGTCTCCGACGAGGAGGTCCGCGCCGTCGCCGAGCATTGGAAGGGCCAGGGCCGGCCCGAATATGTCCAGGCCGTCACCGAGGAGCCGGAGGACGGCGGCTACATGTTCGAGGGCCAGCCCACCGGCGAGGACGATCCGGAGGCCCAGCTCTATCGCAAGGCCGTGCAGACCGTGGCGGAGAGCCAGAAGGCCTCAACCTCCTACCTCCAGCGCCAGCTTCGGGTCGGCTACAACAACGCCGCGCGGCTGATCGAGCGGATGGAGAAGGACGGCGTGGTGAGCGCGCCCGATCATGTCGGCCGCCGAGAGGTGCTGGTCGATCCCGAGGGCCGGCCGATCTAGGTTGCCGGAACCCGCAGGTTCAGTCCGCATTCAAGGGCGACGGGCCACGGCTTGTCGTACTTTCCCCTCTGACGGAGTTCCTCATGACGCGTTTCAGGACGCTCGCGCTCGCTTCGATCCCCGCCGCAGCGGCGCTCGCACTGCCGCCGGCGGCGCTCCTGGCGCAGGACGCCTCGCCGCTCACCCAGGTGCAGGCGCATCTGCGTGCGGTCGGCACGATGACGGCCGGTTTCAGCCAGACGGACAAGCGCGGCCGGACGCTGACCGGGACGATGACGCTGAAGCGGCCCGGCCGCGTGCGCTTCGAATATCAGCGCGGCACGCCCTTCCTCATCGTCGCCGACGGGAAGCGGCTGGCGATGATCGATTACGAGACCCGCCGCGTCGAGAGCTGGCCGATCGGCAACTCCCCGCTGGGCGTTCTGCTCGATGCCAACCCGGATCTCTCCCGTATCGCCAAGGTCACCCGCAACGACGCGCAGACCCTGCTCGTCTCCGCGCGGGACCCGAAACGGCCGGAATTCGGCACCATCACGGTCGGCTTCGCCAAGGTGGCGGGGGCGCCCTCGGGCCTGATGCTGCAGGGCTGGACGATGCTCGATTCCCAGAACAACGTCACCACGGTCAAGCTTTCCGGCCAGCGCTTCAACGTACCCGTCGCCGACACGGCGTTCCGCTGGACGGACCCCCGCAAGCGCGGCCCGAAAGGCTAGTTTTCGAAGCTCATTCATCCTCGCGACAGGAACGGGCCGATAGAGACGAAAGGGCGATTGCGGGAGGTCGCTGTCGGGATTTCCCCCTGTTGCCTGATACGGCACCTGCAATCGAGCCTCGCGTGAATAGCGCCTGGTTGGCCCCCGTTCCACGCCCCCGGAGCGGGGGCCCTTGCATTTCGGGGGCCTATCGGGCCCGCATCGACAGAGGCCCGCCCCGCGTCTAACAGACCGCCATGCCCTCGACCCTCAAGATCGCCTCCTGGAACATCAATTCCGTCCGCGCACGGCTGGCCATCGTCGAGCAGTTCCTTCGCGAGGAGCAGCCCGACATGCTCTGCCTGCAGGAAACCAAGGTGTGCGACGCCGACTTTCCCGCCGAGCCCTTCCGTCGGCTCGGCTACGAGCATTCGATCGTCTGCGGACAGCGCATGCATCACGGCGTCGCCATCCTCAGCCGGCTGCCGATGCGCGAGGAGCAGAGGCACGACTGGCAGGCGAACGGCGAGGCCCGCCACATCGGCGTCCGGCTCGACAGCGGAATCAGGGTGGAGAACGTCTACGTCCCGGCCGGCGGCGACATACCCGACCGGGAGGTCAATCCCAAGTTCGGCCAGAAGCTCGACTTCATCGGGCGGATGACGGCCTGGTCGGAGGCGTGCGCCTGCCCGACCATCATGGTCGGCGACTTCAACGTCGCCCCGCTCGAATGCGACGTGTGGAGCCACAAGCAGCTCCTCACCGTCGTCAGCCACACCCCGGTCGAGGTCGAGGCGCTGGCGAAGCTGCAGGCGAGCAACGACTGGGTCGATCTCGGCCGCCGCTTCCACCCGGCGCCCAAGCGCCTCCACACATGGTGGAGCTATCGCTCGCCCGACTGGACGAAGAACGACCGCGGCCGCCGCCTCGACCATATGTGGGCGACGCCCGACGTCGCCAAGCTGGCGACCGCTCACGTCGTCCACGAGCCCTGCCGCAACTGGACCCGCCCGTCCGATCACGTCCCTCTCGTCACCGAGTTCCAGGTGTGAGCGAGGGCCGCGCCGTCGCCCGGGCGATCGACGCCTTGCGGCGCGGCTGGCCGGTGGCGGTTGGGGAGCTCGCCTTCCTGCCCGTGGAGACGGCGGATGCCGAAGGGCTCGCCGCCTTCGACGGGGACGCTCCGGCTTCGCTGCTGATCTCCGGCGCCCGCGCGGCGACGCTCAAGCTCACCAACCAGCGCGATGCCCTGCCGGACCGGCCGGTGCTGATCCGCCGCACCGCCTGGCTGGACCTCGACGCCGCCCGGGCCGTCGCCGACCCGGCGCTGGACCTCGCTCATCCGCTCAAGGGGCCGTTCCGGACGGCGGCGCCCGCCTCGCCCCCCTCCGCCGCGGCGGCGCTGCGGCTGGCGCGCCTCGCCGGCCTTCTTCCCGCGCTCTTCGAATCGGGTACGGCGCCGGCCGAGGCGGCGGTGTCGGTGGAGGAGGTGAACGGCGCGGCCAAGGGCGCGGACCTGCGCATCGTCTCCCGGGCGCACCTCCCGACCCGATCCGCCGGCCATGGCGAGATCGTCGCCTTTCGCGCCGCCGACGGCGCGGAACATGTCGCGCTGCTGGTCGGGGCTCCGACCGGTGCGCCGCCGCTCGTGCGGCTGCACAGCGAATGCCTGACCGGCGACGTGCTCGGCTCGCTCAAATGCGACTGCGGGCCGCAGCTCGACGGCGCGCTGGAGGCGATCGCCGCCTCGGGCTGGGGCATCCTCCTCTACCTTCGCCAGGAAGGCCGCGGCATCGGCCTCGTCAACAAGCTGCGCGCCTATGCGCTCCAGGACCAAGGCTTCGACACGGTGGACGCGAACCTCCGCTTGGGCTTTGCCGACGACGAGCGCGACTTCACGGTCGCCGCCGCGATGCTGCGCCTGCTCGGCCAGGAGCGGGTGCGCCTGCTCACCAACAATCCCCGCAAGGCCGAGGGGCTGGAGGCGGCGGGTATCGGCGTCGGGGAGCGCGTGCCGCTCCGGGTCGGGGAGAACCCGCACAATTCCGCCTATCTGGACACCAAGCGAAGGCGCAGCGGCCACAATCTCTGACGCAATGGCGTCAGCCGCGCTCCAGGCGTTCGATAATCCCGAGAACCTCCGCATAGTCGCGGGCGACATGATGGGCGCCGGCGGCGGCGACGCGGTCGGCATGGCCCGGCCGGATGTGGCTCCCCGCGAGCAGGGCGACGACGATCATCCCGGCCGCCGCTCCGGCGGCGACGCCGAGCGGATGGTCCTCGACGACCAGGCAGCGGTCCGGTGCGACCCCGAGGGCCTCGGCCGCCTCGAGGTAGATGTCGGGGTGGGGCTTGCCGCGCGGCAGGGCGGCGGCGCTGAAAAGCCGGTCGCCGAACCAGGCGTCGAGCCCGAGACGGACGAGAGTCGAGCGCAGCCACGCCGTCTCGCTCGACGAGGCGATGGCGAGCCGGCGATCCGACTGCGCCTCGAGGAAGGGCTCGAGCCCCTCCATCGCCATCACTTCGAAGGTTCGCGCCGCGATCGCCGCGTCCACGCGGTCGCCCAGCGCGTCGGCATCGAGGCGAAGGCCGCTCTCCTCGACGATCAGCCGGTGGCAATCGGCCCAGCGCAGCCCCGTGTAGCGGGCGAGCGCCTCTTCCGGCGTCACGGCGTGGCCCTCGGCGCTCAGCACGTCGGCCAAAGCCGCGTTCGCCACGCTCTCGCTGTCGACGATCACCCCGTCGAAATCGAAGAGGATCGCCTCGAACCTCACGCCCGTCCTCCGAGCAGGGCGGTGCCCACCCGGACGTGCGTGGCGCCGATCGTCACCGCCGTCGGATAATCGGCCGACATGCCCATGCTGAGGCCGGGAAGGCCGTGGCGCCGGGCCAGCTTGGCGAGGAGCGCGAAACAGGGCGCGGGCTCCCGCTCCGCCGGCGGGATGCACATCAGGCCCGTCACCGGCAGGCCGGCGCCGAGCGCGCGCTCCAGCAGGACGGGGAGCTCGGCGACCGCGCAGCCGCCCTTCTGCGGCTCCTCGCCGACATTGACCTGGAGGAAGCAATCGGGACGGCGGCCCGTCCTCGCCATCGCCGCGGCGAGCGCGTCGACCAGCGAGGGCCGGTCGACCGAATGGATCGCATCGAACAGCGTCACCGCGTCCGCGGCCTTGTTGGACTGGAGCCCGCCGACGAGGTGAAGGGCGATGCCGGGACAATCCTCGCGCAGCGCCGGCCACTTCGCCCGGGCCTCCTGCACCCGGTTCTCGCCGAAGACGCGCTGCCCCGCCTCGATCAGCGGCCGGATCGCCTCGGCGCCGTGGGTCTTGGTGACGGCGACCAGGACCGTGTCGCCGGGAGGACGCCCCGCGAGCCGCGCCGCCCTGGCGATCTCCGCCTTCACCGCGTCCAGCCGCTCTGCCGCCGATGCACCCATCATCGCCGCTGCTATAGGAAGCGCCATGGGCCGCCGCCACCCTCTCCCACGCCTCTGGCTGATGACCGACGAGCGGCAGGGGGAGGCGCTGTGGGAGGCGCTGCGGCGCCTCCCCCGCGGCGCCGGGATCGTTTTCCGCCATTACGGCCTCGCCACGGCCGAGCGGCGGGCGCTCTTCCGGCGCGTGCGGGCGACGGCGCGCGCCCGCGGCCTGACCCTCCTCGTCGCCGGGCTACCCTGCGGCGCGGCCGACGGCGCCCACAATCGCCGCTCCGCCGGGCTGCGCAGCGCCTCCGCGCACGACCTTGGCGAGCTGAGGGCGGCAGAGCGGCGCGGCGCCGGCCTGGTCTTCGTCTCCCCCGTCTACCCGACCCGCTCCCACCCCGGAGCCGCGCCGCTCGGGCCACGCCGTTTCGGCGCCCTCGCGCGGCGGACGCGCCTTCCTGTCGTCGCTCTGGGGGGGATGGACGCGCCGGGGTTCAGGCGGCTGCGGGGGGCTCATGGATGGGCCGCGATCGACGCCTGGCTGAGCAGGGGCCGCGGCCGCCGCTAGAAGCGGAAGGCGGTGCCGATGTAGACGGCCTGGCTGTCGCGCCGCTGGTCCGCCAGCGGCTCGAGCCGGTCGCGCTGGATCTTGTAGCGGACTCCGCCGGTCACATCCAAGTTGCGGGCGATGCGGTAGGAGCCGCCGACGCCGACCGTATAGCTCTCCGCCTCGGCGATGAGCTGCGGCGTGGTCGGATCCGCACGGGCGACGCCGGCCTCGGCGCGGGCGGTGAACTTGCTGCCGGCATAGCTCACGCCGACTTCGGCGGCTTCGCGGCCGCCGCGGACCGGTCCGCCGCGCACCCGGTCGACGTCGCCGGACAGGGCGAATCGCTTCCATCCGAGGGCGACGCCAAGGCTGTAGACGGTCGGCGTGATCGCCGTCACCGGCGAGGCCGAAGGCTCCTCGGCCGCCGCGCGAACGGCCGCCGCGGGCGAGGCGGCGCGGGCGCGGACCGCGACCCTCAAGGCCTTACCGCTGCCGATCGCGGCGGCGGCGGGCGTCAGGCGAAAGCTGTTGGCCTGGAGGCCCCGGCGCGCCAGCTCCGCGGCGAGGCGCGGATCGGAGACGGCGGGGGTGAACGTGCCCGAGCGGAGCGAAAGCGGGCGGCCCTTGACCGGCTGGCCGAGGCCGGCGGCGCCCAGCGCCGGAGCGAGCAGCAGCGATAGCGCGACGACTGCCGCGCTTCCCGCTCCCCCGACGACTCCGAGCTTCAACACCCTGTTCGACTCCCGTAATGAAGCCGATGTAGTACGGACCATGCTGTCAAACCAGTGAACGGCCGGAGCGATCCCCCGAATCATCCGCCGCTGTTGCATCTTTTCCACAACCGTGGCCGGACCGCCGTGGATCGGGGGCCGCCGGGGCCCGCCATGCGGGCGACAGAGCGCTTGCCGCAGGCGCGCCGTTCCCTATAACGGCCCCGACCTGGAGTTTCGAGGACCGAGTTTATGCGCGCTGTCTCCCTTGGCCTGGCGATCGCCTCGGCCGTCACCCTTTCCGGGTGCGATTTCGTCCGGAACGACATCAACAAGACGCTCGGCCGCGGTCCCTCCAATCGCACTCAGGCCGCCGATCTCGCCGCCTCCCAGGTGACCACGATCGGAGTCAACGCCTATCTCTGGCGCGCGGCGCTCGACACGCTCTCCTTCGCCCCGCTGACCCAGACCGATTCCAACGGCGGCGTCATCGTCACCGACTGGTACAGCAGCCCCAACACGCCGAACGAACGGGTCAAGGTGACGGCGACGATCCTCGATCGCGATCTGCGGGCCGACGCGCTGCGGGTCGCAGCCTCGCGCCAGGTGATGCAGAACGGGCAGTGGGTCGACGCACCGGTGGCGGCGGCCACCGTGCAGAAGCTGGAGGAGATCATCCTCACCCGCGCCCGCGACCTGCGGCGGAACGCCAGCGCCGGCTGAGGAGTCCCTAGCCCCATGACAGCGCGCTTCAACCCGCTCGAAGCCGACGCGCACTGGCAGAAGGTCTGGGAGGACCGGGGGACCTTCCACGCTTCCGACGCCAGCGCACGGCCGCGATCCTACGTCCTCGAGATGTTCCCCTATCCGTCGGGCCGCATCCACGTCGGCCACGCCCGCAACTACGCGATGGGCGACGTGCTCGCCCGCTATCGCCGGATGAAGGGCTTCGAGGTCCTCCACCCGATGGGTTGGGACGCCTTCGGCATGCCGGCGGAGAATGCGGCGATGGAAAGGAAGGTCCATCCCGGGGCCTGGACCCGCTCCAACATCGACACGATGCGCGGGCAACTCAAGCGGCTCGGCTTGGCGATCGACTGGAGCCGGGAGTTCGCCACCTGCGATCCCGCTTATTACGGCCACGAGCAGGCGCTGTTCCTCGACCTGTTCGACGCGGGCCTCGTCTACCGCAAGCAGAGCGAGGTGAACTGGGATCCGGTCGACATGACCGTTCTCGCCAACGAGCAGGTGATCGACGGCCGAGGCTGGCGCTCGGGCGCGCCGGTCGAGCGGCGCAAGCTCAGCCAATGGTTCCTGAGGATCACCGATTTCGCCGAGGAGCTGCTCGACGGGCTCGGCGAGCTCGACCAGTGGCCGGACAAGGTCCGGCTGATGCAGGAGAATTGGATCGGGCGGAGCCAGGGGCTGAGGTTCCGCTTCGAGCTCCAGTCGCACCTGCCGGGCCTGACCGGCTTCGAGGTCTTCACGACGCGCCCCGACACGATCTACGGCGCGAGCTTCGCGGCCATCTCGCCCGATCACCCCATCGCCGTCGCGGCGGCCGAGCACGACCCCGCGCTCGCCGCCTTCATCGACGAGTGCAAGCGCGGCGGCACCACCGCGGCCGAGATCGAGACGGCGGAGAAGAAGGGCTTCGATACCGGCTTCAAGGTGCTGCACCCGCTCGACGCGAGCTGGAAGCTGCCGCTCTACGTCGCCAATTTCGTGCTCATGGACTACGGCACCGGCGCCATCTTCGGCTGCCCCGCCCACGACCAGCGCGACCTCGATTTCGCGCGCAAATACGGGCTGCCGGTGACGCGGGTGGTCGCGCCCAGCCCCGAGGAAGCGCTGGAGCCCGTCGGCGACGAGGCCTATACGGGCCCCGGCCGGCTGGTGAACAGCCGGGAGCTGGACGGACTGACCGCGGAGGACGCGATCCGCGCCGTCATCGCTCGCGCGGAGAGCGAGGGCTGGGGCCAGGGCACGACCGTCTGGCGGCTGCGCGACTGGGGGGTCTCCCGGCAGCGTTACTGGGGAACGCCGATCCCGATCATCCATTGCGAGGCGTGCGGGGCCGTCCCGGTGCCGCGCGAGCAGCTGCCGGTGGTGCTGCCGGAGGATGTCGCCTTCGACCAGCCGGGCAATCCGCTCGACCGCCACCCGACCTGGTCCAGGGTCGACTGCCCGGCCTGCGGCGCGCCGGCGCGGCGGGAGACCGACACGCTCGACACCTTCGTCGATTCCTCCTGGTACTTCATCCGCTTCGCCAGCCAGCCCGAGGACCGGCCGTTCGACCGCGTCGAGGCGGAGCGGTGGCTTCCGGTCGGCCAGTATATCGGCGGCGTCGAGCACGCCATCCTCCACCTCCTCTACGCCCGCTTCTGGACCCGGGCGCTGAAGCGGCTCGGACAACTCGACATCGCCGAGCCGTTCAACGGGCTGTTCACCCAGGGGATGGTGACCCACGTCACCTTCAAGGATGCGGAGGGCCGCTGGCTTTCTCCGGAGGAGGCCGAGACCCATGAGGGGCCCGTCGTCCGCGGCCGGGTCGAGAAGATGTCGAAGTCAAAGCGCAACACGGTCGATTCCGAGCCGATCGTCGACCAATATGGCGCCGACGCGGTCCGCTGGTTCATGCTGTCGGACAGCCCGCCCGAGCGCGACCTGGAGTGGAGCGAGAGCGGCATCGAAGGAAGCTGGCGGTTCGTCCAGCGCCTGTGGCGCATGGCCGCGACGGAAGCCGAGCACGGCGCCTCGTCCTGGCTCGGCGGCGAGCCGGCCGACCGGGCGCTGGACCGCAAGCTCCACCAGACGATCGCCGCCGTCGGCGCCAATATCGAGTCCCTCGCCTTCAACAAGGCCGTGGCCAACCTCTACGAGCTTGCCAACGCGATCGAGAAGGCGCCGCCATCGCCCTCGCGCAGCGAGGCGGTGAAGACCCTGGTGCGCCTGATCGCGCCGATGGTGCCGCATCTCGCCGAGCAGGCCTGGGCCGCGCTCGGCCAGAGCGGCCTCGTCTCCGAGGCCGACTGGCCGGTCGCCGACCCCGCTTTGCTGGTCGAGGACGAGGTGACGGTCGCCGTGCAGGTCAACGGCAAGCTCCGCGACACGCTCATCGCACCCAAGGGCGCGTCCAGGGCGGCGCTCGAGGAACTGGCTTTGGCGTCGGAGAAGGTGGTCCGCATCCTCGACGGCAAGCCTCCGCGCAAGATCATCGTCGTGCCCGACCGCCTCGTGAACCTCGTCGCATGAGACGGGGCGCCGCGCTCCTCGCGGCATTCCTCCTCACCGCCTGCGGGCTTCAGCCCCTCTATTCGGGCGGCGGATCGGGACCGGTGGCTCAGACCCTGCGCTCCGTGTCGATCGCGCCGATCCAGGGCCGCGCCGGCTGGCTGGTGCGCACCGCCCTCGAGGATAGGCTCGGCGCCGCCGGCACGGGGACGGCGGCGCGCTACCGGCTCGAAATCCAGCTCGACGACGACATCACCGGCTTCGGCATCCGTTCCGACGACGCCGTCACCCGCGAGCGGCGGACGCTGCGGGCGCGCTACCGGCTGGTGGAAGCGGACAAGGGCACCGTCGTCCTCGACGCCACCGCCGGCTCGGACGTCGGCATCGACGTGGTGGCGTCCGAATATGCCACCGTCGCCGCGGAGCAGACGGCGCTCGAGCGGCTCTCCAAGGAGGTGGCCGACCAGATCGTCACCCGCGTCGCGCTCTATGCGTCGCGGACCGGCGGCGCGCGGTGAAGGCCAACCGGGCGCAGGTCGAACGGGCGCTGAAGGCGCCGGACGAATATCGCTTCCTCCTCTTCCACGGACCGGACGCCGCGGGATCGCGCGCCCTCGCGCGCCGGGTCGGCGCGGCGCTCGGCGCGGAGGCGGAACGGGTCGAGCTGAGCGGCGCCGAGCTGAAGGCGGATCCGGCTCGCCTCGCCGACGAGGCGGCGGCGATATCCCTGTTCGGCGGCCGCCGCTTCGTGCTGGTCGAGCCGGCCGGCGACGAATGCCTGGCCGCGGTGGAGGCCCTGCTCGGCGCCGGCGCGGCGGGCAATCCCGTGGCCCTCGTCGCCGGGGCGCTGAAGCCCGCGTCCAAGCTCCTCAAGCTCGCGCTTGCCGCCCCCGCGGCGCTCGCCTTCGCAAGCTACGCTCCCGAGGGACAGGAGGCGGAGCGGCTCGCCGTCGACCTGGCCCGGGCCGCCGGGCTTGTCCTGCGCTCCGACGTCGCGCGGCGTCTCGCCGAGGGCTGCGCCGGCAATCGCGCGGTGCTGGAGCAGGAGCTGGCGAAGCTGGCCCTGTATCTCGACGCCGCCCCGGACCGCCCCCGCCCGCTCGACCATGAGGCGATCGACGCCGTGGGCGCCGCGGCGGAGGAGGGCGACCTCAGCCGGCTCGTCGACAGCGTCGGCGGGGGCCATGTCGCCGCCTTGCAGGCGGAGCTGGTGCGCCTCGCCAGCGAGGGCGTCGAGGGCGTTCCGCTCGTCCGGGCGGTGTTGCGGCGGATGAGCCTGCTGGCGCGGCTGCGCGCCCAGGTGGAACAGGGGAACAGCGTCGACGCCGTCATGGCGTCACAGGGCAAGTCCTTGTTCTGGAAGGAAAAGCCTGCAGTCGCACAGCAATTGGCGAGGTGGCGGGCGCCGCTCCTCGCCAAGAGCGTCGAGCGGCTGCTGGCGGCGGAGCGGCAGATGAAGGCTTCGGGCAGCCTCGGCCGCGTGGCGGTGGACGAGGAATTGTTCGCCATCTGCCGGCAGGCCGCCCGGCTGCGCTGACCGGCGCGGCGGCGCCGTCCGCCGAACAGGCTAGAGTCGATCCTGTTCAGTTGGAATCGTCACCCCGGACTTGATCCGGGGTCCATCTTCCTTTGTCGCCTGGTGAGAAGAAGGTGGATGCCGGATCAAGTCCGGCATGACGGATCAGCGTTTCAGTTCCAGCAGGACGGACTCTAGATCTTCTCGCCGCTGAGCCGCTGGCAGATCATGTCGAGCTGGTCGAGGGTCGAATAATGCAGGGTCACCGTTCCGCCGTCGGGACGATGGGCGATCTGCACCTTGAGCCCCACCATGTCGCCGAGCTGCCGCTCGAGCGCGTCGATATCGGCGCTCGCGCCTTTATATTCGAGCTTCGGCTGCCGCTCGCGCCCCGGCTTGCCGAACTTGACCAGCTTCTCCGCCTCCCGGACCGAGAGGCCGCGGGCGACGATGTCCTGCGCAAGCGCCTGCGGGTCGAGCGCGCCGACCAGCGCGCGGGCATGTCCCATGCTGAGCTCGCCGGTCACCACCATGGCCCTGACGTTCGCTGGAAGGTCTAACAATCTCAATAGGTTAGCAACATGGCTGCGCGACTTGTGGATGAGTTGGGCAAGCGCGTCCTGGGTGTGGCCATATTCGTCGATCAGCCGCTTGTACGCCTCCGCCTCCTCGATCGCGTTGAGGTCCCGCCGCTGGATGTTCTCGAGCAGCGCGACTTCGAGCGTTTCGGAGTCGCTGAACTCGCGGACGAGCACCGGCACCTCGTGAAGCTGCGCCCGCTGCGCCGCCCGCCAGCGCCGCTCGCCGGCGACGATCTGGAAGCGGTGGCCGTGGGGCCGGACGACGATCGGCTGGATCAGGCCGCGGCTACGGATCGAAGCGGCGAGCTCCTCCAGCGCCTCCTCGTCGAAATGGCGTCGCGGCTGGTCGAGGTGCGGCTCGATCGACGAGATCGGCATCAGCTGGACGCCGCCCTGCGCAGAGCCGCTCCCCGAGACGGGAGCCTCCTGCGCGACCTCCCCGAGCAGGGAGGAGAGGCCGCGGCCGAGGCCGGACGGCCGGCGGCGGGCGGGGGGGTCGTCGCTCATGCCGCGGCCGCCGGCTTGGGCAGGCGCCCGATCAGCTCCCGGGCCAGGGCCATGTAGGCCTCGGAGCCCGGGCAGCGATGATCGTAGATCAGCGCCGGCACGCCGTGGCTGGGCGCCTCCGACAGGCGCACGTTGCGCGGGATCACCGTCTCGAACACCACCTTTCCGAGGCATGCCCGGACGTCGTCCGCCACCTGCGCCGAGAGGTTGTTGCGGCGGTCGAACATGGTGAGGGCGACCCCCAGGATCGACAGCTCCGGATTGAAGCGGGCGCGGATCCGCTCGATCGTCTGGAGGAGCTGGCTCAACCCTTCCAGGGCGAAGAATTCCGTCTGCAACGGGACGAGGATCGACTGGGCCGCGACCAGCGCGTTGATGGTGAGGAGGCCGAGCGAGGGCGGGCAGTCGATCAGGCAGATGTCCCACCGCCCCGAAGGCGCCGCCGCGAGCGCGAGGTCGAGGCGATGGGTCCGCTCCCCGAGCTCGACCAGCTCGATCTCGGCGCCGGAGAGGTCGACCGTCGCCGGCACCAGGTCGAGCCGCGGCACCCGGGTCGGCACCACGGCTTCCTCGAGCGGGCAGCCGCCGGTCAGCACGTCGTAGCTGGAGCGGTCGCGCTGGGCGTGGCCGATGCCGAGCCCGGTCGAGGCGTTGCCCTGTGGGTCGAGATCGACCAGCAGCACCTTCCAGCCGGTCGCGGCAAGCCCGGTCGCGAGGTTGATCGCCGTCGTCGTCTTGCCCACGCCGCCCTTCTGGTTGGCCACGGCTATGCGGATCATCGGGCGCGCTTTCCCTTCGCTTTTCGGCGGACCCCGCGTCCGACGATGATCCCGGCTTCATCGTCGGTGAGGCTCGGTTCGATACGAAGCTCACCCTGCCACGAAGCGCGCGCCGCTTCCAGTTCCGACTTGGCGTTGCGGCCCTTGGGGAGGATCCACTCCGTCTCTTCCGTGGAGAAGCGGCTGCCGAGTTCCATCAGGCGTTGTAGCGGGGCGAAGGCCCTGGCGCTGATCACGTCGAACGGCCGCGCCGGGACCGTCTCGACCTTCGCCCCGAGGATCGTCACCTTCTCCGGGATGCCGAGCAGCTCGGCGGCCCGACGAAGGAAGTCGGTCCTCAGCCTGCGGGCCTCCACCAACGTCGTCTCTCCGTCGAAGAGGAGCGCCACGACCAATCCCGGGAAGCCGGCGCCCGTGCCGAGGTCGATCCAGGTCCGCGCGCCGTCGGGCGCCCATCTCACAAGCTGAGCGGAATCGAGGATGTGCCTCTCCCACAGGTGGTCGAGGGAGGCCTTGGACACGAGGTTCTGCCGTTCATTCTCCTCGCGCAGGAGGGCCACGAAGGCGTCGAGCCGCTCAAGTGTTTCACGTGAAACATCGAGCCTCCGCCGCGCTTCCGCCTCGTCCATCAGGCGGCACGCCGCCGGGCGTGGACCAGGATCGCCGCAAGGGCCGCCGGAGTCACGCCGGGCACTCGCCCGGCCGCTCCCAGGGTCGAAGGCCGCGCCGCCGAGAGCCGCTCCACCATCTCGTTCGAAAGCCCCGCGATCGACTCGTACCGGATCGAATCCGGAAGGCGGACGGCCTCGTCGGCCCGCAAGCGGCTGAGCTCGGCCTGCTGGCGCGCGACGTAGGGCGCGTAGCGGCAATCCTCGACCGCCTCCTCGAGCAGGGCCCGGGGACAGGCGCCGATCGCCGGATCGAGGCGGAGCAGGGCGTCGGTGTCCACCGCCGGGAAACGCAGCCACTCCGACAGGCGCCGGGCCACGCCGTCGTCGGCCACCTCGATCCCCGCCCCGCGCAGGGCGGCGGGCGCCCAAGAGGCGGCGAGCCGCGAGTCGAGGCGCTCGCGCTCCGCTATGCGGGCGGCGAAGTGGCGCCTGCGCGCCTCCCCGACGCAACCCGCCGCGAGCGCCTTGGGCGTCAGCCGCGCCTCCGCATTGTCGGCGCGCAGCCTGAGGCGGAACTCGGCGCGCGAGGTGAGCATCCGATAGGGCTCCGTGACCCCGTGGAGAATGAGGTCGTCGACCATCACGCCGATATAGCTTTCGCCGCGGTCGAAGAGGATCGGCGCGCGCGCCGCCACGGCCGCGGCGGCGTTGAGCCCCGCCACCAGCCCCTGGGCCGCCGCCTCCTCGTAGCCGGTCGTTCCGTTTATCTGGCCCGCGAGGTAGAGGCCGCCAACGTCGCGAACCTCGAGCGTCGGGCCGAGGATTCGTGGGTCGACATGGTCATATTCGACCGCATAGCCCGGCTGAAGGATCTCGGCGCGCTCCAGGCCGGCCATGGAGCGGATCATCGCCGCCTGCACGTCCGCGGGCAGCGAGGTGGATATGCCGTTGGGATAGACGCTGGGATCGTCCAGCCCCTCCGGCTCAAGGAAGACCTGGTGGCCGTCGCGGTCGGCGAAGCGATGGATCTTGTCCTCGATCGACGGGCAGTAGCGCGGCCCCACGCCGCTGATCGCCCCCGCGTAGAGCGGCGACCTTTCGAGGTTGGCGCGGATGATGTCGTGGGTCGCGAGGTTGGTGCGGGTGATGGCGCAGAAGAGCTGCGGCGCCGTCCGGCCCCCGCCGAGCGGCGACATGGTCCAGGTGCCGGAATCCGATTCTTGGCGCTCGAGCGACGCCCAGTCGATGGTCCGCCCGTCGAGCCGCGGCGGGGTCCCCGTCTTGAGCCGCGCCAGCGGCAGGCCGAGCCCGCGCAGCTGGGCCGCGAGCGCCGTCGCCGCCTTCTCGCCCACCCGTCCGCCGGCGCGGCTGCTCATCCCGAAATGGAGCTTTCCGCCCAGGAAGGTCCCGGTGGCGAGCACCACGGCCCCCGCGCCGATCGTCTCGCCGTCCTTCATCCGGACGCCCTCGACCCGGCGCCCCCCGAGCTCCAGCGCCTCCGCCTCGTCCTCGACGAGGCTCAACCCCCCTTGGCCGAAGACGATATGCTGAACGGCCGCGCGGAACAGCCGCCGGTCCGCCTGGACGCGGGGGCCGCGCACGGCGGCGCCCTTGCTCGCGTTCAGCATCCTGTAGTGGATTCCGGCCTGGTCCGCGGCCCGGCCGATAATCCCGTCCATTGCGTCCACCTCGCGGACGAGATGGCCCTTGCCGAGACCGCCGATGGCGGGGTTGCAAGACATCGCGCCGACCTGGCCACGCGAAAAGGTGACGAGACCCACGGAGGCGCCGAGGCGCGCGGCGGCGGCCGCGGCCTCGCAGCCGGCATGGCCTCCGCCGATGACGACGACGTCGAAGCTCCTCTTCATCGCCGGGTGCCTACATGTTCCACGTGAAACATTGAAGGCTCACTTTCCGACGCAGAATTGCCCGAACAGCGCATCAAGCATGTCCTCGACCCCGCGCCGCCCCGTAATCCTGTCGAGCGCGTCGCGCGCCGTCCTCAGCCCCTCGGCGGCGATCAGGACGTCCTCGGAGCCCAGCGCCTCCTCCAGGCCCGAGACGGCCTGGGCGACGGCGCTCCGCTGGCGGGCGTTGAGCGCCACGTCCCCCTCCCGCGGCAGGCACGCCTTCGCCCGGGCGACGAGGGCGGCGGCGAGCGCGTCCATCCCCTCTCCCGTGTGCGAGGAAACTCGAAGGTCGGCCTCCACGTCCGGCGGCGCGACGTCGGCCTTCGACTGGACGAGGATCGCGCGATCGCGCTCGGGGCAGTCGCCGGCGGCGCCGAGCCACAGCACGACGTCCGCGTCTGCCAGCGAGCGGCGCGCCCGCTCCACGCCGATCCCCTCGATGCTGTCCGCGCTCTCGCGAAGGCCGGCCGTGTCGATCAGCAGCAACGGCACCCCGCCGAGCGAGATCGGCGCCTCGACGAGGTCCCGGGTCGTACCGGGGGTCGGCGAGGTGATGGCCGCCTCCCTTCCCGCTAAATAATTGAGAAGGCTGGACTTACCGGCGTTTGGTGGGCCTGCGACGACGATCCGCGCGCCCTCCTTCAGCCGCTCGGCGGGCGGGCGTTCCAGCATCTCCGTCATGTCCTCCGCCAGCGCGCCGACTTCCGCCGCCCATTCCGCCGGCACCTGCTCGCCGACCTCGCCCTCGTCGGAAAAGTCGATCACCGCCTCCAGCGCGGCCGCGAGCTGCACCACCCGCGCCTGCCAGGCGGCGACGCGGCGGCTGAGCGCACCCCCGGCGAGGGCGAGCGCCGCCCGGCGCTGCGACTGGGTCTCGGCGGCGAGCAGGTCGGCAAGCCCCTCCGCCTCGCTGAGGTCGATCCGGCCGTTGTCGAACGCCCGGCGGGTGAACTCGCCCGGCTCCGCCGCCCGCACCCCCTCGAGCCGGGAGAGCTCGGCAAGCACCGCCGCGACCACCGCGCGCCCGCCATGGAGGTGGAGCTCGGCGACGTCTTCCCCGGTCGCGCTGGCCGGGCCCGGGAATCGCAGGACGAGCGCTCGGTCGATCCGCTCGCGTCCGTCCACCGTCCCGACGTCGCAGAGCCGCGCCGCGCGCGGCGGCGGCAGCGTCCCGACGAGCCGGCCGAGCGCTCCGTCGGCGCCCGGGCCGCTGATCCGCACGATCGCGATCGCCGCCGGCGGGCTGCCCGAGGACAAAGCGTAGATGGTGTCAGCCGTCACGCCGGCCGCTCATCCCCTCCAGCATCGCCTTCCACATCGTCATCCCCGCCTCGCTCATCGGGCCCCAGCTTCGCGCAAGCTCGGCGAAGCTCTCCGGGCTCACCCCGTCCGTCACCGCCTTGGTCATCCGCTCCACATAGGCCTGGTGGACTGGCGTCAGGTCGGGAAGGCCGAGGAAGCGGCGGGCCTCTTCGGGCGTGCAGTCGACGTCGACGCTGATCTTCATGGCCTCGCTCCTGTTGCTCGCCGCCTCTATGTGTATAGAGGCCCCGCCAGACAAGGAGGAGCCGCATGCGCCGAATCGACACGCTCGAGGGAGAGGGCGGGTTCGACGCCTACGTGGCCGAGCCCGAGGGGACGCCCAAGGCCGCCATCGTCGTCATCCAGGAGATATTCGGCGTCAATGCCGGCATCCGCCGCAAGTGCGACCATTGGGCGTCCAGAGGCTATCTCGCCTTCGCGCCCGACCTCTTCTGGCGCCTGGAGCCGCACGTGGAGCTCGACCCCGACGTCGAGGCGGAGTTCAAGCGGGCGCTGGAGCTGATGGGCCGGTTCGACCAGGACCGCGGCATAAGCGATATCGAAGCGACGATCCGCGCGGCGAGGGCGAGCCTGCCCGAGGGCGGCAAGGTCGGCGTCGTGGGCTACTGCCTCGGCGGCCGGCTCGCCTACATGACCGCCGCCCGCACCGACGTCGACGCCAGCGTCGGCTATTATGCCGTCGGCATTCCGGACCTCTTGGGCGAGAAGAACGCCATCGCCCGCCCGCTCATGCTCCACATCGCCGGCGCCGACCATTTCGTCACGCCGGACCAGCGGCAGGCGATGCACGCGGGGCTGGACGACCATCCCCGCGTCACCCTCCACGACTATCCGGGCGAGGACCACGGCTTTGCCGCCGAGATGGGCCGGAGACGGAGCGAGGAGGCCGCCCGGCTCGCCGACAGCCGGACCGAGGCCTTCTTCGCCGAGCACCTCGCCTGAGCGGCCGGGCCGGTCGAAGCCTCCCTCTCTTCCTCGCCGGGTCCGGAACAAAGGTGAAGGAAGGGCCTTCGACTAGCTCAGGCCGAACGGAGAGACCATGACCGACCCCTATTCCTACATCCTGCGGACCACAGGCGGCCCCGAGGTGCTCGAAGCGGAGCGGATCGACGTGCCCCGCCCCGGGCCGGGCGAGGCGCTGGTGCGCCACGAGGCGGTGGGCCTGAACTTCATCGACACCTATTATCGCTCCGGCCTCTACAAGGTGCCGCTCCCCTCCGGCCTCGGCTCCGAAGCCGCCGGCGTGGTCGAGGCGGTTGGCGCGGAGGTCACCGACTTCCGGGCGGGGGACCGGGTCGGCTATTTCACCGGTCCGCTCGGATCCTATGCGACCCACCGGACCATCGAGACCGACCGGCTCGTGAAGCTGCCCGATTCGATCGGCTTCGAGCAGGCCGCAGCCGCCATGCTGAAGGGAAGCACGGCCGAATATCTGATCGAGCGCTGCGCCCGCATCCAGCCCGGCGAGGCCGTCCTGGTCCATGCCGCGGCCGGCGGCGTCGGCTCGTTCCTCGTGCCGTGGCTGAAGCATCTCGGCGCCACCGTGATCGCCCATGCCGGCGACAGCCGGAAAGCCGCGCTCGCCCGCGAGCTCGGCGCCGACCACGCGCTGTGCTGCCCGATGGAGGCGCTCGCCGCGGAAGTGCGGGCCCTGACCGAGGGCAAGGGGGTGCCGATCGTCCTCGACGGAGTGGGCGCCGCGAGCTGGTCCGCCTCGCTCGCCTCGGTGGCGCGGCGCGGCCTCATCGTCACCTACGGCAACGCCTCGGGGCCGGTGCCGCCGTTCACCGCCATCGACCTGCTCACCGCGGGCTCGATCTTCGTCACCCGGCCGACGCTGGGCGACTATGCGGCCGGAGTCGACGAGATGCGGGCGTCGGCGGCGCGGGTCTTCGAGCTGATCGCCAACGGCACGATCGAGGTGCGGATCGGCGCCACCTTCCCGCTGCTCCAGGCGGCCGAGGCCCACCGCGCGCTCGAAAGCCGGGCGACGACCGGCTCGACGATCCTTCTTCCCTAGAGCACGCTGGGTTTAGGTTGACCCGCTCATCCTGAGTAGGGACTGAGCTTGGCGAGGCCTGTCCTGAGCGACGCCGCAGGCGGCGTCGAAGGGGACCGTATCGAAGGACCGTCCTTCGAGACGCCGCTTCGACTTCGCTCAGC
>JAFANP010000027.1 GCA_019232625.1 Alphaproteobacteria bacterium | reverse complement strand
CGCCGCTCTGACACGATAAGAGGATCAAGGCCCATGGCTCACGAGGCGCACGCACACGCGGATCATCCGACTGGCTGGCGGCGGTTCGTCTATTCCACGAACCACAAGGACATCGGCACCATGTACCTGATCTTCGCGGTCTGCATGGGGATAGTCGGGGCTGCGCTATCGATCATGATGCGCCTCGAGCTGATGCATCCGGGTCTCCAGTATTTCAAAGATCCGCACACCTTTAACGTGCTGGTCACCGGCCACGGCCTGATCATGGTGTTCTTCATGATCATGCCCGCCATGATCGGCGGCTTTGGCAACTGGCTGGTGCCGCTGATGATCGGCGCGCCGGACATGGCCTTCCCGCGGATGAACAACATCTCCTTCTGGCTGCTCGTCCCGGCCTTCATGCTTCTGCTCGGCTCGACCATGGTCCCCGGCGGCACCGGCAACGGCGCCGGCGTCGGCTGGACGGTCTATGCGCCGCTCTCCACGTCGGGCTCCTCGGGGCCCGCGGTCGACATGGCGATCTTCGCGCTCCACCTCGCCGGCGCGAGCTCGATCCTCGGCGCGATCAACTTCATCACGACCATATTCAACATGCGCGCGCCGGGGATGACGCTGCACAAGATGCCGCTGTTCGTCTGGTCGGTTTTGGTCACCGCCTTCCTGCTGCTGCTCGCTTTGCCGGTGCTCGCCGGCGCGATCACCATGCTGCTCACCGACCGCAACTTCGGCACCCACTTCTTCGACGCCGCCGGCGGCGGCGACCCGATCCTCTACCAGCACCTCTTCTGGTTCTTCGGCCATCCCGAGGTCTACATCATGATCCTGCCGGGCTTCGGCATGGTCAGCCAGGTGGTCGCGACCTTCAGCCGCAAGCCGGTCTTCGGCTATCTCGGCATGGCCTATGCGATGGTGGCGATCGGCGTGATCGGCTTCGTCGTCTGGGCGCACCACATGTTCACCGTCGGCATGGACGTGAACACCAAGATGTACTTCACCGCGGCGACGATGGTGATCGCGGTGCCGACCGGCATCAAGATCTTCTCGTGGATCGCCACGATGTGGGGCGGCTCGCTCACCTTCGAGACGCCGATGATGTGGGCGCTGGGCTTCATCTTCATGTTCACGGTGGGCGGCGTCACCGGCGTCGTCCTCGCCAACGGCGGCATCGACAACGAGATGCACGACACCTACTACGTCGTCGCCCACTTCCACTACGTGCTGTCGCTGGGCGCCGTGTTCAGCCTGTTCGCCGGCTTCTACTACTGGTTCGGCAAGATGTCGGGCCGGATGTACAACGAGCTGCTCGGCCAGCTGCACTTCTGGCTGTTCTTCATCGGCGTCAACGTGCTGTTCTTCCCGATGCACTTCCTCGGCATGGACGGCATGCAGCGGCGCGTGCCCGATTATGCCGACGCCTTCGCCGACTGGAACCGGATCGCCTCCTACGGCTTCGTGCTGATGGCGAGCGGCATGGCGGTGTTCTTCGTGAACATCCTCGTCTCGCTGTTCGCCGGCCGCAGGGCGCCCGACAATCCCTGGGGCGAGGGCGCGACGACGCTGGAATGGACCCTGTCGAGCCCGCCGCCCTTCCACCAGTTCGAGACGCTGCCGCGGATCGACTGAAGCCGGCTCGCGGATTGCCTTTGCCGCGAATTGTGACTACATGAGGTCACAGTCCGCGGCGGAGACGAAGTCATGGCCCTTGAGCTATCGGTGCGAGAGGCGAAGGCCCGCTTCGCCGAGGCGGCGGCTGCCGCGGCGCGCGGCGAGCGGGTGATCGTCACCCGGCACGGCGCCCCTTTCGTCGAGCTGGTGCAGGCGCGGACGAAGGGCGGACACGATTTCGTGAAAGCGGCGGAGGTACGGGAGCGGCTCGGACTTTCCGGCGTCACGGTCACCTTGCCGGACGATTTCGACGACCCGGCCTTCAGCCGGCGGGTGCTCGGCCTGGAAGAGTGAGGCTTCTCCTCGACACGCATTTCGTCGTGTGGCTGGCGGTCGACGAAGCGCGTCTTACCAAGGAGGAGTGCGCGCTGGTCCGGCGTGGGGACGTCGAGATCGTCTGCTCCGCCGTCAGCTTGTGGGAGCTCCGCCTCAAGTGGAACCGCACGACGCTGGAGGGGGTGCCGAAAGGTCCAGCGTCCCCAGACGCCGTCATGGACTTCGGTCGAAACATGGATTGGACCTTCGTGCCGCTCCTGCCGGCGCACGCCGTGACCGCGCTGGACGTGCCGGTGGCGCACCGCGATCCGTTCGACGAACTGCTTCTGGTCCAGGCGCAGGTCGAGGGCCTGCGGCTGCTGACCCGGGACAGCAAGCTTCGCGCCCATCCTCTGGCATTGAGCTGAGGGGAGACCCTTCCGCTCGCCAGCGCAGGCTCCTATAGAGCCCCGATTCCCATGACCGCCGCCAAGCTTTCCACCACCGTACCCGCCCCCCCCGCCGACTGGCGGGACCTGCTCGCGCTGACCAAGCCGCGGGTGATGAGCCTCGTCGTCTTCACCGGCCTGTGCGGGCTGCTCGCGGCGCCGGCGCGGATCAGCCCCGTGCTCGGCTTCACCGCCATATTGTGCATCGCGCTCGGCGCCGGCGCGGCGGCCGCGCTCAACATGTGGTACGAGGCGGACCTCGACGCCAAGATGAAGCGCACCGCCGGGCGGCCCATCCCCGCCGGGCGGATGGACCGCCAGACCGCCCTGCATTTCGGCGTCGGCCTGGCCTTCTTCTCGGTGATCCTGATGGAGCTCGCCACCAACCGCGTGGCGGCGGCGATCCTCGCCGTCTCGATCCTCTTCTACGTGCTCGTCTACACCGTCTGGCTGAAGCGGCGGACGCCTCAGAACATCGTCATCGGCGGGGCCGCCGGCGCCTTTCCGCCGGTGATCGGCTGGGCCGCGGCGACCGGCGACGTGACCCTGCTCCCGGTCCTCCTCTTCGCCGTCATCTTCCTGTGGACGCCGCCGCATTTCTGGGCGCTGTCGCTGTTCGTCCGGTCGGACTATGCCGCCGCGGGCGTGCCGATGCTGCCCGTCGTCGCCGGCGCCCCGACGACCCGGCGCCACATCCTCCTCTACACGCTGCCCATGGCCGCTGCCGCGGTCGCCCCCTGGCCGCTCGGCCTCACCGGCTTGCTCTACGGCGTCTCGGCGGCGCTGCTGAGCCTCGCCTTCGTGGCGCTGGCGGCGCAGGTCGCGCTCAACCGCGCCGTCGAGCCGGCCGGCATGGGGCCCGAAAAGCGGCTGTTCGCTTATTCGATCCTCTACCTCTTCGCGCTCTTCGCCGCGCTCGTCGCCGACCTGTGGCTGCTGAAATGAGCGACGTGCCGCCCGACGAGCGGGAGGTGCGGCGCCGCCAGCGCTCGCGCGCGCTCATCACCGGCCTGCTGCTCGCCGCCTTCGTGATCCTCGTCTACTTCATCACCATCGCCAAGATGAGCCTCCACCGGTGAGCGTCGTCGCCCGCCGCAACCAGCGTACCGGCGTCCTGATGGCGCTGCTCGTCCTGTTCATGGTCGGCCTCGCTTATGCGAGCGTGCCGCTCTACCGGATGTTCTGCCAGGTCACCGGCTTCGACGGCACCACCCAGCGCGCCGAAGGCAAGGACGCGCCGGGACCGGTGGCCGGCAAGAGCGTCTCGGTGCGCTTCGACGCCAACACGGCGCTCACCCTGCCCTGGAAGTTCCAGCCGGAGCGGACGACCGAGACGGTGACGATCGGCGAGCGCGAGCTGGCGATCTTCCGCGCCAAGAACCTCTCCGCCCGGCCGATCACCGGCCGCGCCACGTTCAACGTCTCGCCCACCCAGGCGGGGAAATATTTCACGAAGATCCAATGCTTCTGCTTCACCGAGCAGACGCTGAAGCCGGGCGAGGAGGTGCGGATGCCCGTCATCTTCTACGTCGACCCCAAGTTCGCCAAGGACCCCGACACCGCCGACATCACCGAAATCACGCTGAGCTACACCTTTTACCCGGTGGACGAGGCGGAGGGGCGAAGCTAGAGGCATCGCAACCCCCGTCATCCCGGCGCAGGCCGGGACCTCGTGGAGACCGGCCGCAGCGCTCCTTCGCGACGAGGCCCCGGCCTTCGCCGGGGCGGCGGGCAGAAGAGCTAGAGGATCAGATGGCCGGAGCGAAGAACCACCAATACCACATCGTCAACGCGAGCATCTGGCCGCTGATCGGCGCCTTCTCGGCGCTGGCCCTGTTCGGCGGCCTGGTGATGTGGATGCACGACGTGTCGGGCGGCACCCCGGTGATGCTGGCGGGCCTGGTCGGAGTCCTCTTCACCATGCTCTCCTGGTGGTCGGACGTCATCAAGGAAGCCCATTCGGGCGATCACACGCCGATCGTCCAGCTCCACCTGCGCTACGGCATGATCCTGTTCATCGCCTCGGAGGTGATGTTCTTCGTCGCCTGGTTCTGGGCCTATTTCGACGCCTCGCTCTTCCCCTCGGGGGTGGACGCGATCGGCGGCGTGTGGCCGCCCAAGGGCATGGAGGTGCTGGATCCCTTCGGCTTCCCGCTGCTCAACACCCTGATCCTGCTCTGCTCGGGCACCACCGTCACCTGGGCGCATCACAGCCTGATCCACGGCGACCGCGACGGGCTGATCAAGGGGCTCTGGGCGACGATCCTGCTCGGCATGCTGTTCACCAGCATCCAGGCCTACGAATATGCGCACGCCCCGTTCGGCTTCAAGGACAACATCTACAGCTCGGTCTTCTTCATGGCGACCGGCTTCCACGGCTTCCACGTCATCATCGGCACGATCTTCCTGATCGTCTGCCTGGTCCGCTCCTACAAGGGCCACTTCACCCCGCGCCAGCATTTCGGCTTCGAGGCGGCGGCCTGGTATTGGCATTTCGTCGACGTGGTGTGGCTGTTCCTGTTCATCTGCATCTACGTCTGGGGCGGCTGGGGCGCGAGCTACGCGGGGTGACTTTCCTCCCCTCCCGCCGGCGGGAGGGGATCGATGGGGCGGCGCCGACATGAGACGTGCCCAATGCTAGCAGGCCCACCCCCGGCTCCTCTCGCCGTCGCCCTGCGCGGGCTCTGCCCGCGCTGCGGCGCGAGAGGGCTGTTCCAGGGCCTTGCAAGCTTCGCCTCCAGGTGCCGCGCCTGCGGGCTCGACTTCGCGGCGTTCAACGTCGGCGACGGCCCGGCCGCTTTCCTGATCCTGATCGTCGGCGGGGTTATCACCGGCCTCGCCATCGCGCTCGAGCTCAGCGCCAGCCCGCCCTTCTGGGTGCATGTTCTGCTCTGGGTGCCGCTTGCAGCGATCGCGGTGATCGGCTCGCTGCGGGTCGCCAAGGGCCTGCTGCTGGCGCTCGAATACCGGCAGAGCGCCCGCGAGGGCCGGATCGCGGAGCGGGAAGGATGAAGCTGCCCTTCGTCCCCACCCTGCTCGTCGCCCTCGCCGCGGTGGCGATGGTCCGGCTCGGCCTCTGGCAGCTCCACCGCGCCGACGAGAAGGCGGCGCTCCAGGCCCGCTACGCCGAGAACAGCAAGCTGCCGCCGATGGCGCTGCCCGCCGTCGCCGCGGCCGACGCGAAGCTGCTCTACCGCCGCGCCACCGCTTATTGCCTCGACGTGACGGAATGGCGGCGGACGGGCGGCCGCTCGGCCGCGGGCGAGGGCGGCACCCGCTTCATCGCCTCGTGCCGGACGGGCGCGGAAGGCCCGGGCTTCGCCGCCGACATGGGCGTGTCGCCGGATCCCAAGGCGATGCCGGACTGGAAGGGCGGCGAAGTGAGCGGAACGATCGTCGCCGAGCCGTCGCGCGCCGGCCTCGTCGAGAGGCTGACCGGCCGGGCGCCGCCGCCGCGGCCGATGATCGTCTCGCTGCGTCCCGCGCCGGGGCTGAAGGCGAGCGCCCAGCCCTCCGGCGAGATCGCCAACAACAGCTTCGCCTACGCGATCCAGTGGTTCTTCTTCGCCGCCACCGCCGTCATCGTCTACCTGCTGGCGCTGCGCCGCCGGCGGAAGCGGGAGTTGCCGGGCTGAGCCGCAGCCACTACGTCCGTCCCTCGCATGCAGCTCACCATCCTCCCCAACGGCCTGCGCGTCGCCAGCCGCGAGATGCCGGGCCTCGAGACCGCCGCCGTCGGCCTCTATGCCGAGGCCGGCTCGCGGCACGAGCCGGCGCGGATCAACGGCATCGCCCACCTGTTCGAGCATATGGTGTTCAAGGGCGCCGGCGGGCGCTCCGCCCGCGAGATAAGCGAGGCGATCGAGGACGTCGGCGGCGAGCTCAATGCCGCCACCGACCGCGACGGCACCAGCTTCACCGCGGCGGTGATGGCCGAGCATATCCCGCTCGGCGTCGAGCTGATCGCCGACCTCGTCCAGCGCCCGCACCTCGAGGAGGGCGAGCTCGCGCGCGAGAAGGACGTCGTCCTCCAGGAGCTGGGCGAGGCGCGGGACACGCCCTCGGACATCATCTTCGACGAATTATGGTCGGCCGCCTTCGAGGACCAGCCGCTCGGCCGGCCGGTGCTCGGCGACGAGACCTCCATCGCCGCGATCGGCGTCGACGACCTCGCCGAATGGCGCGAGTCCCGCTTCCGGGCGGGCGGCCTCGCTTTGGTGGCGGCGGGCAAGGTCGAGCATGAGCGGCTCGTCGACATGGCCGAGGCGCGGTTCGGCGGCGCGGCGGGCGGCCGGCTGGAAGCGCCGGAGCCGGCGCGCTTCACCGGCGGCGCCCGACTCGTCCGGGCGCCGAGCGAGCAGGCCCACCTCACCCTCGCCTTCGCCGCCCCGGCCCAGCGCGACCCGGATTATTTCGCCGCACGCCTGTTCGCCGACATCGTCGGGGGCGGCATGTCCTCGCGCCTGTTCCAGCAGGTGCGCGAGGACCGGGGCCTCGCTTATTCGGTCTACGCCGCGTTGCAGCCTTATGCCGATACCGGAATCCTCTACGCTTATGCGGCGACGGCGCGGCGCCAGTCGGCCTCGGCGGCGCAGCTGATCGAGGACGTGATCGCCGCCGCGAGCGAGGACGCGACGCCGCGCGAGCTGGAGCGGGTGCGCACCCAGTCCCGCGCCGCGCTCCTCATGTCGCTGGAGAGCCCGTGGGGCCAGGCCCATTACGTCGCACGTCAGCTCGCCGTGCACGGCCGGCTGGTCGAGCCGGCCGAGGTGATCGCCGAGCTCGACGCGGTGACGCTCGACGAGGTGCGGGAGGCGGGCCGCAGGATGCTCGCCGGGCCGCGCGCGCGGGCGACGATCGGCCTGCCCGCGGCGAGGGCGGCATGACGCACGCCCCCACCCCGGCCCTCGCCGGGGCGCCGGAGATACTCGTCGCCGAGCCCTGGGCCGATTACGGGCTGGTGGACAGCGGCCACGGCCGCAAGCTCGAGCGTTACGGCCCCTATCGGGTCGTCCGCCCCGAGCCGCAGGCGCTGTGGTCGCCGGCGAGCGACGCCTGGGAGGCCGACGCCGAGTTCGTGCCCGGCTCGGACGAGGAAGGCGGCGGGCGCTGGCGATTCGACCGCCCTTTGCCCCGCGACGGCTGGGAGCTGGCCTGGGAGGAGGTCCGCTTCCGCGCCTCGGCCACGCCCTTCCGCCACCTCGCCTTCTTCCCCGACATGGCGCCGCAATGGGCCTGGATGCGGGCGCGGCTGGGGGAGGGGACCGAAGCGCTGAACCTGTTCGGCTATACCGGGGTCGGCACGCTTGCCTTGGCGGCAACGGGCGCGCGGCTCGTCCATGCCGATGCGTCGAAGAAATCGGTCGAGGCCGGGAAGGAGAATGCCGCCCTCTCCGGCATGGAAGACCACCCCGTCCGGTGGCTGGTCGACGATGCGGCGAAATTCGTCGCCCGCGAGGTGCGGCGCGGCCGCCGCTATGACGGCATCATCCTCGATCCGCCCAAATATGGCCGCGGCCCCGCCGGAGAGGTGTGGCGGCTGGATGAGGGCCTGCCCGGCCTCATCGCCGACTGCCGCCGCCTGCTCGACGCGGAGAGTCGTTTCCTCGTCCTCACCGTCTA
>JAFANP010000025.1 GCA_019232625.1 Alphaproteobacteria bacterium | reverse complement strand
CTTCGAGGGTCCCAGCCGCGAGGCCACGACCGAAGGCGGGGAGGAGTAAGTCATGGCCGCAGCACCCGGACGTCGTCCGTTCTTCCGCCGGCGCAAGACCTGCCCCTTCTCCGGCCCGAACGCGCCCAAGATCGACTACAAGGACGCCAAGCTCCTTCAGCGCTACGTGTCCGAGCGCGGCAAGATCGTGCCGAGCCGGATCACCGCGGTATCGGCCAAGAAGCAGCGCGAGCTCGCCCAGGCGATCAAGCGCGCCCGCCACCTCGGCCTCCTCCCCTACGTCGTGAAATAAGGAGCCGGGCACATGGATGTCATTCTGCTCGAAAGGATCGAGAAGCTCGGCGCCATCGGCGACGTCGTGAAGGTGAAGAACGGCTATGCCCGCAACTTCCTCCTTCCCAACGGCAAGGCGCTGCGCGCCAACGAGTCCAACCGCAAGGTGTTCGAGGCCAACCGGGCCCGGATCGAGTCGCAGAACGCCGAACGGCGCACCGCGGCCGAGAAGGAGGCCAAGGGCATAGACGGCGTGACCGTCCAGCTCATCCGCCAGGCGTCGAACACCGGCCAGCTCTACGGCTCGGTGACCGCCCGCGACCTCGCGGACCTGCTGGAGGCCGAGGGCCACAAGATCGCCAAGAACCAGATCGTCCTCGACCGCCCGATCAAGGCGATCGGCATGCAGGACGTGAAGGTCGCGCTTCACCCCGAGGTCTCCGTGACGATCCACGTCAACGTGGCGCGTTCGCCGGAGGAAGCGGAGCTTCAGGCGCAGGGCGTCGACGTGATGGCCCAGATGTTCGAGAAGGACGTCGCCGGCTTCACCGAGGATCGCGATCCCAATGCCGAGCCGGGAGAGATCCCGGCCGACGTCGCCGCCCCCGCGGGCGACGGCGAAGCGGCCAGCCAGGGCTGACCGGAATGAGGGCGGCGGCGATGCAACCCGCGTCGCGCCGCCCTTTCATTTTCTGAGGCGCCGATGAGCGCCGCCCCCAGCCCGCGCTGGTTCCCCCATTATTACGACGCGTCCCATGACGCCGTCCTCCTCGTCGAGAAGAGCGAGGCGGACTATCGCGCCGCGAGCTTCCTCGACGACCGCGCGCTCGGGCCGCAGACCGCGCGGCACCTCGTGCCTTGGGCCGAGGTCGCGGAGGCCGTGCCGGCCGACGCGCGGCGCGACGTCCAGTACATCTTCCACATCGGCCATGTCGGCTCGACCCTCATATCCCGCCTGCTCGGCGAGCTGCCGGAGGTGCTGGCGCTGCGCGAGCCGGTCGTCCTCAGGGACTTCGCGGAGCGGCTGGAGGAAGCCGGAACCGCCGAGGCCCTGTGGGATCCCGCCTCCGTGGCGGGGCGGCTCGACGCGCTGACCGCGCTTCTCTCCCGCACCTTCCGGCCGGGGCAGCGGGCGATGGTGAAGGCGACCAGCTTCGTCAGCGAGCAGGCCGCGGCGCTGGTGCCGGCCGAATCGCGGGCCCTCCTCCTCTACGCCCAGCCGCGCCGCTACATCGCCAACATCCTCGGCGGCGCCAATTCGCGCCAGGAACTGGCGGCGACCGCGCAGGCGCGGCTGCGCCGGCTCCATCGCCGCGCCGGCGCGGCGCGCTGGAACCTGTGGGAGATGGGCGAAGGCGAGCGGATCGGCATGGCCTGGGCCTGCGAGATGGGAAGCCTCGTTCAGGCGGCCGGGCGGCTCGGGCCCGGCCGCGTGCTGTGGATGGACTTCGACGCCTTCCTGGCCGCCCCCGCGGCGGGCCTGCGCGCCCTCGCCCGCTTCTTCGGCCTCGACGCCGACGCCGCCGGCGCGCTCGCGGCGCATCCGCTGGCGGGGCGCTACTCCAAGGCGCCCGAGCACGAATATACGCCGGCGCTGCGGGAGACGGTTCTGGCCGGGGCGGTGCGCGAGCATGGCGCCGCCCTGGAAGCCGGGCTGCGCTGGCTCGACGCGGCCGCCGACGCCTCGCCGCCGGTCGCGCAGGCGCTGGCGACCGCCTCGACGCACGCCCGCCCGCCCGCTACGGCTTGAGCGGGAGGGAGGCGCGGATGTTCAAGGAAATCCCGGACCTGCTGAGCGGCGAGGAGGTGGAGACGCTGCGGCGGATCGCCGCCGGCACCCAGTTCATCGACGGGCGCGGCTCGAACCCGGATTCGACCGTCAAGAACAACCTCCAGGCCTATGACAAGGCGGCGGCCGACCTGATGGCGCGCGCGCTCTACACCCATCCGGGCTTCGACGACTTCGCCTTTCCGATCATCCTCGCCCCGCCGATGCTGAGCCGCTACGTGCCCGGAATGGCCTACGGCAACCACGCCGACGCCGCCTTCCTCCCGGTCGGCCAGAAGCCGATACGCTGCGACCTCAGCTGCACCATCTTCCTCTCCGACCCGGCGAGCTTCGAGGGCGGCGCGCTGCGCATCCAGCTCGGCACCGCCGAGATGCGGTTCCGCGGCGCGCCGGGATCGGCGATCGTCTATCCCTCGTCGATGCTGCACGAGGTCGAGCCGGTGACGAGGGGCGAGCGGCTGGCCGGGATCACCTTCGTCCAGAGCCGAATCGCCGACCAGGCTCGGCGCGAGCTGCTCTACGAGCTCAACGAGATTGCGGCGCTCGAAGGGCTCAGCATGTCGCCCGAAAATTATGCGCGCCTGCAGCTCGTCCAGCGGAACCTCCTCCACCGCTGGGGGGATATGCCCTGACGATGCTCAAGCTCATCATCGGCAACAAGGCCTATTCCTCCTGGTCGCTGCGCGGCTGGCTGGCGGTCAAGCAATCGGGGCTTCCGTTCGAGGAGATCACCGTGCCGCTCTTCGACGAGGCCTGGGAGCGGACCCGCCAGGGCAATGAGTTCGCCCCCTCGGGCGGCAAGGTCCCTGTGCTGTGGGACGACAAGGCGGTGATCTGGGATTCGCTCGCCATCGTCGAATGGCTCGCCGACCGCACCGACCGCGCGCGCTACTGGCCGGTGGACGAGGTCGCCCGCGGCATGGCCCGCTCGATGGCGGCGGAGATGCATTCGGGCTACGAGAACCTGCGCCGCGAATGCCCGATGAACCTGCGCAAGCAGGTGCCCGCGCGTCCCTTGAGCGAGAACGTCCAGGCCGAGACGGTCCGGATCCTCGAGCTGTGGGCGCAGGCCCGCGCCCGCCACGGCGACGGCGGGCCCTATCTGTTCGGCACGTTCGGCGCGGTCGACATCATGTTCGCGCCGGTCGTCACGCGCTTCGTCAACTATTCCATGCCGGTGCCGCGCTTCGCCGCCGCCTACATGGAGGCGATGCTCGCCCACCCCTGGCTGCGCGAGTGGCTGGAGGCGGCGCAGGAGGAGCCCTGGGTGATCGAGCGCTACGAGACCGCCGAGGCCTAGGGTATCCGCGTCGCCGCGTAGGGGCGGCCGTCCTTGTGAACGTAGCCGCCCTCGGCGGTGAAGCGCATGTCGATGTCGGGATAGTCCCCGCCCTTGCTCGCGCCGGCGCTGACGACGACGAAGCTGCAGTCGCCGTCGCTCCGGTTCTGGAGGTGGTGGCCGTTGCCGTCGTTCATCGGGAAGGCCGCGCAATCGCCGGGCCTCAGCGCATGCTCGCCCTCGTCGTCGACCAGCACCGCCTCGCCGGAGAGCATGACGAGGAACTCGTCCTCGCCGGCATGCCAGTGGCGCTGGGACGACCAGGCGCCGGGCTTCAGGACGACGTGGCTGACGCCGAAGGCGGTGAGGCCGCCGGCCGGGGCGAGGCGGCGGTACCAGCGGCCCGCGACGTCGGCGTCGAACGGCGGCGGATAGCCGGTACGATTGGTCTGCTCGATCGTCTCCAGCGGCAGCTTCGGCATGGCCATCCTCCCGGGCGCGGTGCTAGGCGACCGCCATGTCCTTCGCAACCGATCCCGTCGCGCTCGCCTCGCAGCTCATCGCCTGCCCCAGCGTGACTCCCGCCCGCGGCGAGGTGTTCGACCGGCTCGAGGCGGCGCTGGCGCCGCTCGGCTTCGAGGTCCACCGCTTCCTCTCCGGCGAAGCGCCGGACGGGCCGGTCGAGAACCTCTTCGCCAGCCGCGGCGGCGGGCCTCTGCATTTCGCCTTCGCCGGCCATCTCGACGTCGTGCCGCCCGGCGAGGGCTGGGCGAGCGCGCCCTTCGCGCCCGAGATCAGGGCCGGGCTGCTCCACGGCCGCGGGGCGGTGGACATGAAGGGCGGGATCGCCGCCTTCGTCGCCGCCTGCTCGGCGCTCGAAAGCCATCGCGGCACGATCAGCCTCCTCATCACCGGGGACGAGGAGGGGCCGGCCACGCACGGCACCAAGGCGATCATGGCCTGGATGGCGGAGCGCGGCATCCGGCCGGACATGATCCTGATCGGCGAGCCTACGTCGGAGAAACGCCTGGGCGACATCGTCAAGATCGGCCGCCGCGGCACCGTCAACATGTGGATCACCGTGCCCGGGCTCCAGGGTCACGTCGCCTATCCCCATCGCGCCGACAATCCGGTGCCCAAGCTGGCTCGGGTCATCGCCGCCCTCGACGCGCTGCACCTCGACGACGGCACCGACTCGTTCCAGCCCTCGAACCTCGAGATCACCGCCGTCTCGACGCCGACCGGGGCGACCAACATCATACCCGGCGCGGCGAGCGCCCAGCTCAACATCCGCTTCAACGACCGCCATCGCGGCGAGGATCTCGTCGCGCTCGTCCGCCGCATCGCGCGGGAGCAGGCTCCCGGCGCGACGGTGGAGGCGAAGATATCGGGCGAGGCCTTCCTGACGCCTCCCGGCCCGCTCTACGAGCTGCTGACCGCCGCCATACGCGAGGAGACCGGGGTCGAGCCCGTGCTGTCGACGAGCGGCGGCACGTCGGACGGCCGGTTCCTCATCGCGCTGTGCCCGGTGGTCGATTTCGGGCTGCCCAACGCGACGATGCACAAGCTCGATGAAGCGGCGTCGGTCGCCGACCTTCACGCGCTCGCCCGCATCTACCGCAGGGTACTGGAGAAAGCGCTCGGCTAGAGCATATGTCTGGACCATGATTCACGCTTCAGGCTGATTCAGCCTGAAGCGATCATGGTCTAGGCGCGGGCGAGGCTGCGCTTGCAATCCTGGCCCGCGGCCCAGGCGACGAAGCCCGGCTCATCGAGGGGATCGGCGGCAAGGAAGCCCTGGACGGCGTCGCAGCCGACGGCGCGGAGCAGCTCCAGCTGCTCCTGCCGCTCGACGCCCGGGGCGACGGCTTCGCAGCCGAGGGCGTGGACGAGCTGGATCACCGCCGAGACGATCGTGCGCGCGCTCTCCGAGCCGGCGATGTCGGCGATCAGGCTCGGGTCGAGCTTGACTCGGTCGACGGGAAGGTCGCCGATCCGGGCGAGCGCGAGCTGGCCGGAGCCGAACCGCGACACCGTGACGGTGATGCCCTCGGTCCGCAAGGCGGCGAGGGCCGAGAGGGTGGCGGCGTCCGCCTTGGCGATGACCGCTTCGGAAAGCTCGATCTCGAGGCGCCAGGGCGGTGGCCCGCCGACCGCGAGGGCGGCGCGCAGCCGGTCGGCGAAACCGGGACGCTCGATCTGCACCGGCTCGAGCTTGAGGCAGAGGCGGTGATCCAGCGCCTCCTCGCGCCAGCGTATCGCCGCCTCGGCGACCCTTGCGACCATCCAGTCGCCGAGCTCCTCGCCGGCGAGGGCCTGGCCGGCGAGGCGGTCGAGCTCGTGGGCGGCGGCATCGGTGCCCGGCCGCGCGCGGAGCAGCGCCTCGGCGCCGAGGATCGCGCCGGTGCGCAGGCACAAGCGGGGATCGAAGCCGAGCTCCAGCTCCTGGCGGGCCAAAGCCTGGCGCAGCAGCCATTCGGTCTGCGCCCGCTCCTCCGAGGCGCGCGACAGGCCGGGCTCGTAGGTGCAGACCCGCGACCGGCCGCTCGCCTTGGCATGGTACATGGCGACGTCCGCCGCCTTCATCACGGCGGTGAGGTCGGCGCCGTGCTCCGGGCACAGGGCTATTCCGATCGAGGCGCTCATCCAGCTGCAGGCGGCGCCCGAGCGATAGGGTTCCGACAGCGCCTCCAGGGCGCGGCGGGCGATCCGCTCGGCCTCCTCCGGCGACGGGATGTCGGGCAGCAGCATGGTGAACTCGTCGCCCGCCAGGCGGGCGAGCAGGGGCGGCATAAGGCTGCCCGGCTCCGCTTCCGCCTTGAGGACCACCCGCAGGCGGTTCGCGACCATCGCCAGCACCTGGTCGCCATGGGCGTGGCCCAGCCGGTCGTTCACCTCCTTGAAGCCGTCGAGGTCGATGAACAGCAGCGCGGAGCAGGCGCCGGCGCCGCCGGCGAGCAGCCGCTCCGCCTCCCGGCGGAAGTGGATGCGGTTGGGAAGGGCGGTGACGGGATCGTACATCGCCATGGCGTGGACGTCGTCGAGGGTCGATCGGACCTGCTCGAACAGGCCGTCGACCGCGGCGGCGAGGGCCGGCAGCTCCTCCCGCACGGCAGGCGGGGCGGGCGAGGCGAGATCGCCGCGGCCGACCGCGAGCAGGCGGTCGATGAGCGCCTGCACGGCGCGGGCGTGGCGGCTGTTGGGCCGCTCGGCGGCCATCCAGACGACGACCAGCGCGAGGAGGCCGATCAGCAGCGACGCGGCGATCTGCTGGTTGAGCGTGCCGAGCAGCAGGAAGCCGAGCAGGGTGAGGACGAACGCCGCCACCCCGGCCGAAACCGAGAGCAGGCGATTGCTGATCTTGCCGAGGGTCGCCAGCATTGACGTCGCGTCTTTCCCACCAAAGCCGCAGGGCCCGCCCCCCCCTGAGGACGCGCATCCGCGAGAGGACCATAAGGCCCGCGCGGTTACCATTTCGTATCCGTCTCAGCCGCGGCGGCGGCGCAGCACGATGTAGAGGGCGCCGGCGCCGCCGTGCCGGGGGTGGGCGCTTCGGACGGCGGCGATGGCGCCGGCGTGTCGGGAGGCGGCGAGCCAGTCGCCGACCGCCGCCCGGATCGCGCCGCGCTTCACCGGCCGCTCCGCGCCCGGCGGCTTGCCGGTGACGAGGAGGAGGAGCCGGGCGCCGGCGGCGATCGCCTGCTCCAGCCGCCTGTCGAGCAGGTCGTGCGCGGTGGCGAGGTTGTGGCCGTGCAGGTCGAGGACGGCGTCGGGAGCCACAAGCCCCCGGGAGAGGCGGCGGTCCCAGCTGCCGTCGAGGGTGACGCCCGGCCGCGGCGCGGCGGGAGGCGCCGGCGGGACCGGTCGCGGCGCCGGACGGGAAGGCGCGGAGGACTCGCGCACCGGCTGCGGAGGAGCCGGGTCCTCGCCGGCCGGCCGCGGCGTTCCGGAGAGCGGGCGGACGGTCTCGACGACGCGCGCCCACAGCGTCTTCTCGTCAGGGGTGAGGCGCCGCATGGAGCCGCTCCAGCGTTCCCTTGGGGACGAGGATCCACGCCTTGCCGCGGCCCTGCATCCCTCCGGCGATCCGCGCCGCCTCCTCGCCCGCGCCCCAGAAGGTGTCGAAGCGGTTTGCGCCGCGTATCGCGCCGCCGGTATCCTGCGCGACCCAGAGACCCGAGGCTTCGGGCCGGTCGAGGTCGAGGAGGACGGGCGCGCCGAGGGGCACGAACCGGGGATCGGCGGCGACCGTCCCGCGGCCGGTGACGGGGACTCCCAGCGCGCCGAGCGGCCCAGGCCCGGTCAGCTCCTGGAAGAAGACGTAGCTCTTGTTCTCGCGCATGATCGCCCGGCCTTCCTCGGGATGGGCGCGCAGCCAGGCGACGAGATCCTGCATCGTGGTATGGCCGGGCTCGAGCAGCCCCCGCTCCCGCATCAGCCGGCCGATGCCGACATAGTCGCGGCCGTTCTGGCCCGCATAGCCGATGCGCATCACCGTGCCGTCGGGCAGGCGCAGCCGGCCCGAGCCCTGGATCTGGAGGAAGAAGAGGTCGATCGGATCGGCGGCCCAGGCGAGCTCCAGGCCCTTGCCCGCGAGCGCACCCTCCTCGATCTCGGTGCGGTCGTAATAAGGCACGACCACGCCGTTCTCGAGCCGGCCCCGCCGAGGCGTCGCCGAGGCGGCCGCGGCGGCGGCGTCCTGCTCCACGAGGTCCGGCGGCTTGCGATAGACCGGCACCTCGCAGCCCGGCCCGGGCGCGCGGCAGCCGGCGATCTCCGGCTCGTAATAGCCGGTGACGAAGGCGCTCCCCTCCCCCACCTGGAGAAGCTCGAAGCGGTCGCGAAAGAAAATAGCGGCGCGCGCGCCGTCCGAAGCCTCGCCGAGCGCGTCGGGCGCGCAGGCGGCCTGCCAGTCCTCCGGGCGGGTGAGGCCGCTGGGATCGGCACGGCGGACGAGGACGGGGCAGCTGAGCGCGAACGCCTTCCTCGCCCGCAGCGCCGCCTCCGGATCCACATTGGGAAGAGCGGGGCCGGCGACGACGCCGGCGGCGGCGGCATTGACCGGCGGGGGCGGCGCAGCGACGGGGGCCGGAACGGGCTCGGGCGGCCGAGCCTGCTGCGCGCAGGAGGCCAGCGCGATCAGCAGGAAGGCGAGTTGGGGAAAGCGGCGAAAGTCACGAAAGTCACGAAAGTCACGAAAGTCACGCGAATCGCGGAAGAAAATCCTTTGTCTCCGGTTCCGCGGCCTTCCGCCGCCCGCCGGGTCCGCCCCTCTCGATTCGCTTCCCGCCACGACCCCGGCATAACCCGCCGGCAAGGCGGCAGGAAAGCGCTTCCTCAGTCCGCCTGGTCGGTGTCGACCAACAGCCAGTTCGGGTCGCGGCTGCCGAGCGCGCGACGGAAGGTCCACAGATCGTGGGTGGGCACCGCATCGGTGAGCGTGCCGGCGACGAGATTGCCGTCGGCATCGCGGGTCACCGCGGCGATGTCGGCATCGAAGCGGACCTCGATCTCGGCGGTGCCGGCGCTGAGCCGGGCATCCTCGATGATCGTGCGCTCGATCGCGACGAGACGGTTGTCGAGCCGGTGGCCCGACGCCTCGCGCTCGTCGATCGCCGCCTCGAAGGCTTCGAGCACGTGGCCGCCGACGAGCTGGCGCAGCTCCGCCCGGTCGCCCTTCCAGAAGGCCTCGAGGATCATCCGGTAGGCGGAT
The DNA here is from genome assembly GCA_019232625.1 of Alphaproteobacteria bacterium. GTDB lineage: Bacteria > Pseudomonadota > Alphaproteobacteria > Sphingomonadales > Sphingomonadaceae > Allosphingosinicella. The sequence continues at coordinate 65,362 of JAFANP010000025.1, read as the reverse complement.
TGCGCGCCTTCGAGGAAGGCGCCGACGTCGAAGCTCGAATCGGCGGAGACGATGGCGCGGATGCCGGCCGTGGCCGGCTCCTCGTAGACGAAGCCGGAGCTTTCCGGCCGCTCGACCGGCTTTTCAGCCACCGCCGGCGCCGCCTCGGCGGCCGCGGCGCTCTCGGCCGGGCGCAGGATCGGCTGCTGCTCGTGGCCCGTGCGGCGGCCGAGGACCGAGTAAAGCCTCAGTCCCACGAACAAGGCCACCAGAGCCAGGAGCACGATCTCCGTCACCACATTCTCCGCTACACGACAGGTCTTAACATCAACATAGGCACAGGGGCAGAAGGATTCAAATGCCGCGGGGTTCCGGGGGGCGCGGCGGTTGCACGCTCCAGCCGCTCCTGCTACCCGCCCGCTCGACCTGGCCGCGCCCGACGCGGCCGATCCTATTCTCCATCCGAAGGTAGCGAAATGGCCGAAGAACAAGGCGGTGCGGGCGAGCAGATGACGAACGGCGAGGACAATCTTCCCCAGGTCGGAGTCATCTCGCAATATGTGAAGGACCTGTCGTTCGAGAACCCGAACGCGCCCGCCGTCTACCAGTGGCAGACCCAGCCGCAGATCGGCGTCGACTTCAACATCGGCGCGGCCAAGCTCAACGACGAGATCCACGAAGTGTCGCTGCGGGTCGAGGTCAAGGCCAATGCCGACGGCCAGACCGCCTTCGTCGTCGACCTGCTCTATGCCGGCCTCGTCGGGATGCGCAACGTCCCCGAGGAAGCGGTGCAGCCCTTCCTCCTCGCCGAGGCGCCGCGCCTCCTCTTCCCCTTCGCCCGCCAGATCGTCGCCCAGACGGTGCAGGAGGGCGGCTTCCCGCCGCTGATGCTGGACCCGATCGACTTCCACGCTTTGTACGAGCAGCGCGCGCAGCAGGCGCTGGCGGACGGCGGCGAGGCCGGCCAGCCCGCCGGCGAGGCCTGAGCCGTACCGGTTTTCGGGCCTCGAGGGGGCTTCGGCAGGCACGGCCCGATCGGACGGGGGAATGCGTGCGGATTGAGCTTTCCAGGTCCGGGGTGAAGCCGTGAACCTCGCCCGCTCGCTCGGCTCGGTGGGCGGCCTCACCCTGGCAAGCCGGGTGCTGGCCCTCGTCCGCGACACGCTCCAGGCGAGCTTCATAGGCGCCAGCTTCGCCTCCGACGCCTTCTTCGTCGCCTTCCGGCTGCCGAACATGTTCCGCGCCTTCTTCGCCGAGGGCGCCTTCACGGCCGCCTTCATCCCGATGTTCAACCGCAAGGTGGGCGAGACGGGAGACCTGGCCGCGGGCCTGCGCTTCGCGGAACGCGCGCTGAGCGTCCTCTTCCCGGTGCTGGCGCTGTTCACCGTGGCGATGATCGCCGCGGCCTGGCCGATCACCTGGGCGCTTTCAGGCGGCTTCAAGCACCAGCAGCCGACCCACGCGCAATTCGCCTTCGTCGTCAGCCTCTCGCGGATCACGATCCCCTATCTCATGCTGATCAGCCTCGCCTCGCTGCTCGGCGGCATCCTCAATTCGCTGGACCGCTTCTGGGTCAACGCGGCGGCGCCGATCCTGCTCAACGTCTCGATGGTGACCGCCTTGTGGTTCTTCCACGGCGGCGATCCCTACCAGACGGCGCGGGCGCAGGCGGTGTCGGTGACCGTCGGCGGCGCCCTGCAGCTGGGCTGGCTTATGTTCGCGTGCCGGCGGGCCGGCGTGAGCCTGAGGCTGCGCATGCCCAGGCTCGACGACGAGATAAAGGCGCTGATGAAGCTCATCCTCCCCGCCGCGACGGGCGCCGGCGCGGTGCAGATCAACCTCATCGTCTCGACGGCGCTGGCGGGCGGCCTGCTGGGGGAAGGCTCGATCTCGGCGATCAACTATGCCGACCGGCTGAACCAGCTCCCGCTCGGCCTGATCGGCATCGGCCTCGGCACCATCCTCCTCCCCACCGTCTCGCGCCTGCTCGGCTCCGGCCGCGACGCCGAGGCGATGGAGACCCAGAATCGCGGAGTCGAGCTGGCCCTGTTCCTGACCCTTCCCGCCACCGCCGCCTTCATCTTCGCCGCCGAGCCGATCATCCGCGGCATCTTCCAGCACGGCCAGTTCGACTCCGCCGACACGATACGCTGCGCCTGGGCGCTCAGCGCCTTCTCGATCGGCCTTCCCTCCTACGTGCTCGTCAAGGTGCTGACTCCGGGCTTCTACGCCCGCGCCGACACCAGGACGCCGGTCCGCTACGCCCTCTATTCCGTCGGCGTGAACCTCGTCGGCAACGTCACCCTCATCCCGCTGCTGGCCCAAGTGGGGATGGGCCATGTCGGCCCGCCCTTGGCGACCGCGGCCGCCTCCAGCCTCAACGTCTGGATGCTCTACCGCGCGCTCAAGGGCCGCGGCCATTTCGAGGCCGACCGCCGGCTGAGGCGCCGCCTGCCCCGGCTCGCGCTCGCCGCCGTGCTGATGGGCGCCGCGGTCCATTGGCTCGCGCCCTTCGCCGACCCGTGGCTGACCCGCTCCCTCGCCGAGCGCGCGCTGGCGCTTGGCGCGCTGGTCGGCGGCGGTGCGGCGGTCTACGCGGCCGCCTGCTTCGTCACCGGGGCGTTCCGCCTCGGCGACGTCACGGCGCTGCTGCGCGCCCGCAGGCGGACGGCGCAACCCACTGATGTGGAAGGATGAAGGAGGCCGCCGGGCCGCCGGGGAAAAGCGGACCTTCAGCCGCCGTTCAGCCGTTCTTTGTTAAAAGGCTCCGTTTCCTATAGAGTTAGAGCCACGGCTCCGTTCCAAAGAAGGCACCCCTCCCATGTCGCTTTCGAAGAGACTGCTCACCCTCGCCGCCCCCGTTGCGCTGCTCGCGCTCGGCGGCTGCGCCACCGGCTTTCCCGCTCAGGTCTCCCGCTTCCAGGCGATGCCCGCGCCGCAGGGCCAGAGCTTCGCCATCCAGGCGGCCGACCCGGCCGATCGCGGCGGCCTGGAATTCGCCCAATATGCCGACCTCGTCCGCCGGCACCTGACCGAGCTCGGCTACACCGAGGCGCCCTCGCCCCAAGCGGCGACCCTGGTCGTCTCGCTCGATTACGGCGTCGACAACGGCAAGCAGCAGGTGGTCGACTGGGGCCCGAGCTTCGGCCGCTACGGCGGGTTCGGCGCCTATGGCGGGCTCGGCTACCGGCCCTTCTACTCGCGCTTCGGCTACGGCCGCGGCTTCCGCTCGCCCTTCTACTGGGGCTGGGACGACCCATTCTTCTTCGGCGGCCGGGACATCGACGTCTACACCGTCTACACCAGCTTCCTCGACATGGATATCAAGCGCACGGCCGACGGCCAGTCGGTGTTCGAGGGAACGGCCAAGGCGCGTTCGCGAAGCGACGACTTGCGCGTGCTGGTCCCCAACCTCGTCGAGGCGATGTTCACCGGCTTCCCCGGCAATAGCGGCGAGCAGGTTCGAATCACCGTCGCCCCGGAGCGCCCGCAGCCGCGGCGCTGACGGAGGCACGACGCGCCAAAAAGGGGGGGTCGGTTCGCCGGCCCCCCTTTTTTGCGAGGCCTCGCCGCGGGGCTCACTCGGCCGGCTGCAGCGGCCTTCCGCCGGCCGCCGGGCGGTCGACCCTCCGGGTCAGCCGCGCCAGGCGCCGCCACACGAGCAGGGTGCCGTAGACCGGGGCGAAGAAGGAGCGGGCGACGATCCAGAACTCCTCGCGGGCGATGTCCCTGAACCGGAGCGGCGTCGGCTTGCCGGGCACGTCCATCAGTCCTCCACCCTCACGATCGCCCGGATGAAGCGGTAGGTGAGCAGGCCGGTCGCCGTGACGACTCCGACCGCGTCGAGAAGGACCAGCGCATAGCTGACCGACCGGAGTACGGCGCAAACGAAAGAATCCACCTGCCAATCTTCGCACCGCCCGACGATCCAATGCGCTCCGAACGCCACGGCGGACATGACGGCGAAGAAAAGGATGATGTAGAACGCGTCGAGCAGACAACGCAGGATGACCCGGCCCATCCCCGATTGGACCGGAATTGGCGGCGCTTCATGGCCGTTTCCTTCCGAAGCCCGGGCAACACCACGGCCCGTCGAAGCAGGATTAGCTGCGGGGGCCGACTCCGGCAATAAGGGGCGATTGGATGGTGCCTCGCCACCATGGTGAGCTTCGCCCGATCCGGCCGCGAGCCCCGGATCGGGAATCGTGGGCCCGAACCCCTCCTCGATCATCGCAAGGGCCGCCTCGCGCCGGCTGCGCAGGCCGAGCTTCTGGAGCGCCGCGGCGATATGGCTGTCGATCGTCGCCGGGCTCGAGCCGAGCAGCCGCGCGATCTGCCGGCTGCTCATATGCTGAGCGACGTAGGAGAGGATCAGGAACTGCCTCGGGCTGAGCGATTCGATTCGCTTGCGAAGGTCCGCCATGCCAACCACGCCCCGCCCGACGCCGCGCCCCCACGCGGGTCTTGAAGGCGGCAGAGTGGCGCCCGCCCTCCGCCCCGTCAACCGCTCTCCTTCCGGCGTTCAACGGGCGTTCAGGAGCGGGCCGCGACCTCTCCAGGCGGCAGGGGTCCAGGCATCCGGGGAGGGTGAATGAAGGGAGCTTCGGGAGCGGCGGCCGTCCTGGCCGTCATGATGGCGGGCGCGCCGCCCTCGGCATCGGCGCAGCCGCCGGCACAGGCGGAGCAGGCGCATGTGAACGACATCGTCGTCACCGGGCGGCGCAGCGGAATCCCGCTGTGGACGGTGCGCAGCGAGACCACGACCCTGGTGCTGGTCGGCGCCATCGGCGGGGTCTCGAAGACCACGAAATGGGATCCGGAAGCGCTCACCGAGGCGCTTCGAAAGGCCGACCGGGTCGTCTTCCCCGAAGCCCACGGCTACACCGCCTCGCCTTTCTCGGTGATCGGCTGGCTCGCGAAATATAACAAGATGGGCAGCCTGCCGAAGGGACGGAGGCTTTCCGCGATGGCGCGGCCGGACGACATGCGCCGGCTGGCGGCGCTCGCCGGGCGGGGCATGGTGCGCAGGGATTATGACGGGCGCCACCCGCTCCACCTCGCCAACGACCTGCGCGACCGCGCCCGGGACGGCGTCAAGTTCGGCCGCAGCCCCGCCGACTACGTCCTGCGCACGATCAAGCGGTACAAGCTCGCGCTCGTGCCGATGCCCCGCTCCAAGGCCAAGCCGCTGATCAAGGACCTGTTCGCCTCCCGGCCGGAGGAGCACCTGCCCTGCCTGCACGCCGCGATCGCCGTGGCCGAAGCCGGGCCGGCGGAGTTCCAGGCCCGCTCGGACGCGTGGGCGGCGCGGCGCGTCCAGGCGGTGCTCGCCTCGCCGATCGAGGCGGCGGGACGCCAATGCTGGCCGGACGCGGTGGTCGCCGAGCCGGGAGACGGCCTCACCGGGCGGATGAAGCAGCTGCTCGGCGAGCCCGAGGTGACGGTGGCGGTGCTCAGCCTCGGCTCGCTCGCGGCGAAAGGCGGGATCCTCGACGGCCTGGAAGCCGCGGGCTTCGACATACAGGGACCGCGCTGGAAGGAGTGAGATTTGGGGACACGTACTTTTCAGCTAAAAAGTACGTGTCCCCATTCTTCCTAGCGCCGGACCAGGAAGACGCCGGCGAGGACGAGGGCGATTCCGGCGAGGCGGGCGGGGCCGATCGGCACCGGGGCGAGGCCGAACGCGCCGATCCGGTCGAGGAACAGGGCCATTGCGAGCTGGCCGGCGATCGCCACCATCAGGAAGTAGGTGATTCCGAGCCGCGGCGCGGCGAAGGCGGCGCAGGCGACGAAGACGGCGCCGTAGAGGCCGCCGGTCCAGGCGTACCAGGGAAGAGCCCTCGCCGCGCCCCAGGCGGGACGGACCCCGAGCGCGGAGGCGACCGCGAGCAGAGCCACCGTCCCCACAGCGAACGACACCAAGGCGGCGTTGACCGGCGACCCGACGCCGCGGGCGAGAAGCGCGTTGGTGGGCGCCTGGACGGCGATGAACATGCCGCTGACCACGGCGCCGGCCAGGGCGAAGAGGGCGAGCGGGTTCATCGGCCCGGAACGGCGGGACGCCGGTTCAGCTTTCGAGCTGACGGGTGAGCAGGCGAATGTCCGAATCGAGCTCCGGATCCTGCGCGCGCAGCTTCTCGATCTGACGGACGGCGTGGATCACCGTGGTGTGGTCGCGGCCGCCGAAGCGCCGGCCGATCTCCGGCAGCGAGCGCGGCGTCAGCTGCTTCGAAAGGTACATCGCCACCTGGCGCGGACGGGCCACCTCTCGGGCGCGGCGGGCCGAGGTCATCTCCGCCTTGCGGATGCGGTAATGCTCGGAGACGCGGGTCTGGATCTCGTCGATGGAGATGCGCCGCTGGTTGGCGCGCAGCGTCGAGGCGAGCACCTCGCCGACGAAATCGAGGTCGATCGCGCGGTTCTGCATCGAGGCGTAGGCGGCGATCCGGTTGAGCGCGCCCTCCAGCTCGCGGACGTTGGAGCTGATCCGCTTGGCGAGGAACATCACCACCTCGTCGGGGACCTGCACCTCGGGCAGCGCCTCCAGCTTCTTGAGGATGATGTTGAGCCTGAGCTCCAGATCGGCCTGGTTGATGTCGGCGACGAGGCCCCAGGAGAGGCGCGAGAGGATTCGCGGCTCGATCCCGTCCAGATCCTGCGGCGCCCGGTCCGAGGAGATGACGAGCCGGCGCCCGGCCGAGATGATCTCGTTCATCGTGTGGAAGAATTCTTCCTGGGTCGATTCCTTGCCGGCGATGAACTGGACGTCGTCGATCATCAGCAGGTCGGCGGAGCGCAGCTGCTGCTTGAACTGGATGGTCTCGTTGGCGCGAAGGGCGGCGACGAACTCGACCATGAACTTCTCGGCCGACATGTAGATGATCTTGGCGCGGGGGCGCAGGCGGTGGAATTCGTGGCCGATGGCATGGAGGAGATGGGTTTTGCCGCGCCCGGTGCCGCCGTGGAGGAACAGCGGGTTGAACGCGACGTCCTTCGCCGTGGCGAGCGTGCGCGAGGCGTTGAACGCCACCTCGTTGGCCTTGCCGACGACGAAATTCTCGAACCGGTAGCGCGGCTCCAGCGCCACCGCGTAGAGGCCGTCCTTCGCCTCCGGCTCCTCGGAGCGGGGCGGCGCCGGTATCTCGACGACGGCCGCGGTGCGCGGCGCGTTGGCGCCCACCCCGATCAGTATCTGGCGGACCGACGGGAAGGCGGCGCCCCACGCCAAGGCGAGGCGCTCGGCGAAATGGGTCTGCACCCAATCGGCCATGAACTGCGAGGGAAGCTCGAGCTTGAGCGTGCCGGTGTCGGCGTCGAACGCGCCGAGCGCGATCGGGCGCAGCCAGCCGTCGAAGGTGCGCGCGCCGCAGTCGCGCCGCAGGCCGGCGCGGATCGAATCCCAGGCGTGCTGGAGCGGATCGCCCGCCACCGCCGCACGCCATTCGTGAGCGCTGCCTCCCGTCGGCTTCACTGACACGAAAGCATCCCCCTTCCTTTGGCCTCTATACTCCGGGCCTTAGACGCAACACTCTCCCGCGCACGGCTCCACCCCCCGGACGAGCCGATTCGCGTAATCGTTCTTGCTGTGGCGTCCGGCAGGAGATTCGCCCCGCCGGAGAGGGCTTTTTAGGAAGCTGGAGGGCCGCCGATCAAGGGGCCTTGATGACGTTTTTATGAAAAAAATGCGTTGACAACGCATTTCCGCCACTGCCGCGAAAAATGGCGGAAAACTGCGGATCGCGCCCCAGCTGCGAGGCGCGAATCGCCGGGATTCCTTGGGTTTCGCGCTGTGTTCTTTTGGGGCACGAAAAAGCCCGCCGGAGGCCGTCCGGCGGGCTGTTTGGAAAACTTTAGAGGCGCTTAGGCGAGCGCCGCGATACGCCGTGTGAGACGCGAAAATTTCCGCGCCGCGGTGTTCTTGTGGAGCACGCCCTTCGACACGCCGCGGGCGAGCTCGGGCTGGACCTGGGCGATGGCGGCGAGCGCGCTCGCCTTGTCGCCCGCCTCGATCGCCGCCTCGACCTGCTTGACGTAGGTGCGGATGCGGCTGACGCGGTTGCGGTTGATCGTCGCCCGGCGGGTGTTGCGGCGGATGCGTTTCTTTGCCTGCGGCGTGTTCGCCATCTTCGAAGTGCCTCTTATCTCTCAAGAAAAAGGGGCACGGAAATCCACCGCACCCGCTCGGGGGCCGCCTCTACGTGAGGCCGGGGCAAAGGTCAACCTCAACTGCGCTGGCAGCGGGGGCAGAAGAAGGTGGAACGGCCCGAGTCGTTCCGCCGGCGAATCGGCCCGCCGCACGTGCACGCCTCCCCTTCCCGCCCGTAGACCCGCCATTGCTTCGAGAAATAGCCGAGCTCGCCAGACGGCCGCGCATAGTCGCGGAGCGACGAGCCCCCCGCCTCGATCGCGGCGGCGAGGACGGCGCGGATCGCCTCGACCAGCCGCTCCAGCCGCGGCCGCGAGATCCGGCCGGCGGCGCGCGAGGGGGCGATCCCCGCCAGATGCAGCGCCTCGCAGACGTAGATGTTGCCGAGCCCGGCGACGATCCGCTGGTCGAGCAGCATCGCCTTTATGGGCGCCGAGCGGCCCTCCAGCGCGCGCAGGAGATAGGCGGCGTCGAACTCGGCGCCGAGCGGCTCCGGGCCCATCCTGGCGAGCGCCTCCCATTGCGGCAGCGCGGCGGTCGCGACGAGGTCGACCGAGCCGAAGCGGCGCGGATCGTTGAGCACCGCCCGCCGCCCCTCGTCCGTCTCGAGGAGGAGATGGTCGTGCGGCCCGAGCGCCTCGGGATCGATCCGCCAGCGTCCCGACATGCCGAGGTGGAAGACGAGGGTGTCGCCGCGGTCGGTGTCGATCAGCCCGTATTTGGCGCGGCGGCCGAGGCCGGTGACGCGGGCGCCGGTAAGCCTTTGCCGAAGGTCGGCCGGAAAGGCCCGGCGAAGGTCCGCCCGCCGCGCCTCGACCCGAACCAGGCGGCGCCCCTCGAGCATGGGCGCGAGCCCGCGCACGATGGTCTCGACCTCGGGCAGCTCAGGCACGGGTCATGCCTCCCCCCGCGGCGCGGGCCGGCCTTTCTTCAAGAACTCTCCACGTGCACATCTCGGATAACCCCTGCTAGAGGCGGGCGCGATGGACAAGGTTTCTTTCGGCTTCGAAGAGGTTGCGCCCGACGAGAAGACGGCGCGCGTCTCCTCCGTCTTCTCCCGGGTGGCGCGGCGCTACGACCTGATGAACGACCTCATGTCGGGCGGCCTTCACCGGCCGTGGAAGGACCGCTTCGTCCGCCGCGTGCGGCCGCGGCGGGGCGAGCATATCCTCGACATGGCGGGAGGCACGGGCGACGTCGCCTTCCGCCTCGCCCGCCACGGCGCGCGGGTGACGGTGGCCGACATCAACGCCGACATGCTCTCCGTCGGCCAGGAGCGGGCGCGCCGGCGCCGGATCGAGGGCCTCGACTGGTCCGTCCAGAACGCCGAGGCGCTCGGCTTCGCCGACGCAAGCTTCCATGCCTATACGATCGCCTTCGGAATCCGCAACGTGACGCACATCCAGCAGGCGCTCGGCGAGGCGCACCGGGTGCTGAAGCTCGGCGGACGCTTCTTCTGCCTCGAATTCTCGACGACCGAGTGGCCGGGCTTCGCGCGGCTCTACGACGCTTATTCGATGAACGTCGTGCCGAAGATGGGCAAGGCGGTGGCGCGGGACGAGGAGAGCTATCGCTACCTCGTCGAGTCGATCCGCCGCTTCCCCCCGGTCGAGGCCTTCGCCGCGATGATCGGCAAGGCGGGCTTCACCCAGGTGAAGGCCGAACCGATCCTCGGCGGGCTCGTCGCCATCCACAGCGGATGGAAGACGTCGGCTTGACCCACGCGCTCGTCCACGTCTGGCGGCTGCTCAAATGGGGCCGGGTGCTGGCGCGGCACGGCGCGCTGCGCGGCATCGAGCGCGACTCCAACACGCCGGCGCCGGTGCGGCGGCTGGCCCGGCTCGCCCGCTTCGGCGCGCGCGTTCCCAAGGTGCCCACCTACGGCACCGCCTTCCAGGAGCTGGGGCCCGCCGCGATCAAGTTCGGCCAGGCGCTCGCCACCCGACCGGACCTGGTCGGCGAGCAGGCGGCGCGCGACCTCCAGACGCTGCAGGACAATCTGCCGCCGGCGCCGTTCGATGAGGTCCGCCGCGCCATCGAGCAGGGCCTGGAGAAGCCGCTCGAGGAGGTGTTCCGCGAGATCGACCCCGAGCCGGTCGGGGCGGCGTCGATCGCCCAGGTCCACCGCGCCATCACCAGCGAGGGCAAGCTGGTGGCCGTCAAGGTCCTTCGGCCGAACATCGAGGACGATTTCGCCCGCGCCATCGAGACGTACGAATGGGCGGCGGCGCGGGTCGAGCGGATGGGCGGCGAGGCGGCGCGGCTGCGCCCGCGCGCCGTCATCGCCCATTTCAAGCAGTGGACGGCGCGCGAGCTCGACCTGAGGCGCGAGGCCGCCTCGGCCTCGGAGCTGCGCGAGAACCTCGTCGCCGAGAGCGGCTTCTACGTCCCGGCGATCGACTGGACCCGAACCTCGCGCCGGGTGATGACGCTCGAGTGGATCGACGGCATCAAGCTGACCGACCGCGACGCGCTGGTGGCGGCCGGCCACGATCTGCCAGCCCTCGCCGCCACTCTGGTGCGCGCCTTCCTGCGCCAGTCGGTGATCGACGGCTTCTTCCATGCCGACCTCCACCAGGGCAATCTCTTCGCTTTGCCCGACGGACGCCTCGCGGCGATCGACTTCGGCATCATGGGACGGATCGACCGTCAGGCCCGCTTCTGGCTCGCGGAGATCCTCTACGGCCTCCTCACCGGCAATTACCTGCGAGTCGCCGAGATCCATTTCGAGGCGCAATATGTCCCGGGCCACCACGACGTCCGGGAGTTCGCGACCGCTCTGAGGGCGGTGGGCGAGCCGATCCGCGGCCTGCCGGTCAAGGACATCTCCATAGGCCAGATGCTCGACGGGCTGTTCACAATCACCCGCGACTTCGACATGCCCACCCAGCCGCACCTCCTCCTCCTCCAGAAGACGATGATGATGGAGGAAGGAGTCGCCCACGCGCTCGACCCCGACATCAACATGTGGGAGACGGCCGAGCCCTTCCTGAGGGACTGGGTGCGCGGCGAGCTTGGGCCCGAGGCGGCGCTCGCCGACCAGATAGTCCGCGACGTGCGCACACTGGCGATGATCCCCAACCTAATCCGCCGCCTCGACGAATATTATCCGCCTCGGGGCGCCGCCCCGCCGGATCCGCCGCTGGCCGAGATGGTGGTGGTCGAGCGGCGCGGCTGGTGGCGCTATGCGGCGATCGCTTTGGTTTCGGCGGCGGCTGGCGCTGCCGCGATGTGGGCATTATTCTGAGCGCATGAAGCGGGACGAGGTTCTTGCGGTCCTCAGGCCTCTCGAAGGCGAGCTCAAAGGGCTCGGTTTCGCGAAGCTCTATCTGTTCGGGTCGGCCGCGCGCTCCGATCCGGATGCACACGACGTGGATCTGCTCTACGAGGCCGAGGGAGCATTGCGGCCCGGTTTTCACGAACTTACCGATGCTTGGGACCGACTAGAGGAAATTCTCGGCAAACGCGTGGACTTGATCGATAGGAAGCTGCTGCATCGACGGATCCTCCCGCGGGTGGAAACCGAGATGGTCGAGGTCTACTGATGGACGCCGGTTCGGAAGCGGATGCCCTCTATCTCGACCAAATAATAGAGCTCATCGAGTTGATCCGGGAGAGCGTAGCCGGGGTTGATGAGAGCGAATTCCTGCTTGATCGCACGACCGGGGACGCGACGGCCCTTCGCCTCGGCGCCTTGGGAGAGGCCAGCCGGAAGCTCTCCAACGAGTTGCGCGAGCGTCACGCTGAAATAGAGTGGCGCAAGATGTACGGGCTGCGCAATATCGTCGCCCACCATTATCGCCGGCTGAATTACCGAATTCTCTGGGAGGTGGCGACCAGCGCGCTGGATCTGCTGGAGAAGGCGTGCCGCGACGAGCTTTCGCGCCTCGACCCATGAACGGCAAAAGGATCCTTCTCATCGTCGGCGGCGGGATCGCGGCGTACAAGGCGTGCGAGCTCGTCCGGCTGATCCGCAAGCAAGGCGGATCGGTGCGGTGCGTCCTGACCGCCGGCGGAGCGCAGTTCGTCACGCCGATGACGCTGGCCGCGCTTTCCGAGCAGCAGGTCCATACCAGCCTCTGGGACCTCAAGGACGAGGCCGAGATGGGCCACATCCAGCTCAGCCGGGAGGCCGATCTGGTCGTCGTCTGCCCGGCGACGGCGGATCTCCTCGCCAAGATGGCGGCCGGCCTCGCCGACGACCTTGCGACCACGCTCCTCCTCGCCACCGACAAGCCCGTGCTGGCCGCGCCGGCGATGAACGTCAGGATGTGGCGTCATGCCGCCACCCGCCGCAACGTCGAGCGGCTGCGCGCCGACGGGGTGACGGTGCTGGAGCCGGACGAGGGCGAGATGGCGTGCGGCGAATACGGGCCCGGCCGCCTGCCCGAGCCGGAGGCGATAGTGGCGGCGATCCGCCTGAAGCTGGCGCCGGCCGGCAAGCTCGCCGGCCGCCATATCCTCGTCACCGCCGGCCCCACCCACGAGGCGATCGACCCGGTGCGGGTGATCGCCAACCGCTCGTCCGGCAAGCAGGGCTTCGCCATCGCAGGCGCGCTCGCCGCGGCGGGCGCGGACGTGACCCTCGTCGCCGGGCCGGTCAACCTTTCCACCCCGACCGGCGTGACGCGGATCGACGTCGAAACCGCGGCGCAGATGAAGGATGCGGTGGAGCGGGCGCTGCCCGCCGAGGCCGCCGTGCTGGTCGCGGCGGTCGCCGACTGGACGGTGGAGCCCGCCGGCTCCAAGCTCAAGAAGCGCGACGGCCCGCCCAAGCTCGGCTGGGCCGAGAATCCGGACATCCTCGCCGGCCTCGCGGGGCATTCCAAGCGCCCCCGGCTGCTCGTCGGCTTCGCCGCCGAAACCGACGACGTCGTCGCCTCGGCCGAGGCCAAGCGGGCGCGCAAGGGTTGCGACTGGATCGTGGCCAACGACGTGTCGGGAGACGTGATGGGCGGCGACGACAACAGCGTCCACCTCGTCACCGCCGACGGCGTCGAGCATTGGGAGCGCGCTCCCAAGGAGGAGATCGCCCGGCGCCTTGCCGACCGGATCGGAGACGCCCTTGCCTGACATCGACATACGCCTGCGACGGCTCGCGCACGGCGCCGGCCTCCCCCTTCCCTCCTACGCGACCGCGGGAGCCGCCGGGCTCGACGTCGTCTCCGCGGAGACGCTGACCCTGGCGCCGGGCGCGCGCCACGCCGTCGCCACCGGCTTCGCGATCGCCGTCCCTCAAGGCTTCGAGGTGCAGGTCCGCCCCCGCTCGGGCCTGGCGCTCAAGCACGGCGTCACCTGCCTCAACACCCCCGGCACGATCGACAGCGACTATCGCGGCGAGGTGAAGGTGATCCTGGCCAATCTCGGCGAGGCGGCCTTCGAGGTGGTGCGGGGCGAGCGGATCGCCCAGCTCGTCCCGGCGTCGGTGCAGCGGGCGGCGTTCGTGGAAGTGGACGAGCTGGACGCCACCGCCCGGGGCGAGGGCGGGTTCGGCTCGACCGGATTCTAGCCAGGCCATTGCGCCCGCAGCGATTTCGTGTTGCTCTGCGCCGGCGACGAGTCGCAGACGGCCCCGCGGGGAAGGCGGGACAGAGGAGGTGGCCATGATCCTTTCGGTGCTTAGCGCGGCCTTGCTGATGGGCGCCTCGCCCGCCGAGATCCAGGTGGACGTCGGCCGGGCCGACTGGAAGGCGCTGCCGCGCCTGACGAGCCTCTCGCGCGACATGCCGACGAACGCGATGGTCGGCCGCGTCGAAGCCATGCTCCGCAAGGGCGCCTGCCATTTCCGGGGCCAGACCTCGCAGAAGTTCGACATCACCGTCCCTTATGCGGTGCTGGTCAATCCCGACGGGACGGCCAACCGGGTGATCGTCGGCGAGACGGGATGCCCGGCCCTCGAATCCTATGTCGGCCTGCTCGTTCTCGGCATGGCTCGCAACGGCGAGTTCCGGCGCAACGGCGAAGCCTCCGCCCGCTGGAAGGCGAGCGAGATCAGCTTCACGCAGGAATGACCGAGCTCATGCCTCAAGGAGATATCCGATGAAGCACATTGCGATCCTGCTTGCCGCGGTGGCGCTGGCCGTGCCCGCCGGCGCCCAGACGGTGGAGACGGGACGGGGCGAATTCTCGAAATTCCCGCAGCTGCGCAAGAAGAACATCCCGTACGACTATAACCGCCTGATCGCCTGGACGAGCGACATCCTCGCCAAGGGCGAGTGCAAGCTCAAGGGCCAGCGGCCGAACAAGTTCGACATAGACGTTCCCTATGCGGCGCTGGTCGAGCCCGACGGGACGGTGCGGCGGATCATCATCCAGGAGATAGGCTGCCCGCAGCTGGAGACGATGGTCGGCTCGACGATCCTCGACATGGTGAAGCGCGGCGACGTCAAGCCGACCGGCCAGGACCAGGCCTATTGGTACGGCGACCGGTTCGCCTTCGCGCGCTATTGACGCTCGGCGACGACGCGCTCGACCGCTACGCGCGGCACATCGTCCTCAAGGAGATAGGCGGCGAGGGGCAGAACAAGCTCCTCGCCGCCCATGTCGTGCTGATCGGCGCGGGCGGGATCGGCGCGCCCGCCCTTCAATATCTCGCCGCCGCCGGGGTCGGCCGGCTGACGGCGGTCGACGACGACCGGGTGAGCCTCGACAACCTCCAGCGGCAGGTGCTGTTCGGCACCGGCGACGTCGGGCGGCCGAAGGTCGAAGCCGCCGCCGAGGCGGTGGCTCGGCTCAACCCCGACGTGCGATTCGAGGGCGTGGCGGAGCGGGTCGGCGCCGATAACGTCGCCCGGCTCGTCGCCGCGGCCGACGTCGTGCTCGACGGCAGCGACAATTTCGCGACCCGGCTGCTCGTCTCCGATCATTGCACCCGGGCGCGGATCCCGCTCGTCTCGGCCGCGATCGGCCAGTTCCAGGCGCAGGTGGGAAGCTTCGCCGGGTGGCACGCCGACCGGCCCTGCTATCGCTGCTTCGTCGGCGACGCCTTCGATGCCGAGGATTGCGACAGCTGCTCCGAGCTCGGCGTGCTCGGCGCCATGGTCGGCATCGCCGGCAGCTTCGCCGCGCTCGAGGCGATCCGGTTGATCGTCGGGTTCGGGGCGCCGCCCTGGGGCAAGCTCCACGTAATCGACGGCCTGACGCCCTCAATGAGGACGATCCGCCTCGTCAAGGATCCCGCCTGCCGGGGCTGCGGCTCAGGCGGGCAGCCACCCGCCGAGCCAGTGGAGCTGGAGCAGCGCGAAGCCGAGCAGCGCCCCGCCTGAGACGATGTCGAAAATCCGGATCGGCCCGACCCGCTCTCCCCGGCGGGGGTGGAGGAGGAGATCCGCGCCGGTCAGCAGCAGCACGGCGGTGCCGGTGAGCGCGGCGACGGCGAGGAGGGCGAGAAACGGCCACAGCGCACCGTCCCACCGCGCCGCCACCGGCCACAGCAGCAAGGCGAGCAGGACGGCGGTGAAGCCCCCGCCGATCAGCCTGGCGATGATCGATCCTCGGATCATCACCCCTTCTTCTTCGGCGCCGTCTTCCCGGCCGGCGCCTTCTTCGCCGGAGCCTTCTTCTCCGCCGTCTTCGCTGGCGCCCTCTTCGCCGCCGGCGCCTTGCGGCCACGGCCCTTCTTGGCCGGCGGGCCCTTGGCGGCCCGGTCGTCGATCAGCTGCGCCGCCTCCTCCAGCGTCAGTTGCTCGGGCGCGAGCGACTTGGGAAGAGTGGCGTTGGTCGTGCCGTCGGTGACGTAGGGGCCGAAGCGGCCTTCCATCAGCCTGATCTCCGCCCCCGTGCGGGGATGGGCGCCGAGCACCTTGAGCGGCTCGCGCGAGCCGCGGGCGCGGCCGCCGCCCGCCGCCGCCTCGGCGAGCTTCACCACCGCGGCGTTCATTCCCGTCTCGAACACTTCGGCCGTTGAGGCGAGCTTCGCATATTTGCCGTCATGGGCGAGATAGGGGCCGTAGCGCCCGATCGAGGCGGTGATCGGCTTGCCCGATTCGGGATGCGCGCCGATCGTGCGCGGCAGCGACAGCAGGCGGACGGCGAGATCGAGATCCAGCTCGCCCGCATCCTTGGGGATGGAGGCGCGGCGCTCGCCGCTCTCCACATAGGGCCCGAAACGGCCGACCTTGCGCAGCACGTCGGCGCCCGTCTCGGGATGCGCGCCGAGCGTTTCGGGCCCCGCATCCTCGCCCGCGCCCTCTTCGCCGCCCTGGCCGAAGCGGCGGGTGAACTTGCAGTCGGGATAGTTGGAGCAGGCGACGAACGCGCCGAAGCGGCCGCCGCGCAGCGCCAGCCTCCCCTCCCCGCAGGCCGGGCAGAGGCGCGGGTCGGAGCCGTCGGCCTTGTCGGGGAACAGCCAGGGCGAGAGGAAGTCGTCGAGCGCGACGGTGATCTCGGAGGGCTTGCGCTCCATGATCTCGGCCGTCTTCGGCTTGAAGTCGCGCCAGAAGGCCTCGAGCACCTGCTGCCATTCCATCCGGCCGCCGGAAATGTCGTCCAGCTCGTCCTCGAGATGGGCGGTGAAATCGTAAGAGACGTAGCGCTCGAAGAAGCGCTCCAGGAAGGCGGTGAGCAGCCGGCCGCTTTCCTGCGGGATGAAGCGGTTCTTCTCCAGCGTGACGTAATTGCGGTCCTTCAGCGTCTGAAGGGTCGCCGCATAGGTGGAGGGTCGGCCGATGCCCAGCTCCTCCATCTTCTTGACCAGGCTCGCCTCCGAGTAGCGCGGCGGCGGCTGGGTGAAATGCTGCTCGGCGATCACCCGCTTCTTGGCCGGCGAGTCGCCCTCGCGGAGCCGCGGCAGCCGGCGCGAATCCTCGTCGCCCTCGTCGTCCCGCCCTTCCTCGTACAAAGCGAGGAAGCCGGGGAAGAGCACGACCTGGCCGGTGGCGCGGAGCGCAGTCCGGCCGGTCCCGTCGGACAGTTCCGCCGTCGTCCGCTCCAGCCGGGCCGAGGCCATCTGGCTCGCAAGCGCGCGCTTCCAGATCAGCTCGTAGAGGCGGCCATGCTCGCCCGAGCCGGCGCGATCGCGGGAGAAGTCGGTCGGGCGGATCGCCTCATGCGCTTCCTGCGCGTTCTTCGCCTTGGTCTCGTAATGGCGGGGTCGGTCCGGAACGTAGCCGCTGTCGTAGCGCTCCACCACCGCCTTGCGGGCGGCCGACACCGCCTCGGGCGCCATCTGGACGCCGTCGGTGCGCATGTAGGTGATCGCCCCGTCCTCGTAGAGCGCCTGGGCGATGCGCATCGTGTGGCTCGCCGCGAAGCCCAGCTTGCGCGCCGCCTCCTGCTGAAGCGTCGAGGTGGTGAAGGGCGGCGGCGGATTGCGGCTGAGCGGCTTGGTCTCGACCGAGGCGACGGTGAAGCGCCCCGCCTCGACCGCCGCTTTCGCGGCCTCGGCCGTCCTGCCGTCGCCGATCGACAGGCGGTCGAGCTTCTTCCCTTCGTAGCGGACCAGGCGGGCGAGGAATTCCTGCCCGTCCGCCTCCATCAGCGCCTCGACCGACCAATATTCCTGGGCGCGGAATATCTCGATTTCCCGCTCCCGGTCGACGACGAGGCGCAGCGCCACGGACTGGACCCGGCCCGCCGACTTGGCGCCCGGCAGCTTGCGCCAAAGCACCGGCGAGAGGGTGAAGCCGACGAGATAGTCGAGAGCGCGCCGGGCGCGGTAGGCGTCGATCAGATCCTCGTCGAGGGCGCGCGGATGCTTCATCGCCTCGGTCACCGTCGCCTTGGTGATGGCGTTGAAGGTGACCCGCTCGACATCGTCGGGCAGCGCCCGCCGCTTGCGCAGCACCTCCTGCACGTGCCAGCTAATCGCCTCCCCCTCGCGGTCGGGGTCGGTGGCGAGGATCAGCGCGTCGGCCTTCTTCGCCTCGTCGGTGATCGCCTTCAGCTGCCGCGCCTTGTCGGGATAGGTCTCCCACTCCATCGCGAAGCCCGAGTCGGGATCGACCGAGCCGTCCTTGGCCGGCAGGTCGCGGACGTGCCCGTAGGAGGCCAGCACGCGATAGTCGCGGCCGAGATACTTCTCGATGGTTTTCGCCTTCGCGGGCGATTCGACGACGACGAGCTTCATGGGCAGGGAGGTCCTTACACGTACGTACGCGTAGGGTGATAAGCTCGGCGCGGTGCCGTCAAGCGCCCCGCGAGCCTATCTCGCCCTGCCCCTCCACCGGGCGTTGCCCGGTCCCCCTCCCCGGCGAATGCCGGGGAGGAAGGCGCCGGCTCAGTCCTCCCCGGCCTTTGCCGGGGAGGGGGACCGCCCGCAGGGCGGTGGAGGGGCGCGCAAAGCGCAGGTTTGGCGGACGTGCAGCGCCACGGCGTCGAGGTGGCGAAGGACGTCGGAAGCCAGGAAACGGAGGGTCGCCACCCCGCGGGCGGCCAGCCAGGCGTCCCGGCGATCGTCGCGTCGCGGGTTCTCCCCCATCCCGTGGGCGTCGCCATCGACTTCGATGGCCAGGGCAGCCTCGCGGCAGAAGAAGTCGAGAACATAGGGACCGGCGGGATGCTGGCGGCGGAACTTGAAGCCGCCGGGCCGGGTGCGGAGGTGCTGCCAGAGGAGGATCTCGGGGGGAGACATGCGTCGGCGAAGGCGACGGGCGCGTTGCACGAGAGTGAGGGGCGTCGAGGGAGAGGTTGACCCCTCCACCGGGCTTTGCCCGGTCCCCCTCCCCGGCAAAGGCCGGGGAGGAAGGCGCGTGGGCAGGTTCATGGGATAAGGCTCACCCGGCCGCCCGCATGGCGCTCGAGCCTTCCCGCCAGCTCCAGCTCGAGGAGGATCGTCTGCACCGCGGCGGTGGCGAGTTCCGACTGGCGGACCAGCTCGTCGACCGGGACGGGGGTGGCGTTGAGCAGCGCGAGCAAGGCGTCGCGGTCGGCCGCCGCGACGGCCGCGTCGACGCCGGCCGGGACGTAGGTCCGCTCCGCCTGGCGGAAGGGGCGCAGGCGAAGCGGGTTCACCGCCTCCATCACGTCCTCGGCGTTCTGGACGAGGGTCGCGCCCTCGCGGATGAGCTGGTTGCAGCCCTGAGCCCTCGGGTCGAGGGGCGAGCCGGGCACCGCCATCACCTCCCGGCCCGCCTCCGCCGCCAGCCGGGCGGTGATCAGCGAGCCCGAACGAGGCGCCGCCTCCACCACGACGGTACCCTGGGCGAGGCCGGCGATGATCCGGTTGCGGGAGGGGAAGTGGCGGGCGCGAGGCTCGGTGCCGGGCGGCTGCTCGGCGAGGACGAGGCCCCGTTCGGCGATGGCGCGCTGCCTCGCCTCGTTCTCCGGCGGGTAGAAGATGTCGACGCCGCCGGCGACGACGGCGACCGTGCCCGTCTCCAGCGCACCGTCATGGGCGGCGGTGTCGATGCCGCGGGCGAGGCCCGAGACGATCACCGTCCCCGCCTCGCCCAGCCGTCCGGCAAGGCCGCGGGCGAAGCGGCAGGCCGCGGCGGAGGCGTTGCGGGCGCCGACCATCGCCACCGCCGGCTTGTCGAGCAGGACGAGGTGGCCCTTCGCGATCAGCGCCGGCGGCGCGCTCTCCAGCTCGGCGAGGAGCGGCGGGTAGAGGCCCTGGCCGAGGAACAGGTAGCGCGCGCCGACCCGCGCCACCGCGTCCACCTCGCGCTCCACCGCCGCCCGGCTGGCGAGGCGGGGCGGACGGCCGCCGCCGCGCGCGGCGAGGTCCGGAATCGCCTCGATCGCCGCGGCGGCCGAGCCGAAGCGGGCGAGGAGCTGGAAATAGGTGACGGGTCCGATGCTCTCCGAACGGATCAGCCGCAGCCGCGCGAGCTGATCCTCCGAAAGGTCAGGCATTGGCGCTCCGGCCGACGCGCGGCTCCGTGCCCGCGGCGAGACGGCCGATATTGCCCGCATGCTTCCACGCGACGAGCAAAGTGAAGCCGAGGAAGAGCAAGGCGAGGTCCAACCGGCCGAGGAGGAAGGCGGCGAGGGGCGCCGCGGCCGCGGCGGCGAGCGCGCCCGCCGAGGAATAGCGGGTGAGGCCGAGGGTGCCGAGCCAGGCGGCGGCGTAGGCGGCCGGCGCGATCCAGCTCAGCGCGCCGGCCAGGGCGAAGCCGAGCACCAGGCCCATGTAGGTGGCCGCGCCCTTGCCGCCGGCGAAGCGCAGCCACACCGGGAAGAGGTGGCCGAGCAGCGCGCCGATCGCCGCGATCTGGGCCCCGCCGGGGAAGACCAGATCGACGAGGACGACCGCCGCCGTGCCCTTCGCGAGATCGAGGAGGAGGGTCGCGGCGGCGAGGCCCTTTCGGCCCGTGCGCAGCACGTTGGTCGCGCCGATATTGCCCGAGCCGATCGCCCGCAGGTCGCCCGCCCCCGCCATACGGGTGAGAAGGAGGCCGAACGGGATCGAGCCGAGCAGATAGCCGGCGAGAAGCGACAGCAACGGCGGTGCGACGATCGCGGCGTCCATGATGGCGGGCTCCCTGGAGTGAAGTTTAGCAAAGCGCGGGGCCGGCGCAAGCGATTCCACGAAAATAGACGGGCCCGGTCCCTTGCGGCGCGCCCCGCCGACGCTAAACGGGCCGGGATGACCCGCGCAAGGCCGCTCCTCGTCTTCGATTCCGGCGTCGGCGGCCTTTCGGTCTTCGCCGCCATCCGCGCCCGGCTGCCGGCGGCGCCGCTGGTCTACGTCGCCGACCGGGCCGGCTATCCCTACGGCACCAAGCCCGCGGCGCTGATCGAGGCGCGCGTGCCGGCGCTGCTCGGCCGCCTCGCCGAGCGGTTCGACCCGGAGCTGATCGTCATCGCCTGCAACACCGCCTCGACCATCGCCCTCGACGCGGTGCGGGGCGCGCTGGACCTGCCGATCGTCGGCACCGTCCCGGCGATCAAGCCCGCCGCCGCCTTGTCGCGGACGCGCACGATCGGCGTGCTGGGCACCGAGGCGACGGTGCGCCAGCCTTATGTCGACCGCCTCGCCGCGGAGTTCGCCGCCGACTGCCGCGTGCTGCGCCACGGCAGCGCCGCGCTGGTCGAGCTCGCCGAGCGCAAGCTGCGCGGCGAGCCGGGAGCCCCGGACGACTATCGCGAGGCGATGGCCGGCCTCTTCGCCCAGCCGGGTGGGGACGAGGTGGACACGATCGTCCTCGCCTGCACCCATTTCCCCCTCGTCGAGGAGGAGCTTGCCGCCGCCGCGCCCCGGCCGGTCGCCTTCGTCGACGGCAAGGAGGGCATCGCCCGGCGGACGGCGTGGCTCACCCGCGAGCGCGCTTGGCCCGGGGAGGCGCCGGCGCCGGTCGCACTGTTCACCGGGCCGGCGGCGGCGCTCGACTCCTACCGGCCGGGTCTCGCCCGTTTCGGATTAAACCGCGTCGAGACGCTCTAGCCTTTTGCCGCGCCGAATTATATTAGGGAGCGGGAAGACCGGGGAAGCTCTTGGACTATCAACGCATCTTCGCCGAGGCGATCGACCGGCTTCACGCCGAAGGCCGCTATCGCGTGTTCATCGACATCCTGCGCAACAAGGGCAGCTTCCCCAACGCCCGCTGCTTCGCCGGCCATAACGGTCCGAAGCCGATCACCGTCTGGTGCTCGAACGACTATCTCGCCATGGCCCAGCATCCCGACGTGGTCGCGGCGATGGAGGAGGCGCTGCACGACGTCGGCGCCGGCTCGGGCGGCACCCGCAACATCGGCGGCAACACCCATTACCATGTCGATCTGGAGGCCGAGCTCGCCGACCTCCACGGCAAGGAGGCGGCGCTCCTCTTCACCTCCGGCTACATCTCGAACGAGGCGACTCTCTCGACCCTGGGCAAGCTCCTTCCCGGCTGCATCATCTTCTCGGACGAGCTGAACCACGCCTCGATGATCGCCGGCATCCGCAACTCGGGCTGCGAGAAGCGCGTCTTCCGCCACAACGACCTCGCCCACCTCGAGGCGCTGCTCGCCGCCGAGGATGCGGACGCGCCGAAGCTCATCGCCTTCGAGAGCGTCTATTCGATGGACGGCGACGTCGCCCCGATCGCCGCCTTGTGCGACCTCGCCGACAAATATGGAGCGATCACCTATCTGGACGAGGTCCACGCCGTCGGCATGTACGGCCCGCGCGGCGGCGGCATCTCCGAGCGCGACGAGGTCGCCGGCCGGGTGACGGTGATCGAGGGCACGCTCGGCAAGGCGTTCGGCATCATGGGCGGCTATATCGCCGCCGACCGCAACATCGTCGACGTGGTGAGAAGCTACGCGCCGGGCTTCATCTTCACCACCTCCTTGTCGCCGGTGCTGGTCGCCGGGGCGCTGGCCAGCGTCCGCCACCTCAAGCGCTCCTCGGCCGAGCGCGAGGCGCAGCAGGCGCATGCCGCGCGGCTGAAGGCGATCCTGGCGGAGGCGCACCTGCCGGTGATGCCGTCCACCACCCACATCGTCCCGCTGATGGTCGGCTGCCCGGTCAAGGCGAAGCGGATCAGCGACATCCTCCTCGCCGAATACGGCATGTACGTTCAGCCGATAAACTATCCGACGGTGCCGCGCGGCACCGAGCGGCTGCGCTTCACTCCCGGCCCCGCCCACGACGAAGAGATGATGCGGGCGCTCGCCGGCGCGCTTGTCGAGATCTGGAGCCGGCTGGAGCTCCGCCTGGCGGCCTGAGCTCAGCCGAGCCGGATCGTCCCTAGACCTTGAGGCAATTCCAACGGCTCGCCGAATCTCACGACCTGCCGATCCCGATACCCGTCGCGGGCCGGCCGAGACATGTCGTGAACCGCCCGCGCCTTGGCATCCACCACCCAATAATTGGATATCCCCGCTGACGCATAGTCGCGAAGCTTTTCGCCGAGATCGCGGTCCAGCGTGGTATCGGATATCTCGATTCCCAGGATCACGTGCTCGGGCTTGAGGATCTTGTGGCGAAGCGCAGGCCTGGCGATCACCGCCGCGTCGAACGCCCTCACCGTCCTTTCACCGAGCAGGATGCCGATTTCCGACACCACTCTCGCCCCGTCGGATCGAACCGTGTCGAACAGGGCACGCAGGACGAGCGACTGCGCGACCGCATGATCCGTATAAGGCGGGGTCATGCGGACGATCTGGCCATCGTTCAGCTCCACCTTCATGCCCGCAAACGCGCCGAGATCCACCATATGGAGGAATTCGGCCGCGGTGAATCCCGCAGGCGCGACGACCGGTAGGCGCAGATGTGGCTCGGGCCTGTTCATCGTTGCTCAAACTAGCAGAGGCCGGCGAAAGGTTCATCCTCAATCGACACCGGGAACGGCCTTGGCTAAGGGTCGGCGATACCTTCCTGCGAGGATTATCCGTGGCCGAGCGAGTCGCCATCGTATCCGATCACGCCGCGTTCGAGATGAAGGCCATGCTCGCCGACCATCTCCGCGAGCGGGGGTTCGACGTGCTCGACCTCGGAACGAACTCGACGGACAGCGTGGACTATCCCGATTACGGCTACCGGATAGCCGAGGCGGTCGCGCGTGGCGACGCGGCGCGGGGGATCGCGCTGTGTGGCTCCGGCATCGGCATCTCCATCTCGGTCAACCGCCACCCCGCCTGCCGCTGCGCTCTGGTGTCGGACGGGCTCGCCGCGCGGCTCGCCCGCGAGCATAACGATTCCAACGTGCTCGCCTTGGGCGCCCGCCTGATCGGGATCGAGACGGCGCGCGACTGCGTCGACCAATTCCTCGCCACCCCTTTCGCCGGCGGCCGCCACCAGCGCCGAGTCGACAAGCTTTCCAATCCCGCCTTCGCCACCACGGAGCCCGCATGAGCAGCCGAGCCGCCAACGATCCGTCCGAGGTCCAGCCGCGAGGATTCTTCATTGGCCGGCTGGCCGAGGCCGACGACAAGGTCGCCGCCGCGATCGCCGCCGAGATCGACCGCCAGCAGAACCAGATCGAGCTGATCGCGTCCGAGAACATCGTCTCGCGCGCGGTGCTCGAGGCGCAGGGCTCGGTGCTCACCAACAAATATGCCGAGGGCTATCCCGGGCGGCGCTATTACCAGGGCTGCGCCCCGTCCGACGCGGTCGAGACGCTGGCGATCGAGCGGGCCAGGCAATTGTTCGGCTGCGGCTTCGCCAACGTCCAGCCGCACAGCGGCGCGCAGGCGAACGGCGCGGTGATGCTGGCGCTCGCCAGGCCCGGGGACACGATCCTGGGCATGTCGCTCGACGCGGGCGGCCACCTTACCCACGGGGCCAGGCCGGCGCTGTCGGGCAAGTGGTTCAACGCCGTCCAATATGGCGTGCGGCGCGAGGACGACCTTATCGACTTCGACCAGGTGGAGGCGCTTGCGAAGGAGCACCGGCCGACCCTGATCATCGCCGGCGGCTCGGCCTATCCGCGCCACATCGATTTCGCCCGCTTCCGAGCCGTCGCCGACGAGGTGGGCGCGATCCTCATGGTCGATATGGCCCATTTTGCCGGCCTCGTCGCCGCCGGCGAGCATCCCTCCCCGTTCGGGCATGCCCATGTGGTGACGACCACGACCCACAAGACGCTGCGCGGGCCGCGCGGCGGGATGGTGCTGACCGACGACCCCGACATCGCCAAGAAGATCAACTCCGCGGTCTTCCCCGGCCTTCAGGGCGGGCCGCTGATGCACGTCATCGCCGCCAAGGCGGTCGCCTTCGGCGAGGCGCTGCAGCCGGGCTTCAGGAGCTATGCGCGCGCGGTCATCGCCAATGCCAAGGCCCTCGCCGGGCGGCTGAAGGAGCGCGGCGCCGACCTCGTCGCCGGCGGCACCGACACCCATCTCGCCCTCGTCGACCTGCGCCCGCTCGGAATCACCGGCAAGGACGCGGACGAGGCGCTGGAGCGTGCCGCCATCACCTGCAACAAGAACGGCATCCCGTTCGACCCGCTGCCGCCGGTCAAGACCAGCGGCATCCGGGTCGGCTCGCCCGCCGGCACCACCCGAGGCTTCGGCGTCGCCGAGTTTCGCGACATAGCCGACATGATCGCCGACGTGCTGGAAGGCCTGAAGGCGAACGGGCATGACGGCAACGGGGCGGTCGAGGCCGCGGTCAAGGTGCGGGTGCGCGAGCTTTGCGCGCGCTTCCCCATCTATCAGGACCTCTAATTGCGCTGTCCCTTCTGCTCCCACGAGAACAGCCAGGTGAAGGACAGCCGTCCCGCGGAGGACGGCGCCTCCATCCGCCGTCGCCGCCAATGCGAGGATTGCGGCGCGCGCTTCACCACCTTCGAGCGGGTGCAGCTGCGCGACCTCGTCGTGGTGAAGAGCGGCCAGCGACGCGAGCCGTTCGACCGCGGCAAGCTCGAACGCTCGATCGCCATCGCCTGCCGCAAGCGCCCCGTCCCCGCCGAACGGCGCGACCGCCTCGTCTCCTCGATCCAGCGCCAGGTGGAGACGCTCGGCGAGAGCGAGATCCCCTCCACCCGCATCGGCCAGATGGTGATGGACGGCCTGAAAGCCCTAGACCCGGTCGCCTACATACGCTTCGCCAGCGTCTACAAGGACTTCCGCGAAGCAAAGGACTTCGAGGAATTCGCGGGAACGGTGGGCGGGGTAGGCCAGGAGCCCTCCTCGTCCTGAATCGGAAGCAGGTCTCGGCTTCGCTCGACCTGGCCCCTCGACTTCGCTCAGGCCGAACGGATAGGGAGCGGGACACCTACGACCGTTCGTGTCGAGCGAAGTCGAGACACCCCGTCGAGCGTAGCCGAGACCGCTGATGAGCTTCTGGACCTACATCCTGCGCTGCGCCAACGGTGTCTATTACACCGGCCATACCGACGATCTCGAGCGGCGGATCGCCGAACACCAGAGTGGCGCAATCCGTGGCTACACCCATGACAAGCGGCCAGTCGAATTCATGTGGGCCGAGGAATTCCCGACCCGCGCCGAGGCCCTGGAGGCGGAATTGCGGATCAAAGGATGGTCTCGCGCCAAAAAGGAGGCGTTGATCAGGGGAGACTGGCAGGGCGTCAGCGAGGCGGCCGTTCCGCCCGGGGAGCGGGCGGAACGGGTCTCGACTTCGCTCGACAGGGCCCCTCGACTTCGCTCGGGGCGAACGGTTGAGGTTCAAGCCTCATCTCCTGCCGTTCGTGTCGAGCGAAGCCTAGACACCCCGTCGAGCGAAGCAGAGGCCGTCACCCCACGGGCCGCAATCGCCCCCGCCATCGTCCTCGTTCGGCCCCAGCTGGGGGAGAATATCGGGAAGGCGGCGCGGGCGATGCTCAATTTCGGGCTGACCGACCTGCGGCTGGTGAGCCCGCGCGACGGGTGGCCCAATCCGTCCGCCGGGCCCGCGGCCTCGGGGGCGGACCTCGTGCTGGAGGGGGCGCGGGTGTTCGGCAGCGTCGCGGAGGCGGTGGCCGACTGCCCCCACGTCTACGCCACCACGGTGCGCAAGCGCGGGCTGGTCATGCCGGTCGTCTCGCCGGAAGAGGCGGCGCGGGAGATACGCGGCCATGGCGAGCCGTGCGCCATCCTGTTCGGCGCCGAGCGCTCGGGGCTGGAGACCGACGAGGTGGCGATCGCCGGCAAGATCGTGACCGTGCCGATCAATCCGCAATTCCGCTCCCTCAACCTTGCCCAGGCAGTGATCCTGCTCGCCTACGAATGGTCGAAGAACGGCGACCTCGCCGTCCCCACCGAGGGGGAGCCGGCCGAGCCCCGAGCGACGCAGGGGCAGCTCGAAGGGCTGATCGGCCAGCTCGAGGCGGCGCTGGAGGAAGCCGATTACTATCATCCGCCCGACCGGACGCCCGCCACCAAGAACACGATCCGCACCATCCTCACCAAGGCGGGCTGGTCGAACCGGGAGGTGCAGGCGATGCGGGGCGTCGTGCGCGCCCTTGCCGAAGGGCGGGGAGGTCAGCGGCGGGCTTCGTCGAAGCGCTCCAGCTCGTAGGCGATCGAGGCCTCGATCAGCGTCTCATAGACCTCCGCGACGGCGGCGGGCGGCGCCCCGGCCCGTTCGGCGCGGCGGACGACGTTGGAGAGGACCTGCGCCTTGCGCGCCTCGTCCCGAACCGCCTCGCGCACGGGCTTGATCCGTGCCGCGGCATCCATGTAGCCGAAGCGCTCGGCCATCAGGGCCACGATCGCCTCGTCCAGCCGATCGACGCCGAAGCGCACCTCCGCCATCGTCCGGCAGTCCGCCGGCTTCACCCGCTCGTTGGTCATGGCCCGCCTCTTTAGCGGCCGCCAAGCCCCTGTCGAGGTTGACTTTGGCGGGCCCAGCGGCCATGTCGCCGCCTTCGCAATTGGCTCCGCACCCCGGTGAAGCGGCAGCCGCGTCACGCATCCTGGCGTGGCGGTGCGGTTCCGGGACACGTGAAACCAAGCAGATTGGACCCGACATGAGCAAGCGCAGCAGCGCCAAGTACAAACTCGACCGCCGCATGGGCGAGAACGTCTTCGGACGGCCCAAGAGCCCCGTCAACAAGCGCGAATACGGCCCCGGCCAGCACGGCCAGCGCCGCAAGGGCAAGATGTCCGACTTCGGCATCCAGCTGCGCGCCAAGCAGAAGCTCAAGGGCTATTACGGCGACGTCACCGAGAAGCAGTTCAAGCGCACCTACACCGAGGCGTCGCGGATGAAGGGCGACACCGGCCAGAACCTCATCGGCCTGCTCGAGCGCCGGCTGGACATGGTGGTCTACCGCGCCAAGTTCGCGCCGACTATCTGGGCGGCCCGCCAGCTCGTCAGCCACGGCCACATTCGCGTCAACGGCGTCAAGTGCAACATCGCCTCGCGGCGGGTGAATGTCGGCGACGAGGTGACGCTGGGCTCCAAGGCGCAGGAAATGGCGCTGGTGATGGAGGCGCAGGGCCTTTCCGAGCGCGAGATCCCCGATTACGTCGCGCCCGACGGCACCGCCAAGATCACCTTCACCCGCGTGCCGACGCTGGACGAGGTGCCCTATCCGGTGCGGATGGAGCCGAACCTGGTCGTCGAGTTCTACTCGCGCTGATCTTCGCCCTAAGGGCAGGACAAGAAAGGGCGGCTCCGCGAGGGGCCGCCCTTCTTCGTCGAGCGCTCGCTCAGGGAAGCTTCAGCGCGGCGCGCAGGAAGGCGTCGGCGCGGCGGAGCATGTCGGCGCGAGTCTCGGAATCGTCGAGATAATGGTCGAGCTTGGGATAGACGACGAGCTCGACATTCTTGCCGGCCTCGCGCAGCCGCGCCGCCATCGTCCGCGACTGCTGGATGCCGACGTTCCGGTCGAGCTCGCCGTGGAAGATGAGGACGGGGGCCTGGAAGGCGGAGGCGTTCTGCGCCGGCGAACCTTCGCGAAGGTGCGGCCCCGAGCCGATCATCGCCGCGGTGATGCGGTGGTTGCTCCAGCCCTGCCACTCCCGCGCGACGGCGGGGAGGTCGGTGACCGGCGCCACCGCCACCGCCGCCTTGTAGAGGCCCGGATCGAGCACGTTCGCCTGCAGCGCCGCATAGCCGCCATAGGACCAGCCGAAGATGGCGAGCTTGGCGGGATCGGCTATGCCCTGGGCGACCAGCCACTTGCCCGCATCGTCGACGTCGCCTATCGCCGAGCGCCACGACTGGAAGCCGTTCTTCTCGAACCAGGTGTCGCCATAGCCGGTCGAGCCGCGGAAATTGGGCTGCAGCACGGCATAGCCGCGATTGGCGAAATATTGCGCGAGCCAGTCGAAGCCCCATTCGTCGCGGGCGCCGGGGCCGCCGTGCGGCATGACGATGGCGGGCAGCTTCCGGCCGTCGCTGCCCGGCGGGAGGGTGAGGTAGGCGGGCACCTGCGCGCCGTCCGCGGCCCGATAGGTGACCGGCTTCACCGCCGCCAGCGTCGCGCCCTCCAGCTCGGGCCGGGTCAGCATCAGCTCGTTCAGGCTCTTGGCCGCCTTGTCGAAGAGGAAGTAGCGGCCGGGATCCGTGTCGCTGCCCGCCCACAGGAGCAGCTTGCCCTCGTCGGCGCTCGAATCGAGGAAGCGGACCAGCGGCAGGCCTGGCAGCGCCTTGGAGAGCGAGCGGGCGAGCGATTCCAGCCCCTTGTCGAAATAGACCGCGCCGCGCTTGTCGGTGACGTAGGTGGCGCCGACGACGCGGCCGTTGCGCCCGATCCGGACCAGGCCGTCGACGTCCACCTCCGGGTGGGCGTAGACCAGGGTCTCGCGCCCCGAGCCGTCGAGCGCCAGCGTGTAGAGGGCGAGGCGCCCGTCCTTCTTGCGGAAGCCGTAGGCGACGTCGAGGTCGGGATCGACGGCATAGGGATTGAAGCCGTCGTTGCTGAGATAGTTGAGGGTGCCGAGCTTCTTCCAGTCGCGCGAGCCCTTGGCGCGGTAGAAATAGTCGATCGTGCCGGTGTCCTGGCCGGTTGCGCCGGCCACGCCGCGCACGCCCATGATGCGCACCGTGCCGCGGCCGTCGCTGATATATTCGACGGCGTTGGGCCGCGGCGACTCGACGGTCTTGACCGAGAGACTGCGCGTGTCGATGCGGTCGACGCCATAGCCCTCGCGCTTGTCGATCATGTGGCTGCCGAGCTTCTCCTCGGGCACATATTCGCGGCCCATCAGCACCGCGCCCTCCTCGCTCGGCAGCCAGTCTATCACCCCGCCGCCGCCGAGCGAGAAGCCGACGTCGTCGGGGCGGATGGCGCGGCTGAGCAGCTTCAGGTTGCCCGAGCCGGCATCGACCGCGACGACGCGGGTGAAGGGCAGCAGTTCGCCGGCGCTCTGAACCAGCATGTAGATGCTGCAGACCAGCCGCGCCTCCGACACCCAGTTGCAGCCGGTGATCCGCTCCGGGTCGCCGTCGGCGGTCAGCGCGACCTTGGGGTTGCCGCCCGCCGCCAGGTCCACCGTGTAGAGGATCGTCCCACGGCCGCGCCCCGGCGCGATGAAGGCGACCTTCCCGCCCGACGGCGAGAGGCTGACGTCCTGGACCGACTGCCGCGCGCCGAAGCGGATCGCGGGATCCGCCGCCGCCGGGGCGCTGGCCGGCGCCGGTGCCTGTGCCTGTGCCTGTGCCTGTGCCTGTGCCGGCAAGGCGAGCAGCGCCGCC
The DNA here is from genome assembly GCA_019232625.1 of Alphaproteobacteria bacterium. Lineage (GTDB taxonomy): Bacteria > Pseudomonadota > Alphaproteobacteria > Sphingomonadales > Sphingomonadaceae > Allosphingosinicella. The sequence continues at coordinate 35,288 of JAFANP010000025.1, read as the reverse complement.
AGCGGCAACATCATCGTTTTGAACATGTAACGACCCCCTATGCCCCGTTTTCGATTATGCACGTCGCGGGCGCCGCCGCAAGCCCGCGCCGCTTGCGTCGCCGCCCCCTATTTGCAAAGGCGCTCGGCCCATGGACGCGCCCCCTCCCTCTCCTGCCGCCAGGCGGCCGGTGCCCCCCCGCCAACCCCCGGAATGGGCGGCGCACGCCTGGGTGTGGATCGGCTTTCCGAGCCACGAGGACCTCTGGCAGTCGGATCTCGGCCCCGCCCGGGAGGAGGTCGCCGCCTTCGCCGCCGCCGTCCATGCCGGCGGCGCCGGCGAGGAGGTGCGCCTCGTCGCCGCCGACCCGGCCTCGGCCCGAGCGGCGCGCGCGCTCGCGCCCTTCGCCACCGTCGTGCAGGAGCCGTTCGGCGACATCTGGCTGCGCGATACCGGGCCGATCCTGCTCGGCACCGGAAGCGCGCGAACGGCCAGGAGCTTCCGGTTCAACGGCTGGGGCGGCAAATATGAGCTGGAGGGCGACGACACGGTCGGCCTCCGCCTCGCCGAGACCGCCGGACTCGAGCCGATCCGCCACGAATGGGTGCTCGAGGGCGGCGCCATCGACGTCGACGGCACCGGCCTCGCCGTCACCACCGAGCAATGCCTGCTGAACCCCAATCGCAACCCCGCGATGAGCCGCGAGGCGGTCGAATCCCGGCTCCGCTCCGACCTCGGGCTCGACCGGATATTGTGGCTGGGCGAGGGGCTGCTCAACGACCATACGGACGGCCATGTCGACAACCTCGCACGCTTCGTCGGCGAAGGACGACTCGCGATCCCGGCGCCGGCCGGGAAGGACGATCCCAATGCGGCCGTGTTCGAGGATGCGCGCCGGCGGGCCGAAGGGTTCGGCCTGGAGGTGGCGCCGATCCCCTCCCCCGGCCCGGTGCTTCGGGAGGGCGAGCTCGTCCCGGCGTCGCACATGAACTTCTACATCGGCAACGCGGCCGTCGTCGTGCCGCTCTACGGCACGTCGAGCGACGAACCGGCGGTCGAGGCGATCGCGGCGCTGTTCCCGGACCGGCGCGCCGTCGGGCTTCGCGCCGACCACGTGCTGACCGGCGGCGGCAGCTTCCACTGCATCAGCCAGCAGATGCCGCTCTGATCAGGGCGGCGTCAGGGTAGTTTCACCCGAAGCACCGAAGCACCAAAGGCGCTTGCGCGACCCGGCGCGTAGCGCCTCTCCGGTCACGATCGAGAGAAAAGGTGAGGCGGCTTCGCCGCCTGGGCCTCTTTGGTGCATTGGTGCTTCGGGTGAACCTCCCGCGGCGTTCGAAAGCGCTTGGGAGCCTGGCCGGCAGGAGTCTCGACTTCGCTCGATCCGAGCGGTTAGGGGGGAGACATGACCGAGATCACCGTCGCCGCCCTGCAGCTCGCCTTCACCGACGTCGTCGAGGAGAATATCGCCGCCGTCTCGGATCTCGTCCGGGAGGCCGCGGGCAAGGGCGCGAGGCTGGTCCTGCCGCCCGAATTGTTCGAGGGCCATTATTTCTGCCGTACCCAGGACGAGGCGCATTTCGCCCGCGCCCTCCCGGCCGGCGAGCATCCCGTCGTCCTCGCCATGCAGCGGCTCGCCGCCGAGCTCGAAATCTACATCCCGACCAGCTTCTTCGAGGCGGAGGGCCACCACCATTATAACAGCCTCGCCATGATCGGCCCCGACGGCAAGGTGATGGGCGTCTACCGCAAGAGCCACATCCCCGACGGTCCCGGCTATTCCGAGAAATTCTATTTCCGCCCCGGCAATACGGGCTTCAAGGTGTGGAAGTCGCCGTTCGGCACGATCGGCGCGGGCGTCTGCTGGGACCAATGGTATCCCGAGACGGCGCGCAGCCTGATGCTGATGGGCGCCGAGATCCTCCTCTTCCCGACCGCGATCGGCGCCGAGCCGCACGATCCCGACCTCGACACCAGCCGGATGTGGCGCCGGGCGATGATCGGCCACGCCGTCTCCAACGTCGTCCCCGTCGTCGCCGCCAACCGCGTGGGGACGGAGCACGGCCAGCGCTTCTACGGCCACAGCTTCATCTGCGACGAGCGCGGCGACATGCTGGCCGAGTTCGGCGCCGAGGAGACGGGCGTGCTCACCGCCACCTTGGACCTCGCCCAGGCCAGGGCCCACCGCGCCGCGTTCGGCTTCTTCCGTGATCGCCGCCCGGACCTCTACCGGCGGATCGCGGAGGACCTGTGAAGGACGAATGGGGACCGTAACTATTTTCGGCTGCGCCCGGCCTCGTCCCGCAGCGCGGGGCGGAAAATAGTTACTGTCCCCATTTATCGCGTCCCCATTTATCGCCGCGCCAGCGCCAACTCGAAGACCTGCTCGAACATCGCGCGGGTGAGGCGGTTGGTGTTCTGGTTGTAGCGCGAGCAATGGTAGCTATCGATCAGCAGCCGGCCGTCCGGCAGGCGATGCTCGGCGAGGTGGCCGAACGGAAAGGCCGAGAGCCTTCCCCCCGCCGAGCGCACCGCCGCGTCATGGGCGATGCGGCCGAGCGCGACGAGGATCCGCACCTTCGGCAGCGCCGCCAGCGCGGGCTGGAAATAGGTGCGCGTGCAGGTGGCGATCTCGTCCGGCGTCGGCTTGTTCTGGGGCGGCACGCACTTGACGGAGTTGAGGATGGCGACGCCGTTCAGCCGAAACCCGTCGTCCGGCCGGGCGTCATAATCCCCCTCGGCGAGGCCGAACCGCGCCAGCGTCTCGTAGAGGAGGAGGCCGGCGAAATCGCCGGTGAAGGGCCGGCCGGTGCGGTTGGCGCCCTGCTTGCCCGGGGCGAGGCCGCAGATCGCCAGCCAGGCGGCGGGATCCCCGAAATGAGGCACCGGCGCGTTCCACCAGCCGGGATGCTCCTCCCGCAGCGCCTCGCGGAAGCCGACGAGGCGCGGGCAGAGCGGGCAGTCGCGCGGCGCTTCGAGCAGGGGGACGGGGGAAAGCTGAAGGGAGAGGCCCATGTCCTCCCATACCGTTCGGGCTGAGCCTGTCGAAGCCCATCCTTTCTTTCGCCGTGACGGGAAGTAAGGAAAGGGCCTTCGACAAGCTCAGGCCGAACGGAATCTCGTGGCTGCCGACAATCTCTACGCCATTGCGCTCGGCTCGAACCGGCGCAGCCGCCACGGCTCGCCGGAGGCGACGGTGCGGGCGGCGGCGGAGGCGCTGGGCGTGGAACGCCTCTCTCCGATCCACCGCACGGAGGCCATGGGGCCGGCGGGACGAGGCTTCGCGAATGCGGCGGCGATCCTCGACTGCGATCTCGACCCCCCGTCCCTCCTCGACCGCCTGAAACAGACCGAGCGCGCTTTCGGTCGCCGGGCCGGACGCCGCTGGGGGCCCCGCGTCCTAGATCTGGACATCATCCTCTGGTCGGGCGGGGCCTGGGGCGGTGGCGGACTGGTCGTCCCGCACCCTGAATTCCGCCGCCGCGCCTTCGTGCTGAAGCCGCTCGCGGAGATAGCGGCGGACTGGCGGGACCCACTCACCGGCGCCACGGTCCGCCAGCTCCTCCACCGCCTCCGCCGCCCCCGCCCGGTTGACCCCACCGGCCCCCGCCCCTAGGGGCCTGACCGGCGGGCCCTTAGCTCAGTCGGTAGAGCAACTGACTTTTAATCAGTAGGTCGCTGGTTCGAATCCAGCAGGGCTCACCAGCCGCCGGTTCAGCCGGCTCAGGCCACGACGAAGATGTCCGAAGGCGCGAGCGGGGCGAGGTTGGCGAGCGTCGCGATGAGCTCGGGCGCGCCGCTCCCGGTCCCGTCGGCGTCCCAGAAGAGATTGCCGTCGTCGGTGTCGTAGAGGAACTGGCCCGTCGCGGCCGATGCGACCGGGTCGGCCCCCGAAACCAGGGAGACCGAGCCGCCTTCGACGAGGCCGCCGCCGAAGCCGCTCGCGGAGATGCGGATATGGTCCGTGCCGCTGGCGAAATCGGCGATCTGGTCCGCGCCGAAGGCGGGGAGCTCGAAGCTGAACATGTCGGCGCCGGCGCCGCCGGTCAGCACGTCGGAGCCGAGGCCGCCCGAGAGGAGGTCGTTGCCGGCGCCGCCGTCGAGGCTGTCATTGCCGTCCCCGCCCGACAGGACATCGTCGTCGTTGCCGCCGGCCAGTATGTCGTTGCCGGCCTCCCCGCTGAGGTTGTCGAAGCCGTCGCCGCCCGACAGCTGGTCGTGGCCGTCTCCGCCGAACAAGGTGTCGTCTCCCGCCTGACCGAGCATCTGGTCGTCGCCCTCGTCGCCGGACAGGGCGTCGTCGCCGTTGCCGCCGTCGATGATGTCGTCGCCCTCGCCGCCGTTCAGATTGTCGAGGCCGTCGCCGCCGTTGATGACGTCACCGCCCGCGAGACCGAAGACGGCGTCCTGGCCGCCCAGCGCGTCGATCGTGTCGGCGCCGACCGAGCCGACCAGGAAATCGTCGCCCGCCGTGCCGGTGATCGTCTCGCCCGCCGGCACGCCGCCGTCGGGAGGATAGCCGGGCGCGAAATTGGCGTCGGTGAAGTCGCCTGCGTCGGTATTCTGGAAGACGGCCAGCGTCTCCCAGGCGACGCCGCCGGCCGCGCCGTCGCGGTCCCATTGCAGCAAGGTGTCGGTGCCGTCCTGCTGCAATCTGAGGAAGCCGGAAGCGAACGGGTTGGAGCTGCCGTCCCATCCCTCGAGCAGGCCGAGCAGCGCCCCGTCGCCGCCGGCGAGCTGGAAGATGTCGCCGCCGGCCCCGGGCGTGAAGTCGGCGACCGTCACCGCCGCCGTGCCGACGTCCGCATGGTCGATCTCGATCATGTCGCGGCCGCTGCCGGTGACGATCGTGCTGGCGAAGACGCGCGCATCGATCCGGATCGTGTCGTTGCCGTCGCCGCCGTCGATCGTCTGCGCCCCGTCCAGGGCGTCGGCGACGATCTGGTCGTCGCCAAGCCCGCCGGTCAGCACGTTGGCGCCGAGGCCGCCGGTCAGGAAGTCGTTGCCGGCCCCGCCGTCGAGCGTGTCGTCGCCGTCGCCGCCCGACAGGAAGTCGTCGTCGTTGCCGCCCGTGACGACGTCGTCGCCGGCGTCCCCGCTCAGGAAGTCGGCGCCGTCCCCGCCCGACAGCTGGTCGTTGCCGTTGCCGCCGACGACGCTGTCGTTACCCGCCTGGCCCGACAGCTGGTCGCTGCCCTCGTCGCCGGACAGCTGATCGTCACCGTTGCCGCCGTCGACAATGTCGTTGCCGGCCTCGCCGTTCAGGAAGTCGGCGCCGTCGCCGCCGTTGATCTGGTCGGCGCCAGCCCGGCCGAACACGACATCGTTGCCGCCGAGCGCGTTGATGGTGTCGGCGCCGAGCGTGCCCGTCAGCGTCTGGCCGGCATCGGTGCCGGTGATCGTCTGGCCCGCCGGCGCCGACCCGTCGGGCGCGTAGCCGGGACCGAAATTGGCGTCGGTGAAGGCGGCGGCGCTCGCATTCTGGAAGACGACGAGCGTTTCCCATATTGCCCCGCCGGCGGCGCCGTCGCGGTCCCATTGCAGCACCGCATCGGCGCCGCTCTGCTGCAGCCGCAGGAAGCCCGAGCCGAACGGGTTCGAGCTGCCGTCCCAGCCCTCGAGCAGGCCGAGCAGGCCGCCGCCGGCACCCTCCAGCTGGAACAGGTCGCCGCCGGCGCCGGCCGTGAAGTCGGCGACGGTGACCACCGCCGTGCCGACGTCGGCATGGTCGAGCTCGATCGTGTCGCTGCCGCTGCCGGTGACGACGCTGCTCGCGAAGGCGCGATAGTCGATCCGGATCGTGTCGTCGCCGCCGCCGCCGTCGATCGTCTGGATCCCGCCGGAGGCGTCGGCGACGATATCGTCGTCGCCGAGGCCCCCGGTCAGCACGTTGGCGCCGAGGCCGCCGGAGAGGGAATCGTCGCCGTCGCCGCCGTCGAGCGTGTCGTTGCCGTCGCCGCCCGACAATTGGTCGTTGCCGTCGCCGCCCGACAGCTGGTCGTTGCCGTCCTCGCCGATCAGGGTGTCGCTGCCGGCCCCGCCGGACAGCTGGTCGTTGCCGTCCCCGCCTGCGAGGAAGTCGCCGTCATTGCCGCCGGCGATGACGTCGTTACCGGCGTCGCCGCTCAGGAAGTCGGCGCCGTCGCCCCCGGACAACTGGTCTGCGCCGTTCCCGCCGGAGAGGCTGTCATTCCCCGCGTCCCCCGACAATTGATCGTTGCCGTCGCCGCCGACCAGGATGTCGGCGTCGTTGCCGCCGGAGATGACGTCGTTGCCCGCGCCCCCGTCGAGGAAGTCCGAGCCGTCGCCGCCGTTTATCTGGTCGGCGCCGCCCAGGCCCGAGACGGTGTCGTCGCCGCCGAGCGCGCTGATCGTGTCGTTGCCGGACGTGCCGGTCAGTTCGTCGTCATTGTCGGTGCCGGTGAGAACGATGCCGGGATCCTCCCGGCCCTCGACCGTGATCGCGACGGTGGAGCCCGACGGGGCGCCATGCTCGTCCTGGATCGTGTAGCTGACGGTGACGACCGCGGTCTCGCCCTCCTCCAGATAGTCGAAGTCGGTTCCCGGATCGAACCGGACCTGGCCGCCGACGACGGAGGCGGTGCCCTGGCCCGCCGGCGCCGAGGCGGCGGTCACGGCGAGGATCGCGCCATGGTCGACGTCGGTGTCGTTCGCCCGCACGTTGATCAGGACGACGTCGTTCTCGCCGGTCGTGGCCGCATCGGGATTGGCGGTCGGAGCGTCGTTGACGCCGGCGATGTGGAAGACGAGTCTGCCGGTGTCGCTGCCGTCATTGTCCGTGACGATGTAGTTGAAGCTGTCCTGGACGTTCTCCCCCTGGGCCAGCGCCTGCGCCGAGGGGGACAGGGCATAGCTGTAGGTGCCGTTCGAGCTCAGCGTCAGCGTGCCGTAGGTGCCCACGAAGACGCCGGCGGTCGCGCTCAGCGGGTCGCCGTCGAAATCATAGTCGTTGGCCAGCACGCCCGCCGCGCCGCTGGCCAGCGTCCCCGCGTCCTCGTTGGTGAAGACATGGTCGTCGCCGGCGATCGGGCGGTTGCGGCCGCTGCCGATCTCGATGGTCCGGTCGGCGAAGACGAGTCGCTCGACATTGGCCACCCGGTCGTGGCCGTCCGCGCCGCCCCCGCCCTGATGAAGGATGTGGAGGTAGCCGGCGCTGGTGAAGAAGCTATATTCCTCGATCAGGCCGGAATAATAAGCGGTGTCGACGCCGTTTCCGCCGTCGATCAGGTCGTCGCCGGCACCGCCGCGAAGATCGTCGCTGCCGTTGTCCCCGTAAATCTGGTCGTTGCCGGCGCCGCCGTTCAGCGTGTCGGTGCCGTTGCCGCCGTGGATGATGTCGTCGCCGCTGCCGCCGTTGATCGTGTCCTTGCCGTTGCCGCCGCTATAGATCGTCACGCCGAATTCCTCCCCGTTATTCGACGATCAGGCGCAGCGGACACCCGCATTTCCCGCGAAGACAGAGCAAACAAAAGCTACGATGATGCTGGCGCGGCCGCTCCCGATCTAATCCTGTTCGGCAGAACCGATTGAACGAAAAGAGTGGGACCGGCTCGGTCTACTCTTCACTTGTTCGCGAAGCGACTCGTCCCCCCGACGCTGCTTGGACGACCAAGGTGACTCCCGGCGCGGCAAGTGTCCAGTGCGCAACGGCGCGGTTTCGCCCCGGCCACGCCGCGCCGCCTCACATGTTGGTCTGATCGGGCGGGACTCCGGCCGGCAAGGTGGCCGCCCCCGCGGCCTCCTCTCCCTGCGGCGCGCCCGTTCCGAGGGCGTAGCCGCTCATCGAGATGGAGCCCATGGCATAACCGCGCAGCAGGGGTTCCGCCGCTTTTCCGTCCGCCGCGGCGAGGCCGGCGAGGTAGAGGAGCGGGACGAAGTGATCGGGCGTCGGAACGGCGAGCGCGTAGTCGGGATGCTCGACCAGCTTGAGGATCCCGTCCGGCGCCTCGGCCATCTGGGCCGCGACCGCGTCGTCGAACCGCTCCGCCCAGTCGAAGGCCGCGTCCGGCCGGCCCCACTCCACCCGCCGGAGGTTGTGGACGACGTTGCCGCTGGCGACGACCATCACCCCCGCTCGCGCAACGGCGCCAGCCGGGCGGCGAGCTCGAGATGATAGTCGAGCGGCTTCAGGGCATTGATCGAAAGCTGGACGACCGGCACGTCGGCCTGCGGATAGAGGTGGGCGAGGACGCTCCAGGTGCCATGGTCCAGCCCCCATTGGTCCCGGTCGAGCCCGACCCAGTGCGGCTTCACCGTCTCGACCACCTCCGCGGCAAGGTCGGGCGCGCCGGGGGCGGGATAATCGAAGGCGAACAGCTCGGGCGGGAAGCCGTAGAAATCGTGGATGGTGCGCGGCCGGGCCATCGCCGTCACCGCGGTCGCACCGATATACCAATGGGCCGAGACGACGAGCAGCGCGCGCGGGCGGGGCAGGCGGCGGCCGAGCGCCCGCCAGGCGTCGGTATAGCCGTTGCGCTCGAGCGTGTTCATCGGGCTGCCGTGGCCGATGAACAGGGCGGGCATCCTGGCCATCGCGTTACTCCCTCGCGCGGCTCCTCGCGCTTCGCCTCAACGTTCCGGGCGGCGGCGGGATGCGTGCCGCGGCGGCGACGGTCGGATCAAGCGAGCTCGCGCGGCGCGGCGGCGAGGCAGAGGCGGGCCTTGGCGGCGAAGGCTTCGGCAAGCGCCCGTCTTCGCGCCTTCGCCTCGGGCGTGATGGCGCGCGCCTCGGCGCGCAGCTCCTCGACCGCACGGCGTGTCCAATATCGCTCGTTGCTTTCCATTCCCACCCCGCTTCCCCGACTCGGTGCTAACACAGATCAGGTCCATTGCGGAGTCCGGCGCCTCCCGATCCGTCGCGGGCGCGAAACCGCTCGTCGGCACGGCGGGACTCGACGCGGCGGCGCGCGTTTGCGAGGGACCGGCATGGACCGATTTCGCCCCTGGCTGCTCATCTCGATCCTCGCCGCCTTGTGGGTGGCGATGCTCTTCCTCGGCGGACCCGCGTCGGACGCCGACGGAGCGCTCGCCGGGCTCTTCCACGTGCCGGCGCTGGTGCCGGCCGCGCGCCTCCTCACCCATCTCGGCGACTGGACCATCCTGCTGCCGCTGACGCTGGCGGGGGCCGCGGCGCTCGTCTTCCTGCGCTCGCCCCGCGCCGGGATCCTCTACCTCATCCTGATCCTCGGCGGGCGGCTGCTGGTCGAGTTCGAGAAGGCGGCGATCGGCCGCGCGCGGCCCGACGAAAGCGGCCGCCTCGTCGAGGTGGCGAGCCTCTCCTATCCGAGCGGCCACGCGGCCTATTCGACGATGACGTGGCTCGGCTTCGCGCTGCTCGCCGTCTCTTCGCCGCGCCTGCGCGCGCCGGCGGTGGCGCTGGCGCTCGTCCTCGCCGGCCTGGTCGGCCTCACCCGCCTCGTCCTCGCCGTCCACTGGCCGAGCGACGTGATCGGCGGATGGGCGTTCGGCGCGGGCTGGACGCTGCTGCTGGTGCGGCTGGCCGGCGGAACGCGGGCGCGGCAGCCGCATTGAGTCTCCCGACGAAGGAGAGGATCATGACCGACCGCACCGACCGCGGCGCCGACCGCGCCGAGACCGCCCGCCGCATCGACGATTCGACCCTGATCGAGGGGGCGGACGACGCCCCCGCCTTCGGCGGCTCGGCCGGCGGCGACCTGCAGCGCGACATCGGCGCGCGGGACGAGCTTCGCGAGGAGGTCGGCGACGGCGACGGCGTCACCCGCGTGCGCGACAGCGACAAGCCCGAGCAGGCCGACCTGCCGAGGTTCAACGAGCGCTGAGGATCAGCGCCGCCGGAACATGATTGTGAGGTTGTTCGTCGGCATCTCGACGACCCGGTCGAGCGCAAGGCCGTTCGCCTCCGCTTCGGACTCCACGGCGTCCAGGGCGCGCAGGCCCCAGGCGGGGTTGCGGGCGCGAAGCGAGGCGTCGAACGCCTCGTTGCTCGGCGCGGTCGGCACGCCGTCGCGCCGATAGGGCCCGTAGAGGATCAGCGGCGCCCCCGGCCCGAGCAGCCGCCCGGCGCCGCGCATCAGCCCCTGCGTCGCCGTCCACGGGCTGATGTGGACCATGTTGATGCAGAGGATGGCGTCGGCGGCCAAGGCCGGCCAGGCCTTGGCGGCGGCGGCGTCCAGCCGCAGCGGCTCGCGCAAATTGGGCAGGCGCTCCGCCGCTCGCCAGGCGCGGATAGAGGCGAGCGAGTCCGGGTCCGGATCGGAAGGTTGCCAGGCGAGGTGCGGGAAGAGGCCGGCGAAATGCACCGCATGCTCGCCCGTTCCGCTGGCAAGCTCGAGCACGACCCCCCGCTCCGGCAGCACGTCGCGCAGCACGGCGGCGATCGGCGCCCGGTTGCGGAGCGCCGCGGGGGCGCTTCGTCGCGCCGTGTAGGGAGGTTGGGCCGTCATGCGCCGTCGGATTGTCTTTCCCTGGGGTCTTATCCGGCGGGGCTCAAACCGAAGCTATCCGCCATGCCGGCCCCGGTGGCCCCTATTCCGCCGCCTCTGCCGCGGGGGACTCCTTCCAGACCAGCACCGGCTTGCGCGCCGCCTGCGTCTCGTCGAGCCGCCGGCGCGGCGCGTGGAAGGGCGCGGCCTTGAGGCTCTCGTCGCCTGCCTTGGCCCGCTCGACCACCGAGCGGAGCGCGCCGATGAACTCGTCCAGCGCCGCCTTGGATTCGGTCTCGGTGGGCTCGACCAGCATCGCGCCGTGGACGACCAGCGGGAAATACATCGTCATCGGGTGATAGCCTTCGTCGATCAGCCCCTTGGCGAGATCGAGCGTGGAGAGGCCCTCGGCGAAGCCTTTGTCGCTGAACAGCGCCTCGTGCATGCACGGCCCGCTCGCCCCGAACGGCGCGTCGAGCACGTCCTCGAGGCGGCGCAGGACGTAATTGGCGTTGAGCACCGCATCGCCCGACACCTGCCGCAGGCCGTCTGCGCCGTGGCTGAGGATATAGGCCAGCGCCCGGCTGAACATCCCCATCTGGCCGTGGAACGCGACCATGCGGCCGAAGCTCGAGCCGTGATGCTCGCCGGCATTCTCCTCCTCCACGAGCGCGTAGTGATCGCCCTGCCTCTCGACGAAGGGAAGAGGCGCGAACGGGGTCAGCGCCTCGGAGAAGACGACCGGCCCGGCGCCGGGGCCGCCGCCGCCGTGGGGGGTCGAGAAGGTCTTGTGGAGGTTGATGTGCATCGCGTCGATGCCTAGGTCGCCCGGGCGGACGCGCCCGACGATGGCGTTGAAATTGGCGCCGTCGCAATAGACCAGGCCGCCCGCCGCATGGACCAGATCGGAGATGGCGACCATGTCCGGCTCGAACAGGCCGCACGTATTGGGGTTGGTGATCATCACCGCCGCCACGTCCGGGCCGAGCCGGCTCCTCAGCGCCTCCAGATCGACCCGGCCGCGAGCATTGGCGGGGATGCTCTCGACCCGGTAGCGGACGAAAGCGGCGGTCGCCGGGTTCGTGCCGTGCGCGCTCTCCGGGACCAGCACCACCTGCCGCGCGTCGCCCCGCGCCTCGAGCGCGGCGCGGATGGCGAGCAGGCCGCACAATTCCCCGTGCGCGCCCGCCTTCGGGCTCATCGCCACCGAGTGCATTCCGGTCAGCGTCACCAGCCAGCGGCCGAGCTCGACGATCAGCTCCAGCGCCCCCTGCACCGTGTCGACCGGCTGCATCGGGTGGATGTCGGCGAAGCCGGGCAGCCGCGCCATTCGCTCGCACAGGCGCGGATTGTGCTTCATCGTGCACGAGCCGAGCGGGAAGAGGCCGAGATCGATCGCGTAATTCTGGCGGGACAAGCGAGTGTAATGGCGTACGGTTTGCGGCTCCGACAGGCCCGCCAGCCCGATCGGCCGGTTGCGCCGCAGTCCGCCGAGGCGATCGTCGCCGGCCGGCGAAGCCGGGTCGAAATCGACGCCGGTCGTTTCCCCGTCGCCGATCTCGAACAGCAACGGTTCCTCCAGCATCAGCGCGCGGTTGCCGGTGAAGGTGGGGGCCGGTCCGGCGGCGGCGACCTCGGGGCGGGTCGGCCGACCCTCTTTGTTCATCGTCATGCGAGCGCCTCCTCGAGCGCGGCGGCAAGAGCCTCGATATCCTCGCCGGTCACGGTCTCGGTGACCGCGACCACCAGGCCGTTGGCGAGGCTCGCCTCGCCCGGATAGAGCCGGCCCAGGGAGACGCCGCCGAGGACCCGTCCTTCCGCCATCGCCCGCACCACCGGTCGCGCCTCCTTGGGCAGGCGCAGGGTGAATTCGTTGAAGAAGCTCGAATTGACCAGCGTGACGCCGGCGATGCCGGTCAACCGCTCCGCCGCTTCCGACGCCCTTCGATGATTGGCCTCCGCGAGCTGCCGCAATCCCTTCTCGCCGAGCAGGGTCATGTGGATCGAGAAAGCGAGCGCGCACAGGCCCGAATTGGTGCAGATGTTCGACGTCGCCTTCTCGCGGCGGATATGCTGCTCGCGGGTGGAGAGGGTGAGGACGAAGCCGCGCTTCCCTTCCGCGTCGACCGTCTCGCCGGCGAGGCGGCCCGGCATCTGCCGGACATATTTGTCGCGCGTCGCGAACAGACCGACATAGGGGCCGCCGAAGTTCAGGCCGACGCCGATCGACTGGCCCTCCCCCACGACGATGTCGGCGCCCATCTCGCCCGGCGCCCTTATCAAGCCGAGTGCGACCGGCTCGGTCACCACGGCGACCAGCAGGGCTCCCGCCGCGTGGCAGCGCTCGGCCAGCGCCGAGAGGTCGCCGATGCGGCCGAGAATGTCGGGATATTGGACGACGACGCAGCTCGTCTCGCCGTCGACGCGCTCGGCGAGCGCGTCCGTGTCGGGCTCCGGGCGAAGCTCCGGCGCGCCCGTCTCGAGCCGGTCGCCGGTGAAGCGCGCCATCGTCCTTGCGACGGAGACGTAGTGGGGATGGAGACCGGAGGAGAGCAGCGCCTTGCCGCGGCGGGTGATCCGCCGTGCCATGCCGATCGCCTCCCAGCAGGCGGTCGATCCGTCGTACATCGAGGCGTTGGCGACGTCGCACCCGTAGAGCCGGGCGACCTGCGTCTGGAACTCGAACAGGGCCTGGAGCGTGCCCTGGGCGATCTCCGGCTGGTAGGGCGTGTAGCTGGTCAGGAACTCGCCGCGCTGGATGAGATGGTCGACCGAGGCGGGGATATGGTGCCGGTAGGCGCCGCAGCCGAGGAAGAAGGGAACGTCGCCGGCGACGAGGTTCTTCCGCGCCAGTGCGGTGAGCCGGCGCTCGACGGCCATCTCGCTCGCATGGTCGGGGAGGTCGTGTATCTTGCCGTCGAGGCGCGCCGCTTCCGGCACGTCCACGAACAGCGCCTCGATGGAGCCGGCGCCCACGGCGCGGAGCATCTCGCTCCGGTCGGCATCGGCCAGCGGCAGGTAACGCATCAGTCGGGCTTTCTCATCGTGAAGCGGAGGCGGACATAGTCGGCGGTCCAGCTGCCGTCCGGCTGCTGGAGCAGAGGCTGGAGACGGGCCTCGATCGCGGCGGCGACTTCGTCCCGCGCCTCCTGCGGCACCTGGGCGACGTCGAGCCAGCCGGCGCGGAAGGTCTTTACCCATCCCGCGACCCCTGAGGGGAGCGGCGTCGGGCGCGGGATGCGCTGCGCCTTGATCGCGGTGAAGCCGGCGCAGGCGTAGAGGCGGGTGAACTCCTCGACGCTCGGATACCATTGCGGGTCCTCCGCCGGCACCGGATAGCCGCGCGCGGAAAGCTCGTCGCGTATGCCCTGGCGGAGCGTGGCGATATTGCCCTCGCCGCCCATTTCCCCCGCGAAGCGGCCACCGGGCCGCAGCATGGCGAAGACGCCGCTGGCGACCGCGTCCGGATCCAGCATCCAGTGCAGCGCGGCGTTCGAGAAAGCCGCGTCGAACTGGCCGAAGCGCCCCGCCTGCGCTTCGAGATCGAGCGCCTGCGCATCGGCGACGAAGGCGTCGACGCCGCGGCGGCGCGCCGCGTCGACCATCTCGGGCGAGGCGTCGAGGCCGATCACCCGGGCGCCCGAGGCGATGATCCGCTCCGTCAGGACTCCGTCCCCACAGCCGAGGTCGAGGATGAGCTCGCCCGGCCGCGGCGCGAGCAGCTCGACCGCCGCGCCTCCCAGCGCAGGCACGAAGGCGGCGTTGCTCGCATAATCGGCCGGCGACCATTGCGAGGAGGGGTTCAGCGTCACGTTCTCTTCTCCAGCACTCGTCCCTGTCCCCCTGCCGGCGGCTGCCACGGCCGGATGGACTTGGGATGGATTTCGGGCGCGCGATCCGTGCAACCCATTTCGCCGTGGTCGCGGCAGCGTTTGTCGACCGTGCCGGTGATCAGCACATACTGGCCGACGAAGGGCGCGGCCTTGCGGTCGAACCCGTCGTCCGAGCCGATCCCCAGGCCTTCGGGAAGTTCGGAGTCGGGCACGCGCCGGTGCGCCCGGGCGAGTTCCGTCCACGCCTTCACCCGTCGCCCGTCCGCCTCGCTGCCGTAGAGCAGGCAGTCGTAGCCGCCGCATTCCGGCAGGAAGCCGCCTACCTTGACCGTCCGGCCGTTCAGCGCGTCGATGTTCGCGACGACCTCGAAGATCGAGAGCACCCGATCGGGCTCGCGGTGGCACGAAGCCGCCACGCTTCCGGCCAGGATCAAGGCTGCGGCCCGCCTCACTGACTGTCGCAGAAGCTCTTGTAGGAGTCGGCGTCCATCAGCCCGTCGAGCTCGCTCGGATCGGACAGGCGGAGACGGAAGAACCAGCCCTCCCCCTCAGGATCGGTATTGGCGAGGGCGGGGTCGTCCGCGAGGGCGCTGTTCGCCTCGGTCACCTCGCCGGAGACGGGCGCGTAGACGTCGGAAGCGGCCTTGACCGATTCGACGACCGCGGCCTCGGCGCCGGTGGTCACCTGGCGGCCCGCCCTGGGCAGGTCGACGAAGACGATGTCGCCGAGCTGACCCTGGGCGAAATCGGTGATCCCGACCGTCGCCTGGTCGCCCTCGACGCGCACCCACTCATGCTCCTTCGTGTAGTAAACGGTCATACGGCGGCTCCCTTGCGATGGTATTTGTGCGGGACGAAGGGCATGGGCACGACCTTCGCCTCGAAAATCTTGCCTCTCTGGACGAGGCGGACGGCGCTGCCCGGGGCCGCCGAGGCGGCGGGGACGTAGGCCATCGCGATCGGCGCCTCGAGCACCGGCGAGAAACCGCCGCTCGTCACCTTGCCGACCTCGTCGCCGTCCGCGTCGACCACCGCCGCGCCCTCGCGCACCGGCTGGCGTCCCTCGACGGCGAGGCCGACGCGGCGGCGGATCGGCCCCCCCTCGAGCTCGGCCATGATGCGGTGCCAGCCCGCGAAGCCGCCCTCGCCCCGCCGCCGTTTCGAGATGGCGAAGGCGAGGTCCGCCTCGACGGGGGTCGTCTCCGGATCGAGATCGTGGCCGTAGAGCGGCAGCCCCGCCTCGAGCCGGAGCGAGTCGCGGGCGCCGAGACCGATCGGCTTCACCTCCGGCTCGCCCGCCAGCGCCTCGGCGACGGCGGCGACTCGGCTGCCGGGGACGGAAATCTCGAACCCGTCCTCGCCGGTGTAGCCGGAGCGGCTGATCCAGGCCGGGCCGCCCGCCAGCTCGTACGCGCCGCCGCTCATGAAGCCGAGCGCCTCCACCCCCGGCGCCAGCCGGGACAAGGCGTCCACCGCCTTGGGCCCCTGAAGGGCGAGCAGGGCCTGCTCCTTCATGTGATCGAGCACGGCGCCGCGCGGCAGCCGCTCCTCCATATGGGCGATGTCGGCGTCCTTGGTGGCGCCGTTGACGACGACGTAGAAATGGTCGTCGCGCCGCGTCACCATCAGGTCGTCGAGGATGCCGCCATCCTCCGCGAGCAGCAGGGAATAGCGCAGCCGCCCGTCCTTGAGGATGCGAAGGTCGGCGGGGAGCAGCGCGTCGAGGCCGGCCTCCGCCTCCGGCCCGGCGACGATGAGCTGGCCCATGTGGCTGACGTCGAACAGGCCGGCCGAGCCGCGGGTCCAGCGATGCTCCGCCAGGATCCCCTCATATTGGATCGGCATCGCATAGCCGGCGAACGGCACCATCCGCGCGCCGCGCGCGACGTGCCAGTCGTGAAGTGGAAGGCGGCGGTCGGCGGGTTCGCTCATGCTCAGTGTCTCCGGGGGCGCCGCTCCAACGCCCGGCGGAGCCGATCGTTGTCGCAATACGTCCCCCTCTGTCACTGGACCTGAGAGCTTTCCCCGCCATGGCCTGGGCGACGGAGGGTTACACCTTCGGTGGTCCGCCTGAGCCTCGGCCAAGGCGGACGCTTTCCAGAGTGTCTTTGCGCGCGCGGTCCCGTCTGCCTGAGAGATTCCGGGGCGGTTGCTCCTTCGGCGGCGACGGCCTCGCGGCAGCCGCGCTCTCCCGCGCGTGCACCGGTCCGGGGACCGGGCGACGCGGCCGCTCTGGAACGTCGGCGCTCCGGTGTCAACGCGTCGCGTTGTAGGCGAGCTGCTCCGGCGTCAGCTGGAAGCCGACCAGCACTTCGAAGCTGACCCGGCGCACCGCCTCGCGCACCTTCGGGTCGGCCATTGGATCGATCGCGGCGTCCGCGTCGCCGGGCTTGCGCTCCCGCGTGATCTGCCGGCGAATGTCCTCGGGCAGCGCGACCGAGGCGCGCTGGACGGTCGCCGAGGCGCTGCCGCGCGTCTGGGCGCGCAGCTGGCCGTCCGGGAAATGAAGCCCGACCCGGCTGACCGACTTGGACTGGATGACGGTGCCGCCCTGCACGACCACGGCGAAATAGGGCAGCACGACGTCGCGGTCGCCCCGCGCGTCGCGGCGCTGCGCCTGCACGTCGAAGGTGACGCTGCTGACGATGTTCGCCCCGGTCTCGTCGCAGGTCGCGCGAAGATTGGTGATGTTCGCCACCACGTCGATAGCGCTGGCGTCGCGGCTGCTCTCCGGGTTGAACAAGGTGATGTCGCCGGTCGAGGCCGGGATCGCGACGGCGGGACAGGCGGAGCGGTTGACGATCACACCCTGCTCGGTGACCGTCCCCTCCGTGCTGCAGCCGGCGAGAAGGACGGGAATCAGCGCGGCAACGGCCGCTTTGCACTTGAACACGGGCTCTTGGTCCTCATCTCGGCAGCAGGGGCGAAGCGCCCGTTTATGGCAGGCCGCGGATCATAGGAAGCGGGTTCCGCCGAGGCAAGCAATCCGGTAGGGACCCGAAAGCAGCCATGCCGACAGACAAGCCACCCCTGACGTTGCACATTGCGGCGCCCCGCGGTTTCTGCGCCGGCGTGGACCGCGCGATCCGCATCGTCGAGCTGGCGATCGAGCGCTACGGCGCGCCGGTCTACGTCCGCCACGAGATCGTCCACAACCGCTTCGTCGTCGATCGTCTGAAGGAGAAGGGCGCCGTCTTCGTCGCCGAGCTGGACGAGGTGCCCGACGGCTTCCCGGTGGTCTTCTCCGCCCACGGCGTCCCCAAGACGGTGCCCGCCGCCGCCCGGGAGCGCGGGCTCGATTATCTCGACGCCACCTGCCCTCTCGTCTCCAAGGTCCACCGCCAGGCGGAGCGGCTGGTGGAGGGAGGCCGGCACATCCTGTTCATCGGCCATGCCGGGCATCCGGAGGTGATCGGCACGTTCGGCCAGGTCGGCGAAGGCCAGATGACGCTGGTCGAGACCGCCGCCGACGCCGCCGCGGTCGAGCCGGCCGACCCCGCGAGCCTCGCCTACCTGACCCAGACAACCCTCTCGGTCGACGACACCGCCGAGATCATCGGCATCCTCGAGCGGCGCTTCCCCGCGATAAGGGCGCCGCTGGGCGAGGACATCTGCTACGCGACGTCGAACCGGCAGGCGGCGGTGAAGGAGATTGCCGGGCGGTGCCAGGCGGTGCTCGTGATCGGCGCGCCGAACAGCTCCAACTCGGTGCGCCTCGTCGAGGTCGCGCAGCGCGAGGGCGCCAAGGCGCGCCTGATCGGCCGGGCGAGCGACATCGACCTGGCTTGGCTCGAGGGCGTGGCGTCGCTCGGCATCACCGCCGGCGCCTCCGCTCCGGAAGTGCTGGTGCGCGAGGTGGTCGACCACCTCCGCGCGCATTTCGACGTCACCGAGACTCAGAGCGAGGGGATCGTCGAGCGGATGGTGTTCAAGCTGCCGCGCGGGCTCGAGGCCGCCGCCTGATCTTGAGCGACGTCGAGATCTTCACGGACGGCGCCTGCAAGGGCAATCCCGGGCCCGGCGGCTGGGGCGCGGTGATCCGCGCCGGGCGGCACGAGAAGGAGCTGTCGGGCGGCGAGGCGCTCACCACCAACAACCGCATGGAGATGATGGCGGCGATCCGCGCGCTCGAGGCGCTGAAGCGACCGTGCGCCGTGGTCCTCCACACCGACAGCGTCTATCTACGCGACGGCATCACCAAGTGGATCCACGGCTGGCGCCGCAACGGCTGGCGCACGGCGGACCGCAAGCCGGTGAAGAATGCCGAGCTGTGGCAGGAGCTGCTCGACGCCGCCGCTCCCCACAAGATCGACTGGCGCTGGGTGAAGGGCCATAGCGGCCACCCCGAGAACGAGCGCGCCGACCGCCTCGCCTGCGATGCCGCCGCCCAGTTCATGAAGCGGCGGTGAGCCCACAGGCTTGATCGTTCCTCCGCGGATCGGCCCCGCTCCCTCTTCAGACGGACTAAGCGCCTCTCTTCGGACGGCATTTCGCGATTTGGTAGTGACCGGCCGGGCACCTTGTCTCTACCTTGGGGGCGGAGACGGGTGAATCAGCGGGAAGTGGGAGGGATGGACGAAGCACCGACGCCGGAGAAGCGGGAGCTTTCTCCGCTCGACTATCACCGCCGGATCGTCGCTTATTTCCGGGAGAACGAGCCGCAGGTCTGGGCCTGGGCGCAATCCGCCGACGTGCAGCGGCAGCAGGCGGCCGAAACCCGGGCGGCGATGCTGCGGGAGACCTACCGGCTCGAGCCCGGCTCCCACCCGGAGGTGTTCGCCGCCGCCGACGCCGCGCGCTCGGCCCTCGGGATCGATGCGCCCGTCACGCTCTACCAAGCCAATGACGGCTCGATGAACGCCTCGCTCTGCTTCATCCCGGGCGAGGTCCACCTGATCTTCTTCGGCCCGATCCTCGAAAAGCTGGACCCGGCGGAGCTGCTCGCCCTGATGGGGCACGAGCTCGCCCATTTCCACCTCTGGTCGATCGAGGACGGCGCCTTCCACCAGGCGAGCCGCATCCTTGATCTCGCCCTCTCCTATGCCGACGCGGCGCCGTCCCACCGCGAGACGGCGCGGCTGATGAGCCTCGTCACCGAGCTCTACGCCGATCGCGCGGCGGCGCTGGCCGCCGGCGAGATCGCGCCCGCGGTTTCGCTGCTGGTCAAGACCATGACCGGGCTCAGCACCGTCGATCCGGCCGCCTATCTACGCCAGGCCGAGGAGCTGGAGGAGGGCGCCGGCCGGTCGGGGGGCCAGTCGCACCCGGAATCCTTCCTTCGCGCGCGAGCCCTCGACCGCTGGTGGTCCGGCGATCCGGGCCTGGAGGAATGGCTCGATCGCCGACTCGCCGGACCCTTGTCGATCGAGGCGCTCGACCTCCTCCGACAGGCCGAGCTGACGGCGGCGACCCGGGGCTTCCTCGCCCGCTTTCTCAAGGACGTTCCGGATCCGGAGGGGGCCGTGCTCAACCAGGTCAGGCGCCTGTTTCCCGATTTCGGCGCCGGCGAGGCGCCGTTCGACTACGCCGCCATCGCCAGGGACCGGATCGACGACGCGACCCGGGGCTATTTCATCGCGCTGATGTTCGACTGCGCCATGGCGGACGGCGACTCGCGCGACTCGGTCATGCTCGCGGCAGCCAAGGCGGCGGCGGAGATAGGCGCCACCGACCTCTTCAAGCAGTCGCTGAAGCGGGACCTCAAATGGACCAGGGCGGCGGCCGACCGGCTCGTCTCCCAGGCGGCGAGGGCCGCATGAGCGCGCCGGACGTCGACGGGCCGCCGAACGAGGACGGGCCGCCGAACGGGGAAGCCCGTCCGCCGCGGCGGCTCGGCGAGTGGCTGCAGCGCATCTCGCGCCCCTTCCCGACCGAGGACCTGGTCCATGCGATGGTCCCCCTCTTTCGGGAAGTCGCGGCGCTTCATCGCAGGGGCCTCGTCGCCGACATCGGCCCCGATACGGTGGTCCAGCAGGCGGACGGCCGCTTCGCCTTGGTCGACGGCGCCGGCCGGCCGCCGGCCCTCGACGACGCCGCGATCCGGCGCGTCCAGCCCAACGCCTCGTCGGCGCTCAAGATCGTCGGCGAATATCGGGTCACCAACGAGGAAGGCGCGCAGACCCGGGTCGACGACCTGCGCGCCGGGCAGGAGGAGGACGAGGCGATCACCAAGCCCGTCTATCTCCCGGGCCTGCGCAGCTGGGAGATCGCGCTCGGCCACCATGACGAGATCACCGACGTCTTCCAGGCCGGCATGGTGCTCGCGACCCTGGCTTGCGGCCTCGACTTGAGCGACGCGGACGCCGTCGAGCGCTTCTCCCTGCACCGGAGCAACCTGTTCGCGCTTGCGCCGCGGCTGCACCCGGTCGTCGCCACGCTCATCCTCGAGGCCACCGCCCTCAACCGCCACGAGCGCGCCACCGATCTCGAGGACCTCGCCAAGCGCCTCGAAAACTACCGGGACCAGCCGGCGGGCCTGGCCGTCGAACGGGCGCTCTCCGGAGCGGCGGGGACGAGCGGGCGGCGCACCGCGGTGCTGGCGCATCTGCGCGACCGCCTCTTCGACCTGTCGCGCCGCAACCGCCTGCTCCACTTCCGAAGCACCCAAAGCAGCGTCAACCTGACCGAAGGCTCGATGCCGATCGTGATGCGCCTCGAATCGGTGCGCGGCGATCAATTGTGCACCTGGAAAGGGGATTTCGCCGCCGACGTGCTCGGCGGCAAGGCGCTTCCGCTCAACCGCTGGCTGCGCTTCGAGGACCAGCCGCATCTGCCCTCCGCGTTCGACCGGATCATCCAGGAGACCCGCCGCGACCGCGCGGAATACGGCTTCTCCAACCTGCGGCTGGTGATCGCCTTCCTCCACTGGCACAATCTCAAGGAAGCGCCGGACGAGCGGATCGTCTCGCCGCTTCTCTGGCTTCCGGCGGAGCTCAGCAAGGCCAAGGGGGTGGCCGACCGCTACATGCTGCGCTGTCCGGAGAATCTGGCGGAGTTCAACCCCGCGCTTCGCCATCAGCTTCGCTCGCTCTACGACATCGCGCTTCCGGAGACGGTCGACCTCGGGGAGGTCTCCCTGTCGCAGATCCACGACGACCTGCTCCGGCAGATCCATGCGAGCGAACCCGGAGTCCGGCTCGAGCTTCAGGACAAACCCCAGATCCGGCTCATCCTCCAGCGCGCCGTGCAGCGCGTGAACCGGTTCCAGCGCCGCAAGCCCGGCGCCCGCCAGTCGGTGAGCGCTAAGACCGACTTCAGCTACGCCCGCGACGACTACCGGCCGCTGGGCGCGGCCTTGTTCGAGAAGTTCGTTCGGCCGTCGCCCTTGCCGCAGCGCATGGCCGCGGGCGGCCCGCCTCCCCCACGAAGCGCGCTGATGGTCGCCGAGAGCCAGGCGATGACCTATTCGTCCGGGGTCGACGAAGGCCATCGCTTCGCCTGGCAGGTGGATCTCACCGCGGTCACCCTCGCCAACCTCAACTACAAGAAGATGTCGCTGGTGCGCGACTATGCCGAGCTGATCGAGCGGGACCGGGCGCAGCCGGCCTTCGACCAGATCTTCTCGATCGAGCCGCGCCCGTTCGTCCAGCAGGCGCCGCCGCCCGTCGCGCTCGCGGAGCAGTGGAACGTGGTGGCGGCGGACGCGACCCAGGACGCCGCGGTCGCCCCTGCCCGGACCGGGCGAAGCTTCATCATCCAGGGGCCGCCCGGAACCGGCAAGTCGCAGACCATCACCAACCTCATCGCCGATTATGCGGCGCGGGGACGGCGCGTGCTGTTCGTGTGCGAGAAGCGCGCCGCGCTCGACGTCGTCTTCCATCGCCTCGGCCAGGCGGGTCTCGATCAGCTTGCCTGCGTCATCCACGACAGCCAGGAGGACAAGAAGCCCTTCATCGCCGATCTCAAGCAGCAATACGAACGATGGGGGAAGACCGCCGACCGGCTCAACGCCGCCCGCGCGGCGCGGGACTCCACCATCGCCGTCCTTGCCGGGCAACTCGAGACGATCGACGCTTGGGACCGGAGCGTCGGAAGCCGTGCCGAAGGGCCAGCCCTGCGCGCGCTGGTGCGCCGCGCCGCCGCCTTGCCGCCCGCCGGGGAGTTGACGCCGGCGCTGCGCGAAGCCCTGCCGACGCTCGCCGCCTGGGACGCCCATCGGGCGCTGGCGGACCGGCTGGCCCGCGCCGCACGCGAGGCGGGCGGCCAGAAGAGCTTCGCCCCCCATCCCTTGGCCCGGCTCGGCCCGGCGATCGCGCGCAGCGAACGACCCGCCTCGAGCCTGGAGGCGCTGGTCGACCGGGCCGAGGCGCTGCTCGCCAGGCTCGACCGCTGGCTCGACGGAGGCAGCCTCGCCGTCGGACCGGGGACGGCCCTCGAGGAGGCCCTCGCCGCCGCACAGCTTGCCGAGCGGCTGGACGCCACCGGCCTTGCCGGGGCGCTCGAGCTGCTGGACCCATCGTCCCCCAGGGCCGCCGACCTGCGCGCGCGAACGGCCGGGCTCGCCGCGCTCGACCAGGCGGAAGCCCAGGCGGCGGCGAACGCGCAGGCCTGGCTGGACCCGCTGTCGCCGGCCGATACAGCCGCCGCCCTGGCGGTGGCCGAGGCCAAGGAAGGCTCCTTCTTCCGCTTCCTGAGCGGTCCCTGGCGCCAGCTCAAGGCGACGCTCCTATCCCGCTACGACTTCGCCGCCCATGCCGTCCGGCCCTCGCTCACGTCGATCCTGCGGACCCTCGCCGATCTCCATGCGGCGCGCGCCCGGGCCCGGGAGGCGAGGGCCGGGATCGAGGCGAGCCTGCAGACGACCGACCTCGCCGGCCTGCTCGCCCTGCGGGACGCGCTGGCCGAGACTCCGCCCGAAGGCGCCTCGGCCCTGCTGCTGGAGCGGCTCGCCGGCGCGGCCGAACGGGCCGCCGCGCTCGCGCCGGACCTGGCCGCCGCGCCGCTCCTGCGCCAGCTTTCGGACGCCCTCGACGGAGCGGTCGAGGACGCCGGTTCGCTCTCCTTCGACGCGCTCGGCGAACTGCTCCGCGACCTTCGTGAAAGCGGCGACGACCTGCCGGAGCTCGCCCTCCTGCTCCTGGAGCTGGACGACGCCGATCCGGCGGTCGCGCGGATGCTTCGAACGCTCGACCTTCCGCTTCCCCGCCTGGAGGCGCTCGTCGTCGCCGAGGCGATCGCGCGCATCGAGCGCCGCAACCCGGACGTCCGGCGAGTCGACGTCGACCGGCTGGTGACGCTCACCCGGCGGGCGGCCGCCGCGCGCGAGCGGCTTCGGACCGACAATGCGGCGGCGATCGACGCCATCCACCACGCCAACTTCCGTCGCAACGTGCAGCGTTCCGAGACCTCGGTAACCCAGCTCGACAATGCCGGACGCGCGTTCAAGAAGGCTTATGCGACGGGCCGGCGCGAGCTCGAGCATGAGTTCGGCAAGACGATGCGCCACCGCTCGATCCGCGACCTCGCCGACGACGAGACGGGCCGGGTGGTCGGCGACCTGAAGCCGATCTGGCTGATGAGCCCGCTCTCCGTCTCGGACACGCTGCCGCTTCAGCCGGACCTGTTCGACGTCGTCGTCTTCGACGAGGCGAGCCAGATCCCGATGGAGGAGGCGGTGCCGGCCTTGTGCCGGTCGGCCCAGGTGATCGTCGTCGGCGACGAGATGCAGCTGCCCCCGACCAGCTTCTTCGCCGCCGCGCTGGCCGAGGACGAGATGCAGGTGGTCGCGGACGAGGACGGCGAGAGGATCGCCATCCTGCTCGACGCCGACAGCCTGCTCAACCAGGCGGCGCGCAATCTCCCGGCGACTTTGCTCGCCTGGCATTACCGGAGCCGTTCGGAGGCGCTGATCAGCTTCTCCAACGCCGCCTTCTACGCGGGGCAGCTCGTCACCATCCCCGACCGGGCGCTGCCGAGGAGCTCCCCGTCCTCCGACGCGATCCGGGCCGATGATCCCGAGGCGGCCGGGCGCGGCGTCGACCGCCTCCTGGATCTGCCGATCACCACGCACCGGATTTCGGACGGCGTCTACCAGGGCCGGATCAACCCCGCCGAGGCGCGCTACATCGCCGCGCTCGTGCGCGAACTGCTCTCACGAGAGACCGGCCAGTCGCTCGGCATCGTCGCCTTTTCCGAGGCGCAGCAGGGCGAGATCGAGGCGGCCCTCGACGCCCTTGCCGCCGAAGACCCCGGCTTCGCCGCCGCCCTCGAGAAAGAGGAGGCGCGGGAGGATGACGGGCAGTTCAACGGTTTGTTCGTGAAGAACCTCGAGAACGTGCAGGGCGACGAGCGCGACATCATCGTCATGAGCGTCTGCTACGCGCCCGGTCCGGACGGACGGATGGCGATGAACTTCGGGCCGATCAACCAGCGCGGCGGGGAGAAGCGCCTCAACGTCATCTTCAGCCGCGCCCGCAGGCACATGGCGATCGTCTCGACGATCGCGCCGGAGGCGATCACCAACGTCCATAATGACGGCGCAAGGGCGCTTCGAACCTTCCTCGCCTTCGCCGACGCCCAGTCCCATGGCTCCAGCGAGCATGCGCAGGCGATCCTGACCACGCTGAACCCGGAGGCGGCGCGGACCTTCGGCGCGGCGGCGCCTCCGGACCCGGTCCGGGAAGCGCTGGCGGCGGCGCTGCGAGCCCGCGGGCACGAGGTGCACGAGCATGTCGGCGGGGCGAGCTTCCGCTGCGACCTCGCCATCGTCGCGCCGGACCGGCAGGGCTATGCGCTCGGCCTGCTTCTCGACCGCGACGACGGCGCTGGCGGGTCGATCGAGGAGCGGTTCGTCTTCCGCCCGGCGATCCTGCGCGGCTTCGGCTGGCGGGTGCTCGACGTGCCGGTCGCCTCCTGGCTGCGCTCCCGCGAGGCGACCGTCGAGCGGATCGAGCGCGAGCTCGAGCGCGACAGCTGGGCGCTCGCGAGCGAGGTCATCGAGCCGGCGCCGGTCGCCGAGGCCGAGGCGCTCGACTCGGAGAGCGAACCCGAGGCCGATGTCCTTCAAGGCGCGGGGCTGACCGAATTCCGCCTGGTGGAGGGCGGGTCGAACAAGTTCTGGCGGGTCGGCACCGACGGCTGCGACCTGGTGGTGGAGTTCGGCCGGGTCGGAACCAAGGGGCAGCGCCTCGTCAAGACCTTCGAGGATCCGGAACGCGCCCGCCGCGAAGCGGTCAAGCTGACGCTAGAAAAGACCCGCAAGGGCTATTCGGAAGCCGGCTGAGCCTCGCCGCCGCGGTTCAGCGCCTTGAACAGGGCGGCGTTGATGGTTCGGTCGGGAATCGCCTGCGACAATCGGTAGACGGCCTGGTCGACGTCGCTCCCGCCGAGGTCGATCAGAGTGGCGATGGCGGCGTTGGCGAGGACCTTCGAACGCTGTCCGCCGTCGCTGAGGTGGAGCCGCGCCGAGGCGGAAAGCGCCACCGCCTCGAGCGTCGCGATGACGTCGGCGCGATCCAATATCTCGGTCGCGAGCCATATCGCGCCGCGCAAGAGGGTCTCGTTCTCGAGGCTGACCTGGAGCCAGTTGCCCGGCTTGTCGTTCCAGCGCTGGCTCGGCAGCCGCAACTGCCCCTCGGACGCGCTCTTCCCCTCCCAGCGATGATCGTCGCATTCGAGGAAATTGGGCGCGAGGACGCGGGACAGGTCGGCCCCCGCGCCGCTGGCCGCGACCATCGCGAGGGCGCGGCCGACGGCGGGAATCTCTTCGGGCGCGATCCGCTGCGGCCAGTCGGGCAGCGCCTCGTTCAGGGTCTCGACCTGCCGGCCGATCGCCTCGGCATTGGTCCGGTCGGCGAGCGAAATCGGGTTGAGCGGGGGTGAGTGGAACAGCTGAAGCCAGTCGGCCAGCCGGGCGCGCACCTCGTCGCGCCCGATGGCGTCCGCCAGCGCAACCGCCTGCTTGCGCCAGGTCGCGGTGGGCCGAGGCGCCATGCGCGCGGTGATAAGGTGCTCGAGGAGCTCGGTCCAGCCCGGCCGCTCGAGGTCGGCAAGCCGCTCCAGGGCGGGTATCTGGGGCGTATTCCACACCCATCGAAAGGTCGGGGCGTAAAGGGCCCGAAGCTCCGGGAGACGGCGGACGCGCTCGGGCTCGACCAGAGGCTGGTGGACTTTCCCCCGTCTTTTCGCGAGTTCGCGCAAGACGGCGAAGCCGCGAACTTTGTCGTCGCCCTCCTCCCACGCGCCGAAGCGCGGCGCGATCGGGCCGGCGGCGGGCCAGGCCGCCTCGAACGCGGCCTGGGACTTCATCCAGGCCGGGACCTTCGCGGCCTGGAACGCGCCCCTGATCTCGTGCAGTCCCTCGGCGAAGGCCGCGAGCAGGCTGCTCCAGAAGACGAGGTTCGGCGGCGCGTCGCCGGGCGCGTGCGGGTTCTCGGCGCCCTCGCACCGTTCCATCAGGAGGGAGGTCGCCGAGACCTCGACGCTGCCGAGCTTCTCGATCAGCTCGGCCCGTTTGAGGAGCGCCTTCTGCTTGGGCTTGTCCCTCTGCTTGTCCGCCTCGGCGCGCAGCATCACGGAGAATTCCGCCAGCCGCGCGACGTCCGCGGAGGTGAGGAAGCCGCCGTCGGCGATAGCCTTCTTGATGAGCCTCAGAAGCGCCGCGAACGACTGGCCGTGATAATATTTCTCGTAAGCCTTGTTGGCGACCATCAGGGTCAGCAGAGCCGGCAGTTGCTCCGGAGCGACGGCGACCTCCATTCGAAGGCAGGTGTCGTGGCAGCGGGACGGCCAATATTCGGGCGCCGCCGGGTCGCCCCAATAGCGCCCGAGGCAGTCCGTCTCGGTCGCCGCGGAGACGAGCACCGCCCCCCGTTCCTCCGGCGACAGGCCGGTGATGACGCCGTTGACGTAGAGGTGCGGCGGGCCGCCCTCGCGGCGGCCGATCGAGGCGCAGCGCGCCTTCACGTCCGCATAGGTCATGGCCGCGCCGTTGCGCGCTTCCTCCTCCACCGGGGACGGGCGCGGGCGCCCGCTTCCCGGGGCCACGCCCTTGCGGCCGAACAATGCCTGCTTCAGTCCAAACACCCCGCTTTCCTCCCGCCGAACCGGCGCAGCCTTAACCGCCGAGACACTACGATACCCTTACCGAGTCTCGGCTCCGTGCGCATGCCGCCTCGATCGACCTCCTCGGACGCTCCGTCGCGCGCCCAAGCGGGCTGCCGGCTAGACTTTCGCGCTCAGCCGTCCGGGGCGGTAGGGGGCGGGATCGATCTCCGGGTCGCGGGCGAGGATGAGGGCGGCGGCGAGGCGGGCCGCGGCGGGCGCGGTCTGGATCCCGAAGCCGCCCTGCCCGGCGAACCAGAAGAAGCCGGGCTCGGCCGGATCGAAGCCGTAGACCGGCCGCCGGTCGGGCACGAAGCTCCTGAGGCCCGCCCAGCGGCGCTCGACATGCTCGACGCGCCAGTCGACCGTCCGCTCGAGCCGGTCGATGGCGGTGGCGACGTCCAGCTCGTCCGGCGCCGCGTCGCAGGGCTCGCAGGCCGTCTCGTCGTGCGGGCTGAGCCATAGGCGCCCCCCGGCCTCGGGTTTGAAGTAGAAGCGGCCGAGCGCGTCGACGACGAGCGGCATGCCCGCCGGCGCGGGCGGCGACACCCGGAGCTGGACGAGGGTGCGGCGGTAGGGGCGTATTCCGAGCGCCCCGACGCCGGAGGCTCGGGCGACCTCGTCGGCCCAGGCCCCGGCCGCGTCGACCAGCAGGTCGGCCTCGAAAAGGCCGGCCGGAGTCTCGATCGTCCAGCGTCCGCCGTGCCTGGAGGCGCCGGCGAGGGGCGCGCGGGTCTCGAGCCTGGCCCCGGCCCGCCGCGCGGCGGCGAGGTAGAAGGCGTGAAGGCCGGAGACGTCGATGTCGGCGCAGCTCGGCTCGAGGAGGCCGTCGTCGCATTCCGGGCGCAGGCCGGGGACGAGGCTCTCGATCTCGGACCGCCCGAGGCGTCGGAGCTCGACCGCGCCGCCGAATTCCGCCTCCATCGCATCGAGCGCCGCGCGCCCCGCGGCGTCGGCCAGATGGAGCCCCTGGCGGTGGCCGAGGAAACCGCGCTCCCGCAGGAACGCGCCCGAAGCGGTCGTCAGCGGCTGGACGAAGGGTCCGCCATAAGTCTCGGACCAGAAGGCGGCCGAGCGCCCCGTGGCGTGGTAGCCCGGGCGGTCCTCCGCCTCGAGCAGCAGCACCGCGGCGTGCGGGGCGAGCTCGGCGGCAAGGCTGGCGCCCGCCATGCCCGCCCCGACGATGGCGACGTCCGCCCTCACCGGCGCGGCGCCCGTGCGTCGAGGAAGGCGTCGATCCGCTCGAAGGCGGCGAGCCGGACGGGATCCGCCTCGCGAAGCAGCTCGTGACCGGCAGAGGGAAACATCATCAGTTCCGCATCGGGAAGCCGCGCGTAGGCGCGACGGATGGCGGCCGCCGTCACGAGCCGGTCCGTGTCGCTGCCGACGAGCAGGACCGGGCGGGAAACCCGGGCGAGCGCCGCCGCCGTCAGGCGCCGGCAGGACGCGTAGGCGGCGCGCAGCCAGCCCCAGCTCGGCGCGCCGAGATCGTAGCCGGGCTCCTTGCCCCACCACCAGAGCTCGTCCTCGTAGCGCTCCCGACAGCCGGTCAGCCGGGTCTGGCGGGTGGAACCGGCCGAGCGGGCGCCGCGGGGATTGGCCCAGGCCGGGTGCCGCGCCCAGCCCAACCTCGCCATGAGCGATGCCGTCCAGGCGGCGGCGAGCGGCGGAAGCGGGGCGCTGTTGATCATCAGCATCGGCGCCACCAGCACCGCGGCGTCCAGGGCGGGGCGCCGCTCGGCGAGCGTCCGCAGCAGCAGATGGCCGCCCATGGAGTGGCCGACGGCGACATGAGGCCCCGGCGTCGCCCCCGCCCAGTCGCGGATCAAGGCGGCGAGGTCGGCGACGAGCGGGTCGAAGCTGTCGGCCTGGCCGCTTTCGCCCGCGCCCCGCGAGCCGCCCTGCCCGCGCCAGTCGAAGGCGGTGACGGTCCAGCCGCGGTCGAACCAATGGCGTTGGGCTTCGAGATATTTCTCGATGAAGTCGCCGCGGCCGCCGGCGAAGAGCAGGGCGCCGCGGGCCGGGGCGCCGGCCGGCTGCGCCCAGTCGAGCCGGCGGCAGGACCAGCCGTCCGGCGCGGTCCAGGCGGAAAGCCGCGCCTCGGCGGGAATTCGGCGTCGATCTAAGGCTTTGCCGGGCATCGTTGGGGCGGTTACGGTTTCGAAAGCTCCTCCGTCTAGAGCGTTGACCATGAACGGGGGACTTTCCTGGCTGCTGATAGCTTTGCTCGCGGGCCTGCTCGGCGTCGCCGCCGTCCTCGACTGGCGCAGCCGCACCATTCCCAACTGGCTCAATCTCGCCATCGCCGCCCTCGCGCTGCCCTTCTGGTATGCGAGCGGACTGGCGCTCTGGCCGGACGTCGCGATCCAGGTCGGCGTGGCGGCGGCCGTGCTGCTGCTGTTCGGCCTCGCCTTCCACTTCGGCATGATGGGCGGCGGCGACGTCAAGATGCTCGCCGCGCTCGCGCTGTGGCTGCCGATCGGCGCCCTCCTCCAGCTGCTGGTCATCATGTCGCTCGCGGGCGGCGTCCTGACGCTGGCGGTGGCGATTCCCCATCGCGTCGCCAAGGCCGCCGGCCGGCCGGAAATTCCCTACGGTATCGCCATCTCATTCGCCGGTTTGTGGCTGATTGGCGAACGGATTCTTAACCAATTTGTCTGATGTGTGAGCCTGCTTTTCGAAGAGCTGGCCTGAGGAGGCGAACGGCGTCATGGATGTGAAAAAGCTCTTGCTGCTGATCGGCGCGCTCGTCGTCGCGGCCGTGACCGCGATCACCGCGAAGAACATGTTCAGCGGGGCCGCCGCGCCCGCGGCCAGCGCCGCTCCGATGGCGACGCCGCTCGAAGGCCCCGAGGTCCTCGTCGCGACGCGCTCGCTGCCGGTCGGCACGATCATCGACGCCGAGGCGCTGCGCTTCCAGCGCTGGCCCGAAGGCCTCGTCCAGCCCGCTTACTTCATCAAGGGCAAGCCGGGCGTCAACCCGGCGGAGCTGATCGGCACCGTCGTGCGCAACGAGATCACCGCCGGCCAGCCGCTCACCCAGGGCGCCCTGATCAAGCCGGGCGAGCGCGGCTTCCTCGCCGCGGCGCTCGGGCCGGGCATGCGCGCCATCACGGTCGCGGTGTCGCCGACCAGCAGCGTCGCCGGCTTCGTCTTCCCGGGCGACCGGGTCGACATGGTGCTGACCCAGGAGGTCAGCAACGGCGACGGCCCGTCGCTCAAGGCGTCCGAGACGATCATCCGCAACATCCGCGTGCTCGCCACCGACCAGCGGATGGACGCCAAGGGCGAGGACGGCAAGCCGGTGGTCGAGCGCTTCTCCTCCGTCACGCTCGAGGCCACTCCCAAGATCGCGGAGAAGATCGCCGTCGCCCAGACGATCGGCCAGCTCTCCCTCTCGCTTCGCTCCATCGCGGACAATTCCGCCGAGCTGGAGCGGGCGATAGCCTCGGGCGCCGTCACGGTTCCGAACGACGGCAACCCCAAGGCCGAGCGCCAGATGCTCATCGCCATCGCCAACAAGCCGATCGACACCGCCAGCACCTACACGGTCGGCGCCGACGTCTCCCGCTTCCAGCGCAGCACCGTGCCGGTCGCCAGGCCCGCGCCGAGGGAAAGCGTTCCCTCCGCTCCGCAGGCGGTGGGGGAGGCACAGCCGGCCGCGCCGGTCGGCCCCAGCGTTCGCGTCGCCCGCGGCAATTCTATCACCGTCGTTCCGGTGGGAGCCAAGTAAGATGAAGAAGCTGTACAAGCCGCGCCAGGCGTCGCTGGCCACCGTGATCGCCGCCCTGATCGGCGCCACCGTGACCCCGCTCGCCGTCGCCCCGGCCCCTGCCCTCGCCCAGCCCGCGCCGGTCCGTCCGTCGAACGACATGACGCTCTCGGTCGGCACCGGCCGCATGGTCCGGCTCGACGCGCCGATGAGCGACCTCTTCGTCGCCAACGACGCCATCGCCGACGTCCAGGTGCGCTCCGCCAACCAGATCTACGTCTTCGGCAAGACGCCGGGTGAGACGACGGTCTTCGCCACCGACAAGGCCGGGCGGACCATCTGGTCGGCGAACGTCAGGGTCGGAACCAATCTCGGATCGCTCGACGAGCTGCTCCGCGTCGCCATGCCCGAGGCCCAGATCCAGGCGCGGCCGATCAACGGCATGGTCCTGCTCACCGGCACGGTCGCCGCGCCGGCCGACGTCGAGGAGGCGACCCGCATCGTCCAGACCTATGTCGGCACGACCACCCAGGTGATCAGCCGCTTGAAGACGGCGACGCCGCTCCAGGTCATGCTGCAGGTGAAGATCGCCGAGGTGAACCGCTCGATCGCCCGAGACATCGGCTTCAACCTGCTCAGCCGCGACCATAGCGGCGGCTTCCTGTTCAGCCTGGTGCGCGGACGCAACGCGGGCACCATCAAGGACATCGTCAGCCCCACCCTCACCGACCCGGTCGGCAATCCGCTGGTGGTGGGCACCGACTATACGTTCAACGCTCCGTCGACCGGCTCCAGCATCGGCGCCGCGGGCCATCTGCTCGGCCTCGACCTCCTCTCCTCCCTGGATCTCGCCGAGAACCAGGGCCTGGTCACGACCCTCGCCGAGCCGAACCTCACCGCCCTTTCCGGCGAGACCGCCAGCTTCCTCGCGGGCGGCGAGTTCCCGATCGTCACGTCGAGCAACAACGGCACGTCGGTCGAGTACAAGTCCTACGGCGTCAGCCTCGCCTTCACGCCCACCGTGCTGGAAGGCGGCCGGATCTCGATGCGGGTCCGTCCCGAAGTGTCGCAGCTCACCTCGCAGGGCGCGATCAAGATCAACAATCTCGAGGTTCCGGCGCTCACGACCCGGCGGGCCGAGACGACCGTCGAGCTGGGCTCCGGCCAGAGCTTCGCGATCGGCGGCCTGCTCCAGAACGGCGGCAACAACTCGGTCGAGCGGACGCCGTTCCTCGGCAACCTGCCCATCCTCGGCGCGCTGTTCCGCTCCAAGAGCTTCCGCCGCAACGAGACCGAGCTCGTCATCGTCGTGACGCCCTATCTGGTGCGGCCGGTCAACGCCTCGCAGATCGCCCTCCCGACGGACGGCTATCGCACCACCAGCCCCGGCCGGCAGGTGCTGCTCGACCAGGACGAGCGCGGGGTCACCGGCGCCCGCCGCCCCGGCCCGACCGTCGCTCCGCCGCGCAATGCCGCGCCGGGCATCGGACGCGCCGACCCGCCGGCGCCGCTCCCGGCCGCGGTCCGCAACCCGCAGACCGCGGCGACGAAGCCCGAAAGCGCCTCGGCCGCCCCCGGCTTCTCCTTCCAGTGAACGCGACCCGTCGAAAGGACAGCATCCCCATGGTACGCACTCGTTCGATGGCCGCCCTGATCGCCGCCGGGATGGTGGCCACGGTCGCCGCCGCGCCGGCCCAGGCCCGGGACCCGAGGGGCGAGAATCGCAGCCTCTACTCGATCAACCAGCCGGTCGTGCAGCGCACCGACTTCGTGCTCGATCTCAGCGCCGCGTCGGGCAATCTTTCCGTGCTCGAGCGGGGCCGGCTCCGGGCCTGGTTCGCCTCGCTCGACCTCGGCTACGGCGACCGCATCTTCGTCGACGAGCCCTACGGTCCGGGCGGAGGCACCGCCGACGTCGCCCGCGTGGCCGGCGAGTTCGGGCTGCTGGTCAGCGACGGCGTGCCGGTGACGGTCGGCCCGGTCGACCCGCGCTCCGTTCGCGTCATCGTCAGCCGCAGCACGGCCAGCGTGCCCGGCTGCCCGAACTGGCGCGGCGCCTCGGTCAACACCACCTCGGCGAATTACGGCTGCGCCACCAACTCGAACCTCGCGGCAATGATCGCCGATCCTTCGGACCTGGTCCTCGGCCAGGCCGGCAGCCTCAGCGTCGACTCCAACGCCGCCACCAAGGCGATCAAGGTCTATCGCGAGACGCCGCCCAGCGGATCCAAGGGCCTCACGCAAACCTCTGCCGGGGGACACTGATCGATGAACGCGCCTTTCAACGCACGCGCCGCCGCGCTTCGCGATCCCTTCTGCGCCTTCGTCTGCGACGACGCGACGGCCGAGATCCTCCGGCCGATCGCCGTCGAGCATGGCTGGGCGCCGGAGAAGGTGAACAAGGGCGGCCTGCGCAACGCGGTCCAGACGCTGTCCGTCTCGACCAGCCCCGCCATCCTGTTCGTCGACCTCTCCGAGTCCGGCGACCCGCTCAACGACATCAACGCGCTCGCCGAGGTGTGCGAGCCGGGGACGGTGGTGATCGCCGCCGGCCAGGTGAACGACGTCCGGCTCTACCGCGACCTGATCGCCTCGGGGCTGCAGGATTATCTGCTGAAGCCGTTCACCGCCGACCAGCTGCGCGACAGCTTCGTGCACGCCCAGCTGACCATTTCCGGCCCCCGGCAGAACGAGGCCAATAACGACAAGCCGCACGTCGTCGCCGCCGTGCTCGGCGTCCGCGGCGGCGTCGGCGCCTCGACGATCGCGAGCTCGCTCGCCTGGCTGCTCGGCGACAAGGCCGGCCGGTCGACCGGCCTGCTCGATCTCGACGTGCATTTCGGCACCGGCGCGCTGTCGCTCGACCTCGAGCCCGGCCGCGGTCTCACCGACGCCATCGAGAATCCGAGCCGGATCGACGGCCTCTTCATCGAGCGGGCCATGGTCCGCGCCACCGAGAAGCTCGCCGTCCTGTCGGCGGAGGCGCCGATCAGCCAGCCCTTCCTCAACGACGGATCGGCCTTCTACCAGCTCCAGGAGGAGCTCCGGAACGCCTTCGAGAGCACGGTTCTCGACCTGCCGCGCCACATGCTGGTCCAGCACCCGCACCTCGTCCACGACGTCCATGTCGCGGTCGTCGTCGTCGAGTTCACGCTGGCCGCCACCCGCGACGCGATCCGGATCCTCAGCTGGCTCAAGGCGAACGCGCCTCAGGCGCGAGTCATCGTCGTCGCCAACAAGATCGGCTCGGGGGTCCACGAGATCACCCGCAAGGATTTCGAATCCTCGATCGAGCGCAAGGTCGACCTCGTCGTGCCGCTGGACGTCAAGGCCGCGGCGCAGGCCGCCAAGCTCGGTCAGCCGCTCGCCAAGGCGGCTTCCGCCGCCCGCCTCTCGCAGCCGCTCGCGCAGCTCGCGCAGATGACGACGGCCGCGGTCGCGGCGGAGGGCGAGGCCGACGACGAGGAGGCCGATTCCAGCGTCTCGTTGATGGCCAAGCTCAACCTCAAGACCCTTCTCGCCAAAGGGCCCAGGCTGACCAAGGCGAAAGCGTGAGCGGCCGGGCCCGCGCCGCGGGCCCGCCAGAGTATATGGGGTAGGATCGTGCTCGATTTTTCGACGCTTTTGCTGATGGCCGGACTGCTCGGGACGCTGGTCCTGGCGGGCGCGGCCTTCACCGGGCCCTCCATGGGCAAGGCGCAGAGCCGGCGCCTCGAGAGCGTTCGCGAGCGCCACAGCAAGTCCACCGAGGTGGCGGCCCAGGCCCAGCTGAAGCGCATCCTGCAGAGCCGCACCCAGACCAAGATGGACGGGCTGGCGCAGCGCTTCCTCCCCAAGCCCGCCTTGCTCCGCAAGCGCCTGGTTCAGACCGGCAAGAGCTGGTCGCTCGGCCAATATGCCGCCGGCTGCCTCGGAATCATCGTCGTCGTCGCCTTGCTCCTGATGCTGCGCGGCATGCCGCTGCTCTTGTCCGTCTTCGTCGGCCTCTTCGCCGGCATCGGCCTTCCGCACTGGTTCGTCGGCAAGCTGATCAAGCGCCGCGTGGCGAAGTTCACCACCCGCTTCCCCGACGCGCTCGAGCTGATGGTGCGCGGCCTGCGCTCGGGCCTGCCGATCACCGAGACGATGGCGGTCGTGGCCGACGAGATTCCCGGACCCGTGGCCGTCGAGTTCCGCAATGTGTCCGACAAGATGAAGATCGGGCGGACGATGGATGCCGCGCTTCAGGAGACGGCGGATCGGCTCGGCACCGCCGAGTTCCAGTTCTTCACCATCACCCTCGCCATCCAGCGCGAGACC
>JAFANP010000002.1 GCA_019232625.1 Alphaproteobacteria bacterium | reverse complement strand
GGCGTCTGGGGGAGCGGGGCGGACAATGTGGTGAGGATGGGCGACGGCGGCGACCTCGTCGTCCTCGCCGACCGGAGCGACTATTATGCCGCGGCGGCCGGGAACGACGACGTCAATGGCGGCGGCGGCAACGACTTCCTCTTCTTCGGCGGCAGCTTCTCGAACGGCGACAAGGTGAACGGCGGGGCGGGGTTCGACACCCTGGGCCTTCTCGGGACGTACAGCGTCACCTTCGATGCGGACGATCTCGTCGGAATCGAGAAGCTCGCCGGCTACGGATCGGGCGATGCGGCGGCGCCGAACAATTACGCCTTCACCACGATCGACGCCAACGTCGCCTCCGGCCAGACGCTGATGGTGATCGGCCTTTCGCTTCGGGCGGGCGAGCATCTCGTCTTCGACGGCTCGGCGGAGAATGACGGGCGCTTCAACCTTCGCGGCGGGTGGGACAGCGACACGCTCACCGGCGGCCATGGCAACGACCAGATCTACGGCAATCTCGGCGCCGACGTGCTGAAGGGCGGCGGCGGCAACGACAGCTTCGAATATTATGCCGTCGCCGAATCCACCGCGGCGGCGAGGGACTCGATCCTCGACTTCTCGAGCGGCGACCGGATCAACCTCGCCGCGCTCGACGCCGACGGCAATGCGGCGAACGGCGACACCGCCTTCACCTTCATCGGCTCGGCCGCCTTCACCGCCGCCGGCCAGGTCCGGGCGGTGGAGGACGCGGCCAATCCCGGCCACTGGACGGTGGAAGCCGACCTGAACGGCGACGGCAACGCCGACCTCTCGATCGCCGTCACCGTCGTCGACGGCCACGCCTTCGCCTATACGGACTTCTACCTCTGACGGGGGAAGTTACCGGCGCCGGCGAGGGAATGGGGACAGTTACCGGCCGCCCAGGCCTCCGCGGACCCGCACAGGCCGTCGGGGGCCGGTAACTGTCCCCCGGCGTGGGTGAATGGGGACAGTTACCGGCCGCCCAGGCCGTCGCGGACCCGCACAGGCCGGCGGGGCCGGTAACTGTCCCCCCGCGTGGGTGAATGGGGACAGTTACCGGCTGCCTAGGCCGTCGCGAACCCGCACAGGCCGGTGGGGCCGGTAACTGTCCCCCGGGGCTAGCGGCAACTCTCCCCCCCACCCGCTCGTCCGCTGCAGCGAACGGCCTGTCGAACGGGGGCTGCCCCCGGCGGGCGGCGCGGCTCATGGTTCACCCGCGGTACAGCCGCCGGGACGAGGATCGGGGGCATCTGCTTGGGATGGGGCGATAAATGACGATGTATGTGTACGGCACGGCCGGGGAGCCGCGCGGCTATCTCTTCGAGACGACGATCTACGGCCTCGACGGTGCGCCGCTCGGCCGCCTGGTCGGCTCCCGGGTGCACCGGTTCGACGGCAGCTATGCGGGCGAATGGTTCCACCAGATGGTGGTGGAGCGGCCGACGGCGCGGCCCCGGCGGATCCCGCCGGTGGCGACGCCGCGCGGCCGGCCGCCCGCGCCGACCGGCTGCCGCCGGCGCCCCGTCGCCGACTATGGGAACTTTGCCGACGCCTTCGACCTTCTGCTCACGGGCCCGGCCGGGCCCGCTTTCGAGGAGGCCGCCGAATGACCGGCCGGCGGCGCGAGAGGAGCGAGCCATGATCCTGGTCGTCGACGACGAGCCGCAGGTGCGCGCGATGATCGTGCGCGCCCTCGTCGAGCTGGGCTATCAGGTCCGCGAGGCCGCGGACGGCGAGGAGGCGCTGCGCCTGGTCGCGGAGCGCCGGCCGGAGCTGGTGGTGCTCGACTACGTCATGCCGGGGCTCGACGGCGCGGAGACGGCGCGGCGGATCGCCGCGACGGAGCCCGACCTGCCGATCATCTTCTCGACCGGCCACGGCGCGCTGAGGGCGCTGAGGGACGCCGCCGGCGACGCGGCCTCCATCCTCGAGAAGCCGTTCACCCTCGCCCAGCTCGACGAGCTGATCGACACGACTCTGAAGTCCGCCGCCCGCCTCCGCCTCGCCTAGGCGGGGAGGGCCGCGAGCGCCGCGGCATGGTCGCGGATCGCCGCCTTCGTGCCGGCGTCAGTGTCGAAGACGCCGTACCAGCCCTGCGGCTCGTGCGGCGGGTCGCCGAGCCACGCCACGTCGCCGGCCCGGAAGCGGCGGTCGGGATGCGCCGCCCGCCCCTCCCCCGTCCAGGCCCAGAAGTTGGAGCCGGCGAGCGGGCCGCCGGCCGCCGCATTCTCCAGCACCGCGCCCTGGACGAGCCGGTAGAAGAGGTCCTTCCAGCGGGTGGTGGCGGCCGGATCGTACGATCCGCCGTCGCGCGGAAAGCCGAACTCCTCGAAGACGAGCGGCTTGCCGAGCGTGCCGGCCAGCGCGACGTGCCGTGCCATATAGTCCCGCACCTTCGCTTCGCCGGCCGTCCAGCTGCCGGCGAGGTCGGCCGCGTCCACCCAGCTCCAGTTGAGCGGCCAGATATGGGCGGTGAGATAGTCGATGCCCGGCAGCCGATGGGTCTCAAGCACGCACGCCTCGCTCTCGACGCAGCCCTTCAGCCCCTCGCTGCCGGTGGAGACGAGGTGATTGGGGTCGAGCGACTTGATCAGCGCCGCCGTCGCCGCCACCCAGGCGCGGAAGGCGGGCATGCGCCGCGCCGCCACCGCCGCGCTGCCGCCGGGCCGGGGCTCGTTGGCGAGCTGCCACGCCATGATCGCCGGGTCGTCGCGATAGGCGCGGCCGGTCACCTCGTTCTCTCGCGTCACCAGGGCGCGGAGAAAATCGTGGGATGCGGCGACCGCCGGCGCGCTCTCATAGAAGCCCGAGGTCGCGTCCGGGAATTCCGGCCACGGATGGGCCGGGTCGTTCATGTCGACGAAGCGCCCCCCATTCGCCCAGGACAGGTAGGTCGCCATGCCGCCCGACCATTCCCAGAAATTGTTGAGATAGACTACCGCGGTCATGCCGCGCCGGCCGATCTCGGCGAGGGCGAAGTCGAGGCCGCGCAGCAGTGCCGCGTTCCAGGGCGGCGCGCGGTCCCGGAAGGCGGGGCGGACCGAACCCTTGAGCGGCGACAGCTCGGCCGCGCCGAGGATGCGCAGATTGGTCACGCCCAAGCCTCGCAGCGCGTCGAGCTCGCGGCGCAGGCGGTCGCGGTCGCCGGTCGGCGCCTCGGCGCCCAGCCACGCGGCGTACCACATGTTGCCGCCGGCGAAGCGGTAGCGCCGTCCCTCCTTCCGGAAGGCGGTGCCCTCGACGCGGACGAAGCGGCCTTCCCCTCCGCCCGCGCCGGGCCCGGCGGCACAGCCGGCGAGAAGCGCCGCGGCGCCCGCAAGCGCGTCCCGCCGCCGCAGCATCAATAGACGCAGACGCGGAAGTCGGACCCGTCCCAGCAGGCGGGGTCGCGGCGCGAGCGGCGGGCCTCGCCCCAGCGCGAGTTGACGCCGCCGGTGGTGAGGCCGCGCACCTCGGCGAGGCCCGGCCCGGTGACGTAGACGCTGACGCTGGTGACGTCGCCCATGAAGGTCCGCCGCGCCGAAGGGGTGACGGTGAACGACCCGCCGCGCTCGGCGAGGAACCGGCAGGGCCCCTTGTAGGGCGTCTCGGCGCCGCCGGATATGGCGCACCGGGCAGCCTTGGCATGGGCCGGAACGGCGAGGAGGAGAGCGGCGGCGGCCGCGGCGGCGAGCGGAGCGAAACGTGTCATCGCGCGAGGCTAGCAGCCCCCGGAACGCGCCTCAACGCAGCTTGTAGTTGAGCCGCAGGCCGACCGTGTCGAGGCCGGGATTGTTCGAGCCGAACAAGGTGGCGTGGCTGAGATGGACCCAGCTCGCCTCGATCGAGACGCGGTCGCTCAACCGGTAGCCGAGGCCGATCTCCGGCTCGAACAGGACGCGGGAGCCCAGGCCGATGCGGCCGCTCGACGGATCGTAGTCGATATGGCCGGTGTGGACGGCGATGCCGATCCCCGGGCGGACGTAGACCGGGTGGCCGATCCGCCAGCTGACGCCCACCGCCGCGAAATGGGTGTCGCCGGCGCTGTTCACGGAGACGAAGGCGTGCGGCCTCGGCCCGCCCAGCGCCGGCAGGATCGGGCCGCCGCGCCAGCCGATCTCCACGTCGGCCCCGCTTTCGAGGCCGCTCGCGGTGATGATGTTCGTGTCGTGATCGTAGACTCCGCCGAATATCTCCTGGGCGGCGGCCGGCGAGGCGGCGAGGGCCGCGGCGGCGGCGAGCGCGTGGCGAAGCTTCATGAGCCCGGACAACCCCTCTCTCATTGCGCCGGTTCCGCGCGGAACCCGGATACCGTGCCGGTGTTGGTCCGTCCATGAGCAACGAGGACATAGCGCCCGGCGACGAGGCCGCGCCGGGCACCCCGGGAACCGGCGAGAATATCTGCCGCCATTGCGGCGGCACCGGCGAGCACGACGGCATCCCCTGCCCCGTCTGCGACGGCACGGGCAAGGTCGTCGAAGGCCTCGCGGGCGGCTGACCGGCGGACCTTCCCGAAGCCGGCGAGGGACGGCCGCGTGCGCCCGTCCGCTTCCCGAATCGCCCCTTCTAACCTCCCGCCTGCCAGGCGCGGATGGCGTCGTTCGGGGCGACGAGCATGATCACGTTCAAGGTGAGGTTGTCGCGGATCACCGCCAAAGCGAGCAGCTCGAGCCCGACGGCGAGCGCCACCGTCGCCCAGACCGGGAGTCGGCGGGCGATGGCGAAGCCGAGCATCATCCAGCAGATGTCGGCGACGGAGTTGATGACGCTGTCGCCGCTATAGCCGAGCGCCATCGTCGCCTGGCGGTAGCGCTCGATGATGATCGGGCTGTTCTCCAATATCTCCCAGCCCGCCTCGATCAGAACGGCGGCGATCAGCCGGTCGCCGGGCGGGTTGCGCCTCAGGCAGAGCCAGCCGAGCGCGTAGAACAGGAAGCCGTGGACGATGTGGCTGGCCGTGTACCAGTCGGCGATATGCTGGCTGTTGTCCGGCCCGTTCGCCGTCCCCACCCAGAGCTTGACGGTGCCGCAGGTGCAGATGGGCGGCCGTCCCATCCACAGGAGGATGGCGGCGGCGAGGGCGATCAGCCCGAGGGCGGCGAACCAGTAGCGCCGCGGGATGACGGGCGCGCGGGTCACCCGAGCAGCTCGCCGAGCGCCAGGACGGTGCGCCAGTTGCGGCCGGTGGCGGGCGAGCCGGCGGCCTTGTCGACGAGCGCCGGGGTCAGCTTCGAGCCGGCGATGCCGGCGGGGTAATAGAGCCACAAGGCTCCCCCCGCCGCGCGCACCCGCTCGCCGCCCGCAGCCCGCGCCGCCAGCCGGTCCGCGGCATCCTCGGCCGGCGGCGCCTTGGAGACGAGGAGCTGGACTCGATTCGGCTCGCGCTCCGCCTCGGCCGGGAACGGGTTGGCGGCGACGAGGGCGGACCAGGAGGCCGCCGTGCGGACGATCGCCGGCACCTCGATTCCGAACCTCGCCGCCAGCGCCTTCTCGAGCGTCGCCTCCAGCTCGGCCGGCGCCGCGTCCGCGGTGAAGACGACGTTCCCGCTCTGGATGTAGGTGGCGACGTCCTGCCAGCCGAGCGCCTCGCACGCCGCCCTCAGCTCCGCCATTGGAACCTTTCGTCCGCCGACATTGACGGCGCGGAGCAGTGCGACGAGCCTCGCCATGCCCCACGGTGCTTGACGCGGCGGCGGGTGGCAAGCCACTAGCGCGCATGGCGACCCACAACCCCCTCCTGCGCCGCGGCCTGCTGTTCGTCCTGTCGAGCCCGAGCGGAGCGGGAAAGACCACCATCTCGCACATGCTGCTGGAGCGCGACGACGGCATCGGCCTCTCCGTCTCGGCGACGACGCGGCCGATCCGGCCGGGCGAGGTGGACGGCAAGGACTATCATTTCGTCTCGGACGAGGAGTTCCAGCGGCTGGTCGATGCCGGCGAGTTCCTCGAATGGGCGTACGTCTTCGGGCATCGCTACGGCACGCTGAAGCGCGAGGTGGTGAAGCAGATCGAGGGCGGGCGGGACGTGCTCCTCGACATCGACTGGCAGGGCACCCAGCAGCTCAAGCAGGTCGATCCCGACATCGTCCGGGTCTTCATCCTGCCGCCTTCGATGGGAGAGCTTGAGCGGCGGCTGCGCCATCGCAAGACCGACAGCGACGAGGTGATCGAGCGGCGGATGGCCCGCTCCAGCGTCGAGATCAGCCACTGGGCCGAATATGATTACGTCCTGATCAACGACGACGCGCAGCATTGCCTGAAGCTCGTCCACACCATCCTGAAGGCCGAGCGGCTGAAGGCGTCGCGGCGCGTCTTCCTCCACGATTTCGTGCGAAGCCTGATCGGGTAGGAGCTGCGTCCTTCGAGAATGACTCCTCAGGATGAGCGAGGTTGGTACTTGACCGCTCATCCTGAGGAGGGGTCCTGAGCGACGCCGCACGCGGAGTCGAAGGGCCCCGTCTCGAAGGACCCGGCACCCTTTATGAGCGCTAGGCCCC
Source organism: Alphaproteobacteria bacterium (assembly GCA_019232625.1). Classification (GTDB taxonomy): domain Bacteria; phylum Pseudomonadota; class Alphaproteobacteria; order Sphingomonadales; family Sphingomonadaceae; genus Allosphingosinicella. Next base: position 17,291 of record JAFANP010000002.1, on the reverse strand, counting down.
TCCTCCGCTTTGCGCTACGCTCTTCCCTTCATGGGGGGAGGACTGGAAATGGTACGGACCCTGATCGGCGGCCTGGTCGGCGGCCTCATCATCTTCGTCATGGGCTACATCTTCTGGGCGACTCCGCTCGGCAACATCCCGTTCGCCCATGCCGGCGACGTCCAGGCCGCGGCCGTTCAGACGGCGATGGCGCAGAACCTGACGCCGACCGGCACCGGCACCTACAAGATCCCCGACCCCCGCACCCGCGAGGGCGCCTCGGCCTATACCAACGGCCCGATCGCGATCGTCGACTATAACAGCAAGGGCTTCGCGCCCGAGGACATGAGCATGATCCTTCCGGGCTTCATCGTCGCGGTGATCGCCGGCCTGCTGATCGCGTTCGGCCTCGCCGCGGTCGGCGGCGGCCGCAGCTTCGGCGCGCTGGCGCGGCTCGTCGTCGGCTTCTCGCTCGGCTTCACCGTCTGGGAGTTCCTGGGGACGCCGATCTTCATGCATTTCGGCTGGAGCTACTGGATCTACAGCTTCGTCGCGGAGAGCGTCTCGCTGATCCTCGCCGGCCTCGCCATCGCCCGGTGGTTCGTGCCGCACCTCGCGGCGGGCGCCGGCGCCGCCGCGCCGGCTTATGAGGAGCCTCGCGCTACAGAAGCGTGAGGAACTGGTAGCCCGCGTCGAAATCCCGCCGCCGTGCGTCGTGGGCGGCGGCGGCGAGCGGGTCGTCGCCCCATTGCTCGGCCTGCCACGCCTCGTCGAGCGTCGCCGCGCTCCAAGCCTGTTCGAGGCCGATCGCGCCCTCGGCGAGCGCCAGCGCGACCAGCAGCGAGCCGGAGACGGTGACCAGGGGCGCAAGCGCGGCGAGGCGGAACGGGTCGTTCTCCGCGACCGCCCGGGACAGCGCCTCCAGCGTCGCCGGCGGCTGCGGCCGGTGAATCACGCCGCACACCTTCTCGAGCTCCACGCCGAAGCGCGTTCGCGCCCAGTCGAGCAACGGATCCCACAGATCGGCCTGGCGCCGGACGAGGGGTGCCGGGCCCTCGGCGCGGTAGCAGAGCAGGTCGCTCTCGGCATAGCGGGCGAGGGTCGCGGCGAAGGCCGGGGGATCGGGCGCGACCCGGTCGAGCGCGGCATTGGCGAGGCCGGTGAGCGGCATCGACCGCGGGTCGATCTCCTCCCCCTGGCCCGCCCACTCGGCGGCGATGGCCGCGGCGAGCCGCTCGCCCGGCACCTCGAGGAGGCGGCGCGCGGGAGTCCTCACCGGGCGACCGTCGAGGCGCACGGCGAAGCCGTCCTCGCCGGGGCCGGCGGACGCCTCCTTGTAGAAGCGCTTCACCTTCCGTCCCGGCCCTTCCAGTGGCGCGACAGGGCGATCGGGCCCCAGAAGCTGGCGACGAGGCCGGCCAGGGCCAGCGGCAGGCCGACCGCCATCGAGCCGCCCGGGACGAGCAGGTCGCTGTACCAGACGGCCAGGCCGATCAGCACCACCACGGTGCCGCCGATTCGCACCAGGTTCACCAGGATGAAGCGGTTGCGCCAGAGATCGTCGTCTTGAGGGGTCATGCCACAGCCTTCGCAAGCGCCGCGATCTCGCCGGGGCGCGCCGCCACGTAATCCGCTCCGGCGGAGAGAAGTTCCTCCACGGCGTGATAGCCCCAGGCGACGCCGACCGCCATCACTCCGGCCGCCTTGGCCATCGCCATGTCGTAGCGCGTATCGCCGATCATCATGCTCAATTCGGGTGCCGAGCCGGTTTCGGCAAGGGCGGCCTCGATCATCGAGGGGTGCGGCTTGGAGGGATGGCGGTCCGCGGTCTGCAGAGTCGCGAACCGGCCGGCGAGGCCGTGGGCCTCGAGACAGAGGCGCAGGCCCCGATCGGACTTGCCGGTGGCGATGCCGAGCTGCCAGCCCTTCTCCTCCAGCGCGTCGAGAAGCTCGCGCATCCCCTCGTAGAGGGGCTCCTCGACGAGGCCGCGGCGGCGCAGGTCGTGGAAAGCCGCCTTGTAATCCTCGGCCAGGCGGGCGTGGAGGTCCGCGCCGCCCTCCGGAAGCATCGCCCGCATCGCCTCGACGAGGCTCAGCCCGACCACGCGGCGAGTCCGCTCGCGCGCCGGCGGCTCGAGCCCGGCACGGGCGAAGCAATCCTCCATGGCGAGGCAGATGGACGCCTGGCCGTCGACCAGGGTTCCGTCGCAATCGAACAAGGCGAGGCGGCTGGAGGGCTCAGTGCCGGCGGACAAAGTCCAGGCACTCCATCGCGAAGGCGGCGAGCGCCTCGCCCTCTCCGGCGAGGGGCTGCGCCGGCGAGGTCGGCGCGTCGCCGAGCAGCGCGCCGCCCTTGGCGCGGAACAGGTCCTGGACGAGCTGCGCCTGCGCCTCGCGGTTGAGCTGGTGCCACGCCTTGCCCGAGCGGCGCGCCGCCTGCCAGTCGTAGGCGGCTTTGCCCTGGGTGAGCTGGGCGATAAGCGCGCCGCCGATATAGCGCGTCCCCTCGCGCTGGTGCTGCCAGACGTGGCAGCATTCGTGGACCAGCACGTCGAGGTGCCGCTCCGGGTCGAATCCCTTCATGTAGATGTGGTAGCCGAGGGTGAAGGGCCGGCCGCTGAGGCTGAACAGCCCGGCGCGGCCGGCGACGATGCGCACCCTCGACAGGTCGACCGACCCCCGGAAGACGCCCTCCAGCACCGCCCGCTCCGCCGGGCCGAGCGGGCGGGGTCGCGGCTGAAGCCGGAGCGAAGTCTGGATCGCGGCGACGGCGCGCGCCGCCGCTCCGACGACGGCGCCGACCGCGGCCTCGGCGAATCCGCCGGCCATTACTTCCCCGGAAAGCCGGACCGCATCAGCGCCGCCATCGGCCCCTCGCCCTTGCGGTGGAGCGCGTCGGCGATGCGGCGGCGCACGTCCTCCGGCTTGTCCTGGTCGATCTTGGCGGTGCCGCGCCAGGAGGCGATCGCCATCTCGAAGCCGGTGATCGCCTTCATCAGCCCTTCGAACCGCTCCGGGCTCATCCTGTCGCGGGTCCAGGCGGGCTTCGGCGCCAGCCGCGATTCATGCTCGTGAGCGAGATCGTCGAGGAGCTTGCCGAGCTCGGCCGTGTCGAGCGGCCTCACCCGGCCCTCCAGCTCCACCGCCACGTAGTTCCAGGTCGGCACCCGGTCGTCGAGGCCGTACCAGTCGGGGCTGACATAAGCGTGCGGCCCGTTCACCACCACGAGGACATTCTCACCGGCCATCAGCCCCGGATGGACTTCGTTGCTCCGCGAGACGTGGAAGCGGAGGCGCTCGCCGTCGAGGAGGATCGGCACGTGGACGGCGCGCATCCCGTCCCCGGCCTTGGCGATCAGAGTCCCGAAACCCTCGTGGCGCACGAAGTCGGTCATGCTTTCGCCGTCGGTGAGGTGGAACTTGCGGTTCGGGTGCATCAGCCGCGCCGCCGCGAGCGCCGCTCGCCCTTGCGTTCCCGCCGCCGCGCCTTGGCGGCGGCGCTCGCGGCGCGCTTCTGGCCTTCCGGCGTCTGCGAGAATTTCACCTCGTCGAGGGGGAGGTCTCCATCGGCGGGGTCGAAGCCGAGCGTCGCCAGCGTCTCGGCGAAATGGTCCGGCAGCTCGGCGGAGACGTCGATGCGGTCGCCGTCGGGATGGTCTATCCTGAGGCGCCGGGCGTGGAGGTGCAGCTTGCGGCTGACCGCGCCGGTGAGGAACGCCTCCTGCCCGCCATATTTGCCGTCGCCCAGGATCGGGTGGCCGATCGCCGCCATGTGGACCCGCAATTGGTGGGTGCGCCCGGTGAGGGGCTGCAGCTCCACCCAGGCAGCGCGGTTCCCCGCCCGCTCGATCACCCGGTAGCGGGTCCGCGACGGCAGGCCGTCCTCGCCTTCCTCGACGTGCATCTTCTCGCCGCCCGTGCCCGGCTGCTTGGCCAGCGGCAGGTCGATATAGCCGTCCCGAACCTCGGGCACGCCGACGACCAGCGCCCAATAGACCTTCCGCGCCGTCCGGCCCGAAAAGGCCTTGGAGAAGAAGGCTGCGGCGCGGGCGGTGCGGGCGAGGAGGAGGACTCCCGACGTGTCCTTGTCGAGCCGGTGGACCAGCTTGGGCCGCTGCCCCGCCTCGTCCGCCAGGCCGTCGAGCAGGCCGTCGAGATGGGTCCGGGTCTTGGTCCCGCCCTGGGTGGCGAGGCCGGGCGGCTTGTTGACGACGATGGCCTGCGGGTCGCGGTGGACGACCAGCTCGTTGACGAACGCGACCTCGTCCTCGCTGAGCTTGCGACGCACGGGCCTGGGCTTCGGATCGGCGGGCGCCTCGGCGGGGGGGACTCGGATCACCTGGCCCGCCTCGACTCGGTCGCCCGGCGCGGCGCGGCGGCCGTCGATGCGGAGCTGGCCGGTGCGCGCCCAGCGCGAGACGTGGTTGAAGCTGGCGTCGGGCAGGTGGCGCTTGAACCAGCGGTCGAGGCGGATGCCGTCGTCGTCGGCGGCGACGGTGAACTGGCGGACCTCGCTCACGCCGCGCTCCGGGCCAGGGTGTAGCCCATGACGAGGAGGGCGAGCGCGCCGCACACCGAGGCGAGCGCATAGGCCGCGGCGAGCGCCGCCTCGCCGCGCTGGAGCATCGCGAACATGTCGAGGCTGAAGGCGGAGAAGGTGGTGAAGCCGCCCAGCACGCCGACGCCGAGCAGCAGCCACAGCGGCCGGCCCGCCGTCTCCGCGCCGGCCATCGCGCCGGCGAGCAGGCCCATCAGCAGCCCGCCGGCCAGGTTGACCGCGAACGTGCCCCAGGGAAATCCCGTCCCCGCCCAGCGCAGCGCCAGCCGCCCTGCTTCGTAGCGCAGCCCCGCGCCGGCCGCGCCGCCGATCAGGACGTAGAGGAGGTTGGGCATGGCCGCGATGTAGCCGCCGCGGGCGACCCGCGCCAGTGCGCACCGCCGGCCCGGAAATGGGGACCCCCGAAATGGGGACAGTAACTATTTTCCGGCTAGGGCCCGGCCCGCCCGCCCGTCCTGCGGGAAAATAGTTACTGTCCCCATTCGGAAACGCCTCTAGCGGCCGTTGTCGACGATCAGCGCGACGTCGCTGCCGCGCGGCTTGGGCGTGACGATGAGGTAGTAGGAGGGCCCGTCCTCGCCCGCCGTGCCGGCCAGCACATGGTCCTCCCCGCGCAGCTGGTCGCGGACGCCGTAGCCGGCGCGGGTCGCCTGGGCCCTGTACCACTCCGTCACCCGGCCCCAGTCGGCGTCGGTCGCGAAAGTGACGACGCGCATGCGGCACCTGCCGCGGTCGTAGCCCGCCGCCTCCGTCACCTTGCCGCCGGGATAGACCGGAAAGGCCGCCGGCAGCCGCTCGGCCCAGCCGGCGCCATAGTCGAACGGGCCGTCCACCGTGCAGCCGTCGGCGTCCGAGTCCGCCGCGGCCGGCCGGACCGCCGGCTGGCCCGGCGCGGGCGCCGGATATTGCGCCTGGGTCGGCGTCGCCGGGGTGCGGACGGCGTTGCGGTTCGACTGGTTGGCCAGCGCCGGATCGACCGCGATCTGGTCGGCGAGCGCGCTGGTCAGGGCCGGGTCGGCATCGTTGCCGACCAGCTGGTTGTCGAGGCTGGCGAGGTTGTTGCCCTCGTCGCCGCCGCGGTTGCAGCCGGCGGCGAGCGCGGCGGCGGCGAGCGGAAGCATAAGGGCGAAGCGGCGGTTCATCCCGCCCTTATGCCCGAACTCCCCCGCCAAAGGGTGGACGAGACTGGTTAACCGGGGTCTCCGTCGCCGCCTGTCCCGCCCTGGGACTGCCACCAGCCGAAGGTTTCCGCCTGCACCCGCGCAACGAACCGTCTCGCCTCCGGTCCTTCCCAAGGGCCTTTGTAGCCGCGCGAGCGCCCGCCGCCGGCGACCCACCAGCCCTGGCCCGGGAGGCCGTCGCTCTGCCGGACGACCAGCACGGCGAGCTCGGGCTCGCCCCGCGCCCCGCCCTGCGCGTCCACCTCGCCGAGAAGGGCGCAGAGCGCGCGCATCTTCGGCCGCGAGAAGCCGTAGCCCAGCCTCTCCAGCAGCTCGGAATAGCTGAGCGCCGTCCCCGCCTTCGCCGCGGCGACCAGGTGGAGCCGCACCTCGGCAGGGTCGGCGAGCGCCGGCACGCCTGCCTCAACCCTTGTGATGGACGCGCAGCCGGCCCTCCGTCCCGCCGCCGCGGGCGGGGGAGACGGTCACCTTGAACGGATGCCCGTCGCGCTTCTGTATGCCCTCGAAGACGACGCTGGCGCCGTCGCGGCGGGCGGCGGTGAGCCTGAAGCCCTCGCGGCGGGCGGGGTCGCGATACCAGGCCACCACCTTCTCCGGCGGATCGGCGGTGCGGAAGCGCATCTCGACGTCGGTCTCGCCGCCCTTGCCGTCATTCTCGCCGGCCGAGACGGCCATGCCGGGAAGCGCAGACCCTGGGTAGAGGACGCGGCTGTCGCGGCCGGCCCGCGCCTCGCCCGTCATCTCCTTGGGTAGGCTGATGGCGATGTCGACGCCCGGCGCCTTGATCGAGATCTTGCCTTCCTGCGCCCGGCCCTCGGCGGAGACGTTGCTGCCGCCGCTCCAGTTGATGTCGTCGTCCTCGCCCTTGCAGGCGACGGCGGCGAGGGCGAGGGCGAGGGGAAGGAGCGCGGCGAACCTCAGCTTTGGCATATGCTCTCCTCCGGTGCCGCCCGACGATAGCCGAACCGCGGGCCGCCGCAATGCTTGTGAGCGCCGCGCTCCTTCGCTACGCGCGCGGCGTGACCGGCAACCCCTATCCCAACGCGCGGTCGGGGCTGCTGCTCGGCCTCGCCGCCTATGCCGTGTGGGGCGTGCTGCCGCTCTACTTCAAGGCGGTCGCGCATGTCAGCGCCACCCAGATCGTCGCCCACCGCATCGTTTGGTCGCTGCTTTTCCTCGCCGCGCTCGCCAGCCTGTGGCGGCGCTGGCCCGGCATAAGGGCGGCGCTCGCCGTCCCGCGGCTGGCCATGACGCTGGCGCTCACCGCGACTCTGATCGCCGTCAACTGGCTGGTCTACATCTACGCCGTCGTCAGCGGCCACGTGCTCGAAGGCAGCCTCGGCTATTTCCTCAACCCGCTGGTCAACGTCCTCCTCGGCCTCTTCTTCCTCAAGGAGCGGCTGACCGCGGCGCAGAAGGCGGCCTTCGGCCTCGCCGCGGCGGGAGTCGCCGTCCTCGCCGCCGGGGCGGGCGGGGCGATCTGGATCAGCCTTGCGCTGGCCGGCAGCTTCGCCCTCTACGGCTTCTTCCGAAAGATCGCGCCGGTCGACGCGCTGGAGGGGCTGGCGGTGGAGACGATCTTCCTCACGCCGCTGGCGCTCGGCTGGATCCTCCTCGTGCAGCAAGGGGGCGACGGCGCCTTCCTGCGCGACCGGACGACCGACCTGCTGCTCATCCTCGGCGGCGCCGTCACCGCCGTCCCGCTGCTTCTGTTCACGGCCGCCGCCAAGCGCCTGCCCTATTCGACGCTCGGCTTCCTCCAATATATCGCGCCCTCGATCCAGTTCCTGCTCGCCGTGCTGGCCTTCGGGGAGCCGCTGACCCGGTCCCACCTCATCTGCTTCGGGGCGATCTGGGCGGCGCTCGCCGTCTTCGTCTTCGAAGGCCTGCGGACGGGACGGGCGGCGCGCGCGTCCGACGCTCTAGCGGCGTCGGCGGCGAGGGGCTAAGCAACCGGCCATGCGCCGCACCGCCACGCTCCTGATCCTCCCGCTGCTCCTCGCCCCGTCGGCCTGCCTGACGAAGATCGAGGTGCCGGACGGGATCTACTCCGCCTGCCACGCGCTTGGCTCGACCGGGTGGAGCGCCCACATCGAGACCTACCAGACCGCGCACAACCGCCCGCTGACCAAGCGCAATCTGGTGGTGGAGGGCAAGGTGACGCTTCCCGGCCCGGGCTATGCCGTCAGCCTCGACCTCGGTCCGCTCGAGCGCCTGCAGCCGCGAGTCCAGCAGGTGATCGTTCGGACGACCGGCGAGGGTGTAGGCGCTCCGACGACGCAGTCCGTCCGCGGCGTCTTCCCCGCCCGCAAGCATCAGGCGGCGATCCGGGTCCGCTGCGGGGACGGCACCCTCGCCGTCATCCACCAGGTCACCGGTCCGACCTAGGCTCAGTCCCGGTCCCGCCTCTAGGCGAAGGCCGCCATGAGGGCGGGCCGAAGCACCAGGACGATGCCGATCAGGCTCGCCAGCCAGGCGGCGGAACGGAGATAGGGTATCCCCATCGCGTAGAGCGGCAGGTAGACGACCCGCCCGGCGATCCACAGGATCGCGCCGATCGCCGTCCAGCGGTTGGTGAGGTGGGCGAGGCTGACGGTCAGCGCCGCCGCCGCATAGACGGGGAAGGTCTCGTAGAAATTGGCCTGGGCGCGGGCGAGCCGGCCGACGATCGGCTGCGGCGGCGGCATCTCCTCGTCGCGCGGGCCGACATTCCATTTCGTGCCATATTGACGGGTCTTGACCCGGACCGCGGCGAAGAGGTGGACCAGCGCCAGCAGGCAGCCCCAGGCGAGCACGGTGAGTTCGGTGTTCATTCGCGATCTTGTGACGCAGGTGGAACGGCCGCGCAAGGCCCGCCCGTGACAAGCGCCCGCCCCTCTGCCACCATCGCCGGCGATGCCCAACGCGACGCACCTCGCCCCCGCCCCCGAGACGGAGCTCAGCCTGCCCGGCTGGATCTACCGGGATCCCGAATTCTTCGCCGTCGAGATGGAGCGGGTGATCCGCCCGGCCTGGCAGGTGGTGTGCCATGCCGGCGACCTGCCCCGGCCCGGCGACTGGCGGACGCTCGACTATCTCGGCGAAAGCGTCATCGTCGTGCGCGGCGAGGACGGCGAGCCTCGCGCCTTCCACAATGTCTGCCGGCACCGCGCGTCGCGCCTCGTGGCGGGGGGCTCGGGCTGCGCCAGGCGGCTCACCTGCCCCTATCACGCCTGGACCTACGCGCTCGACGGGCGGCTGGTCGGAGTGCCGCGCAAGGGCGATTATCCCGGCCTCGCGCCGGCGCGACTCGGTCTCGTCCCGGTCGAGCTGGAATCGTGGCACGGCTTCCTGTTCGTTCGGCTGGAAGGCGGCGGCCCCTCGGTGGCGGAGATGATGGCGCCCTTCGCGCACGAAGTCGCGCCCTACCGCTTCGCCGACCTGCGCGCGATCGGCCGAGTGACTCTGCGGCCGCGGGCGGTCAACTGGAAGAACGTCGCCGACAATTATTCCGACGGGCTGCACATCGCCGTCGCCCATCCTGGCCTCACCCGGCTGTTCGGCCGCGGCTATCGGATCGAGGCCGAGGCGCATGTCGACCGCATGTCGGGCGACCTCGTCGAGCGCCCCTCGACCCAGCTTTCGGAGCGCGCCTACCAGGCCTTCCTGCCCGAGGCCGGACACCTCCCGCCCGCGCTCCGCCGCCGCTGGCTCTACTTCAAGCTGTGGCCGAACGTCGCCTTCGACCTCTATCCGGACCAGGTCGATTTCATGCAGTTCCTGCCGGTCTCGCCCACCGAGACGCTGATCCGCGAGATCAGCTACGCGCTTCCGGACGAGCGGCGCGAGATGAAGGCCGCGCGCTACCTCAACTGGCGGATCAACCGCCAAGTCAACGCCGAGGACACGGCGCTCGTCGAGGGGGTCCAGGCGGGCATGGCCAGCCGCAGCTACGCCCACGGCCCGCTCGGCGAGAGCGAGGTGTGCCTGAAGCGCTTCGCCGCCAAGCTTCGCCGGCTGATCCCGGAGGCGAACCTCCACCAGCCCCCGCCGCCCGGATGGAGCCGCGGCTGAGCCGCGCGCCGCGGCACTCCGGGCGCCCGGACGCGTTGTCGCCCGGACAGCAGGAGCTAGGTGATGGCGGACGATCTGAAGGCGGGCGACCGGGTGAGCTGGAAGAGCCACGGCGGCGAGGCGCACGGAAAGGTGGTGCGCAAGCAGACCGGCCCGACCCGGATCAAGGGCCACAAGGTGGCCGCGAGCGCCGAGGACCCGCAGTTCATCGTCGAGACTGACGAGGGCAAGCGCGCCGCCCACAAGCCGGGCGCGCTCAGCAAGGGCGGCTGAGGCGGCCGCGAGACTGGCCCCTGCCCCGGGGCCCAGCTTGTCCCGGCCCTCCCCCGCCCGTCATCCCTCTCGCACGCCGAAAAGGAAAGAAACGGTATTCCGGCTTTCGCCGGAATGACGGACGAGGAGGAACGTCCGCGCGTGACCCGGGCCGGCTACTCCCCGGCGCGCGGCCGGAACCTGCGCCGCTCGGGGTCGGGCCGGCACGGGTAGCGCCGCTTGATCCGGTCGTTGAAGTAGCGCCCCGCCGAAGGCGCCTTCCTCAGGCCCTCGTAGATCGCCTTGGGCACGTCCGAATAGATGTAGCGCCCCGTCTCCCGGAACCAGATGGAGAGGGCGCGCGCCTCCTCGTCGTAGAGGATCCTCTCGATCGCGCTCGAGCTCAGGCGGGCGGCCAGCATCTGCTTGATCCTCCACGGAGAATCGCCGATCAAATCCTCGCAGAATCGCCCGTTCCGCCGGCTGGGCCGGACCGAATCGATTTTACGCCGGAACGAGTCTACATTCGGCGCGCCATGCCGAAGCCGGACCCGCGCATCGACGCCTATATCGCCCGCCAGGCCGAGTTCGCCCGGCCGATCCTCGACCACCTGCGCCGCGTCGTCCACGCGGCCGTCCCGGAGGTGGAGGAGACGATCAAGTGGAGCATGCCGCATTTCACCTATCGGGGACGGCTGTTCGCTGGGATGGCGGCGTTCAAAGCGCACGCCACGTTCGGGCTCTGGCAGGCCGGCACGGTCCTCGGCGAGACGGGGGCGGAGCGCGACGCCATGGGCCAGTTCGGCCGCATCACGTCGCTCGACCACCTTCCGCCGGAGGCGGAGCTCGTCGCCATCCTCCGTCGCGCCGCTGAGGTCGCCGCGGAGGGGCCAAAGCCCAAGCCGAAGAAGGCGCCCAAGCCCGAGCTTGCAACTCCGGACGACCTGCGCGCCGCTCTGGACGCCGAGCCCCGGGCGGCCGCGACCTTCGACGCCTTCCCGCCGGGCAGCCGCCGCGAATATGTCGAGTGGGTGGTCGAGGCGAAGCGCCCCGAGACTCGCGCCAGGCGCATCGCCCAGGCGGTGGAATGGCTGGCCGAAGGCAAGCGCCGCAACTGGAAATACGAAGCCTGCTAGGCCGCACGTAGGCCCCGCCCCCGTGCGCACGGGGACAGTTACTTTTCCACGCCGCGGCCCGAAATCGCCAAGGCGGTGCGGAAAAGTAACTGTCCCCATCCCAGCCCAAGCAACTGTCCCCATCCCCCCAACGCGGCGCGAAAAAACCGGCGCCCACCACCCAGCTCCCGTCCGCCCCGACCCGCAGCCCGGCGCGTCCTTAACACTCCATCAAAACTCTGGGGCTACGCACGTCGGCGACCGGCAGCAGCAGGACACCCATGTATCACGCCCCTGTTCCCCTCGACCTCGATCCGCAGGAAGCGGAGCCCGCCGAGGTCGCCGACGAGAGCGTGGGCGCCGATGCGAGCAGCCAGCGGCTCCGCGACGCCCACCTCCACAACGGCCAGGCGCAGGCGCGGGCGCTGTTCGCGCCGTTCTTCGCGGGCACCGCAATGGGCGCCGCCTTGCTCGTCGCCTGGGCGCTGTTCGCCCATACCCGCGTCGAGCTGATCGCCAGCTGGCTCCTGCTCGTCGCCGGCGCCAATTTCCTCAACCTGCGGGTCGCAATGCAGGAGGGCTCCGCCGCCGACAGCCGCTCCGCCGAAGGCCGCTCGCGCACCCGCGCGGTGGGCGAGGCGGTCGGCCTGGCCGCGATCTGGAGCTCGCTTCCGACCTGGGCCTTCGCCGCCCAGCCGCACGAGGCCCAGGTCGTCGTCGTCGCCGCCATGGCGGCGATGATCATCGCCGCAATCGCTTTGGCCTCGGTCCCCGCCGCCGCCTTCGCCTGGATCGCCTCGCTCACCGCCGCCTTGTGCTGCGCCTATTGGCTCGGCAGCGGCCTGCTCGACCCGACGATGGCCGCGACCATCGTCGGCGTCGCCGCGGTGGCGATCTTCGGAATGGCCCGGCTGACGCGCTGGACCTACGACCTCCTCCAGACCATCGCCAAGGCCCGCACCCAGGCCGAGTCGGTGCGCCTGCTGCTCAAGGAATATGAGCATCGCGGAGTCGGCTGGCTGTGGCAGGTCGATGCCGAGAACCGGGTCGTCTACATCTCCTCGCGAATGACCTCCCTGCTCGGCCGCTCGGCGAGCCAATTGATCGGCCACTCGCTCCCCGCGACCCTGGGCGGCAACAGCGCGCTCGGCCGCACCCTCCTCGCCCGGCAGCCCTTCGCCAATCTCGAGATGGAGCTCAAGACGCGCCGCGGCGCCCGCTGGATCAGCCTCGCCGGCGACCCGATCATCGACATGGCCGGCCAGTTCCAGGGCTTCCGCGGAGTCGGCTCCGACATCACCGAGGTCCGCCGCACCCAGGAGCGGCTGACCAACCTCGCCAACATGGACGTGCTCTCGGGCCTGCCCAATCGCGGCCGGGTCCGCCAGCTGCTCGGCGAGGCCCTGTCCGGCGCCCAGTCCGGCAATGTGCCCTGCGCGATCATGTTCCTCGACCTCGACGGCTTCAAGCCGGTCAACGACACGTTCGGCCACCCCAAGGGCGACGCGGTGCTGAAGAGCGTCTCGCAGCGGCTCGTCAAGGAAGCCGGCGAGGTCGGCCATGTCGGCCGCATGGGCGGCGACGAGTTCGCCATCGTCATCCGCGACGGCCAGAGCCGAAAGAAGGTCGACGACCTCGCCCATCGCATCATCGCCGCGGTCGCCGAGCCCTATCATATCGACAAGGCCGAGATCCGGATCGGAGTCTCGATCGGCTGCGCCTTCGGCCCGATCGACGGCCAGAGCGTCGACGACCTCATCCAGAAGGCCGACCTCGCGCTCTACCAGGCCAAGGCCCAGGGCCGCGGCACCTGCTGCTACTTCTCCGCCGACATGCAGAACGAGGCCGAGGACCGGCTCCGGCTCGAGCAGGACCTGCGCCAGGCGATCACGCTCAAGCAGTTCCGGCTCGACTACCAGCCGCTGATCAACGCCGCCGACCAGAGCCTGATGGGCTTCGAGGCGCTGATCCGCTGGCACCATCCCACCCGCGGCATGGTCTCGCCGATAGACTTCATCACCCTCGCCGAAGAGACCGGCCTGATCATGGACCTCGGCGATTGGGTGATCGACGAGGCCTGCCGCGCCGCCGCCGTCTGGCCCGATTATATCAGCGTGGCGCTGAACCTGTCGGCGCGCCAGCTCATCCTGCCGGCCCTCCCCAACACCGTCTCGGAGGCGCTCTCCAAGTACAAGCTCAAGGCCAACCGGCTCGAGCTCGAGGTGACCGAGAGCGTGTTCCTCGGCGATTCGGAAGGCTCGCTCGACGTCCTGAAGCGCCTGCGCGCGCTCGGCGTCGGAATCGCCCTCGACGATTTCGGCACCGGCTATTCCTCGCTGGGCTACCTCAACAAGGCCGTCTTCCATAAGCTCAAGATCGACGGGTCGTTCGTCCGCGAGGCCGCCCACAACCGCGAGACGGTGGCGATCATCCAGTCGATCGTCCAGCTCGCCAAGAGCTTCCGGATGACCGTGACCGCCGAAGGGGTCGAGACCGCCGACGACTTCACCCGGATGCGCGACCTCGGCTGCCACCAGATCCAGGGCTATCTGTTCGGCCGGCCGATGAGCTTCGAGCGCGCCACCGACCTCATCCACGGCACCCAGACCCGCCTCTCCGCCTGAGCGCGCGCTTCCCCGGGGCGCGAGGCCGGCCTAAGCTTTCCGAATGCGCCGCCTCGTCCTCCTGCCCTTCCTCCTCCTCGCCGCCTGCGGCGACGAGGCGCCCGCGCCCAAGCAGCGCGCCGGCCCGGTCGCGACTCGGACCGTCGGGCCCCCCGCGCCGCCGGCCCCGCGGCCGTCCGGCAGCCGGGCCGAGGGGGCGGCGGGGGCCGCCGCCGAGACCCTGCGCCGCTATTACGCGGCGATCGGCGCGGCCGATTTCGGCGCCGCCTGGCGGATGCGCACCTCCAACGACGGCCTGACCCCCGAGCGCTTCGCCGCCAACTTCAAGGCCTATGAAAGCTACGAGGCGTCGGTGGGAGAGCCGTCGCTTCCGGTTCGGGCGGGCGACTGGGACTTCGTCGAGGTGCCGGTGATGATCACCGGCCGGATGCGCGGCGGCAAGCCGTTCGGCACGTCGGGCAGCGTCACCCTGCGCCGCGCCCATGACGGCCCGGACCGCGGCTGGCGCGTCTTCACCGGATAGGCCGCCGTGAGGGGCTGTACGGCCGCCGCGATGCTGCTACGCCTCGCTGCGCTGGCCGAGCGACGCGCCAGGATGCGGAGCAGGACATGACCAAGTCGGCCACCGAGGTGATGCAGGAGATCGTCTTCGCGGCGGTGGTCGATGCGATCGTCGCACTGAAGGCCGCCTCCAAGGGCGTCCCCAACACCTTGTTGCGCGACCTCAACGCCGTCCACGCCAACACCGCGTTCGAGGACCTGCCCGAGGCGCTGCGCGAGACGATGCCGGCCAGCGTCCGCGCCGCCTTCACCCGCCTTTTGAAGGAAGGCTATTCCGTCTCCCCCGGCCGGCCCGCCCCGGCGGCGCCGCCGCCGCGCCGCGACCACGTCCCGCGCGGGCCGCGCCACGGCGGGCCCGGCGGCCGGAGCGACGCGCCCCGCGGGCCCCGCGGCCCGGGGGGCGACGGCGGACGCGGCGGCCGTCCCGGCGGCGGCCGTCCCCGTCCCCCCGGCAAGCCCGGCGGCGGCGGACGCGGCGACGGCGGCGGCGGCGGAGCGAAGAGCTAACCGGCCCCCACCCCGTCATCCCGGCGAAAGCCGGGATCCCCCTTCTTCTCCCGACCCGCCCGGCTCGAAGGCGGGAGGGAGGTCCCGGCCTTCGCCGGAACGGCAAATCCATCCGCCCTTGCAACGAGGCACGCCAAAAGTTATAATATCTCATAACATATCTGAGGACAGCCGCCATGAGGAGCCGCGCCTTCCGTCCCGCCTTCGCCCCCGGCGAGGACCGGCCCATCGCCGCGATGAACACCACGCCGCTGATCGACGTCATGCTCGTCCTCCTCATCATGTTCATCCTCACCGTCCCGCTCGCCACCCATGCGGTGAAGATCGACCTGCCGCCCCCCAATCCCGATCTCCTCAAGGAGCCGGAGACCCACCGCCTCGCCCTCGAGGCCGGCGGCGGCCTGCGCTTCGACGGCGCGGCGATCCGCGAGGCCGACCTTCCGGCCCGCCTCGCTTTCTTCCGGGCGGCCCAGCCGGACGGGCTTCTCCAGCTCTCCTCCGACGCCGAAACGCGCTATGGGACGTTCGACCGAGTGCTGGCGACGGTGAAGCGGGCGCGGATTGCGCGCCTCGCCTTCGTCGGCAATGAGGGTTTCGAGCGCGACCTGAAATAGGAGCGAGTGCCATGCCGAAGACGATCGCAGCCCTGCTCCTGGGCGCCACCCTCGTCGCCGCCTGCGAGGACGGCACGCCGGAGCGGAACGTCACCAGGGTCAAGATCGTCGTGCCCGCCTCCGAAAGGCTCAAGGGCCTGAGCGAGCTCTACCGCTTCCTCGGCCTGCGCCGCGCCATCGTCGATTCGGGCCAGCGCTGCCGCAAGGTCGATACCGGCGCCTTCCAGCAGGACTGGAACAACCTCGCCATGTGGGGCGCCCATTGCACCGACACCGGCGACTGGGCGATCTTCATCGCGCCCAACGACGACGTCCAGGTCCGCCGCTGCGGCGACCTCGCCCAGCTGAAGCTGCCCGCCTGCCGGCCGCTTCCGCCGGCCAAGGCCGAGCCTTCGCTCACGCCTCCGAAAGCGTCTTGAAGGCGTAGCGGCCGCGGATCCGGGCGTTGAAGTGGCGGCCCTTGATCCGCGCCGTCCGGAAGGCCTCGGCGGCCTCCGGCGGCACGTCGTGGAACAGGTAGCGGCGTCCGGTGGTGAAGACGACGTCGAGCTCGCGCGCGTCGGGGCGGTAGGCGACCGAGCGGATCACCGTCGAGGGCATCGGCCCCCCTCCACCGCCGCCCGCTCGACCGTCGCCGCCCCGCCGCCGGCGGCGAGCGCGCCGGACCGCGGGGACGGCGCGTCTTCGTCTTCCTCGGTGAAGGCGCGGCTCATCATGGTCCTCTTTCCGGAACCATAACGCCCTCGCCGCGGCCGGGTGCCCGCCGTCCCGGGGGACGGTCGGGCGACAGTCACGTGACCGTCGCCTCGATCCTCGCGTCAGGCGGCTTCGTCGTAGCTTTCGTCGGTCATCACCGGGCCGCTGTCCTGGCCCTTGGCCGAGACGTCGCGGTCGACCAGCTCGATGATCGCGACCGGAGCGGCGTCCGAGGCGCGGATGCCGGCCTTGACGATGCGGCAATAGCCGCCGTCCCGGGCCGCGTAGCGCGGGGCGAGGACGTCGAACAGCTTCCTGAGCTGGGTCTCGTCGAGCAGCCGCGCATGGGCGAGGCGGCGGTTGGAGAGGCCGCCCTTCTTCGCCAGCGTGATCAGCTTCTCGACATAGGGGCGAAGCTCCTTCGCCTTGGCGGTGGTGGTGGTGATCTGCTCGTGCTTGATGAGCGCGGCGGCCATGTTCCGGAACAGGGCCGCGCGGTGGCTGGAGGTACGCTGGAGCTTACGCCCGCCGACGCGATGACGCATGGGTCTTGCCTTTCGTTCGTCCGCAGCCCGTATCAGGCAGCTGCGGCCACGCGGTCGAATGGGGGGACCGCGCAAACCCCAAGAAAGCACCGAGGCTATCGCCCCGCCGGTGCCCCGCCCCTCAAGCCCAAACCCGCCTCCAAGTCAAGCGCGCGAGGCCGAACGGGAAGCCCCTTCCGCCTCCCCGTTCAGAAGACGAAGTCGCTTGCGCCCAGGGGGTGGGCGAGGATTGTGTCGACCTGGATGACGAGGTCGGCGGCGCCGTCGCCGTCGACGTCGCCCTCGACGAACCAGCTGCCGTTGGACTCGCTCACCCTCAGCTCGCCGGCGACGTTGTGGAACGCGTCCGAGCCGATGAAGGCGAAGGCCTGGTTGCCGCCCGCGATCGAGTCCGCGTCGATCGCCGAGAGGTCGATCTTCTCGCCCGCCTGGAAGTCGGCGATCCGGTCCATCGCCGCCGCGGTCGATTCCGACGCGCTCTCGTAGCGGAACCAGTCGCGCCCGGCGCCGCCGCGAAGCTGGTCCGCGCCGAGCCCGCCGTAGAGCCCGTCGTCGCCGCCCAGGCCGTAGAGCTGGTCCGCCCCCGCCCCGCCGGCGAGATAGTCG
>JAFANP010000044.1 GCA_019232625.1 Alphaproteobacteria bacterium | reverse complement strand
AAGGCTGTGAACTCTCGACCTGAGATCCCGGCGTCCGCCGGGATGACGGTGTTGATCGCCGAGCCCTGGCGCGATTACGGGCTCGTCGACAGCGGCGGCGGGCGCAAGCTCGAACGCTACAGCCGCTACCGCTTCATCCGTCCCGAGCCCCAGGCTTTGTGGGCGCCCGCCTCGTCAGACTGGGACGCCGACGGCGAGTTCATCCCCGGTTCGGACGAGGAAGGCGGCGGCCGCTGGGCCTTCCGCCGCCCCGTCCCGAGCGAGGGATGGGCGCTGGAATGGGCGGAAGTGCGCTTTCGCGCCCAATGCACGCCCTTCCGCCACCTCGCTTTCTTCCCGGACATGGCGCCGCAATGGGCCTGGATGCGCGAGCGGCTCGGCGAGGGGAGCGAGGCGCTCAACCTGTTCGGCTATACCGGCGTCGGGACGCTCGCCATGTCCGGGGCGGGCGCGCGGCTGACCCATGTCGATGCGTCGAAGAAGTCGGTCGAGGCGGGCAAGGAGAATGCGCGCCTGTCGGGCATGGCGGAGCGGCCGATACGCTGGCTGGTCGACGACGCCGCCAAGTTCGTCGCGCGCGAGGTGCGGCGCGGGCGGCGCTACGACGGGATCATCCTCGATCCCCCCAAATATGGCCGCGGGCCCGAGGGCGAGGTGTGGAAGCTGGAGGAGGGGCTGCCCGGCCTCGTCGCCGGCTGCGCCCGCCTGCTCGACGCCGACAGCCGCTTCCTCGTCCTCACCGTCTACGCGGTGCGGATGTCGGCGCTCGCCATAGGCGAGCTGCTGCGCCAGGCGCTGGCCGGGCACGGCGGCACCGTCGAGTGCGGCGACATGGCCGTGCGCGAGGAAGCGCGCGGCCTGCTCCTCCCGACGGCGATCTTCGCAAGATGGAGCCGGTGACAGACCCTACCGACCGCTAGAGTCCGTCCTGCTGGAACTGAAACGCTGATCCGTCATGCCGGACTTGATCCGGCATCCACCTTCTTCTCACCAGGCAACAAAGGAAGATGGACCCCGGATCAAGTCCGGGGTGACGATTCCAACTGAACAGGATCGACTCTAGGCCCCTGTCTGAGGAATCGCCTTTCCGTTCGGGCTGAGCTTGTCGAAGCCCTCTCGTCCCTCCGAGGGTGGAACAAGTAAGGGGCTTCGACAGGCTCAGCCCGAACGGTGTTCCCGCTTGAACGGGACGAACCCTAGTCGCGCGCCGCTCGGATCGCGGCGCCGGCGGCGAAGGGGGCGAGGGCGACGAGCAGGAGCGAGGCGGCGGCGAGCAGCTTCGCCGCGCCCGGGCCGCCGGCCTCGCCCGTCATCCCCGCGCCGAAGATGAGCAGAGGCACGGCGAGCGGCAGCAGCAGCAGGCCGGCAAGGGCGCCGGTGCCGCGCAGACCCGCGGTCAGGGCGGCGACGATGAGGGTCAGAGCGGCGAGGCCCGGAGTCCCGGCGAGCAGGCCGAGCTCCAGGCGGAGGAGGATGTCCGCGGGCAGCTTCATCAGCGCCGCGGCCGGGACGGCGGCGAGCATCAGCGGCGGCCCGAAGCTCAGCCAGTGGCCGGCGAGCTTCGCCGCCGCCACGATCTCCTCGGAGATGCCGCGCACCGCCAGCTGGTCGAGCACGCCCGCCGCCCGGTCGGGCTCGACGAGCCGGTCGACCGGGAGGAGCGCGGCGAGCAAGGCGGCCATCCAGAGGGCTCCGCCGCCGGTCCGTGCGAGCAGCGGCGCGTCCGGCCCGACCGCGAAGGGAAAGAGCGCCGCCACAAGCAGGAAGAAGACGAGCGGCAGGAGCGCGCTTCCCGCCGCGGCGGCGAGGCGCAGCTCGCGCAGGACGAGGGCCGTCATCCCAGCGCCAGCCGTTCCGCGCCGGGGAGCGGCAGGGGAGGGTGCGAGGCGGCGAGGATCGCCCCGCCGCCGGCCCGGTGCGCGGCCATGGCGTCGGCGAGCCGCTCCAGCCCCTCCGAGTCGAGGCCGTTGGCCGGCTCGTCGAGCAGCCACAGCGGCGCTCCGCTCGCCGCCACCCGGGCGAGGGCGGCGCGCTTCCTCTGGCCGGTGGAGAGCATCCGCACCGGCACGTCGGCCAAGGCGGCGAGGCCCATCGACGCCATGGCCTGCGCGGCGTCCCCTTGGTCGAGGCGCGCCCAGAAGCCGAGCGCCCGCGCCAGCGTCTGCCGCGGATCGAGGGCGAGCGATTCGTCGGCGAGGGCGGCGGCGCCGGGCCGCTCGACCCGTCCGGCCGCTGCGGCCAGAAGCCCGGCGGCGATCCTCAGCAGGCTCGACTTGCCCGCCCCGTTCGGCCCGGAGACGAGCAGCGCGCCGCCTTCGCGGAGGCAGAGGTCGAGGCCTTCGAACAGCCGCCGCCCGCCGCGCAGGCAGGCGACGCGCTCCATCCGCAGCAGCGTCGCGCTCACCCGGCGGAATCCTCGATCGCGTGCATGTCGGCGTCGGAGAAGCCGAAATGGTGGCCGACCTCGTGGACGATGACGTGGCCGACCAGCGCCTCCAGGCTCACGCCCGTCTCGGCCCATTCGTCGAGCAGCGGCCGGCGGTAGAGATGGATCATGGCGGGAAGCTCGCCCGAAAGAAGCGAGGATCGCTCGCCGACCGGCCGGCCGGAATAGAGGCCGGAAAGGTCGAACGGATCCTCGATGCCGAGCTCCGCCAGCACCTCGTCCTCGGCGAAGTCGTCGACTCGCAGGACGACGCCCTCGAGATGGCGCCGGAACGCCTCGGGCATGCGCGCGATCGCCGCCTCGGCGAGCCGCTCGATCTCGGCCGCGTCCGGCGCGAAGGTTTGACGCTCGCTCATCGCCTCTGCGACATAGAGGAAAGCCGGGAGGAGACAAATGACCCTGTCTGACGAGGAAAGGGCGGCGGCGCTGGCGGGACTGCCGGGCTGGCGCTACGACGAGTCGGCGCGGGCGCTGTGCCGCGCCTTCGCCTTCGCCGATTTCGCCGAGGCGTTCGGCTTCATGACGCGGGTCGCGCTCGCGGCCGAGAAGGCCGACCACCATCCGGACTGGTCCAACGCCTGGAACAAGGTGGCGATCGCGCTCACCAGCCACGATTCGGGCGGGGTGACCGGGCGCGACGTCGCCCTCGCCCGCCGCATCGACTCCCTCGCCGGCGGCTTGCCCTGAGCGCCGGCGCCCCTTAATGGCCGCTCGTCCAGAGCATGCGGAGCGGTGGCCGAGTGGTCGAAGGCGCTCGCCTGGAAAGTGAGTATACGGCAAAACCGTATCGAGGGTTCGAATCCCTCCCGCTCCGCCACTCCTCCTCCCCCGGTTCGGCTAGGTCCGTGGGTCGGGGGCGTCGGGCGGGTCCGGGGCGGGGGAGCCTTTCGGGAAGCTCAGCGCATAGGCGCGCTCCACGGCGGCGACCTCCGCGTCGCTGAGCGGGGCGAATTCGCGGGTGCGCGCCCGCTCGGACAGCCGGCCTTCGTTCTGGGCCAGGAAGCCCCGGAGCAGCTCGACCTCGGCGGCCGGCATGTCGACGATCTGCTGGAGGCGCTCGCTGAAGCGCTCGAAGCTTTCGAGGAAGCGGATTTCCTCCGGCATATCGTGCACGATCACCTGCTCGACGCAGGCGTAGAGGAACTCGGCGTGGCGGGTGGCGTCGAAATAGCGGTAGAAGTCGGCCGTGTCGTTCAGCACCCGGACGTTCCCGTCCGCCGTCGGCTCCCAGTCGATCAAGGGCAGCAGCGGGGCCGAATAGGATTCGAGCACCGCGCGATAGTCCGCGATCCGGCGATGGATGGCGACGCTCACCGGGAAGATCAGCCCCGGCGGGTTGAAATGCGCGAGCGCGAGCGCGTGATGGACGAGCCACCGGTGGAGGCGGCCGTTCCCGTCGACGAAGGGGTGGATGTAGACGAACCCGAACGCCACGCAGGCGGCGGCGGCCACAGGGTCCATGCCGCCGCGTATCGCCCGCTCCGAAAAGGCGATGAGCCCTTCGAGCAGCGACGGAAGGTCCTCCGCGCGGGCGCTGACATGGTCCGGGATCGGCATCTGAGTGTCGCGGTCGTGCACGCCGACGAAGCCGCCTTCCCGGCGCAGGCCGAGGCGGACGAAGCGGTGGTCGCCGATGACGATGCGCTGGAGGCGATCCAGCTCGGCGACGCTGAGGGGCCCCCTGCCCGCCTGGGCGATCGCCTGGCCCCAGCGTGTCGCGCGGGAACCCGAGGGGCGCTCTCCCTCGATGGCGAAGGACGACTTGGAATCGTTGAGCAGGAGGAAGGCCGCCGCGCGCGCAAGCAGGTCGGAGCGGACCCGGCCGGCCGCTTCGCGGGCGCGCGAGTCGAGCCGTTGCGAGCGATAGGCCTCGAGCGTCGCGGTCCTGCGCACCATCGGGCAGAAGGCGGCCGGCCCGGGCAGATTGTTCATCACCCGGTGGCGGGCGGACGGCTCGCCTTCCGCCAAGGCGAGCTGGAGATCGGGATCGACCACCGGAACGGCGCGCACCTTGCCCGCATCGGGGAGATCGAGCTTCGTCTCCGTCAGCCACTCGTAGAGGAACCACACCCGGCGCGCATAGGCTCCGGTGGGGCTCGCCCCGACCATGGCGGCGATGTCGGCGGGCGCCACCGCTCCAAACAGGCGCTTGAGGACGATGAGGTTCACCCCCTCGTATCGCAACGCGAAGGTCAGCTGCGCCGACAGTTCGAGCGCCGGCGCGTGGCGGGGGGTGAGCATGCGCCACCGATCGTCCGAGCGCGGGTGATGGCGCTCGGCGATGGCGACGAGTGGGCCCGAGATCGGGACGGCCAGTCCGAAGCGCGCCATCAGCGCGGCATAGCCGGCGGGGATTCCGGGCTCGGGCAGGGGAATGCCGCGGAAATCGGTCACCGGCTGCGAAGGCCATTCGAGCAAGGGGATCTCCGCGAAATTCGTTCACCGGGCCATGGCCACTTTGCGCAGAGGCTTCACGGCTTGCGAAAAGCTATCACAAACGAAAAATTGCGCGAAATTCGTTCTAGGCTCATGAAGCGGCGCTGTCCATGCGGCAGGGCCCCACTATATTTTCGACGGCCCTGGCCTATGCCTTAGCCGGGGAGGGTCGGCGACATGGGCGAAGGGGGGGAGTCTCCGGTCAGGCGCCTGTTGCGGCGGCTCGGGCCCACGCCGCTGCTGGTCTTCGGGCCGCTGCTGGTGGCGGCGGTCAACCTTCCGATGGCGTTGCGGCTGGTGCCGCCGAACGGCTTCTACGGGCTGCGCACCGCCGCGACCCTGAAGTCGCCCGCGCTCTGGTATGCCGCCAACTTCCGCGCCGGAGCGGCCGGCGTGACGCTGGGGCTGGCCGGCGCGCTGGCGGTCGTCGCCCTCATGCGGAGCCGCTCGCCCGACGACGTCGTCAAGGCGCTCCTCGCCGGGGCGGTGACGCTCCTCGTCGCGTTCGGATCGCTGATCGCGGGGCTGAGCGCGGGCTGAGGGGCCGCCTCGACACTCCGCCGCGCCGCCGGTACGGGAGGCGGGTGGCGGAGACGGTGTACAGTGCGGCGAGCGAGCTACGGCGGCCCGGGCGGTTCCTGGCCGGCGCGGCGGCGGATTTCGCCCGCTCGCGGGGACCGGCCCGGGCCCTGTTCCTCGCCAACCTGCGCGCCCAGCACCGCCGCGCCTGGCTCGGCTATCTGTGGCTGCTTCTGCCCGCGGCGGGAACGGCCGGGATCTGCGCCTACGTCCAGTCGCACCGGGTGATAGCGGTCGGAGCGACCGACCTCCCCTATCCGGTCTTCGTCCTTTCCGGCATGGTCCTCTGGCAGGCCTTTCTCGACGGCCTCAACGCGCCGCTGGAGCAATTGGGCCGCGCCCGCCAGGTCATCACCCGCACCACCCTGCCGCACGAGGCGGTGCTCGGCGCCGCCTTCCTCGGCGTCCTCCTCAATGCCGCCGTGCGGGTCGTCGTGCTCGGGGCGGTGCTCGCCGTGCTTCCGGTGCCGCTTCGCGCCGGCGCCTTTCTCTTCCCCCTCGGCCTTGCCGCGCTGCTCCTGCTCGGCTTCGCGCTGGGCCTGCTCGCGGCGCCGCTGGGCCTGCTCTACGACGACGTCTCGCGCGGCCTCTTCCTGGCCGGCGCGCTGCTCTTCTTCCTCACGCCCATCGCCTATCCGCTGCCCGAAAGCGGGATGTTCGCGCTCAACCCGGTCGCGGCGCTGCTCGGCCGGACGCGCGGCTGGCTCACCGGCGGCGGGCCCGACGCCGCCTTTTTCGCGCTGAGCGCGGCGGCGCTGGTGCTGCTCGTCGCCGCCTGGCTGCTCTACCGCCTCGCGCGGCCGCACGTCGTCGCGAGGCTGGGATGAGCCTGGTCGCCCGGATCGGCGCCGCCGCCCGGCGCCTGCGTCCGCCGGCGCGGGCGTCGTGGATCGACGCCCTCGACTTCGACGACCCCGCCGTCGCCGCCGACCGCTTCCCGGCCTACGAGCGGCTGCGCGCCCTCGGCCCCGTCCACTTCCTCCCCCGCCCCGGCCAGTGGGTGGTGGTCGGCTATGAGGAGGCGAAGGCGGCGCTCGGCGCCCCCGCTTTCTTCTCCAACGCGCCTTATGCGCCGGTCGACCCGGTGCTGCTCGCCGCCGATCCGCCGCGCCAGCCGCCGCTGAGGCGGCTGCTGGCGCCGGTGTTCGAGCCGGAGCGCATGGCGGCGCTGGGCGCGCTTGCGGAGGCGGAAGCGCGGCGGGCGCTGGCGCCGGCCTTCGACGCGGTGGCGGGCTTCGCCGCGCCGGTCAGCCGCGCGGTGGCCGGAGAGATGATGGGGCTGGGCGAGGACAGCCTCGCCGAGATCGTCGCCCAGGCGCAGGCGGCGCGGACCGCCGCCGACCCGCTCGCGGCGCTGGTCGGGGCGCTGAACGCGCTGGCGCCGCGGGCGGCGGTCTACACCCGGCTGTGCGAGAGCGGGCAGGGCCTGGTCGGCGAGGCGGAGGTGCGAAGCCTCGTCGCACTGCTCTGGCTCGCCGCCACCAGCACGACCGAGCGGCTGATCGTCAGCGCCATCTTGCGGCTGATGGGCGATCCCGCGCTCGCCGAGCGGCTTCGCGGCGACGCCGCCGCGCTCCCCGCCTTTGTCGAGGAAGTGGCGCGGCTCGATCCGCCCGAGCACATGCTGCCGCGCCGGACGACCCGCGCGACGACGCTGGGCGGGCGCGAACTGCCGGCGGGGGCGGCGGTCCAGATCTGCGTCGGCGCGGCCAATCGCGACCCGGCCTTCTTCGAGCGGCCGGCCGAGCTCGACCTCGCCCGGCCCTTCAGGCGCCACCTGGCCTTCGGCTCCGGGGCCCACCATTGCCTCGGCGCGCCGCTCGGCCGCCGGATCGCAGCGGCGGCGCTGGGCGTGCTGCTCGATGCGGCGCCGCGCCTGACGGCCGACCTCCCGCTCGACGCCCTCCCCTGGTTCCGCACGGCGAGCGCCCTGACCCCGCTCGCGCTGCCGGTGCGCCTGTGAGCCCGGCCCCCGCTCATGCCGACCGGACCTGAGGTCGAGGCGGCGCTCGCCCGCGCGGTCGCCTGGCTCGAGCGCGAGCAGCGGCCGAGCGGCGAGTTCCCAGTGCTCGCGTCGACCGATCCGACGCTGGAGGAGCGGGCGGAGGCGGACCCCTCGGTCTTCCCGACGGCGCTTCTCGCCCACAGCCTGTCCTTCTGGCCCGGAGCGGCGGCGGCGCAGCGGCGGGCACTGGCCTTCCTCCAGGCTGAGATGGACCGGTTCGGCCTTTGGCGCCACTGGACTCGCGCGCATCCCCACCACCGCGAGCTGCCGCCGGACGTCGACGATACGAGCTGCGCGTCGGCGGCCCTCGCCGCGGCGGGCCTCGCCTTCCCCGACAACCGGCCTCTCCTCCTCGCCAATCGCGACCGGGAGGGGCGGTTCTTCACCTGGCTCTCGCCGCGGCTGAGATGGTCGGGAACGAAGCACCTTGCAGTGACGCTGCGCCAGCTGCGCCACGCGCCGACCCTGTGGCTCTTCTTCCGGCGCACCTCGGCGGCACCGCGCGACGTCGACGCGGCGGTCAACGCCAACGCCCTCTTCTATCTCGGCGCCTTCGAGGGGGACGAAGCGGTCGTCGCCTTCCTCGCCTCTGCCGTGGCGGAGGGGGCGGAGACCCGGTGCGACAAATGGTACGAGAACCGCTTCGTGATCTGGTACTTCCTCTCGCGGGCGCTGGCCGGCCGCTCGGCCGGCGCCGAGGAGACGCTCCGCGCCAGGGTCGCGGCGGCGGCGCCGGCCGGCGCGCTGGAGGCGGCGCTCGCCCTGTGCGCGCTCGCCTCGCTGGGCGGGCGGGCGCCGGCGGAGGCGGTCGCGCGGCTGCTCGGCCTGCAGCGGCCCGACGGCGCCTGGCCCCGCGCGGCCTTCTACCATGGCGGGCGTGAGCGGCGGCGCGACGGCGCCTTCGCCGAGCCGCATCCCGACACGCCGCGCTGGGGCTCGGAAGCGCTCACCACCGGCCTTTGCATCGAGGCCCTGGCCCGCTGGCTGGGGGAGCCGGCGCGATGACCGGGCACCTCATCCACATCGGCTATCCCAAGACCGGCTCCAACTTCCTGAGGCGCTGGTTCACCGAGCATCCCGAGGTCGCCTTCTCCCACGGCGGCATCGCCGGCTATCCCAACGTCTATGCCATTGCCGGCCAGGCGGCGACGCCGAGCGAGGGGGTGAAGTGGCGGGTGACCAGCGCCGAATCCCTCACCACCCCGCATGCCGGGATCGACGAAGGCGATCCGGACTATCAGCGCCTGCGCCGGCGTCCGCTGCCGGAGGCGCAGGCGCGGGTGTGCGAGACGCTGGGCGCCGTCTTTCCCGGGGCGAGCATCCTCCTCGTCACGCGCGGCTTCCGCTCGATGCTGATCTCGGCCTATTCGCAATATGCGCGGACCGGGGGAGAGCTGACGCTCGACGCCTTCTGCCGTCCGGACCCGGTCCCGGGCGCGGCGCCGGCCAATGCCTGGGACTATGACCGGCTGATCGGCCTCTACGAGCGCACCTTCGGGGCGGAGCGGCTGATCGTCCTGCCCTACGAGCTGCTCCGCGACGACCCCCAGGGGTTCGTGGAGGCGGTGGCGGGGCCGCTCGGGCTGGAGCCTCGGGCGCCGGCGCAGGCGCGGGTCAACCCCTCGCTCTCGCCGGCGGCGCTGGCCTGGTATCCGCGCCTCAACCGCCTGGCGCGCCGGCTGCCGTCGGGGCGGCTGCGCAGCCTCTACCGCCGCGCCGCGCGCGAGGGGCGGCTCGACGGCCTCGCCGGCCTGCTCCAGCGCCTGCGGCCGCGACCGGTGCCGCTCGAGGCCGGCCTCGGCGAGGACCTTCTGGCGCCCTTCGAGGGACGGGCGACGAAGCTCGCCT
The DNA here is from genome assembly GCA_019232625.1 of Alphaproteobacteria bacterium. Lineage (GTDB taxonomy): Bacteria > Pseudomonadota > Alphaproteobacteria > Sphingomonadales > Sphingomonadaceae > Allosphingosinicella. The sequence goes on along the minus strand of JAFANP010000044.1, from coordinate 74,893 downwards.
CGCGCCCGGCCTATGCGCCCTATCTCAGCGACTATCTGCTGCCGGAGGCCCCAGGATCCTGAGTCGCTGGAGCAGGGGCCTCAGCACCAGCCTCCAGCCGTCCTGCCAGGCCGCGAGCGGGCGGCGGTGGAACAGGCAGAGGTGGACGGAGAGCAGCACCCAGTCGAACGGATGGACGAGCGCCGAGGCGAGCAGCAGCGCCAGCGGCAGGAACGCGTCGTAATATTCGTGGAGGAGGATGAGATAGCCCGGCCGCGGCGCGACGAGCACGGCCTTCATGTTCCACAGCCGCACCCGCCGGTAGACGAGCAGCGCATAGGCGGCGAGGAAGAGCATCGGAACGACATTGTCGATCCGATGCAGCAGGACGGCGAGGGCCACCAGCTCGAGCGGGAAGGCGACCCAGGCCCCGAGCCGCGCGGCCGTCCGCCGGCTGTGCCGCGCGCCGAACGTGCCGACTCCGGCCGCCCGGTCGCTGTCCCGGTCGAGCAGCTGGTGCCACAGGTTGCCGCGGAAGCCGTAGGCGAAGGACCAGAGCGCGACGGCGGCGAGCCAGACCGGCTCGGGCGCGACCCCGATGACGGTGAACGGCACGGCCGCGGCGAGCAGGGTCGGAAAGAGGTGGGCGCCCGCGGAATCCGCGGCGACGCCGGCGAGGCCGCGCGTCTTCAACCGGACCGGCGGGACCGAATAGAGGGTGAAGGCGATCCAGGCGGCGGCGTAGAAGGCGAGCAGCAGCGGCTGGCCTCGCCAGACCCAGAAGAAGGCGGCACCGGCGGCGAGCGTTGCGAGCAGCGCGGCGGCGCGGAAGCCGGTGGAGCGCGACGCCATCCGGTTGGCCTTGCCGGCGGCGGCGTCGTCGTCGATGTCGGTGAGGTCGTTGACGATGCTGACATAGGCGGCGCCGGGGATGAGCGACAGGAGGAGGACGAGCGCGCCCGGCCAGAAGCTGCCGATCGGGTGCCGCAGCACGATCGCGCTGCCGTAGAAGGCGGACAGGATCGGGACCAGCTTGTAGTCCCACCATTCGCCGCTGCGCAGGACGCCGGAGATCCGCTCAGCCACACCTGCGGCCCCCGACCCGCGACAATTTACTTTCTCGCATCTCGCGACTTCCCTAAGCGGTTCGCCAGGGGAGTTCCAGCGCGTGGATAATGAGGACGGCAAGGTGCCGGGTAAGCGTTTCGCCTTCATCAGCAGCAACTTCACCTGGGGCGGCAGCGAGATATTGTGGAGCGAGGCGGCGGCGACGCTGGCCCGTCGCGGCCACAAGGTATGGATCTACAAGAACCGCCTCAACCCCGCCGAGGGCAATGTCGCGCGGCTGCGCGAGCTCGGCGTGAAGCGGATCGAGCTCGCCCATTTCCCCTTCCTCCCCAACAAGCTCTATTCCTTCGTGGCGATGTTCACGCCCTATCTCAGCGTCGTCTACCAGGCGATGCGGCTGCACGTCGCGCTGCGGCTGAGGGGCAAGGTCGACCTGGTGGTCATCTCCCAGGGCGGCAATCACGACGGCTGGCTGCTCGCCAGCGTCTGCCGGCGGATGAAGGTCCCCTATGTGCTGATCTGCCAGAAGGCGACGGACCTCTACTGGCCGCAGGACAAATGGCTGCCGGCGGTGAGGGCGATATATGAGGAGGCGCTGCACGCCTTCTTCGTCTCGGCCCACAATCTCCGCCTCACCGAGGAGCAGATCGGCCGCCGCCTGCCGCGCGCCTCGGTGGTGCGCAATCCCTTCCTCGTTCCCTGGGACGCGGCGCCGGCCTGGCCGGACGAGGAGGAGGGGATCGCCTTCGCCTGCGTCGGCCGGCTCTATCCCAAGGAGAAGGGCCAGGACATCGTGCTGCGGGTCCTGGCCAGCGAGAAATGGCGGGCGAGACCGGTGAGGGTCACCTTCTACGGCGCCGGCGAGCAGCGCGAGGGGCTTGAGGCGATGGCCGCCTATCACGGCCTCTCGAACGTCGCCTTCGCCGGCTACGAGGACGACGTCCAGGCGATCTGGGCGCGCCACCACGCGCTCCTCCTCCCGTCCCGCGCCGAGGGCCTGCCGCTGGTGCTCGTCGAGGCGATGCTGTGCGGCCGGGTCGCGGTGGTGACCGACGTCGCCGGCAATGCCGAGGTGGTGGACGACGGCGCCACCGGCTTCGTCGCGGACGCGGCGGCCGAGCGGAGCTTCGACGAGGCGATGGAGCGCGCCTGGCAGCGGCGGCGGGAATGGCGGGAGATCGGCGCCGAGGCCGCCCGGCGCATCCGCACGCTGGTGCCGTCCGATCCGCCCGCCGCCTTGTGCGAGACGCTGCTCAGGCTTGCCGGCGAAGCTTCGCCTCGGCGGGGGTGAGGACGGCGGCGGCGGGCTCGGCCGCCGGCGCCGGCGACGCGGGCCGGCTGGCCGCGGAGGGGCAATCCCAGACGTAGACGCTGTCGTCCGGAAAGCGCTTGCGCACGGTGAAGTCGCGCAGCCTCGCCATCGAGCGGAGCGAGAAGCGCAGGGTGCCGGGGCTGACGCTGCCCCACAGGGCCCAGAGCAGGATGCCCGCCGAGGCGCGGTCGAGCCTCAGCGCGCTCCGCCGAAGCAGCCGGCGCAGCATGCGGGGGGACCGGCCGGCCCACAGGCGGGTCGAGCCGAGCGACAGGAACACCTGGGGCAGCAGCCGCGCCCCCGCTCCGGAGGCGGGGCGGGCGGGGAGGCCGTTCACCTGCCGGTACATCCGGTCGACCGACGCCTCGACCTGCTCGGGCGGCGAGGCCAAGCGGGTGCTGAGCACCGACGAGCGGTGCCGGTAGAGCGCCTGAGGCAGGACGATCAGCCGGCCCACCGCCGACAGGCGGCGATAGAGATCGAGATCCTCCCAGAAATTGGCCTCGGTGCGGTAGCCGCCGACCCGCTCGAAGGCGGCGCGGCGGAACATGATCGAGCCGTGGGGGAAAGGCGCGAAAGCGGAGGGATGGGCGAGCCGCCAGCGGTCGCGCGGGCGCACGCGGCGGCCCTTCTCGTCTATCCCCTCCCACAAGGTGCCGACGAGGCAGGCGTCGGGATCGCGATCGAGCGCCTCGACCTGGCGGCGGAGCCGGTCGGGATGGGCGACGTCGTCGCCGTCCATTCGGGCGACGAGATCGCCGGAGGCCTGGGCGACGACCCAGTTGGAGCTTTCCGCCGGGCCGAGGCTGGTGTCGCTCTCGAACAGCTTGATGCGGGCGTCGCGACGCGCCCAGCCGCGCAATATCTCCCGGGTGCCGTCGCGCGAGCCGTCGTCGCGGATGATGAACTCGAAATCGCCGAAGCTCTGGTCGAGGATGCTGGAGATGCTGGCGTCGACATAGGGGGCCAGGTCGCGCACCGGCATGACGACGCTCAATCGTCCGGTCATGCCCTTTGCACCCGCCATTATACCCAGTCCTGCCGCCGTTCGAGGGACCGCCAATTGCACGTGAGCGGGATCGCCGCAATGGGCGGGATCAGGCGAGCGGACGGCAGTAGCGGGCGCGTTCCGCGGGCGCGGCGCGCAGCCGGGCGGCGAGATAGTAAGCGAGCAGGCCGCGCACCCGCGCCTCGGCGCCGGCGGGGACGAAGCGCGCGGCGTCGCGCAGCCAGCCGTCGGCGCAGGCCGCCGCGGGGGCGAGCGAGCCGGCGCAATCCAGCAGTCGGCCGAAGGCGCGGCGCCAGAGGAGGAAGTCGCTCCGAGTCATCGCCGCGCCGTGGCCGGGGAGGAGGGTGCGGAACCGGGTCTCGGCGATCGCGTCGAGCGCCCGCCGCCAGCCTTCCGGGCAGGCGGTGTCGAGGAAGGGGACGGGGGCGACGACGAGGTCGCCGGCGACGACCAGGCCCGCCCGCCGGTCGACCAGCCAGACGTCGCCTTCCGTCGCGGCGAAGCGGGCGAGGCGGAGCTCGATCCGGCGGCCGCCGAGGTCAACGACGTGGCGGCCCGCGACGGGCCGGCTCGGCCGAAGCGCCGCGGGGGACGCGATGCGGGCGAGGTCGAGGCGGATGTCGGCGGCCTCCTGCGGCGAGGCGCGGCCCGAGGCGAGATAGGCTTCGGCCTCGGCCCGGCTGGCCGGGAAGAAGGCGGCGAGGGCCCCTTCGACGGCGCTGCTGGCGTAGAGCGGCGCTGCGGGAAAGGCGGCGCGCAGGGCGGCGTCGCCGCCGCTATGGTCGAGATGCCAGTGGGTGTTGACGATCGCCACGACCGGCTTGCCCGACGCGCGGGCGAAGGCGAGGAGGCGCGCCTGATGCTCGGGATGGCGGCCGGTGTCGACCAGGATGAGGCCGCGCGGCGCGTCGAGGAAGATCGAATTGCCGTCGGGCTGGCGCCCCGGCTCGAAGCCGCCCTCGATCAGAGTGAAGGACGGGCGCGGCGGCGCAGCCGCGGCGAGGGCGAGGCAGGCGAGGGCGCAGACGGGGCGGATCCGGCGCTTCATGGCGGCGCCATAGCGCGCTCGGGACGATCGTGGCCGCCGCTGCCGCGAACGGCCGCCCCGGTGCCGCCGTTCGTCCCGCCGCGCCGCCAACGGCCTCGCCCGGACCGGCGAACGGCGGCTCTGCGCGCGACGCGGCGGAGGCCGCCGCCGCCCGCTGCACCTGCGCCGCCGCTCGTGCCACCGCCGCTGCCCGGACGCGCCCTTCGCCATATCCCAGGGGAGCAGCTCACCGAGGGGGAAAGATGATGTATCGCCTGCAGTCCGGGCTCCTGGCCTCCACTTTATTGGCGACGGCGGCGATCGCCGGCGATCCGGCCCAGGCGCAGACCGAGGCGCAGGCGCAGGCGCAGGCGGGGAGCGACGCGGCGCCCGCGGCGCCGGCGGACGCCGCCGCCCCCGAGCAGGCCGCCGCCGACGACGGCGCCGAGAACAATGCAATCGTCGTCACCGGCTCGCGCATTCCGCAGCCCAACCTCACCGCGGTCAGCCCGGTGACGGTGCTCAACAGCCAGGACGTCAAGCTCCAGGGCACGACCAAGACCGAGGACCTGATCAACGCGCTGCCGCAGGCGTTCGGCGAGCAGGGCGGCAACCTCGCCAACGGCGCGACCGGCATCGCCACCGTCAACCTGCGCGGCCTCGGCCCGCAGCGCACCCTGGTGCTGGTCAACGGCCGCCGCCTCGTCCCCGGCGATCCGGCTTCGGCGGCGGCGGACATCAACATCATCCCGGCGACCCTGATCAGCCGGGTCGACGTCCTCACCGGCGGCGCCTCGTCCGTCTACGGCTCCGACGCCGTCGCCGGGGTGGTCAACTTCATCATCGACACCGATTTCGAGGGCGTGAAGCTGGACGGCCAGTACAGCGTCTACCAGCACGACAACCGCGCCGGCGGCGAGTTCGTCCGCGCCTTCAACCGCCGCGGCTTCAGCTATCCGCGCGGCGGCGTCGTCGACGGCGCCACCTACGACCTCACCGCGCAGATCGGCGCCGGCTTCGACGACAATCGCGGCCACGTCGTCGCCTATGCGAGCTATCGCAAGATCGGCGCGATCACCCAGAACAAGCGCGACTACAGCGCCTGCACCACCCAGGCGCGCACCCCCGCCCAGATCGCCGCCGACCCCGCCAACCGCTTCGACTGCGGCGGATCGCTGACCAACAAGGACGCGACGGTGGTCGTCTACCAGGGCGGCACCTCGACCTTCTTCCAGGTCGGGCCGAACCGCACGCTCAAGACCCAGCTCGACCGCTTCAACTTCTCGCCGACCAACTACTACCAGCGGCCGGACGAGCGCTACACGATGGGCTTCTTCGGCAATTACGAGATCAGCCCGTCGCTGAAGCCCTATCTGGAGGGCGTGTTCATGGACGACCGCACGGTCGCCCAGATCGCGCCGTCGGGCGATTTCGGCAACACCTATGCCGTCAATTGCGACAACCCGCTGCTCGGCGCCCAGCAGCGCGCGGTGATCTGCGCGCGGGAGAACCTGCTGACGACGCCCGACCGGATGGGCTTCTATCCCGGCACGGTGACGGCCCCCGATCCCGACTGCACCGGTCCCGCCTGCACCACGCCCTACGTCTTCACCGACCCGACGACTCAGCAGACCTACAACAAGGGCTTCGCGCAGATCCTGCGCCGCAACGTCGAGGGCGGGCCGCGGCAGGACGACCGCCAGCACACCTCGTTCCGGATCACCGCCGGGATGCGCGGCGACATCTCCAGCGCCTGGTCCTACGATGCCTATTACCTGTTCGGGCAGACCAATTTCGCCGACACCTATCGCAACGAATTGTCGGTCACCAAGCTGATCAAGGCGCTCGACGTCGTGACCGGGCCGAACGGCCAGCCGATCTGCCGCTCGGTGCGCAGCGGCAGCGACCCCAATTGCGTGCCCTACGACATCTGGGGCACCGGCACGGTGACTCCGGCGGCGCTCGCCTATCTCATCACCTCCGGCTTCCAGCGCGCCGAGAACAAGGAGAGCGTGCTGAGCGCGGCGGTGACCGGCAAGCTCGGCGAATACGGGCTTCGCTTTCCCTGGGCGGAGGAGGGGATCGGAATCGCGCTTGGCGCCGAATATCGCAAGGAGTCGCTCGACTTCAGGGCCGACGCCTCCTTCTCGCTGCTCCCGGCCAGCGACCTTGCGGGCCAGGGGGCGGCGGCGGTGGACGCGGCGGGCGCGTTCGACGTGCGCGAGCTGTTCGGCGAGATCCGGGTGCCGATCGTCGAGAACGGCTTCTTCCGCAACCTCTCGCTCGAGGCCGGCTACCGCCGCTCCGACTACGACCTCAAGAACACGAGCGGGCGCGGCTTCAAGACGGACACGTGGAAGGTGGGGCTCGACTTCGCGCCGATCCGCGACGTGCGGCTGCGCGCCAGCTTCAACCGCGCCGCCCGCGCGCCCAACATCGTCGAGCTGTTCGCGCCCAACGTGGTGGCGCTGAACGGCGCCGGCGATCCCTGCTCGGGCCATCCGATCCAGGCGAGCGAGACGGGCTGCCTCCTCCAGGGCCTCCACGTCGGGCAGAACGTCCCGGGCAATCCGGCCGGCCAGTATAACGGCCTCGTCGGCGGCAACCTCGCCCTCCGGCCGGAGAGCGCGGACACCAAGACGGTCGGCCTGGTCCTCCAGCCGCGCTTCCTGCCGCGCTTCGCCCTGACGGTCGACTGGTTCGACATCAAGATCAAGGACGCGATCCAGCCGATCGGCCAGGACACCACGCTCGCGACCTGCGTCGCCACCGCCGACCCGGCGCTGTGCGGCCTCGTCCACCGCGATCCCAGCGGATCGCTGTGGCGCTCCTCGCAAGGCTATGTCGTGGACACGCCCAAGAACATCGGCGCCTTCTCGACGCGGGGCATCGACGTCGGCGCCAGCTATGCGATGGAGATAGGCGGGCTCGGCGGCCTCTCCGCCAATCTCGTCGGCACCTGGATCGACAAGTTCGTCACCGACACCGGCGTCTCGCCGCCCTTCGACTGCACCGGCCTCTACGGCACCTTGTGCGGCGCCTCCGCGCTCAACGCCGGGGTCACGCCGGAGTGGCGGCACAAGCTTCGGGTGAGCTGGAACGGCGCAGGCGGCGTCGGGGTGTCCGCCCAGTGGCGCTACTTCAGCGCGGTGAAGCTGGACCTGTCGAGCCCGCAGGCGCAGCTCGCCGGCCCCTTCTCGCCCTTCAACGGGCGCATTCCGGCGCAGAGCTATATCGACCTCACGCTCACCGCGCGGCTCGACCATTTCAACTTCCGGTTGGGCGTCAACAACGTCTTCGACCGGCCGCCGCCGATCATCGGCGCCAACGGCACCACCAACGTGGTCAATGCCTGCGTCGCCACCTTCTGCTCGGGGAACACCTTCCCCAACGTCTACGACGCGCTCGGCCGGTACATCTTCGCCGGCGTGACCCTGGACTTCTAGCGGAGCGGAGGGAGCGATGGAGGCGCCAGTCGAAAGGATCGAGACCCAAGCCTTCCAGCTCTACTCGGACCCGTGCCGGGGGCCGATCGCCGAGCGCGAGCTGGCCGAGGCGGCGGGGGTGGAGCCCGCCACCCTCGCTTACTGGTATGGCGACATGGAGACCCTCTACCGGGCGAGCGTCTTCCGAGTCCTGGCCCGGCTGGAGGCGCGGCTCGGCCCCGCGCCCGGCGGCGGCGGCGGCAGCGTGCGGGTCGCGGTGGCGGCGCAGGCGGAGCGGTGCGCCGCCTTGTTCGGCTCCGATTCCTACCGGCGGCTCCTCTATCTGGTGGTGCGCGACGGCGCGGTGCGGCCCTGGCTGCCGAAGAAGCACCAGGCGCGGATATTCGAGAAGGCGCGGCTGGGGCTGGAGCAGGCGATCGCGGCGGCGGGACGGGCGCAGGGCGCGCGGCTGGAGATACGCGCCACCGCCAGCCGCGGCTTCGTGCGCCGGCTGCACGAGGAGATCGCCCTGCCGAGGCTGGTGCCGGGGCTAAGGGCGCCGACCCGCCGCGAGCTTCGCCACCTGTGCGACTCGGCGACGGCGGCGGCGCTGGCCGCGGTCTATTCCGCCGGCGCCCTCGCCCGCGGGCTCGAATCGCTGGATCACGCCGCCCTTCCGCTCGAGCGCGCCGCCTGAACGCCGGCGCAATGAACGGCGCCGCCTATCCAATGAACGGCATGGGGGCCGCTTGCACGCCATCGGGGGCCATTTTACCAGAGCTGATGAACGTCGCCGCCGAGATCCGCGTCGGCCATCATGCCGGGGAGGTGCTGCGCCAGCGGGGCCTGCTCGCCTGCGTGCTCGTCTTCTGGGCGGTCCAATTCTCGGCCCTCACCGTCCAGCAGCTGCTGATGTGGGAGGGGCGCAGCCTTTCCATGATGGCGCCCCGCGCCTGCGTGACTCTGATCGGGGTCGGCATCTCGCTCGCAATCGCCCGGATCGTGCGCCGGCTGCCGGGACGCCGGCTGCGCAGCCAGCTCGCCTTCGGCGCCGCCCTCGCCTTGGCGGGCGCGTTCGTCCACGCGCTCGGCAACTTCACCGTCTTCCAGATCTTCATCGGCGACGAGAACATGAGCTCGTTCACGCTCGAATCCTATTTCGGCGCGACGCTGCAATGGTTCTGGTCCTACGCCGCCCTGCTCGGCATGCTGCTCGCCCTCTCCTACAGCCTCGAGCTCGCCGAGATGCACCGCGTCGCCCATACGGCGCAGATGCGGGCGCTGCGCTACCAGCTCAACCCCCACTTCATGTTCAACACCCTGAACTCGATCGCCGCTCTGGTCTCGCGCAAGGACGTCGAGACGGCCGAGCACATGGTCGAGAATCTCGGCGACTTCCTGCGCGCGACGCTCTCGCTCGACCCTCAGGAGGACATCCCGCTCCAGCGCGAGATCGCCCTCCAGTCCCTCTATCTCGAGATCGAGCGTCTGCGCTTTTCCGACCGGCTGACGGTGGAGCTGGACATCGCGTCCGATGCCATGGGGGCGCTGGTGCCGAGCCTCATCACCCAGCCGCTCGCGGAGAACGTCATCCGCCACGCCGTCGCCCACAGCACCCGGCCGATCGCCTTTTCGATCACCGCTCGGCGCGACGGGCAGAAGCTCAGGATCACCGCCCGAAACAGCGCGCCGGACGGCCGCGCCCGGCGCAGCGCAAGCACCGGCGTCGGCCTCGCCAACGTCGCCGAGCGGCTCACGGCGCGCTTCGGCGACAGCGCCTCGTTCGCGGTCCGGGGCGAGCCGGACGGCGCCTTCGTCGTCGAGATGGCCATGCCCTTCAACGCGGCGGCCGACCGATGATCCGGGTGTTCGCCGCCGACGACGAATCGCTGGCGCTCGACCGGCTGCGCGACCTCGTCGGCCGCTTTCCCGACCTGGACCTGGTCGGCAGCGCGTCGAGCGGCAAGGCGGCGCTCGACCAGATCGTCGCGCTTCGGCCCGACGCCGTCCTGCTCGACATCGAGATGCCCCTGCTCGACGGCTTCGACGTCGTCGAATCGCTCGCGCGCGGCGAAGGGCCCAAGCCGCTCATCGTCTTCGTCACCGCCTTCCCGCATTTCGCCGCCACCGCCTTCGACACCGGCGCGATCGACTTCCTCACCAAGCCGGTGCGGCTGACGCGGCTGGAGACCGCGATGCAGCGGGTGCGCCAGGCGCTGGTCGATCGCAGCGCCAACGAGCGGCTGCGCGAGCTCGCCGGGCAGCTGGAGACGCTGCGCCGCGAGCGCAACGCCGAATTGGGCGAGAGCAGCCATTTGTGGGTCCAGTCCCGCGGCGAGAGCATCCGCGTCGACCTGGACAAGGTGGAGCGGGTGGCGGCGGAGGGCGAATATGTCCGCCTGTTCGTCGGCGAGGCGTCCTACCTCCACCGGGAATCGGTGACCGGGATGGCCGACCGGCTCAACCCGCAGCGCTTCCTGCGCATCCACCGCTCCAACATCGTCGATCGCGGCCGGGTGGTCAGCGTCCGACGCCGCGCCACCGGCAGCTACCAGGTGGTGACCGACCGCGGCGTCACCCTGCCGGTCGGCCGCTCCTACCGGGGCGCGGTGCGCACCATCCTCGCCCGCGGCGCCCAGGAGAGCGCCTGAGGGACGCAATGCGTGCCTGGGAAAGCCGCCCGCGCCCTTTCGTCGTCATGCCGGACTTGATCCGGCATCCACCTGCTCGCTGCGCTACAAAGGAAAACCGCCGGCGGGGGTGCCCGCCGGCGGTTTCTTTGCTGCCCGCGAGGGCGCCGCGCCTCAGAAGGAGAAGCGGGCGCCGATCCGGATCGCGTAGAGCGACTGGCGCGAATAGACCTGCGCCGCCGGCGAGGTGAACGAGGAGTAGCGATACTGGGCGCAGGCCGCGCCCGAGTTCGCCGCAAGCGCGGCGCCCGGCGCCGTCCCCGTCGCGACCGGCGCGGTGAGGCACTGCACGCGCACCACCGAGACGTTGTACGGGAAGCTATACTCCTGGATCTGGCCCCAATTGTGATTGAGGAAGTTCCCGAAATTCTCGATGTCCGCGAACACCGAGAAGCGCGAGCGGCCGAAGAAGCCCGGGATCTCCTGCTCCAGATGGAGGTCCATCTTGGTGTACCAGCGGGAGTGGAAGACGTTGCGCGGAGCGACCTGGCCCTGATAGCCCTTGAGCTTGCTGTTGTTGATGAGGTTCTCGAGCGCCGCCTGGGTGGCCGCGCTGTCGTACGACACCTTGGCGTCGCCGCCGATCGTCGGGACGTAGAGCAGGTAGCGCGCACCGCTGGTGCCGTTGGTGCCGCTGCCCGTCGTTCCGAAGACGCTGCTGCGGCCGCCGCTCGGATCGGTGAAGGTGAAGCTGTACGGGTGGCCGATGCGGGTCTGGCCGAACAGCGCGATCCGCGTCTTGTAGTCGCCGAAGAAGGCGTGGTCGTAGGTCAGGCCGTACTTGATGCTGTACTTCACCTGGTCGTTCGCGATTCCGTACTGCACCCGGTTCGGATCGAAGAAGGCGCCGTTCAGATAGTTGGAGCCCGCCGTCGACGAGGTCGCCGGCGCCTGGTCCTTCACGTCCTGGTAGGTGAAGCTGCCATAAGCGGTGAGGCCGAAGTCGAAGCTCTTGTCGAACCGCGCGACGGCCACGTAGCTGCGGCCCTTGTTGGTGTTGGTCAGCAGGATGTCGGTGCCGGTGTCGCCGAAATTGACCGTGCCGTTGGCGTTGCGGGTGACCGGCTGGTAGCGCGGGCGCCCGTCCGGCGTGGTGGTGCCGGTCAGCTGCGAGCGGATGTCGGTGAAGAAGACCTGGTTGCGCACCTTGGAGAAGAACAGGTCGAAGCCGAAGCGCCAGCCGTCGCCGAGCGGACCGAGATTCGCCCTGTAGTCCGCCGACAAGGTGGCCCGCCACTGGGACGGCAGCTTGAAGTTCGGATCGAGCGCGTTGGTGGTCGACGTGGTCGACACCGCCGCCGCCGACAGCAGCGTGTTCGCCGCCGTCGGGATGACGGCCGGGTTGACATTGGTCAGGAGGGCGGCGCCGTTGACGGCGTTCACCCCGGTGCCGGTGAAGGCGCCGTTATTCTGCTGGCGAACGTCGATGCTGTTGGTGAGGATGCCGGTGTTGGAGAAGCTGTTCGACACGTAGACGTCGGGGGTGCCGCCGCCGAAGATGCCGACGCCGCCGCGGACGCTGATGCGGCGCGTCGGCTTGAAATCGAAGCCGAAGCGCGGCTGGAACAGGTCGCGGCCGCTGATGTAGGCGTTGTTCGGGAAGCCGTAGCGGGCGATGAAGTTCGGGTTGACCGCCGCCTTGGTCGAGCCGCCGTAGGAATCGTAGCGGAAGCCCATGATCACGTTGAGGTTGTCGAGCAGCCGCCAATTGTCCTGAACGCCGACCGTGTAGAGGTTGTAGCCGAAGCGCGCGGCGGCGTCCTCGGGGACCAGCGAGGGCACGGCGTTGGCATATTGGAGACGCTGGGCGTTGCCCGCCTGGAGGTCGGCGATCGAGTCGAAATAATAATCGCCGGCGCTGCGCTGCAGGAACGAGTTGAAGATGTGCGTCGCCTGGAACTCGCCGAACGCCCGGAGGTCGTGCGAGCCGCTCTGGAAGCGGCCCTGGAACAGGCCGCCCCAGGTGTTGCTGGTCAGCGCGTTGGTCTGGCGAGAGATGTCCGGGCCGAAGCTGACGATCGGCACGCCGTTCGGGCAGCTGGTCGACTCGGTCGTGCTGGTCGGCGCGCCGGTGGCGCGGTCGGACGTCTCGGCCGCGCAGACGCGGACCTGGGCGAAGCCGCGGCCCAGGATCGGGTCCTGGCCGCGCTTATAGTCCTTGTAGAAGACGCGCGCCTCGGTCGAGAAATTGTCGGTCCAGTCGGAGTTCAGGTTGAACACGCCGATGTGGAGCCGGTTCGACGAGATGTAGCCGTTCGATTCGAGGCCGAGGCCCGGCGGCGGGGTGATGAAGCTGTTCTGGTTAAACTGGATCGAGTCCTTGGTGTAGGCGTAGGTCAGCGAGGCCCGCTGGGTGTCGCTCAGGTTGGCGTCGAGCCTGGCGACGAGGCGGTCGTCCATGTCCTTGGAATTGTTGAGGACCCCGCCGGTCTCGTAATGATATTTGGTCTGGACGATCGAGCGGATGCGGTCGACCGTCGCCTGGGTGAGGCCGGGAACGGCCGCGCCGGCATTGTTGTCGATCGGCCCCTCGGGGATCGGAGTGCCGGCGCGGATTCGCTCGCCGGCGACCATGAAGAACAATTTGTCCTTGATGATCGGGCCGGAAATCTCGGCGCCGTAATCCTTGCTGCTGAAGCTCGGCAGGGTGACGCGCAGGTTCCTGGTGCGCTTACCCGTAAGCGAGTCGTCGGTGTAGCTGTAGAAGCCGGTGCCCTGGAAATCGTTGGTGCCCGAGCGCAGGATGACGTTGATCACGCCGCCCTGGAAATTGCCCTCGCGCACGTCGAACGGGGCGACGCGGGACTGGAACTGGCCGATGGCGTCCAGCGGGATCGGGCTGCGGCGGCTCGGCAGCGCGTCGGGGTTGAGGCCGAAATTGTCGCTGATCGGCACGCCGTCCACGGTGAAGCGGTTGTAGCGCGCATTCTGGCCCGCGAAGGAGACGGCGCGGCCGCCCGAGGGGCTGTCGTCGAGGCGGGCGAAGGGGTCGCGCGCGGCGAGATCGCGGATGTCGCGGTTGACCGAGGCGACGTTGCGGATCTGCTCGGCGCCGAGCACCGTCGCCGGGCCCTGCGAGATCGTTCCGGCGCCGGGGACGCGGGAGGCCGTGACGACGATCTCCTGGCCTTCGGGCTGGAGCTCGAGCGGGAGGCGGAACGCCTCGCCGATGACCGTGCTGATGTCGGTGACCTGGGTCGAGGCGTAGCCCGGCGCGGTGACCACCACCGTGTAGGGGCCGCCGACGCGAAGACCACTGGCGGTGAACCCGCCGGTGCCGTCGGTGGTGGTGCGGTTGACGGTGCCCGAGGGGACGTGGGTGATGACCACCTCGGCGTTCGACACCGGCTGGCCGTTCGCCGTGACGCTTCCGGCGATCGTCGACGTCGTCTCCTGAGCATAAGCGGAAACCGGCGCGACGACCGCGGCGGCCGCGCACAACAAACTGAACTTTCTCATTTCCCTCAACCCCTTGGTGGCTGCGTGTCAGTAAGACCTGCGGACGCGCCCTTGCACCGGCTGTGTTGCATCTGTGTGTCGGAGTGCGAGATGCGGGCCCCCGCTCCTCGTCTCCTTCGCCGGTTTCAAGGATTCCCCCGCCAGAATCGCTTCGCTCCCGTTAGCGGACGCAAGGGGCTGCACCAAGACGCTAATTGGCTTGCAAACAGACTTACCCACAGGCGGCGATGCGAAAGCGCGCGGGGCGTGGCGTTTCGGCCACTCTCGCCCTTCCGGCTGCCGGGCTCTTGGCTTATGCGCTTCCCATGAAAGCACCCGGACATCCCGCCTCCCCCGCCCCGGAGCGGCCGCTTTGACCCGGCTCGACGAGATTCCCGCGGTCATCGATTCGCTCTGCGACATGTTCGACGATTCCGTCGCAGCCCTCCGCAACGCCCTCGCCCGCTATCTGAGGAACGGCGAGCGGCCCGACGCCGCCGCCCGCGCCGCGGGGCTGTTCGCCTATCCCGAGCTGCGCGTCGACTACAGCTTCGACCAGCCGCCGAAATTCCCGCCGCGCGCGTTCGGCCGGGTCAACCAGCCCGGGCGCTATGCGATCAGCGTCGCGCGGCCGCGCCACTTCCGCAAATATCTGGTCGAGCAGCTCGAATATCTGGTGCGCGACTATCAGGTGGAGATCTCGGTCGGCCGCTCGGCGAGCGAGATACCCTATCCCTACGTCCTCGACGGCACCGACGACCTGCGCCTCGACGGCGCCCACGCCGCCGACCTAAGCCGCTGGTTCCCGGCCACCGAGCTGTCGCATATCGGCGACGAGGTGGCGGACGGAACATGGGACTTCGCCCGCCACGCCGACCGCCCGCTCGCCCTGTTCGACGGGCCGCGGGTGGATTTCAGCCTGGCGCGGCTGCGGCACTATACCGGCACGCCGGTGGAGCACACCCAGCGCTACCTGCTGTTCACCAACTATGTCCGCTACGTCGACGAGTTCGTCCGCTGGGCGGCCGAGGAGCTGCGCCGCGAGGACAGCCCCTACGAGGCGCTCTCCGCCCCGGGCGGCGTGTTCGTCACGCGCGACACCGCCGATCCGGTGGCGGACGTCGCCGCCGGCGCCTGGCGCAAGGTGCAGATGCCGGCCTACCACCTGATCGCGCCGAACGGCGGCGGCATTACCCTCGTCAACATCGGGGTGGGCCCCTCGAACGCCAAGACGATCTGCGACCATCTCGCCGTGCTGCGGCCGGAAGTGTGGCTGATGATCGGCCATTGCGGGGGCCTGAGGCCGAGCCAGACGATCGGCGACTACGTCCTCGCCCACGCCTATCTGCGCGACGATCATGTGCTCGATTCGAGCCTGCCCGTCGAGGTGCCCATCCCGCCGATCGCCGAGATCCAGCAGGCGCTCTACGACGCCGCCGCGGAAGTCACCGGCGAGGCGCCGCAGCAGCTGAAGCGGCGCCTTCGCACCGGCACCGTCGTCACCACCGACGATCGCAACTGGGAGCTGCGCTACCAATCGTCGGCGCTGCGCTTCAACCAGTCGCGGGCCGTCGCGATCGACATGGAATCGGCGACCGTCGCCGCCCAGGGCTATCGCTTCCGCGTTCCCTACGGGACCCTGCTGTGCGTCTCCGACAAGCCGCTCCACGGCGAGATCAAGCTGCCGGGCCAGGCCAACGCCTTTTACGAGCGGGCGATCAGCCAGCACCTCAGGATCGGCATCGAGACGCTGAGGATCCTCAGGAACGAAGGCCGCCAGCTCCATTCGCGCAAGCTCAGGAGCTTCGACGAGCCGCCGTTCCGGTAACGGGCCGCTATTCCCAACGCCCGGGCCGCCGCCTACATCGCGCCTGATGGCCGACAAGGACAATCCGCTCGAAGCCTTTCGCCAGGTGCTGACCGGCGCGGCGCGCGCTCTGGCGCGGGAGCCAGAGGTGGAGCTCGCCTTCACCGCCGAGGCGCCCGCCGCCGCCGGCAAGTCGCTGAAGGTGCCGATGCCGGGACGGACCCTGCCCGAGCGCGAGGTGGCCGAGGCGCGCGGCTTCGCCGACGCCGCCGCGCTGAAGCTCCGGCACCATAGCCCCCAGCTCCACGCCCGCGCCGCCCCGGCGGACGAGATCGCCCGCGCCGTGTTCGACGCGGCCGAGCAGGCGCGGGTCGAGGCGCTCGGCGCCCGGGCGATGGACGGGGTACGCGCCAACCTCGCCCGCGCGACCGAGATGCGGATGCGCACCGATCCGATCACTCGCGCCCGCAGCAAGGCGGAGGTGCCGCTCGACACGGCCCTCGGGCTGCTGGTGCGCGAGCGGCTGACCGGCGAGGCGCCTCCCAAGGCGGCGCAGGCCGGCCTCGACATGGTCGCCGCCTGGATCGAGGAGAAAGCCGGCGCCGATCTCGACGCGCTCGGCCTCGCGATCGACGACCAGGCCGCCTTCGCGGCGCTGGCGGCGAAGGTGCTCAAGGACCTCGAGCTGGTCGAGGGCGATCTCGAGCCGGAGCCGGATCCGGACGAGGGAGAGGATGGCGAGGGCGGCGACGAGGCCGAAGGCGAGGAGGGCGAGGACGAGAGCGAGGATTCCTCGGGCGAGGGCGAGGCCGAGATCCGCGCCGAGCAGGGGGAGCGCTCCGAGGACGAGAGCGAGGGCGAGTATGACGACCAGGAGATGGGCGAGGCCGACGACGGCCTAGGCGACGAGGGCGAGGAGGGGATGATGCCCGTCCGGCCCAACCGTCCGCTCTCCGATCTGCCGCCGCAATTCGACTATCGCATCCACACCACCCGCTACGACGAGGTGATCGGCGCCGCGGAGCTGTGCGACGAGGCGGAGCTCGGCCGGCTTAGGGCCTATCTCGACCAGCAGCTGACCCACTTGCAGGGCGCGGTCACCAAGCTCGCCAACCGCCTGCAGCGGCGGCTGATGGCCCAGCAGTCGCGAAGCTGGGATTTCGACCAGGAGGAAGGGCTGCTCGACGCCGCGCGGCTTGCCCGGGTCGTCGTCAACCCGGCGCATTCGCTCTCCTACAAGGTCGAGCGCGAGACGGAGTTTCGCGACACGGTGGTGAGCCTGCTCATCGACAATTCGGGATCGATGCGGGGCCGGCCGATCTCGATCGCGGCCATCTCGGCGGACATCCTCGCGCGGACGCTCGAGCGTTGCGGTGTGAAGGTCGAGATACTCGGCTTCACCACCCGCGCCTGGAAGGGCGGCCAGGCACGCGAGCTGTGGCTGAGCCAGGGGCGGCCGCCGCATCCCGGGCGGCTGAACGACCTGCGCCACATCGTCTACAAGGCCGCCGACGAGCCCTGGCGGCGGGCGCGGCGCAACCTCGGCCTGATGATGCGCGAGGGGCTGCTCAAGGAGAATATCGACGGCGAGGCCCTGCTCTGGGCGCATAATCGCCTCGTCGCCAGGTCCGAGGAGCGGCGCATCCTGATGGTCATCTCGGACGGCGCGCCGGTCGACGATTCGACCCTGTCGGTGAACAGCGGGACCTATCTGGAGCGCCACCTGCGCCAGGTGATCGGCTGGATCGAGGCGCGCTCGCCGGTGGAGCTGATCGCCATCGGCATCGGCCACGACGTCACCCGCTACTACGCCCGCGCCGTCACCATCATGGACGCGGAGCAGCTCGGCGGCACGATCATCGAGCAGCTCGCCGCGCTGTTCGACCCGAAGGCGGAAGGCTATCGCCGGCGCGCCTGAGCGGGGGTGGGGTGGGGACAGTTACCGGGCGCACTGGCGGTGCGAAGTCGTTCAAGCCTGCGCGGGCCGGTGACCGTCGCCTTCACCCCTTCGCGAAAAACAAAGGGCCGGCACCCCTCGGTGAGGAGTGCCGGCCCCGCCCTCATTACGCGACAGGAGGGTAAGCAAAGCGTTTAGCGGTAGCGGCAGCTCGACTTGCCGACGGCGTTGCCGGCGAGGGCACCCAAGGCGCCGCCGAGGATGGCGCCGGTCGTGCCGCTGCCGCCGCGGCGATAATAGCCCCGGCCCGAACTGCGCCCGACCTCGCGGCCGAGCAGGGCGCCGGCCACGCCGCCGACGATCGCGCCGGTCGTGCCGCTGCAGCCGCGGCCGTTGTAACGGTAGTTGCGGTTCCCGTAATAGCTGCGGTTGCCGTAATAAGCGCGGCGATCGCCATAATAGCCGTCCCGGGCATAACCGCGATCGTACGAGCGGCTATAGCCGTCATTGTAATAGCCGTAGCCCTGGGCGCTGGCGGCCGCCGGAACGACGGTGAGGGCGGTCGCGGCGGCGACGGCGGAGAGGGTGAGCGTCTTGAACATTCCGAATCTCCTCTTGGATGGCCTTGAGGCATCTCGCCGGCCGCATCCCTTATGCTGCCCGTCTAGGCCGATTCGCTTGAGCCCGGCCTGAATGGAGGTGTCAGCCGCCGTTCAGGCTCGCGGGCGGGGCGGCCGGGCGCTAGGGACCCGCGCAATGCGCCTGTTGTTCGCCCTGGCGGCCCTGCTGCTGCTCGCCACTTTCGCGCCCGTCGCCGACGTGCCGCGCGCCGCCCCGCCGGCCGTGAGCCTGGTCTGGGCGGAGCCGCTCCCGCTCGATGCCAGCGCGCCGTCGCGGGTGCGGCTCGGGCCGCTGCGCTATCTGGGCGGATGGCGCCTTTCCAGCAACGACGGCCGCTTCGGCGGCCTCTCGGCGATGCATGTCGAGCGGGGCGCGGTGCTCGCGTTCAGCGATGCCGGCTGGATGATCCGCTTCCCGGTGCCGGAAGGGCGGTCGCCGGTGAAGGCCCGCATCGCCCCGCTTGCCGAGGGCCCGGGCTCGGCGGACTCCAAGGAGGAGCGCGACATAGAGGGGATGTGGGCGGAAGGCGACGACGTCTGGCTCAGCTTCGAGCGGAGCAACGCGCTGTGGCGGTTCCGGCGCCCGGGGTTCCACGCGGTCTCGTCGGCGCGGCCGCCGGCCATGCGGCGCTGGCCGAGCAATCGCGGCGGCGAGGCGCTGGTCGGCCTACGCGGCGGCCGCTTCCTTCTCTTCTCCGAGGGCCGGGGCGAAGGCGGGCCGGCCTTGCTCTTCGACGGCGATCCGGCACGGCCTGGTACGCCGGCGCGGGCGCTCACCTACACCCCGCCGCGCGGCTACCGGGCGACGGATGCGGGCCGGCTCCCGGACGGGCGGATCCTCGTCCTCAACCGCCGCTTCGCCTGGCTGGAGGGGGTGACGGCGAAGCTCGCCTTGCTGCGCCGGGCGGGGCCGGGACGGCTCGACGCGGAGGAGATAGCCGACTTCCGGGCACCGATCGCCACCGACAATCTCGAGGCGCTGAGCGTCACGCAGGAGGGCGGGCGGACGATCGTGTGGATCGCCTCGGACGACAATTACAACCCGCTGCAACGGACCTTGCTGATGAAGTTCGCCTGGGAAGGGTGAGCGGGAATGGGGACAGTAACTATTTTCCTGACGGTCGGCGGAGCGCCGCTGCCGTGCGGAAAATAGTTACTGTCCCCCTTTTACGTAACTATTTTCCCGACGCTCGGCGGAGCGCCGCTGCCGTGCGGAAAATAGTTACTGTCCCCCTTTTACGCGGCGGCGTCCTCGCTCGCGCCCTTCTTGGCGATCTCGCGCTTGAGGCGGCGGGCCTTGAGGCTCAGCTGCTCGTCGGATGCCTTGGCCAGCCAATTGTCGAGGCCGCCGACATGCTCGACCGAGCGCAGGCCGTTCATCGACACGCGCAGCTTCACCCCGCGGCCGAGCGCGTCGCTGATCAGCGTCACGTTCTGCAAGTTGGGCAGGAAGGTGCGCTTGGTCTTGTTGTTGGCGTGGGAAACGTTGTGGCCCACCTGCCGGCCCTTGCCGGTCAGCTCGCAAATGCGCGACATATTTTATCGTCCTGATATGAAGCGGGGGGCATGAGGCCCCCGGAATCGGTGGCGCGGATAACCCGCGACGGGACGGGCGTCAAGTTCGCGCGGTTCGTTGCGGGGGTGCAACCGCTTGAGCCGCCCTTCGTTTGCAGACATAGGTCAGCTTCCCCTGCCGATGAAGGACAGCTTTATGCTTCGTGCGCTCCTCATATTGATCGCCCTCGCCCTGATCGTCGGCATCGCGCTGGTCGCGACCGGCGTCGTCAGCCTCCGCCAGACGCAGCAGGCGCAGGCGCCGGCCTATGACGTGAAGGTCAAGCAGGTGGAGCTCGGCACGACCACGACCAACGTCTCGGTGCCGACCGTGGAGATGAAGCAGAAGCAGGTGGAGACGCCGACCCTTCGCGTTTCCGACGGCAACAGCGCGCAATAGGCTTTCGCCGCCGCCGCGGCGCGGCTAGCGCGGCGCCATGGCGCGCTCCTTCTCCGATCCGATGCGGCTCGCGCTCGAGGCGGCGCGCGAGGCCGCGCGCGCCGGCGAGGTTCCGGTCGGCGCCGTGGTGACGCGGCGCGGCGAGCCGGTCGCCTCGGGCCGCAACCGCATGCGGGGCGACGCCGATCCCACCGCCCATGCCGAAATGGTCGCGCTGCGCGCCGCGGCGCGGGCGCTGGGGAGCGCCCGGCTCGACGAATGCGACCTTTGGGTGACGCTCGAGCCCTGCGCGATGTGCGCCGGCGCCATCGCGCTCGCGCGGATCGCGCGGGTCTATTTCGCCGCGCCCGATCCCAAGGGCGGAGCCATCCTCCACGGGCCGCGGCTCTTCTCCCAGCCCACCTGCCATCACGCGCCCGAAGTCTATTCGGGCCTTTGCGAGGAGGAAGCGGGGGCGCTCTTGAAGGCGTTTTTCGCCGATCGGCGGTGAGCCGGGTCTGCCGCGCTTGTCGCGGCGCCCGAGGAGGCGCTAAAGGGGAGCGGCGCCCATGACGCACGCCCTCCCGCCATTCCCCTGGTTCGACGTCCTCGTCCTCTTCCTCCTGATCTGCCTCAACGGGGCGTTCGCGATGGCGGAGCTGGCGATCGTCTCGTCGCGCAAGCCGCGCCTCAAGGCGATGGCCAAGAACGGCCGCAAGGGCGCGCAGACCGCGCTCGACCTCGCCTCGGATCCCGGCCGCTTCCTCTCGACGGTGCAGATCGGCATCACCGGCATTGCCGTCCTCGCCGGCGCCTTCTCGGGCGCGAGCCTGGGCGGACCGACCGCCGAGCGGCTGGTGCGCCTCGGCATGGCCGCGGACACGGCGCAGACCGTCGGCTTCGCGATCGTCATCGTCGCCACCACCTATGCCTCGCTGGTCGTGGGCGAGCTCGTCCCGAAGCAATTCGCGTTGCGGGCGCCGGAGCCGATCGCCGCCTTCGTCGCCTTGCCGATGCTGTGGATCGCGCGCGCCACCGCGCCGCTCGGGTGGCTGCTCGACAAGAGCTCCGCCCTCATCTTCCGCCTGCTCCGCCTCACCCGCGACAATGCCAACAAGGTGACGGCGGAGGAGCTTCACCTCGTCGTCGCGGAGGCGCACAGCGCCGGCGTGCTGGAGGAATATGAGCGGGCGATCATCTCCGGCGTGGTCCGCCTCGCCGACCGTCCGACCCGGGAGGTGATGACTCCGCGCACCGACGTCGAGTGGATCGACGCGGACGCCGGCCCGGCGGAGATACGGGAGGCGCTGCGCGCCGCAGCGCACAGCCGCTATCCGGTGGCGGAGGGCTCGGTCGACAAGCTGGTCGGCGTCGTCCAGGCCCGCGACATCGTCATCGCCTCGATCGAGGGACGGCCGCTCAACCTGCGCGAACTGATCCGCGAGGTGCCGGTGGTGCCGGACCAGATGGACGCGATGGACACGCTCAACGTGCTGCGCGGCGCGGAGGTGCCGGTCGCCTTCGTCCACGACGAATACGGCCATTTCGAGGGGATCGTCACGCCCGCCGACCTGCTCTCGGCGCTGGCGGGCGTCTTCGCCTCGGACTTCGCCGGGGGCGAGGAGCCGCCGCTGGTCGAGCGCGAGGACGGCAGCTGGTGGGTGTCGGGCTCGCTCGCCGCGGACGCGCTGTCCGACCGGCTCGGCATCCCGCTGCCCGAAAGCCGCGACTACGCCACCACCGCCGGCTTCGCGCTCGCCGTCCTCAAGCACATCCCCGAGGTGGGGGAGCGCTTCACCTACGGCGGCTGGCAGTTCGAGATCGTCGACATGGACGGGTTCAAGATCGACAAGCTGCTCGCGAGCGAGGTGGTGCGCCGCCGCCGCGGCTGAGCGCCGGCGGCGCCTCAGCCGCCGAGCTTGCCGAAGGTCGCCTCGAAGCCGTCCGTGTCGCCCCGTTCCAGATAGCAGGCCTGCTCGACCAGCCGGTCGCGCTGTATTCGGCCGGAGAAGGCGCCCATCCGCTGGTCGAGGATCGCCGTCTCGTTGGGGGTCAGGCGGGCGAGCTGGTCGTAGCGGGTGATGCCGTTGGCGTTGAGCTGCGCGGCGAGCTTCGGCCCGACCCCCTTGAGGCGCTGGAGATCGTCCGGCGGGCCGTCCGGCCCCGGCACGACGGGGTGGGCGTCGACTCCCAGTATCTCGCCGGCGACATCCTGGGTCGCCGCGGCGAACTCGTCGGTGACGGCATTGCCCTCCGGCCCGTCCCGCCCGACGCGGCGCCGAGGGGCGGGGCCGTCGACCCGCGGCGCGCGGCCGCGGCGGAAGGCCCAGAAGGCGACGACGAGGCCGACGAGGACGGCGACGACGATCAGGACGAGGTCATATCGGGCAAGGTCGGTCATGCTGTTCCCATCGGTTCAATCGAGGAAGGACTGGCGGCGGCGCCGGCCGAAGAGCAGCGCGCCCGACAAGAGGCCGACGGCGTAGCCGAGCACGAGCCAGGCCCAGGTCTCGACCAGCAGCGGCAGAACGAGGCCGCGGGCGGGTTCGTCCGTCCAGCGGACGCCGGAGACGCCGGGCACCTCGCGGACATAATCCTTGAGGCCGTACTCGCTCCCCAGCCCCTCGCGCTGGAGGTCGTTGGCGGGACCGCTCATCACCGCCGCGCGCGAGAGGGGGGCGTGGCCCAGCCGCACCGAGATGCCCGGCAGGCGGAGCGGCGCGATCTCGCTGCGCGCCGCCGCCTCGATCCGCTCGACATAGGCCTCGCCGCGTCTCAGCGGAGCGTGCCAGATCCAGCCCATGGCGAGGACGGCGGCGAGCCCGATCAGGAGCTTGGCGAGCTTCGGCATCGACGCCTCCCTAGAGCCAGGCGGGTCGGTCTGCCAAGGCGCCTACTCACCGCCGGGCGCGTTCGCCGCCGCCGGCGTGTGGCTGGCGGCGAGATCGACCAGCTTCAGGAATTCCTGCCGCCAGTAGACGCTCTGCGCGCCCGCCAAGGCCCGTATGTCGGCCCAGCCGAAACGCCCGATCCGCTCGTCGCCCTTGAGCTTCTGGCCGAAGGCGGCGACGGCGGCGGCGAAGGCCATGTCGCCCCGCGGCCGGCCGGCGGCGCCGATCAGCCGGGCGGGGATCGGCTGCCGGATCAGCCGCGAGCTGCTCTCTCCCGGCAGCTTGTAGCGCAGCTGCAGGAAGGCGGCCTCGGTCTTCGACGCGGCCGGCGCGGGCGGCCGGTTGGCGGGATAGCGGCGCTCGGGCAGCCAGCCCGGCGCGCCCGCGGGCACGATCTCGTAGAGCGCGGTCACCCGGTGGCCGGCGCCGATGTCGCCGGCGTCGACCCGGTCGTTGTTGAAGTCCTCCTCGCGCAGCACGCGGTTCTCGTAGCCGATCAGGCGGTATTCGGAGACGAAGGCGGGATTGAACTCGACCTGCACCTTGACGTCGCCGGCGATGGTGAAGAGCGTCGAGGAGAGCTCCTCGTCCAGCACCTTCTGCGCCTCGAGCGCGCTGTCGACATAGGCGTAATTGCCGTTCCCGACGTCGGCGATCTGCTCCATCATCGCCTCGTTGTAATTGCCCTGGCCGAAGCCGAGCGTGGTGAGGGTGATGCCGTCGTCGCGGTTGCGCTTCACCATGTCCTTCAAGGCGCGGGTGTCGGCGATTCCGACGTTGAAGTCCCCGTCGGTGGCGAGGAGGATGCGGTTGATGCCGCCGTCGATCCTCGCCGCGCGCGCGGTGGCGTAGGCGAGCTCGATCCCCTGGCCGCCGGCGGTGGAGCCGCCCGCCGTGAGCTGGGCCAGCGCCGCCTTGACCGCCGCGGGGTCGCCGGTGGGCGGGAGGACGAGGCCGGCCGATCCCGCATAAGCGACGATCGACACCCGGTCGTTCGGGCCCATGCGGTCGGCGAGCAGCGACAGGGCCGCCGTGACCAGCGGCAGCTTGTCGGGATCCTGCATCGAGCCGGACGTGTCGACGAGGAAGGCGAGGTTGGCCGCCGGCCGCTCCGCGCGCGGGATGTCGTAGCCGCGCAGGCCGATTCGGAGCAGCCGGGTGGCCGGGTTCCACGGCGTCGTCGAGACGTCCGCGGTCACCGAGAAGGGCCGGGTGCGGTCGGTGGGCAGCGGATAATCGTAGCGGAAATAGTTGAGCATCTCCTCCACCCGCACCGCATCGGCGGGCGGCATCCTGCCCTGGGTCAGGAACCGCCGCACGTTGGCGTAGCTGCCGGTGTCGACGTCGACAGAGAAGGTGCTGACCGGCTCCTCGGCGACCCTCTTCACGGGGTTGGGCTCGAGCGCCTGGTAGCGCTCCCGGTCCTCCTGAGCGCCGACCACGCCGCTCGCGATGCGGCTCGAGGGTGCCATCGCCATCGCCATCGGCATGGGTGGAGGCGGCGGAGGGGGCGGAGGCGGGGGCGGTGAAGGTGGAGGTGGAGGCGCCTCCATCGGGGGCGGCGGGGCGGGGGGCGGGGCGGGAGTCGCGCATCCTGAGAGAAGGGCCACAAGGACGAGGACCGGAACCGCACGCCGCATCGCATTCTCCTTCGTTCGATGCCGGAGAGCTAACACGCTCCGCCGTCGCCGCGCCAGCCGCCGCGCGCCATCTCCCGCCAGCCTATGTCCCGGCGCGAGAAGCCGGAGGGGAAATCGATCGAGTCGACGGCCGCATAGGCGGCGGCCCGCGCCTCGGCGACGGTCGCGCCGCGCGCGGTGACCCCGAGCACCCGGCCGCCGACGGCGACGAGGCCGTCGCCCGCGATCGCGGTGCCGGCGTGGAAGATCTTCGCCTCCCCGACATCGCCGATCCGGATCGCTCCGCCTCTCTCGGGCGTGCCGGGATAGCCCTTGGCGGCGATCACGACGGTCAGCGCGGCGTCCCGCGAGAAACGCGGCGCCTCCTCCTCGGCGAGCCGGCCGTGCGCCGCCGCGTCCATCAGCGCCAGCAGGTCGCTCTCCAGCCGCATCATCAGCACCTGGCATTCGGGGTCGCCGAAGCGGACGTTATATTCGATCAGCTTCGGCCCCTCGGCGGTCAGCATCAGGCCGGCATATAATATTCCGGAAAACGGAGCGCCCCGCTCAGCCATCGCCCGCATCGTCGGCTCGATGATCTCGCTCATCACCCGCTCGGACATGGCGGCGGTGACGATCGAGGCGGGACTGTAGGCGCCCATGCCGCCGGTATTTGGGCCGGTATCGCCGTCGCCGACCCGCTTATGGTCCTGGGCGGTGCCGAACGGCACGACCGTCTCGCCGTCCGCCAGCGCGAAGAAGCTCGCCTCCTCGCCTTCGAGAAACTCCTCGACGACCACCGCGCCGCCCGCGCCAAGCCCGCCGTCGAACATGAGGTCCAGCGCCGCCAATGCCTCGTCGTCGGTGGCGGCGACGACGACGCCCTTGCCGGCGGCCAGGCCGTCGGCCTTGATGACGACGGGGGCTCCGAATTCCTGCAGCGCGGCCTCCGCCGCCAGGCGGTCGGAGGCGCGCGCATAGCGCGCGGTGGGGATGCCGTAGCGGGCGCAAAGGTCCTTCGTGTAGCCCTTCGACCCTTCCAGCTGGGCGGCCGCGCGGCTCGGTCCGAACACGGCAAAGCCGGTCGCGCGCAGATTGTCGGCGAGCCCGTCGACGAGCGGGCCCTCGGGGCCGATCACGACGAGGTCGACGGCATGCCGGCGGCAGAAATCGACCACCGCCCGGTGGTCCCCGGCGTCCAGCTTCACTATCTCGGCATGCTCGGCGATACCGGGATTGCCGGGCGCGGCGAACAGCTTGCCGAGGCGCGGCGATTGCGCGAGCTTCCAGGCGAGCGCATGCTCGCGGCCGCCGGAGCCCAGCAGCAGGACATTCATGGACGATCTTCCTTCCACCGACAGCGGCCTCCTAGCAACCGAGGCTCCCGGCGACAACGCGGCGGCCGTCTCGGTCTCGGAGCTTGCGATTCGGCTCAAGCGGACGGTGGAGGACGCCTTCGGCCATGTGCGCGTGCGCGGCGAGATATCGGGCTGGAAGCGCGCCGCGTCGGGCCATTGCTACCTCTGCCTCAAGGACGACAAGGCGGTGCTCGACGGCGTGCTTTGGAAAGCCACCGCCGCCGCGCTCGCCTTCCGTCCGGAAGACGGGATCGAGGTGGTCGCGACGGGGAAGCTCACCACCTATCCCGGCCGCTCGCGCTACCAGATCGTCATCGACCGGCTGGAGCTGGCGGGGCAGGGCGCGCTGATGGCGCTGCTCGACAAGCGCCGCCGGGCGCTCGCCGCCGAAGGCCTGTTCGACGCCTCGGCCAAGCGCAAGCTGCCCTTCCACCCGAAGGTGATCGGCGTCGTCACCTCTCCCACCGGCGCAGTGATCCGCGACATCCTCCATCGCCTCGCCGACCGCTGTCCAAGCCACGTGGTCGTCTGGCCGGTGCCGGTGCAGGGGGAGGGCGCGGCGGCGCAGATCGCCGCTGCGGTGCGCGGCTTCGACGCCCTGCCGCCGACCGGCCCCGTCGCGCGGCCGGACCTGGTGATCGTCGCCCGCGGCGGCGGCTCGATCGAGGATCTCTGGGCCTTCAACGAGGAAGAGGTGGTCCGCGCCGTCGCCGCTTCGTCCATCCCGATCATCTCGGCGGTCGGCCACGAGACCGATACGTCGCTGTGCGACTTCGCCGCGGACGTTCGCGCGCCCACCCCGACCGCGGCGGCGGAGATGGCGGTGCCGGTGCGCGGCGACCTGCTCGGCGCTTTGCGCGAGCTTGGTTTCCGCATCGAGCGCTGTGCGCGGCGCGCGCAGGAGCGCGCCGGCGAGCAGCTCGCCGTCAGCCTCAGGCGCTGGCCAGCGCGCGAGGCGCTGCTCGCGCCCCAGCGGCAGCGGCTCGACGAGCTCGCCGAGCGCCTGCCGCGCGCGCTGAGGACCGAGCTGAGCCACGCCCGGGCGGCGCTCGGCAACGCGGCCGGCGCGCTTCGCCCGGGGCTGCTCGCCGGCGCGCACCGGCGC
The DNA here is from genome assembly GCA_019232625.1 of Alphaproteobacteria bacterium. GTDB lineage: Bacteria > Pseudomonadota > Alphaproteobacteria > Sphingomonadales > Sphingomonadaceae > Allosphingosinicella. Next base: position 47,715 of record JAFANP010000044.1, on the reverse strand, counting down.
GCTTCGGAGCGTCTCCAGGCGCTGTGGCGGGTCGCCGAGCTGGCCCATCCCAACCGGCCGCTGCAACGTGGCTACGCGCGGGTCGAGGACCGCGCCGGCAAGACCTTGATGTCGGCCGCCGCCGCGCGCGCGGCGAGCCGGCTCCGCCTGATCTTCGCCGACGGCGACGTCGAGGCGGCGGTCGGCCGCGAAGCGCCGGTTGAGCGTCCCCGCCGGGGCGCCTATCTGGGAGCGGCGGGCGAGCAGCCCAAGCTTTTGTAGGGAGTCCTGATGGCGATGCTGATGTCGAACGGCGGCCGCGAGGCGCGGCTCCATTACATGGCGGGCACCTTCCGGGTGCTGACTCCGGGCGATTACGTGACCTGCGCGGTCACCGGGCGGCCGATCCCGCTCGACGAGCTGCGCTACTGGAGCGTCGCCCGGCAGCAGGCCTATGCCACGGCCGATGCCTCGGTGGAGGCGGAACGGCGCGGATGAGGGGCCGGGCGGCGGCGCTCGCCTTCCTCCTCCTCCTCCTTCTCCCGATGGCCGGCGGAGCCGCCCCGCCCGAAGCGCCCTCCCTTCAGGTGAGCGGCGCGGTGGAGCAGGGCGCCCTCCTGCGCGGCACCGCCCCGCCGGGCGCGGTGGCGCTAACCCTCGACGGCGAGCCCCTTCCGCTCGATCCCGAGCGGCGGTTCCTGTTCGGCCTCGACCGCGACCGTACCGGCACCGTCCTGCTCGTCGCGCGCCTGGCCGGCGGCGGCACGCTGGAGCGGCGCCTCGACGTCCGGCCTCGGCCGTGGCGGATCGAGCACATCGCCATGGCCCGGCCCGCCGGCGGGCCGACCGAGGCGTTCCTGCGGCTGAGGGAAGGGGAGCTCGCCCGGATCGCCGCGGCGCGCGCACGCGACACTGGGGCGAAAGGCTGGCTGCAGACCTTCCGGTGGCCGGCGGTGGGCCGGATCAGCGGCCGGTTCGGCGCGCAGCGCGTCTATCGCGGCCAGCCCGCCGCCTTCCACGCCGGAGTGGATATCGCCGCCGGCGCCGGGGCGACGGTGGTCGCGCCCGCCGATGCGGTCGTCGTCCTCGCCGGCCCGCCCGCCTTCTCGCTCGAAGGCAATCTCGTCGTCCTCGATCACGGCATGGGGCTCAACAGCGCCTTCCTGCACCTGGCGACCAGCGCGGTCGTCGTCGGGCAGCGGGTGCGGCAGGGGCAGCCGATCGGCACGGTCGGGATGAGCGGCCGCGCGACGGGGCCGCACCTCCATTGGGCGATGCGCTGGCGGGAGGCGAGGATCGACCCCGCGCCGCTGGCGGGGCCGATGCCGCGCTGAGGCTCAGAGCTGGCGCTTGACGCGGATCGCCGGCTGGCCGTTGACGTTCATCGTATAGCTGCCGAGCGCCGCCCGCCTCACCTTGATCTTCTGGCCGGCACGCGGCCGCAGCGCGAGCGGCTCGTTGTCGGTCTGAGCCCAGGTGCTGCCGTCCGCGAGCTTGACGATCCAGCGCCCGTTGCCGTCCTGAACGGCGCCGGCGACGGTGCTTTCGATCGAAGTGACGGCTTCCTCGTCATTGTCGCCGTCGCCGCCGCCGAAGATGCTGAGGCGCGGCAAATCGAGGCCGAACAGGCTGCGCTTGGTCTCGCGTATCTGCTTGCGGTCGATCACCACCAGCTCCTTGCGCTCCGCGGCCTGCTGGAGGTTCTGCGCGGCGCTGTCGAAGCATTGGAGGCGCGCCTTGTCGTCGGCGATGGCGCGGCAGCGGACCAGCGCCTCGAACGCCTCGGGCCGTTGCTGGGACGGCTGCGGCTTCTCCTTCGCCGCCGCCCCGCCGAGCGGCCCGACCAGAAGCGCCGCCGTCAGCGCCGCCGCAAAACCCCTGCGCATGTCCTCACTCCCCTCCTCGGTCGGCCGTTTATTGCGCGATGGGGGCGCCCGGCGCAACCGCCGCCGGGCACGGGAGCGCCTGTGGCATTTATGTCACGAACCGCAAAATCCGCAGGGACCCGGAGGGAGGGGAATTGCTTCGCTTTCATTACATCTCGTAAACAGTTCACGGCTCGCCAGTCTCAACGCTGGTGCTCGAGGGATGATAAAAGATCTGCGGCCCGAGCCGCTTTAAGGGGACAGACATGAACAAGAACCGGATTCTGAACACCTTGCTCGCGACGACCTTTATCGGCGGCGCGCTGAGCATGGCCACCCCCGCGTTCGCGCAGGGCGGCACGACCGGCGGCTCCGGCCAGCAGGGCACGGAAGACACCCAGCCGCAGGCCGGTCCGGTCGAAGCGGCGAACCCCAACCAGTCGGCCGACGCCAATCCCGACGCCGCCGACACCGGCGCCATCGTCGTCACCGGTTCGCGCATTCCCCAGCCGAACCTCACGGCCGTCAGCCCGGTCACGGTCGTCAACAGCCAGGAAGTCCGGCTGCAGGGCACGACCCGCACGGAAGATCTCATCAACTCGCTGCCGCAAGCCTTCGCCGAGCAGGGCGGCAACCTCGCCAACGGCGCCACCGGCACCGCCACGGTCAACCTGCGCGGCCTCGGCTCGAACCGCACCCTGGTGCTGATCAACGGCCGCCGGCTCGTCCCGGGCGACCCCTCCTTCCCGTCGCCCGACATCAACATCGTCCCGGCCGCGATCATCGACCGCGTCGACGTGCTGACCGGCGGCGCCTCCTCGGTCTACGGCTCCGACGCCGTCGCGGGCGTCGTCAACTTCATCATGGATACCGACTTCGAGGGCATCAAGCTCGACGGTCAGTATAGCTTCTACAACCACGTCAACGACAACCAGTCGCTGCGCGCCGCCCTCGGCCGTCGCGGCTTCTCCTATCCGCACGGCACCGTCACCGACGGCGCGGCGGTGGACCTCAGCGCCCAGATCGGCGCCGCCTTCGACGACGGCCGCGGCCATGTCGTCGCCTACGGCACCTACCGCAAGATCAACCCGATCCTTCAGTCCAAGCGCGACTACAGCGCCTGCACCACCCAGGCGCGGACCCCCGCGCAGGTGACCGCGGCGCCGACCCGCCTGGTCGACTGCGGCGGCTCGGCGACCTCCGCCAACGGCACCGTCATCATCAACGTGCCGAACAGCGGCGGCCAGCCCTTCACCTCGACGCTGTTCCAGATCGGCGCCAACCGCACCCTGGTCCCGGGCTCGACGCCGTTCAACTTCGCGCCGTACAATTACTACCAGCGCCCGGACGAGCGCTACACGGCCGGCGCCTTCGCCAATTACGAGATCAGCCCGGCCCTCAAGCCCTATCTCGAAATCATGTTCATGGACGACCGCACCCGCGCGCAGATCGCCCCCTCGGGCGACTTCGGCAACACGCTCTCCGTGAACTGCAACAACCCGCTGCTCAGCGCGCAGCAGCGCTCGCTGATCTGCGCCCCGGCGAACCTGCTCGTGGCGCCGGACGGCAGCACCGTCGCCTCGGACACCAACGCCCGGTTCAACACGCCGGCGGGCCAGCCGCTCCCGGCGATCCGCGCGCCGATGGCGTTCTTCGATCCGATCACCGGCCAGCCCTATTTCCGCGGCTTCGCCCAGATCCTTCGCCGCAACGTCGAGGGCGGCGGCCGTGTCGACGACCTCCAGCACACCACCTATCGCGGCGTGATCGGCATGCGCGGCGACCTCAGCGAGGTGTGGTCGTACGACGCTTATTATCAATATGCCCGGGTCAACTTCGCCGAGACCTATCTGAACGACTTCTCGGTGGCCCGCCTCAACCGCGCCCTCGACGTGGTCAGCGTCGGCGGCGTGCCGACCTGCCGTTCGGTCACGACCGGCGAGGACCCGAACTGCGTTCCCTACGACGTGTTCGGCGGGACCATCACCCCGGCGGCCCTCGCCTACCTGCAGACCCCGGGCTTCCAGCGCGGCCAGGTCGAGCAGGCCGTGGCCGAGGTCTCCGTCACCGGCAAGCTGGGCCAGTACGGCCTCGCCTTCCCGTGGGCCGAGGACGGCATCGGCGTCGCCTTCGGCGCCCAGTACCGCAAGGACAAGCTGAACCTCGACACCGACCTCGAGTTCCAGACCGGCGACCTCGCCGGCCAGGGCGCGCCGACGCTGCCGGCCCGCGGCGCGTTCGACGTGCGCGAGCTGTTCGCCGAAATCCGCATCCCGATCGTCGAGAACAACTTCTTCCAGAGCCTCGCGGTCGAGGCCGGCTACCGCCGGTCCGACTACGACCTGAAGGGCGCCGCGGCCGGCCGCGGGTTCAAGACGGACACCTACAAGCTGGGCCTGGACTTCGCCCCGGTTCGCGACCTCCGCCTGCGCGCCAGCTACAACCGCGCCGTCCGCGCCCCGAACATCCAGGAGCTGTTCGCGACGCAGCGCGTGGCCCTGAACGGCAACGCCGATCCCTGCGCCAAGGTCGATGCCGCGGGCAACCCGGCGCCGATCACGGCGGCGGACGCCGGCTGTCTCGCCCAGGGCCTTTCGGTCGGCCAGGTGGTCACCGGCAACCCGGCGGGCCAGTATAACGGCCTGATCGGCGGCAACCCGAACCTGCGTCCGGAAGTCGCGACCACCAAGTCGGTCGGCCTCGTCGTCCAGCCGCGCTTCCTGCCGCGGATGGCCCTCACCGTCGACTGGTTCGACATCAAGGTGAAGGGCGCGATCCAGCAGGTCGGCCAGGACACGATCCTCGCGACCTGCACCGCGACGTCGAGCCCGACCTTCTGCGGCCTCGTCCATCGCGACCAGTTCGGCTCGCTGTGGCGGACGTCGAACGGCTACGTCACCGACATCACGCAGAATATCGGCGGCGTGCACACGCGCGGCGTCGACGTCGGGTTCAGCTACTCGATGGAGATCGGCGCGCTGGGCGGCCTCAGCCTGAACGCGGTCGGCACCTATCTCGACAAGCTGACCTACGACACGGGCGTCGGCAACGCGTTCGACTGCGTCGGCTTCTTCGGCCTGCAGTGCCAGACGCCGAGCCCCAAGTGGAGGCACAAGGTCCGCCTGAGCTACAACGCTCCGGACGGGATCGGGGCTTCGATCCAGTGGCGTTACTTCGACAAGGTCCTGGTCGAGCGTCAGAGCTCGAACCCGGCGCTGAATGGGCCGTTCGCGCCGTTCAACGCCGAGATCCCGTCGCAGAACTATATCGACGTGGCGCTGACGGCGCGGCTGGCGGATCACTTCAACTTCCGCCTCGGCGTCAACAACGTGTTCGACAAGGCGCCGCCGATCATCGGCGCCAACGGCACCGGCGCGGTGATCAACGCCTGCCCGGGCGTCTACTGCTCGGGCAACACCTTCCCGAACGTCTACGACGCGCTCGGGCGCTACCTCTTCGCCGGCGTCACCCTGAACTTCTGATCGGGGAGTCACCGCGAAAGACGACGGCGGGCCTTCGGGTCCGCCGTTTTCTTTTGCGCCCCGCCGCCGCGTGGCCCGGATGCGGGTCATTGCCGGTTATCGGCGCTGACCCTAGGAAGGCGCGATGGACGACGCGGCGGCGCCTGGACCCGAGCAGCTGGAGCGCGAGGCGGACGCCGCCGCCGGCCGGGGCGACGCGGCCGCCGCCCGCCGCCTCCTCGAGCGGCTGACCGCCCTCGATCCCGGGCGGGTCGAGCCGTGGCTGAAGCTCAGCGCCATGTGCCGGGCGCTCGGCGACCTCTCCGGCGCCCTCGCCGCCGTCTCCGGGGCGCTGCGCGTCGAGCCGCTCGCCTTTTTGCCCCTGCTCCTCAAGGCCAATCTGCTGGAGCGGGCGGGGCGAGGCGAGGAGGCGGCCGAGACCTACGGCTACGCCCTCGCCCAGCGCCCGGACGCGCCGCCGGCCCATCTCGCCGCGATGATCGCCCATGCCGAGGCGAAGCGGGACGAGCATGAGGCCCGCCTCGCAGCCCGCCTCGCCGCCGCCGCGGCGCCGGAGGAGGCGCGCCTCTCCGAGCCGGAGCGCCGCCGGCTCGCCCGCTTCCAGAGCAACGTCCTGCGCCGCACCCGCGTCTATCATTGCGAGCCGACCCACTTCCATTATCCGGGGCTGAGGGAGCGGGAATATCACGACCGCGAGGCCTTTCCCTGGCTCGCCGCCCTGGAAGCCGCGACCGAGGCCGTCAGCGAGGATTTCCGCCGGGTGATGGCCGCGGAGCGGGCCGAGCTGGTGCCCTACATCCAATATCCCGACGACGTGCCGCTGCGGCAGTGGCAGGCGCTCAACCGCAACCGCGACTGGACGGCGATCCACCTCGTCCGCAACGGCACCACCGTCGAGGCCAATGCGCGCCACTGCCCGGCGACCATGGCGCTGCTCGGGTCGGTCGACCCGCCGCGCGTGCCGGGCCGCGGGCCGAACGCGATGTTCTCGCTGCTCGCGCCCGGCGCGCACATCCCGCCGCACACCGGGGTCGCCAACACCCGTTTGGTCTGCCACCTGCCGCTGATCGTGCCGGCGGGCTGCTGGTTCCGCGTCGGAGCGGAGCGGCGGGAGTGGCGCGTCGGCGAGGCCTGGGTGTTCGACGACACGATCGAGCACGAGGCGGCCAATCCGAGCGACGCGCTGCGCGTCATCCTGATCGTCGACACCTGGCACCCGGACCTGTCCCCGGCCGAGCGCGAGGCCGTCGGCGCGGTGATGCTCGCCACGGATCCGGACGGGCCGCTGGAGGGCCTGTGAGCGCCGAGGCGCGGCAGCGGCTTCGCGAGGCCCGGCCCGGCGATGCCCAGTCGGCGCTCGAAGCGGCGTCCGCGGCCTTCGACGCCGGCCTGGAGGCGGAGGCGCTGCCTGTGCTCGAGGCGGCGCTGCGCGTCCACGGCGGCGACCCGCGCCTGTGGCAGATGGCCGGCCTCGCCCATCGGGCCCTGGAGGACCTGGCGCCGGCGGTCGAGGCGTTCCGCCGCGCCGCCGCGCTGGCGCCCGCCGACGCGCTGATCGCGCATGGCCATGCCCGCGCGAGGCTGGAGGCAGGCCTGCCGGCGGTCGAGGCGTTCGAGCAAGCGCGGGCGCTGGCGCCGCTCGACGGCGCGGTGCTGCTCGGGCGCGCGGCCGCGCAGGTCGCTGCAGGGCGCGGCGACGAGGCGGAGGCGGGGCTTGAGGCGGAGCTGCGCCGCCATCCCGGCTGGGTCGAGGGCCACGCCACGCTGTCGCGCCTGCGCTGGATGGCCGGCGACCGGCATGACCATGGCCGAAGCTTCGAGGCGGCGCTCGCCGTCCGTCCGACCGACGGGAACCTCTGGAAGGGGTTGCTCGACCTTCTCGCCGGAGCGGAGATGTACGCTTCGGTGCCGGCGACCGCCGCGCGCGCCCGGGCCGCGGCGGGGCGGGCGCCGCTCTTCGATCTCCACGAGGCGGCGGCCGCGTCCGAAACGGGCGACCTGGCGGCGGCCGACCGACTCTTCGCCGCCCTCGGCCCGCCCCGCGCGCTCGACCATCTGGTCCATCGCGTGCGGCACGCCCTGCGCTCCGGCCGGCCGGAGGAGGCGCTGTCCCTCGCCGAGCCGGTCGCCCCGCACGTCGGGGGCGGGCTTTGGCCCTACCTCTCCATCGCCTGGCGGCTCACCGGCGACCCGCGCTGGGCGTGGCTGGAGGGGGATTCCCGCCTTGTCGGCGTGTACGACATCGCCGACCGGCTGCCGCCCCTGCAGGCGCTGGCGGAGCGGCTGAGAGGCCTCCACTTCGCGGCCCAGCAGCCGCTCGACCAGTCCGTCCGCGGAGGGACTCAGACCGACGGCCCGCTCTTCGCCCGGGTCGAGCCGGAGATCAGGGCGCTGCGGCGCGCCGTCGTCGAGGCGGTGGCGGAACATGTCGCGCAGCTCCCGCCTCGGATCGAGGGCCACCCCCTCCTGTCCGCGCCCCGCGGCGCGCCGGTCCGCTTCTCCGGCTCCTGGTCCGTCCGCCTCGCCGGCGGCGGCCGCCATTCCAACCACCTCCATCCGCTCGGCTGGATCAGCTCGGCGCTCTACGTCTCGCTCCCAGCGCCCGCCGCGCGCGGGGCTCCGCCGGCCGGGTGGCTGACGCTCGGCGAGCCCCAGGAATCCCTCCGCACCGGCCTCGGGCCCTTGCGCACCGTCGAACCCAGGCCCGGGCGGCTCGTCCTCTTCCCCTCGACGATGTGGCATGGCACGGTGCCTTTCGGCGAAGGCGAGCGGTTGACCGTCGCCTTCGATGTCGCGCCCCCTCGAAGCTGAGCCCGCTTATGACGCAAATGCCCCCCGGCCTGGCGCCCGCCCTCGAACGCCTGCGGCGCGGCGATCTCGCCGGCGCGCGCGCCGAAGCCGAGGCCGCGTCGCGCCGCCACCCGCGGGTCGCGCCGCTGCGCGCCTTCGCCGGGCTGCTGGCGGCGCAGGGGGGCGACCCGGCCGCGGCCATTCCCCATTTCGAGGCGGCCCTGGCCGCCGACCCCGCCGACCTGGCGACTCGGATCAACCTCGCCGGAGCCCTCGTCGCGACAGGCGCCCTGGAGCGGGCGGGGGCGGTCTGCGCAGGCGGCCCGCGCGACCCCAAGCTGCTGCGCCTCGCCGCCTACGTGCACCAGCAGCAGGGGCGGCCCGCCGAAGCGGCATCGGCCTACGAAGCCGTGGTCTCGGCCTTCCCCGACGATTTCGAGAGCTTGAACAATCTCGGCAACGTTCGGGCCGAGCTGGGCGACAATGACGGGGCGATCGACGCACTGGCGCGCGCGATCGCGCTCAGCCCGGGGCATCCGCAAATGTACCGCAACCTCTCGGAGCGGCTGTCGCGGGCGGAGCGGTTCGAGGAGCGGCAGGCGCTGATGCGCGATGCCGCGCGGCGCTTCCCCGGCGATGCCGAGATACTTGCGGAGCTCGGGCTCGCCGAGGCGTCGGTCCGCGAGTTCGCCGCCGCCGAGCAGGCCTATCGCAGCGCGCTTCGCCTCGCGCCCGGATCGAGCGAGGCCTGGCTGGAGCTCGGACTGCTTCTGGAGAACCTCAATCGCGTCGACGATCTCGCCGCCCTGCTGGACGAGGCCGAGGCGAGGGGGCATGCGGCGCCGGAAATGGCCTTCCTGAAAGCCTGGGCGCTGCGGCGGCAAGGCCGCTTCGAGGAGGCGATGCCGATCGCCGAAAGCGTGCCGGAGACGATCCACCCGGCGCGCCGGTGGCAGCTCATCGCCGAGCTGGCCGACCGCCTCGGCCGCCCGGCGCAGGCGTTCGCCGCCTTCGAGGAGATGAACCGCGCCGCGCTGGCGACCCGGCCGCCGCCGCGGGGGCCGAGCTATCGGGAGATCGTCGCCGCCAACGCCGCGCTGATCACGCCGGACCAGGTGGCGGCGTGGACGCGGGTGGAGGTGGACGACGCGCCGCGCGCGCCGATCTTCATCGTCGGCTTCCCGCGCTCGGGCACCACCCTGCTCGACACCCTGCTCATGAACGTGCCGAGCCTCCATGTGCTGGAGGAACTGCCGGTGCTGCACGGGGTCGAGGGAGAGCTTGGCGGCGACGCTCGCCTCGCCGGCCTTTCACCGGCCGAGGCGAACCGGCTGCGCCGGCGCTATTTCGAGGAGCTCGAGAGGGTCGCCGCCGTCCCCGCCGGCCGCGACGTGGTCGACAAGAATCCGCTCCACATGACGCGGTTGCCGCTCATCCACCGCCTGTTCCCCGACGCGCGGGTGATCTTCGTCGAGCGCCATCCCTGCGACAGCCTCCTGTCCTGCTTCATGTCGAACTTCCAGCTCAACCTCGCGATGCGGAGCTTCACCGACCTGGAAGAGGCGGCGCGCACCTACGACGCGGCCTTCGACGCCTGGGCGCGGGCGGAGTCGCTGCTCCCGCTCCGCGTCCACCGGGTGCGCTATGAGAACATGGTCGAGGACCTGGAGGCGGAGATGCGGCCGCTGCTCGCCTTCCTCGGCCTGGAGTGGGACGCGCACGTCCTCGACAACCAGCGCAGCGCCGCCAAGCGCGACCATATCCGCACGGCAAGCTACGCCCAGGTCACCGAGCCCATCTACAAGCGGTCGAAAGGCCGCTGGGAGCGCTACCGCCCCCAGCTCGAGGCGGTCCTTCCCCTCCTCGCGCCCTGGGCCGAGCGGATGGGCTACGAGATCTGACGGTCACTCGGCCGCGACGTCCGTCTCCGGCGCCAGATCCTCGCGGTCGCGCACCTGGACCAGATAGTCCCCGAGCGCATGCTCGAAGGGCCGGAGCAGAGGCCCTCGACCGCTGTCGAGGGCGGTGAGCGACCCACGGCCCGCCGTGAGCGGCTCAACCATGGCCGGGTCGTAGCCCGCGCCTTCCGCGACCTTGTAGGCGAATTCGTACCAGCTCAGCCGGCCCTGGTTGGCCAGGTGCCACACGCCCCTCTCGCCGTCGATCAGCAGGTCGAGAGTCGCGTGGCAGAGATCGGGCACGTAGGTGGGCGATATCTCGGTGCGGTCGCAGGCCCTGACCGGCTCGCCGCGGGCGAGGGAGGCGAGCACGTTCCAGGCGAAATTGTACCGGTCCCACGGACCGAAGAAGGCGCTGGTGCGGACGATCAGGGCGTCCTCCATCACGCCGAGCACCTGGCTTTCGGCCCTGGCCTTGCTGAGGCCGTACATCCCGGTGGGGCTCACCGGGTCGTCCTCCCGATAGGGCCTTCCGAGCGTGCCGTCGAAGACGAGGTCGGAGGAGAAGGTGACGAGCGGGATGCCGGCGGCGGTGCAGGCGCGGGCGAGCTTCTCGGGGCCGAGAGCATTGGCGCGCAGGCAGGCGTCGGGCTCGCGTTCCGCATCCGGCACCCGGACGAAACCGGCGGTGTTGACGATCGCCCACGGCCGATGCTCCTCGAGGGCGGCGGCGATCGAGGCGTCGTCGCATATGTCGAGCTCGGCCCGGGTGGTGAGGCAGAAGGGGAGGGCGCGCTCCTCGCAGATGCGGGCGAAGGCGCGGCCGAGCGTGCCCGTGGCGCCGGTGACGAGCAGCTTGCGGCCGCCCCATTCGAAGCTCTTGCAGCGCCCGTTCCACGGATAGAGGCGCGGCGGCCGGCGCCACCAGCCGGGGCTGTCGAGCGCCGGATGGTCGAAATCCTCGCCTTTGGCAAAGGCCCTGGCGGCGCTCGCCACCGCGGTCGGCCTCGGCGTCTCGCCGCGGGCGTCGAACGCCCCCGGGTCGTAGACGCCGTTGCGCTGGGTCAGCAGGAACCGCCAGTCGACATTGCCGAACATCGACCAGAGCGTGACGGCGCGCAGGTCTATCCCTTCCTCCCGCAGCGCGCCGCAGGTCTTCCAGGCCTCGGCGAACCAGCGCAGCTGCTCGTCGCGATGGCAGCCGTGGTGGACCTCGGTCACCGCCAGGGGGATGCGGTAGCGCTCCCAGGCTTCGCGGAGCCGCGGCCCGATTCCGGTGTCGGGCTCGAGGCGCTTCACCCGGACGGCTTCGGCATCGACATAGGTGTCGCGCCCGTTCCCGCCCGCCTGCTGCCCGGGATAGAGGTGGAGACGGTGGTCGAGGAACCGCTCGCTGGTGAGATAGTGATTGATGCCGAGCAGGTCCGGCGTCCCCTCGCCTCCCTGGAACGCGTCAATCTCCTCCGCGCCGACGCCGGCCTGGGACAGGAAGGAGTGCCAATTGTGCCGGGGATCGACCCGCCCGCAGAGCAGGTCGAGGCTCAGCCACCGACGCTCGTTCTCGTGCACGGCTTGGTAGCGCAGCGGCGCCGTCGAGAAGGTCTTTCCGAGATCCTCCGTCTGCACCAGCTTGGCGCCCGGAACGTGCCGCCGGATGGCGCGCATCGCCTCCAAGGTGCCTCGGCATTGGTTGACGAGGGCACGCAGGAAGGTGGGATAGTCCCTCCCGTGCGGGTACCAATGGCCGTAGAGGCCGGAGAAGCGGGCGGTGGTCAGCGGCTCGTTGACGGGAGTCCACATCTCGATCCACGGATAGCGGTCGGCCACCCGCGCCGCGAAGTCGGCGAGCTTGGCTGGAAAGTCGCGGTCGAGCAGGTCGGTATAGCGGGGGCCCGAACCGTGGTGGAGCAGGCCGCCGATGACCCGGATGCCGCGCTCCCTCAGCATGGCTAGCCGCTCGTCGGTCCAGGCGAAGTCGAGATCGTCGGGGCGATCGGGAGCGATCGCTTCCCACAGGATCGGGTAGCGCACCGTCCTGATGCCGAGCCCGGCGATCAGAGCGATGTCGTCGCGGCGCTGGAGGTGGCCCGTCTCCGCCGTCTGGTCGCGATAGTCGTCGCCGAGGCGGACGATGGTGCATTCGACACCTCCCCAGAGTTCCAGCGGAGGCGTGTTGCGTCGATCGTTCGTCATTCACCTTGCGGTTCGCTGTTGCGGACAAGAAACGAAACACGAGTCCCGGAGCCGTTGTTCCGACAAAACGGCCCGCCGCTTAAGCAGGTTAGGCAGATTTCCCGGACGCTAGGGAAATCTAAAGGCTCTCGGGTCCATGCTCCCATGCGATTGCGGAGGAGCCTATGGGCGTTCAGCAGAAGATCGAGACGGCCGGGGACGAGCGGCGCCGCGAGCCGCGCTACGAAGGTCTGATCGAGAGCGCCACGATCTGGTTCCGGGGGGCGCCCCACGAGGTCCCCGTCCTCAACATCTCCTCGCGCGGCACGATGGTGGAGAGCGCGCTTTCGCCGCGCCTCGGCGAGACGGTGCTGGTCCAGTTCCCGGAATGCAGCCGCATCCACGCCTTCGTGCGCTGGTCGAGGGACGGCCGCATCGGCCTGAACTTCGGCCATGAGATCGTGCTCGGCGGCTAGGCGCCCAGCGCGCGTGTGACGATCGGGAGAACGCCCGCCACCATCCGCGCCACGCCCGCGCGGTTGGGATGGAGGCCGTCCGGAAGGTTGAGCTTCGGATTCCCCGCCACGCCCGTCAGGAAGAAGGGGTAGAAGCCGGCCACCCGATGCTCCCGGGCGAGATCGGGGAAGAGGGCGTTGAACGCCTTCCTGTAGCCGTCGCCGAGGAAGGGCGGCGCCACCATGCCGGCGAGCACCACCGGGACTCCCCGCTCCTCGAGGCGCGTGAGGATGGTCGCCATGTCCTCGCGAGTCTCGCGGGCCGGAATGGCGCGCAGGATGTCGTTGCCGCCGAGCGCCACGATGGCGAGGTCCGGTGGGGACGGCAGCCGGTCCAGCACCCATTTGAGCCTGACGCTCGCGCCGCCCGAGGTGTTGCCGGACACGCCGGCGTTGATCACCGTGGCGTCCAGCCCGCGCGCCCTGAGGGCGGCTTCCATCTGCGGGGCGAAGCCGTCTTCGCGGGGGAGACCGTAACCGGCGACGAGGCTGTCGCCGAAGGCGAGGATGACGGGGGCTGAAGCAGGCATGGTCCGCCTCAAAGCATGACGGCGCGAAGAGTTGCGTGGGAGCCTGGCAACTCCTAGTCCGGCTGCGAAGCCGATGCCGACGAGGAGACGCCGCCGATGAACGAGATGACCCGCCTCGCCGCCCAGCCCGATTATTCGGAGGCCGCCCGCAAGGCGCTCGCCCGCGCGCCCGCCCTCTTCATCGACGGGCGCTGGATCGACTCGACCCACGGCCGCACCCTTCCGGTCTACGATCCCTCGACGGGCAAGGAGATCGCCGCGGTCGTCGACGCGTCGGATGCCGATGTGGACCGCGCCGTGGCGGCGGCCCGGCGCGCCTTCGACGACGGACGCTGGTCCGGCCTCCCCCCTTACCAGCGGGAGCGGCTGATGGAGCGGCTGGCGGCGCTCCTCGAAGAGCATACGCCCGAGCTGGCCGAGCTCGAATCCATCGACAACGGCAAGCCCCGCGTCGCGAGCCAGGGCTATGATCTCCCGAGGTCGGTCCAGACGCTGCGCTACATGGCGGGCTGGGCGACCAAGATCGCCGGCGAGCATGTCGAGCCGGCGGGGATGCCGGTTGGAAGCGTCCACGCTTATGTCCGCCGCGAGCCGGTCGGCGTCTGCGCCCAGATCGTGCCGTGGAACTTCCCGCTGATGATGGCGGTCCAGAAGATCGCGCCCGCCTTGGCCGCCGGCTGCACCGCCGTGCTCAAGCCGGCCGAGCAGACGTCGCTGACCGCGCTTCGCCTCGGCGACCTGGTGGCCGAGGCCGGCATCCCCGACGGCGTCGTCAACATCGTCACCGGGCTCGGCGAGACTGCGGGCGACCGGCTGGTCCGCCACCCGGACGTGGACAAGGTGGCGTTCACCGGCTCCACCGAGGTCGGCAAGCTGATCAACCGCAACGCTACGGAGACGCTCAAGCGGGTGACGCTGGAGCTCGGCGGCAAGTCGCCGGTCATCGTCCTTCCCGACGTCGACGTGCAGCGGACCGCGGCGGGGGCGGCGCGCTCGATCTTCGCCAATTCGGGCCAGGTCTGCATCGCCGGCTCGCGCCTGTTCGCGCACAAGGACGTGTTCGACGCGCTCCTCGAGGCGGTCGCCGCCAATGCCGCGCAGTGGAAGGTGGGGCCGTCGCTTGCCCCGGACACGATGATGGGGCCGCTCGTCTCCAGCGAGCAGCATGCGCGGGTGCTCGGCTATATCGAGAAAGGGCGCAAGGAGGGCGCCTCGGTGCTTTGCGGAGGCGACGCGCCGGGGGGAGACGGCTATTTCGTCAACCCGACCGTGCTGGTCGACGTGAGGCCAGACATGGCGGTGGTGCGCGAGGAGATATTCGGTCCCGTTCTCGCGGCGCAGCGCTACGAGGATCTCGACGAGGTCGCCAAGGCGGCCAACGACACGAGCTACGGCCTCGCAGCCAGCATCTGGACCCGCGACGTGTCGGCCATGCACAAGCTCGCCGCGAAGCTGAAGGCCGGCATGGTCTGGGGCAATTGCCCGTCCGCCGCCGACGTGGCGCTGCCGTTCGGCGGCTACAAGCAGTCCGGCTTCGGCCGGGAGCAGGGGCGCTACGGCATCGAGGCCTATACCGAGCTCAAGACGGTCGCGATCGCGCTCTGATCACCGCCTTGGCGGTTCCGGGCAGCGGGCCGCGTCCGGCTCGCGATGCTCCCGGGCCGCCCGCCGCTCCTCCTTGCCGAGGCACTCCTCGCGCTCGCGAAGCGCGCGGCCCCGCTTCTGGTCGGCCTCGGCCTGGCTGGTGGTGAGGAGGTCGACGGTCTTCGACGCGGCCTTCACGGGAAGGGTGACGACGTCGACGGCGGTCTTGGCGAGACAGCCGCCGAGCAGGGCCGGCAGAAGGGCGAGGGGAAGCAGACGCATGACAGGCCTTTCGAGAGCGGCGATCAACATAGCCTCCCCACTGATCCATGTCATTGTCCCAGCGGCAGGACGGGCATAGTCTGCCTTCATTCGCTCCCGGGGGGGAAGAATGGAACAGACCGACCTCGATTATTATCGCTCGCGCATAGCGGCCGAGCAGCGTGCGGCGGCGCGCGCGAGGCATCCGCTCGCCGCGGACTGCCACCGCCGCCTCGCCGAGGAATATGCCGATCTCATCGTCGCGTCGCAGGGCGCCGGACGGGAAGCCGCCCACGGCTGAGGCCTGGGCGCGGGCATTGCCGCAGGCGCGCCGCTTCCCTACATCCGCTCGACGCGGAGGAGTGGAGGGCGCATGCTGACGTTGCTCGATCTGCTGGGGATCGTCCTATGGATCTTCAGCTGGGTCATCATCATCCAGGTCATCCTCGGGTGGCTGGTGGCGTTCAACGTCGTCAACAGCCACAGCCCTTTCGTGCGGGGCCTGATCGGCGGGCTCGAGAAGCTCACCGACCCCTTCTACCGGCCGATCCGCAAGATACTTCCCGATTTCGGTGGCCTGGACCTCAGCCCCATGGTGCTGCTGCTCGTCATCTGGCTGCTTCAGCGGCTGATCGGCGACCTGCGGATGGACCTCCTGATCAGCGCCTCCCGATGAGCGGCCGGAAGTCCTCCGGCGGGGCGCCGCGGAAGGGGTCGTGATCGAGCTCTTCTCCTCCGCCTTCGTCACCCTGCTGGTCGTCATCGACCCGCCGGGCTGCGCGCCCATCTACGCCAGCCTGACCCGCGAGGCGCCGCCCGGCGAGCGGCGGATGATGGCGATCCGAGCCGTGCTCGTCGCCGCCGGCATCCTCCTCTTCTTCGGGCTGCTTGGGGAGGATCTGCTCAAGCATCTCGGCATCAGCCTCGCCGCCTTCCGCATCGCGGGCGGCATCATGCTGTTCCTGATCGCGCTCGAGATGGTGTTCGAGAAGCGGACCCAGCGCCGGGAGCACCGCGCGCAGGAAGTGAACGCGGACCCCCAGCACGAGGACATCTCCGTCTTTCCGATGGCGATCCCGATGATCGCCGGGCCCGGATCCATCGCGTCGGTGATGCTGCTCATGGCCCGCAGCAACGGCCTCCGCGAGTCGCTGACCGTCGTCGGCGCCCTCGTCGCAGTGCTGATCCTGACGCTGCTCGCGCTGCTCGCCGCGGCGCCGCTGATGCGGATCCTCGGCCACAAGACGGAGGCGATGCTGACCCGGCTGCTCGGCGTCATCCTCGCCGCGCTCGCCGCCCAGTTCGTCATCGACGGGATCTCCGTCAGCTTCAGCGTCTGACGCGCCACATCCGGAAGGGCGACGCCTTGGGCAGCGGCACCGGCTCAAGCCAGTCCGGCACCTGGCCCCTGATCAGCTGCATGTAGAAGCCGTTCTTCGCCTGGGTCGAATAGATGGTGGTCTCCGACATGCTCGGGCAGACGAGGACATAGTCGATCCCGCGGCGCTCGATCACCTGGTGGGCGTATTCGGGCGTGCTGCGGAAGGCGAGCATCACGTCGACGATGTCGCGCCCGTTGCGGTGGTAGGGGCCGGCGACGGCGTCGTGATGGGTGACGGCGATGAGCCGCGGCCCGAGGTCCACATGGGTCAGCACATAGCCTTTCGGCACCAGCGCCACCGGGTGAAGGCCCCACAGGCTCCAGCACAGGCCGTCGGCGCGTTTGACGGTCTTCATCGCCGGCCTCGCCGGCTGCGGAACCCAGCTCGCCACCTGCTGGGCGAGGAGGCCGGAGACGAGCAGGAAGGCGCCGACCGTCCCCACCACGCGGACCAGCATGAAGCGGTTGCCGAACGTCCAGGGCAGGAGCACCCAGGCCAGTCCCGTCGCGCCCGGCACGGCGAGGAGCTGCGCCGCCGGTCCCGCCCGCGCCTGCCAGAGCAGGAGGAGCGCGGCGAGAAGAGCGGGGGCGGCGACGAGGCCCCAGAGCATCAGGCGCTCCGGATCCCGCCGGCTCCGCCAAAGCATCGTCGCATAGCCGATCAGGCCCATGATCGGCAGGGCGCAGACGATCACGACCGTCTGGAGCCCGTGAAGGTAGATCGGGCGCGCCTCGCGGACGTTGACCAGCCACAGCCGGGTGGCCTCGGGCGAGACGTTCTCGAGCCGTCCGAGGCAGTGCGGCCAGGCGAGCGCGAAGGCGGCGCCGACGACGACTCCGCCGACCGCCGCCGCACCGAGGCGAAGCGGCCAGGATCGCAGGGGCAGCAAGGCGAGGAGGATGGCGACCGCGCCGGCGCCGCTCAGCGCCGACAGCCAGACGGGCGAGAGCGCGTCGCACATCGGCGCCCGGTTCGCCCAGGACGCGAACAGGAGGTAGCCGGCCGCCGTCCCTCCGGCGAGGCTGGCGCCGTAGGTGAGAAGGCGCCGGGCCTCGCCGCGGTCGCGTACCCACATCAGCACCGCAAGCCCGCCCGCCAAGGCGAGGTAGAGGAGCATCTCGAGGCCGATGACGACGGACAGCGCCGTGGAGAGCCCGAGGATGAGGCCGCCGCGCGCGCGCTTGGGATCCGTCAGCCCGGCAAGGGCGCAGGCGAGGAAGGCGAGCTGCCAGCCGTGATGGTCGATGCGAAGCGGCGCCCACATCGCGCGCGGCGACTGCGCGCAGAGAAGGACGGCGATCGCCAGGGCGAAGGCGCTGGGCGCCAGCAGCCGCCGCGCGACCGCCGCCACCGCGGCCATCGCCACGGCCATCGGCAGCAGCGGCGCGACGGTCACGGCGACCTTTTCCGCACCGGCCCCTCCTAGCAAGGGCGTCAGGCCGAGCTTCAGGCCGGCGATAGGAAGGTCGACGAGGCGCGACCAGTGGATGTCGGCGCCGAAGGGCGGGTTGAGACGATATTGGCGCAAATCGTACCAGGGCTGGCCGGCCAGCCAGGCGCGAACCTCCATGATCCGCATATTGTCGTCGGTGTCGCCGAGCCCGAAGCTGCGGATGGCGCTCCATTTCGCGTAGATGAGCGCCGCGGCCGCGCACAGCCAGAACAGGAGCAGCCACCAGCGCCAGTGCTTCTCCAGCCTGTCGAGCTCCTCCATGCTTCCCCCTTTTCAACCCCTCGCGCCCGCATTAGTCGGTCACCCCCAAAGGGCAAGCGGGCGGACGGGAGAACGCGCTGAAGTGAAGAACGAAGGCGCGATGACCACGCTTGCCGGACAGCTCGTCCGCTTCGGGCTGGTCGGCCTCTTTTCGACGGCGCTCTACGCGGTCATCTACTGGCCGCTCGCCACCTACGTCGTCCACCCGGTCGTCGCCGTCGTCCTCGCCTTCGCGGTGGCGGTCGGGGTCGGCTACGTCCTGCACAGCCGCTGGAGCTTCAAGGGGCACGGCAAGGACGAGGGGTCGGCGGCCACTCAGAGCCGCTTCATCCTCGTCCAGTCGGTCGGCATGGTGCTCAACATGGCGTTCACCTGGGTCCTCACCGGCCCTTTCTTCCACGGCCCCACCTGGTGGCCGCTCGTCCCCGCCGTGCTCGTCACGCCCTTCGCCACCTTCGCGCTCAACCGGTGGTGGGTGTTCGGCTGATGGAACGGGTGGTCTATGACCGGATGGCGGAATATGCGGACCGCCACTGGTGGTACCGGGCGCGCCGCGACATCCTCGCCCGGTTGATCGCCGACCGGATCCCGCTGCCGGAGAACCCGCGCATCCTCGAGATCGGCTGCGGCACCGGACCCAATCTCGACATGCTGCGCGGCTTCGGCCGGCTCGACGCGGTCGAGATCGACGCGCGGGCGCGCGCGGTGGCCAGCGCGCGCCTCGGCCGCCCGGTGCTCGACGCCCCGCTCCCCCACCTGGTGGGGATCGAGAACGGCGCCTACGACCTCATCTGTCTCCTCGACGTGCTCGAACATGTCGCGGAGGACAGGCAGGCGCTGGTCAGCATCGCCGGCAAGCTGAGGCCGGGGGGCCGCATCCTCATCGCGGTGCCCGCCCACCCCTGGATGTGGAGCGCGCACGACAGGGTCAACCACCACCAGCGCCGCTACACGAAGCGGACGCTCCGCGCGGTCGTCGGTGCGGCGCGGCTGCGGCTCCATATGCTGAGCTACTTCAACTCGCTGCTCTTCCCGCTCGCGGTGACCTCGCGCCTGGCGGAGCGCCTGTTCCGCAAGCAGGACGACAGCGCCGACACGCCGCCTCCGGCCCCGCTCAACCGCCTGTTCGAAGCCGCGTTCCGGCTGGAACGCTACGCGATCGGCCGGCTGCCGTTCCCGCCCGGACTGTCGCTGGTCGCCATCGCCTCGGCGGCGTGAGCGACATGGCCTAGCGACGGGTGCGCCCCCGCGGCGCGGCCGGCGATGTCGGAGACGATGTAGAGCGGCCGCCGCTTCGCCTCGATGTAGAGCCGGCCGATATATTCTCCGATCAGGCCGAGGACGAACATCTGCACCGCGCCGAGCATGACGACGAGCAGCATCAGCGAGGTCCAGCCCGGTATGGCGCTTCCGCTGAAGAAGCCGACCGCGATGTAGATCAGGATGAGGAAGGAGGCGGCGACCAGCCAGAGTCCGAAATGGCTGGCGAAGCGCAGCGGCGCGGTCGAAAATCCCGTGACCGCGTCGAGCGCGAAGCGGAGCATCTTCGAGAAGGGATATTTGGTCTGCCCGGCATGCCGCTCGGCGCGGTCGTAGACGATCGGGACCTGCCGGAAGCCGACCCAGGCGACCATTCCGCGGATGAAGCGCGCCTGCTCGGGTAGGCTGAGCAAGGCGTCGAGCGCACGGCGGCTCATCAGCCGGAAATCGCCGGTGTCGCGCGGTATCTCTATCTCGGCGAGCTTGGAGAGGCCGCGGTAGAAGAGCTTCGCGGTGGCGAGCTTGAAGGCGGTCTCCCCGGCGCGTGCGCGGCGGACGGCGTAGACGACGTCCGCGGTCTGGCGGTCCATCTCGGCCAGCATGTCCGGGAGGAGCTCGGGCGGGTCCTGGAGGTCGGCGTCGATGATCAGGATGCGCTCCCCGGCACACAGGTCCAGGCCGGCGGTGAGCGCGAGCTGGTGGCCGTGGTTGCGCGAGAGGTTGATCGCGACCAGACGCGGGTCGGTCGCGGACAGCTGGCGCATCATCTCCCAGCTGCGGTCGCGCGACCCGTCGTTGACGAGGACGATCTCGTAATCCTCTCCGACCGCGCCGCGCGCGGCGGCGGTGAGCCGGGCGTGGAGCTCCGCCAGGCACGGCTCCTCATTGTAGCAGGGAACGACGATCGACAGCGCCGGAGCGGTCATGAAGGGGCTTTCGGGAGGCTTTGGGGCGGGGTTCGGTCGACCACCCTATAGAGCACACTGGAGCCCCTGCGCCAGACCGGCGCCAGCCCTGCGGTCAGCGATTCGTCGTGGGGCGGCGGCTGGATCAGCCAGACATAGTCGAAGGCGTCGCGGGGGAATTCGCGCAAGGACTGGTCGAGCGAATGCCATTCCTCCCCGCGGCAGATGATCATGCCGGTCTGCTGCGAGGGATCGTAGGCATAGTCGCGGGCGCCGGCGAGGCGGCTGGAGAGCAGCTGCCCCCCGGGCATGATCCACTGGTCGTTGGCATAAGCGAGGCGGCGGACCAGGGCCATGGCGGGAAGATGCTCGAGCCGCGACATCTTCCAGTTCGGCTGGCAGGGGACGCCGACGAACGAGACCAGCCGCGCGCCGACCGGCAGATGCTCGACCGCCGCAAGCTCCCTGTCGTAGGTCCGGTCGTACATCCAGAAGCTGAGGGTGTTCGAGGCGATCCTGACGCCGAGGAAGAGGCAGGCGCCGATCGCGAGGTTGCGGGCGAAGCGGGCGTCGGCATTCTCCCTCAATCGGATGGCGATGAGCGCGACGGCGAGCAGATAGGGGACGAGGCGCATGTCGGCATAGGCCGAGCCGAAGACGATGCGGGGGAGGAGGATGTAGACGAGAAGGAGGAAGAGGGCGGAAGCGGCGAGGTTGCGGGAGAAGCCGAGGCGCGGGCTCCTCACCCCGCCGACGATCAGCAGCAGGGCGATGATCACCGAGACGAGATCGAGCTCGAACCACCGGTCCCGCAGGGCCATGATCAGCCAGTAATATTTGGCGCGCCAGTTGAACCAGTCGCCGGTGAAGCCGCCGACATGGTGGCCGCTGCGCCAGAGCAGCATGAGCAGGATCGGCGGGGCGATCGACAGGCAGTGGATTCCGGAGCGGAAGGCGGATTCGATGAAGCCGCGGCCCTTGTCGTGCTGGCGCACGAGCTCCGCCGAGAAGGCCATCACGCCGAGCGTGCCCCAGCCGAACGTGTGGGTGAACCAGATGGCGATCGAGATGGGCACGAACAGGGCCGCGCGCAGCCGAAGGCGGCCGAGCCGGGCGAGCCTCAGCCACAAGGCGAAGGCGAGCATCGCGAACGCCATAGAGAGGGAGAAGTTGACGAAGCCGAAGATGAAGGGGTGGCCGTAGGCGAAGGGGATGGCGAACAGCGCCGTCGGCGGCACCCGGCCGTGCACCTCCCGCGCCACCCAGAGGAAGCCGAGCACCGTCATCACGGGGATGGAGAGGACGATCAGCTTGGTCGCGAGCTCCAGGCCGAAGAGTTTCGAGAGCGGGATGATCAGCAGGTCGACGCCCAGATTGCCCATGATCCCCCAGCGGAAGCCGTAGAATTGCTGGAGGATGGGCGAATGGGCGATGTCGAGCTCGACACGGTAGCGGCCCATATGGCCGGGCAGGTCGACGAGCGGCGGGACGTTCGGCCAGAGCAGGGGCAATGCCGCCAGCAGGGCGAGCGCCGCCACGCCCCAGCGGCGCTCCCACCATGGCGCATTCGTCCGGTCCACACCCGCTCCCCGCTCAGCCGACGCCCAGCCTTGCCACAGCCGCACGAACGCGTTCAAGAAAGATACAGTGGGCTGCGGCCAAGGACAGGCCGCATCGACCGCCACTTCGAGGAGCCGTGAGATGAACAAGATCGTCTTGGCCGGCGCGGCGCTCGCCGCCTTGGCCCCGCTTCCCGCTTCGTCCCAGCCGCCGTTCCCGGGTCGCGCCCCGGACCGGGCCGTCACCCGTGCCGAGATCGAGGCGCGGGTCCAGGCCCGTTTCGCCCAAGCCGACGCCGATCACGACGGCTTCGTGACCCGCGACGAGGTTCAGGCACGAGGCGCGGCTCGCGCCGATCGCTTCGAGGGGCGCCGCGGCCAGGGCCGGGAGGCCCTGTTCGCGCGGCTCGACGCCGATCGCGACGGAGTCCTCAGCCGCGAGGAGTTCGACGCACCGCGCGGCAGCCTTCGCGGCGGCGCTCGGCGCGAGCGGGCTCCGGGGGCGATGATGCGCGGCGGCGGCGGCTTCCGGGCGAGGATATTCGCCGCGCTCGACGGCGACGGCGACGGCCGCGTCTCGCTGCGGGAGGCGCAGAGCCGTGCGCTCCGCCTGTTCGAGCGCGCCGACGCGAACCGCGACGGCACCGTCACCCCCGACGAGCGCCGCGCCGCCCGCCAGGCGCTGCGCCGGCGCGGGTGACCTTCACTCCCCTCCCTGCGCGCGGGGAGGGGAAGTCGTCACTCCGCGGCGAGGTGCCACTGCGGCGGCTCTTCCGCCTCGCGCAGCCGGCGCTCCTCCTCGTACATATAGTCGCGGGTCATCGGCAGCGCGTCGCGGCGCTTCACATATTGCAGCTGCCAATTGACCATTCCGCCGTAGCGGAAGGCGGCTTCGGCGCCGACGAGGTAGAATTCCCACATGCGGTAGAAGCGCTCGTCGTAGAGGGCGACGATCTCCTCCCGGTGCGCGACGGTGCGCCGGTACCATTCCTCCAGCGTGTGGGCGTAGTGGAAGCGCAGCGCCTCGACGTCGGTGACGACCAGCCGGTGCTTCTCCGCCTCGGTGACGAGCTCGGAGAGGGAGGGGATGTAGCCGCCGGGAAAGATGTACTTGCGGGTCCACTTGTCGGTCGTTCCCGGCGCGCCCATCCGGCCGCAGCAATGGGAGAACATCACCCCATCGTCCTTCAGCAGCCGGTGCATGTGGGCGTAGAAGCCGGGATAATGGGGCGTGCCGAGATGCTCGATCAGGCCGACGCTGGTGATCCGGTCGAACTGGCCCTCGACGTCGCGATAGTCGCAGAGCTCGAACTTGACCCGGTCGGAGACCCCCGCTTCGCGCGCGCGCTCGTTCGAGAACTCGATCTGGTCGGGCGCGAGCGCCACGCCGAGGACGTCGACGTCGTAATGGCGGTGGAGGTAGAGCGCCCAGCCGCCCCAGCCGCAGCCTATGTCTAGGACCTTCATTCCGGGCTTGAGGTTGAGCTTGGCGGCGATGTGCGCCTTCTTGTCGAGCTGGGCCTTTTCCAGGCTGTTCGACGTGTCGGTATAATAGGCGCAGGTATATTGCCGGTCCTCGTCGAGGAACAGCTCGTACAGCCGGCGGGTGAGGTTGTAGGTGTGCTCGGCATTGCGCCGCGAGCGGCTCTTCCAGTTGATCTGGTCGAGACGGCCGGCGATGTGGGAGAGCCCCTTCCTCACCGGCCCCTTGGGGTTGAGGCGGCCCTCCTTTTCCCACGGCGCATTCTCGCGGATGAGCAGGACGAGGTCGCGGATGTCGCCTTCGTCGAGCACCAGCCTGCCGTCCATATAGGCCTCGCCGGCGCCGACGCGGGGATCCTTGGCGATGTGGAAGGCGGCGCCGCGGTCGGTCAGGCGGGCGCGCACCGGCTTGCGGCCCGGCTCGGCCCGGCCGTAGCGATATTCCTTCCCATCATGGTCGACGACGATCAGCTCGCCCTTCTTCATGAGCTTGCGGAGCATCTTGTCGAGCAGCCACATCGTTCGTTTCTCCCGGGAGGTTCGGCCTGTCGGGCCGCACTGAAGTGAAGCAATCGGTTCGGGTCAAGCCCTTAAGGAACGGCGCGAAGCCGCGCCTCGTCGTGAAGCATGTAGTCGCGCGTGATCGGCACGGCGTCGCGGCGCCGCAGATACTGGAGCTGGTATACCCCCATCGGCGCGTCGCGGAACATGGTGAGCGAGACGGCGAGGTAGAATTCGTAGAGGCGGTAGAGCCGCTCGTCGTAGAGCCGCACGATCTCGGCGCGGTTGGCCTGCAGCCGCCTGTACCAGCGGTCGATGGTGTGGACGTAGTGGAGCCGCCAGGTCTCGCAATCCGCCATGATCAGCTTTTCCTGCTCGCTCGCGGCGACGACCTCCGAGAGCGCCGGCAGATAGCCGCCCGGAAAGACGTATTTCAGCATGAACTTGTCGGTCGTCCCCGGGCCGCCGAGCCGCGCCATGGAGTGGATCAAGGCGACGCCGTCGGGCGCGAGGAGGGCGCGGACCTTTCGGAAATAGGTCTGGAAATGGGCCTGGCCGACATGCTCGAGCATTCCGACGGAGGCGATCCGGTCGAAGCTGCCGGTGACGTCGCGATAGTCCATCAGCTCGAACTTGACGCGGTCGGACACGCCCGCCTCCGCCGCCCGCTGCCGGGCCACGTCGAGCTGCGCCTGGCTGAGGGTGATTCCGAGCACGTCCACGTCCGCCGCCCGGTGGAGGTAGAGGGCGAGCCCGCCCCAGCCGCAGCCGATGTCGAGCACCTTCAGCCCCGGCCTCAGGCGCAGCTTGGCCGCGACGTGCCGCTGCTTGGCCCGCTGCGCCTGTTCGATCGTGTAGCCGAGATCCTCGAAATAGCCGCAGCTATACTGGAGGTCCTCGTCGAGGAAGAGGCGGTAGAAATCGTTGCCGACGTCGTAATGGTGGGCGACGTTGCGGCGCGAGCGCTCCCGCCAGTTGAGAGTCGCCAGGCGGTGGCGGAGGCGCCCGCTCTTCCTGAGGAAACGGTTGGGGCCGTCCGAATCCTCCCATTTGTGGCTGCCGCGGATGATGTTGACGAGGTCCAATATGTCGCCCTGCTCGACGATCAGCCGTCCGTCCATGAAGGCTTCCGCGGCCCCGAGGCCCGGGTCCCTGGCGATCTGGCGCGGCACCCGGCGATCGGCGAGGCGGACGGTGACGGGGGCGAACTCGGCGTCGGGGCGGCCGTAGCGGTGTGCCTTGCCGGCGGCGTCGACGACGGTGAGCTCGCCCTTCTTCACGTAACCCGCGAGCATCTTGTCGAGCAGCCACATCGTCGCGCCTTTCCCTGTCGAGGCGCGCCCATGAAGGCCGCGGGAGCGCGGGGTCAAGCCCCCGGGGCGGAGCCGGGCGGAAGCGCCGCCAGCGCGTCGCGCAGGTCCCCGGCGCGGAACGGCTTTTGCAGAACCGGATGCTGGCGGTAGGGCTCCTCTATCCCCTGAAGGCCGTAGCCCGTGGCGAAGAAGAAGGGGATGCCGCGGCCGAGCAGCACGTCGGCGACCGGGAAGCTGCTCTCGCCGGCGAGGTTGACGTCGAGCATGGCGGCGTCGATCGCGGCGTCCTCGGCCAGGGCGAGGGCCGGCGCTAGGCGGCTGGCGATGCCCGCCACCTCGTGGCCGAGATCGAGCAGCATGTCCTCGATGTTCATCGCCACGAGCATCTCGTCCTCGACGACGAGGACGCGCAGCCGCCCCTCAGGCATGGGCCGGATCCTCTCCGCGGACGGCGGCGAGCGAGGCTTCGATGCGGCAAAGGAGCCCGTCCGGCTCGAAGTGCAGCGCCGCCCCGCCGCCCAGATCCGCGGCGAGTCCTCGCTCGATGAGGCGCGATCCGAAGCCGCGGCGTTGCGGCGGCGCCACCGCCGGGCCGCCGCTCTCCTTCCATTCGAGGCGCAGCCGATCCCCGTCCGTGCGCCACGCCACGGCGATGCCGCCGCCCTCAAGCGACAGGGCGCCGTGCTTGGCGGCGTTGGTCGCGAGCTCGTGGAAGGCGAGCGCAAGGGCCAGCGCCGCCCGGGGAGACAGCCATACGTCCTCGCCCTCGACGTCGAGCCGCGCCCGCTCGCCGACCAGATGCTCGGTCGCGTCGACGACGAGCCGGCGGAGCGCCGCTCCGCCCCAATTCTGCTCGGTCAGCAGGTTGTGGGCGCGCGAAAGCGCCATCAGCCGCGCCTCGAAGCGCGCGCGCGCCTCGGCGAGGGGAATGTCGCCTTTCAAGGTCTGGAAGGCGATCGCCTGCACCGTCGCCAGGGTGTTCTTCACCCGGTGGTTGAGCTCGTTGATGAGCAGGCGCTGATGCACCTCCGCCGCCTTGCGCTCGTGCACGTCCTCGGTCGCGCCGTACCAGAGACGGATGTTCCCCGCCCCGTCGT
The DNA here is from genome assembly GCA_019232625.1 of Alphaproteobacteria bacterium. Lineage (GTDB taxonomy): Bacteria > Pseudomonadota > Alphaproteobacteria > Sphingomonadales > Sphingomonadaceae > Allosphingosinicella. The sequence continues at coordinate 21,426 of JAFANP010000044.1, read as the reverse complement.
AACGGGGAAAGGCGCGGGAGCGGGCCCAGCGGTAGCTTCCGTCCACCAGCTTGACGCGATGCTCGATGTCGTAGGGCTCCCCCGTCAGGACGCTGCGCCTCCACACCGCGGCGGTGCGCTCGCGGTCGTCGGGGTGCAGCCCCTGCGTCCAGCTGTCGCCGAGGCCGGTCGTGCCGGTCCAGTCGTGCCAGCGGCGGGCGACTCGGTTGAGCTGCCCGTCGGGCGTCGCCGTCCACGACACCTGGGGGTTGAGCTCGACGGCGTGGCGGTAATGATCCTCGCTTGCGCGGAGCCGCTGCTCGCTCTCGGCCCGCTGGACCGCCGCCCAGCTGCGCTCCGCCGCGTCGCGCGCCATGGCGGCCTCCGAGCGCCTCCACTCGCGCGGCTCCGTCTCGTGGACGTAGAACAAGGCGGCGAAGGCGCCGTCGCGGACGAGGGGGACGGTGATCACCGCCCGGGCGCCGAGCGTCGCGCCCAGCGAGGCGTCGGCCTGGCTGCTGCCGCGGCTGAAATTGTCGACGTCGGCCAGGGCGAGCACCTCGCCGCTGCGCAGATAGTCGATCGCCGCCTGCGGCAGCTCGGAGAAGCGGCCGGTCCGCCCCTGCAAGGGCTGCACCTCATCGTCGCGCCGCCATTCCCCGGTGACGCTGACCGTGTCGTTCGCCTCGTCGATCTCCGCGAAACCCGCGCGGGCCGCGCCGAGATACTCGCCGAGCATCGCCGCCGCCGCCGCCTTGACCTCGTCGGGCCGGACGAGGCCGCGGATGCGGTCGGCGAGCTTCACCTGGAAGGCCAGCCGCCGTTCGGTCACCACCGCCCGGGTGACCTCGTTGCCCTGGTTGAAGATCCCCACCACCCGGCCGGTATCGTCGACCAGCGGCGTGAGGCTGTAGTTCCAGTAGGTTTCCTGCTCGATCCCGTTCCTGACCATCGGCAGCATCTGGTCGAAGGTCGAAACGCCCTCGCCGGTCGCCATCACCTGCTCGAACTGCGGGCCGATCACCGGCCAGATGTCGGACCAGACCTGCCTGGCGGGCTGGCCGAGCGCGGCCGGGTGGCGCTCGCCGGGGATGAAGCTCCACGCGTCGTTGTAGATGAGGCGAAGCTCCGGCCCCCAGTAGATCGCCGTTGGAAAGCGCGAATGCTCGCAGATGTTGAGCGCGAGCTTGAGGGTCGGCGGCCAGTCCTCCATCGGTCCCAAGGGCGTGGACGCCCAGTCGAACGCGCGGATCCGCGCGCCCATCCCGCTGTTTTCCGAGCTGTCGCGCTTGAGGATGGTCGAGGCCATCTGGGCCTGGTCTCCGCCGTCTTGAGGCGCCTGATTAGCGCAGGCGGGCGGTATCGCAAGCCGCCTCGTCAGGCGAGCGCCGCCTGCTTCTCCTCGGCGATGCGGTCGAGCTCGGCCCGGCTCTTCTTCTCGGCGGCCGACTTGAGCTGGCCGCAGGCGGCCATGATGTCGCGGCCCCGCGGCCGGCGGACCGGCGCGGAGATGCCGGCCTCGAAGATGATGTCCGAGAAGCGCTGGACTCGCGCCTCGTCCGAGCATTCGTAGAGGGCCCCCGGCCACGGGTTGAACGGAATGAGGTTCACCTTGGCCGGCAGGCGGTACTTGCGGATCAGGCGGACGAGCTCGCGGGCATCGTCGTCGCTGTCGTTCATGTCCTTCAGCATCACATATTCGAACGTGATCCGCCGGGCGTTGTTGGCGCCCGGATAGGCGGCGCAGGCCTCAAGCAGCTCCTCGATCCCGTATTTGCGGTTGAGCGGCACGATCTCGTCGCGCACCGCCTTCGTCACGGCGTGAAGCGAGACGGCGAGGTTGACGCCGATCTCCTCCCCCGCGCGAGCCATCATCGGCACGACCCCGGAGGTCGAGAGGGTGATGCGCCGGCGCGACAGGCCGAGCCCGTCTCCGTCCATGACGATCTTCAGCGCGTCGCGGACGTTGTCGAAATTGTAGAGCGGCTCGCCCATGCCCATCATGACGATGTTGGAGAGCATCCGCCCCTCCGGCTGCGACGGCCACTCGCCGAGCGCGTCGCGGGCGAGCATCACCTGCCCGACGATCTCGCCGGCGGTGAGGTTGCGCACGAGGCGCATCGTGCCGGTATGGCAGAAGCGGCAGTTGAGGGTGCATCCGACCTGGCTCGAGACGCACAAGGTGCCGCGATCGGCATCGGGGATGAATACCATCTCGAAATCGTGGCCGTCCCGGGTCCTCAGGAGCCACTTGCGCGTGCCGTCGGTCGAGGCCTGCTCGACCACCGTCTCCGGCCGGCCCACGACGAACCGCTCGGCCAGCCAGGCGCGCTGCGGCTTGGCGATGTCGCTCATCGCCTCGAAGCGGGTCGCGCCGCGATTGTAGATCTGGTGCCAGATCTGCTTGGCCCTCAGCTTCGCCTGCTTCGGCTCCAGCCCCTCGGCGAGCAGCGCCTCGCGGATCCGATCCTTCGACAGCCCGACCAGATCGACTCGCGCGTCCGCCCCGGCCGCGGCGGCACGCGGCACTGGAACCGGGTCGATGAGACCGGGTATGGGCATCGGCGCTGTCATGATGGGCGCGATGTAGGGGTATTCGCGGCCGATTTCCAGCCGCTCACGAGTCCAGCGGAACGACCGTCTCCACCCCCTCGGCGATTTCCACGATGGCGCCTTGCGGCAGGCTGGCGGCGACCGGCGCCCCGCAGTCCCGGCGGACCTCGGCCCCGGTGAGCAGGGCTCGCAGGACCCGGGAGGACATGCCGTGCATCAGCACGAGGCGCTCCCCTTCCTCCGCGGCCGTATCGGCGAGCCAGGCCCGCAGCCGGTCGGCGACGGCGTCATATCCCTCGCCGCCCGGGGCCCGGCGCACGAACAGGAGCGTCTCCGGGTCGTAGATCGGCCCGACCTCGGCGATCACGTCCCGGTAGTAGCGGCCGCTCCACGCCCCCATGCCGATCTCGCCCAGGCGAGGATCGGTGCGCGCCGCGTGCCAGTCGAGATCGAGATGCTCGGCGATCACCGCCAGCGTCTGGAGCGCGCGGCCGCTCGGCGACGACCAGAGGGCGAGGGGCGGGCGCGGCCCGAGCCGGAGCCTCAGCGCCTTCCCCATCGCCTCGGCCTGGGCGAAGCCGGCGCGGGTGAGCGGCGTATGCTCCCCGTCCCCCTGGATGCGCCCGGCCGCGTTGAAGACCGTCTCGCCGTGGCGGGCGATGAAGAAGCGGCTCACCGCCGCGCGCAGCCTATCGCCGCCGCGTCCATGGCGGAGGCGGCGCCGCGCAGCCGGTAGAGGTTGCGGATCAGCGCGCCCCCTTCGGCCCTCGTCTCCAGGCTCATGTCGATCCCGGTGCGCATCGCGGCGACGATCTCGGCGTCGGCCCGGGCATCGGGGGCCCAGGCGTCTTCGCCGCCGCCGATCAGCTGGAAGGTGCGCGCATCGATCCTCAGCAGCAGCGCCGAGCCTTGCCGCTTGCCGCGGTCGAGGCGGAAGTGGACCTGCCCCCGCACGCCGGTGCCGGGCCACCACGACACGGCGGCGAAGGCGCCGTCCGGGCGAGGCCCTTCCGGCTGCGCGACGGCATAGCAGCGGCGGGCGTCCCGGAACGCTCCCCATTGCGAAAAAATTCCGAGCGAGTCCTGCTGCGCTGCAACAGGAGCGGCAACGCCAAGAGATAAAAAGAGAATTCCGAGAAAGCGGAACATGGGCAGATATTGGCCGTTTGGCGGCCCTCTTGGCAATCGGAAACCGCGTTTAGGCTGGGTTCAGAAAGCCTTTCGCAGTTGCAGCACGCCGGGCCTTCCGAACCGAACCTAACAGGCCCGAGAAATCGAAGGAGTTATTGATGCGTAAGTATATCGTTGCCGCCCTCCTCGCCGGATCGCTCGCCGCGCCGGCCATGGCGCAGGACGCGCCGGCCGCGCCGTTCACCGGCGTCCGCGTCGAGGGCCTCGTGGGGTGGGATCGCAACCAGGTCCCCAACGCCCACAGCGACGGAGTCGCCTACGGCGTCGGCCTCGGCTATGATTTCCAGGCCGGCAACATGGTGGTCGGAATCGAGGGCGAAGCCGCCGATTCCACCGCCGATGAGTGCACCTCGGGCGTCGTCCGCACCGGCGACAGCCTCTGCGGGGAGGCCGGTCGCGACCTTTACGTCGGCGGCCGGCTCGGCACCCGGGTCGGGGCCTCCACCCTGCTTTACGCGAAGGCAGGCTATTCGAATGCGCGCCTGCGCATCGCCTACGACGCCAATCTCGCCGGGACGACCGGCGATTTCGTCACGCGGTCCAACTACGACGGCATCCGCGTCGGCGCCGGAGTCGAGCAGAAGATCGGCACCAACGCCTTCGTCAAGGCCGAGTATCGCTACACCAACTACGACAGCGACCTGGAGAAGCACCAGGCGCTGGTCGGCTTCGGCTTCCGCTTCTGACGTCGAAGGCGTCGCCCCGGCGGAGGCCGGGGTCCGGTGGAAAGGGGCAGGGCCTTCTTTCGACCTGAGATACCGGCTTTCGCCGGTATGACGAAAAATGGGCCGGGGCGGCGACGCTCCGGCCCTTTTTTCGCGCTCGGCGACAACCCCCTAGCCCATGGCCGGAAGCCGCTCTAATACTCGGTCAAAGTGCCACTTCCGGGGGTTTTCGATGAAGGCGACGATCGAACGGGCTACGCTCCTCAGGAGCCTCGGCCACGTCCAGTCCGTGGTGGAGCGGAGGAATACGATCCCCATCCTCTCGAACGTGCTGATCGAGGCCAGCGAGGGCGGCGGGCTGCGCCTGATGGCGACCGACCTCGACCTCCAGATCAACGAGACCGTCGAGGCCAACGTCACCCAGCCGGGCGCCACCACCGTCTCGGCCCACACCCTGTTCGACATCGCCCGCAAGCTTCCCGAAGGAAGCCAGGTCGAGCTCAATGCGGCCGAGGGGAAGATGCAGGTCAATGCCGGGCGCGCCCGCTTCAACCTCGCCACCCTCCCCCGGGACGACTTTCCGGTGATCGCGGAAGGCGATCTTCCAACCCGCTTCGAGCTGCCGGCGACCATGCTGCGCCAGATCATCGACAAGACGCGCTTCGCCATCTCCACCGAGGAGACGCGCTATTATCTGAACGGCATCTTCCTGCACGTGTCGGACGAGGCCCAGCCGGTGCTGAAGGCGGCGGCGACCGACGGCCACCGGCTCGCCCGGGTGACGGTGGCGGCGCCGGGCGGGACCGAAGGCATGCCCGACGTCATCATCCCGCGCAAATGCGTGGCCGAGCTCAGGAAGCTGCTCGACGAGGCCGACGGCAACGTCCAGGTCTCGCTCTCGGAGACGAAGATCCGCTTCGGCCTCGGCAATGCCATCCTCACCTCGAAGCTGATCGACGGCACCTTCCCGGACTACAGCCGGGTCATCCCGACCGCGAACGACAAGCTGCTGCGGATCGACCCGAGAAGCTTCGAGGAGGGCGTCGACCGCGTCTCCACCATCGCGTCCGAGAAGACGCGGGCGGTCAAGATGGCGCTTGACCGCGACCGGGTCACGCTGTCGGTGACCAGCCCGGAGAACGGCACCGCGGCCGAGGAAGTCCCCGGCGACTACAATGCCGACGGCCTGGAGATCGGCTTCAACGCCCGCTACCTGCTCGACATACTCGGCCAGATCGAGGGCGACACGGTGGAGATGCACCTCGCCGACGCGGCCGCGCCCACCCTGCTGCGCGAGAACGACAAGGCCGCCGCGCTCTACGTGCTGATGCCGATGCGGGTGTGACCGAGGTCACTTACGTCAATTGGCGACCTCCCGTTGACACTGATTTGACACACTTACAGGGCTTGTGGATTGATATCTGGAGCGCTCGTATCTGGGCGGTTCAGTTGCAGCGGATCCTGATTGACCCTCCGGATGACCGGCGGCTTCAGGTGGAGCCGCTGGTCATTGGATCGCTCACGAAGTACTTTAGAGCGTTCGGATCAGGGCGCCGAATACGACTTAAGTTAGAAGACGCATCCGATCTTCCAGCCGATTTGCGCGTCGCTCACGGTCATCTTCGCGCTATACGAGATAAACACGTCGCACACCCGGTTAATCGTTACGAGGCGCAATGGATAACTTTGGCAGTCCAACAATTGGGTTTGCCGACGGCGAAGGTTACCACAGTCTCTACAAGCTCAGTCTCTTTCTCTGGATTATCGCCGGAAGAGGTGATTGCACTCATACGCTTATGTGATTACTGGCTCGCCAGGATAACTACTTTAAAGGAAACGGAGACCGCGCGACTGTTGGATTTCGCGAAACAGCTAGCCCCAGAGGAGTTGAACGCTCTCTCGCGGTCCTACGAAGATCCTCTCGATCCGAACCCGTTCTCCCACCGCTAGATGTGGCATGGTCATCAGCCGCCTCAGCCTTTCCGACTTCCGCTCCTATCCCGACGCCGTGATCGCGCCGGGCCCCGGCCTCGTCGTGCTTACCGGCGAGAACGGGGCGGGGAAGACGAACCTCCTGGAGGCGGTGTCGCTGCTCTCGCCGGGGCGGGGGCTGCGCGGGGCGACCCTGACCGAGATGGTCCGGCGCGGCGGAGGGGGCGGCTTCGCGGTCGCGGCGCGGCTCGGCGAGGTCGAGGTCGGCACGGGGACGATCCCGTCCGCCCCCGAGCGTCGCCAGGTGCGCGTGAACGGCGCAGCGGCGTCGGCCACCTCGCTCTCCGAATGGCTTTCGGTGCTGTGGCTGACGCCCGCCATGGACCGCCTCTTCCAGGAGGGGGCCGGCGGACGGCGGCGATTCCTCGACCGGCTGGTGCTAGCGCTGTCGCCCGGCCACGGGATCCACGCCGCCCGTTACGAGGCCGCGATGCGCGCCCGCAACAAGCTCCTCGGCCAGGAAGGCCCGGCGGACGAGGCATGGCTGGCGGCGCTCGAGGCGAGGATGGCGGAGCATGGCGCCGCGATCGTCGAAGCCCGAGGGGCTGCGGTGGACGCGCTCGCCGCGCGGCTCGCGGCGGCGCCGGAGGGCCCGTTCGCCCGCGCCGGCCTGGCGCTGGAGGGCGGCGAGGAGCCCGATCTCTCCGCCGCGCTGCGCCAGGGCCGGCGCCGGGACGCGACCGCCGGTCGGACGCTGTCCGGCCCGCACCGCGCCGACCTCGTCGTCACCCATCTCGGCAAGGCGCAGCCCGCCTCGTCATGCTCGACCGGGGAGCAGAAGGCCCTGCTGCTCGGGATCGTCCTCGCCCACGCCGATCTCGTCGCGGAGGCGGCGGGGCGGCGGCCGATCCTCCTCCTCGACGAGGTGGCCGCGCACCTCGATCCGCGCCGGCGCGAAGCCCTCTTCGCGCGGCTGGAGGCGGGAGGCGGGCAGGTATGGATGACCGGGACCGAGCCGGCCCTGTTCGCCGGGGCGGGCGCCCAGCGCTTCCACGTAGGCGATGGCCGCGCCGAGCCTATGGAAGCGTCCGCAGCCAGCTGATCACTTCATGCTCCAGGCGGATGCGGGTGCCGGACCAGCCGTGGTCGGTCGCCGCATGGACGACGGCGACCCGCGCGCCCGGCTCCGCCTTGACCCGGGCGGCGAGTGCGCCGGCCTCGGGAGCGAGGCCGTCGTCCGAGGTGAGGACGAGGAGCGGCTTGCCGGCCAGCCGTGCCGCCGCCGCCGTCCAGTCGAAAGCGGCGGCGTGGGCGATCACCTCGTCGGCCATGCCCTGCGCGGTGACTCCGGCGAGGCTCTCCATATTGTCCGCCATCAGGGCGACCGTCTCGGCCCGCGGGCCGGTGCGGCCGCCCATATTGGCCGCCGAGATGAGGATGGCGCCGGCGAGCGACGGGTCGCGCTCCGCCGTCATCGCCGCCACCCAGCCGCCCATCGAATGGCCGGCGACGACGAGCCGCTTGGGGTCGATGCCGAGCTTCGCCGCTTCCGCCGGGTCGCGCAGGAAAGCGAGCACGGCGCGGGCGTCGGCGAGGTTGCCGGCGAAGCTGAACCGGCCGGGGCTGCCCCACGATCCCCGATAGTTGAAGGTGACGACCGTCCATCCCGCCCGCCGCACCGCCTGGGCGAGGTCGAGGTTCTTCTCGTTGCCGGGCAGGCCGTGCATCAGCACCAGCACGGGATGCGGACCGGGGCCCGCCGCGGTGTAGGCGACGCCGTTGAGGCTCACCCCGCCGGACGGGATGTGGAGCACCTCCATGCCGGCCGGATGCGCCTTGTCGTGCGGCGGATCGGTGTAGACGGCGGGGTCGATCTGCGCCGGCGGCACATGCGCCGGCGCCGCCGCGGCGAGGGCTGCGAGCCCCAGCGCCATCCCTATCCTCATGCCCTTCCCCCTTCACGCCGAGGCGATGTTGCAGAGCCGAAAAAAGCGGCCGAATCCGGCCATTTTCCTTGGGTTTCGCCCCTTCAATCGCTATATGCTCGATATGGCAACATCCCCCAGCGAAAACACCTACGGCGCCGATTCCATCAAGGTGCTGAAAGGCCTCGACGCGGTCCGCAAGCGGCCCGGAATGTATATCGGCGACACCGACGACGGCTCGGGCCTCCACCACATGGTGTTCGAGGTCTCGGACAACGCCATCGACGAGGCGCTCGCCGGCCATTGCGACCTCATCCGAATCACCCTCAACGCCGACGGCTCGGTCTCCGTCGAGGACAATGGCCGCGGCATCCCCACCGGAATCCACGCCGAGGAGGGCGTGTCGGCGGCCGAGGTCATCATGACCCAGCTCCACGCCGGCGGGAAGTTCGAGAACACGTCGGACGACAATGCCTACAAGGTCTCGGGCGGCCTCCACGGCGTCGGCGTCTCCGTGGTGAACGCGCTGTCGGAATGGCTCGACCTCACCATCTGGCGCGACGGCGAGGAGCATTACATGCGCTTCCGCCACGGCGATGCCGAGGCGCCGCTGAAGATGGTCGGCCCGGCCGGCGGAAAGAAGGGGACCAAGGTCACCTTCCTGCCGAGCCCCGAGACGTTCAAGGTCACCGAGTTCGACTGGGACAAGCTGGAGCACCGCTTCCGCGAGCTCGCCTTCCTGAACTCGGGCGTGCGCCTGATCCTCACCGACGCCCGGCACGAGGAGCCGCGCGAGGTCGAATTGTTCTACGAGGGCGGCATCGCCGCCTTCGTCCGCTACCTCGACCGGGCGAAGACGGCGCTGATCCCCGATCCCATCTCCGTCACCGGCCAGCGCGACGACGTCGGCATCGAGGTCGCGCTGGAGTGGAACGACAGCTATTACGAGCAGGTCCTCTGCTTCACCAACAACATCCCGCAGCGCGACGGCGGCACCCACCTCGCCGCCTTCCGGGCGGCGCTCACCCGCACCCTCAACAATTACGCCGAGAAATCCGGCGCGATGAAGAAGGAGAAGGTGTCGCTGACCGGCGACGACATGCGCGAGGGCCTGACCGCGATCGTCTCGGTCAAGCTGCCCGATCCCAAGTTCGGGTCGCAGACCAAGGACAAGCTGGTCAGCTCCGAGGTGCGCCAGCCGCTCGAGAGCCTGATGGCCGACAAGATGGCCGAGTGGCTCGAGGAAAATCCGCAGCACGCCCGCGCCATCGTCCAGAAGATCATCGACGCCGCCGCCGCCCGCGAGGCGGCGCGCAAGGCCCGCGAGCTCACCCGGCGCAAGGGGGCGATGGACATCGCCTCCCTCCCCGGCAAGCTTGCCGACTGCCAGGAGCGCGACCCGGCCAAGTGCGAGCTGTTCCTGGTCGAGGGCGACAGCGCCGGCGGCTCGGCCAAGCAGGGCCGCAACCGCGAGGTGCAGGCGATCCTGCCCTTGAAGGGCAAGATATTGAACGTCGAGCGCGCGCGCTTCGACCGGATGCTGAGCTCGAAGGAGGTCGGCACGCTCATCCAGGCGATGGGCACCGGCATCGGCCGCGACGACTTCAACATCGACAAGCTGCGATATCACAAGATCGTGATCATGACGGACGCCGACGTCGACGGCGCCCACATCCGCACCTTGCTGCTCACCTTCTTCTACCGGCAGATGCCGGAGATCATCGAGCGCGGCCACCTCTTCATCGCGCAGCCGCCGCTCTACAAGGTCGCGAAGGGGCGCTCGGAAGTCTACCTCAAGGACGATGCGCGGCTTGACGACTATCTCGTCGAGGCGGGCATCGGCGCGATGCGGCTCGAGACGGCGGAAGGGCCGCGGGCCGGCGACGACCTCAGGGCGCTCGCCGACCATGCGCGGCGGATGCGCAGCCTGATGCGCTACATCCCCCGGCGCTACGACCCGGCGCTGATCGAGGCGCTGTCGCTGGCGGGAGCGCTGGATCCGGATCTCCGCGCGGCGGAGCGGGGCGAGGCGATCGGCCGCGCCGCCGCCTGGCTTCAGGCCGGGGACGACGAGGCGCGGTGGACCGGCGAGTGCGGCGCCGACGGCGACTATGTCCTTCGGCGGCACTGGCGCGGCGTCACCGATCATCACGTCGTCGACCACAAGTTCGTCGCCTCGGCCGAGGCGCGCAAGCTGCACGGCCTCGCCGCCGAGCAGGCGCCGACCTACGCCGTCCAGTCGCGGCTTGTGACGCTGAAGGGCGCCGCGGCGGTGGCGGAGGAGCCGGAGCAGGAGGAAGACACGCCCGGCGCGGCGATCGACCGGGCGCCCCCCGAAAGGGCCCCGGATCCGAAGGGCGCGCTCGTCCGCCGTCCCTCGGAGCTGCTCGACGCGATCCTCGCCGCCGGTCGCAAGGGCCTGTCGATCCAGCGCTACAAGGGGCTGGGCGAGATGAACGCCGACCAGCTCTGGGAGACGACGCTCGATCCCGACAACCGCTCGCTGCTCAAGGTGGAGATCGCCCAGGCGGACATCGCGGACGAGATTTTCACCCGCCTCATGGGCGACGTCGTCGAGCCGCGCCGCGACTTCATCCAGGAGAATGCGCTCAACGTCGCCAATCTCGACGTGTGACGGGCGGGTGATCCCCCCCGAAACCCTGGATGTCGCGCCCATCCCCGGCGGCGGGGAGCTTCGGCTCGTTCGGCGGGACCATGAATATCTGATCCTGCTCGGCGCCAACTCGCTGATGAGCAGCCATCGCACCGGCTCGGAGGAGGCGCTCGCCGCACTCGCCTGCGCGCCGCTCGCCGGGCGGCCGCGGCCGCGGGTGCTGATCGGCGGCCTCGGCATGGGCTTCACCCTGCGCGCGGCGCTGCCTCTCCTGCCCAGGGGGGCGGAGATCGTCGTCGCCGAGCTGGTGCCCGGCGTGATCGCCTGGGCGCGGGGGCCGCTGGCCCATCTTCACGGCGCCAGCCTCGACGATCCCCGCGTCCGCCTCGTCGAGCGGGACGTCGCCGAGGCGATCGCCGCGGCGCCGGCGGCATGGGATGCGATCCTGCTCGACGTCGACAACGGGCCGGAGGGCCTCACCATCGAGGCGAACGATGCCCTCTACCAGGCGTCGGGGCTGGCCCGGGCCCGCGTCGCGCTGCGGCCCGGCGGCGTGGTGGCGATATGGTCGGCGCATTCGGACCAACGCTTCGCCGGCCGCCTCCGAAAGGCCGGTTTCGCGGTCGAGGAGCATGTGGTGCGCGGCGGCCGTGCCGGCCGCGGCGCCCGCCACGTCGTCTGGATCGGATCGGCGCCGCGGCGGCGCTGAGGCCGCTCAGACGGTATCGAGGACGTCCTTCTCCTTGTCCGCGGCGGGCGCCGCCGCCGGCGTCTTGCTCCAGCGATCGGCGAGGCACTGCGCCAGTGCCGCCATCGCCGTCTTGCTGCCGGCAAGAGGAAGCGTGTCGAAGCTCTCGGTGCCCTGCGTGATGCGCATGCCGCTGGCGCTGGTGAAGGCGTTGAGGAAGCCGGTCGCGCCCTGCGCCCCGGGCTTGACCGAGAAGAGGAAGCCCGGCCCGTCGCTGTCGATATGCTCGCGCGCGGTGGCGCTGACGGGAAGCGTCTCGACGCCGACGAAGTCGAGGCTGAGCCTGTAAGGCTGGCCGTCGCGCACGCTCCAGCCGCGATTCTGGAGCAGGAAGGCGATCTTGTCCTGGCCTGCGAAGCCCCAGACCGAGATCATCGTCCCCTTGGGCGACGTGGCCTGGACCATGCACCCGTTGGGCATCGTCGCCAGCGCCCAATCGCCCGTGCTCTCGCCCTGGGCGACCGCGGCACCGGAAGGGGCGGCGATCAGAAACGCAGCCAATAAACGCCGGAACATGCTGGGCTCCTTTCGGCCCCTCCCGCATCCATTCGGTGTCGAAGCGCTGAACCGCCGGCAAATGCTTTGGTTGCAGGGATTTTTCGCGGCGGCTCCCGCCGGTCCCCGTCCGGCGCCGCCCCTCCGCGAATTCAGCTGCGGATAGCGGATCGCGCGTCGAACGGGCGGAACGGCCCCGGCTCCACGGAACCCTCGTCCCCGTGCCGGGTTCTTTTATATTAAGTCGGCTTCTTAATCCAGATCAATAACTTAGACAGCTTCCCTCCGGCCGGTTCCAGGCCCTGACAGCACATTCCGGAAAAGCGGTTCCCGGCAGCGCCTGCCGCCGGTCCGCCGTCCGCATCCTTCGGAGAAATATGAAAATATATATCAGTGGCCTCTATTGCGGAGGCAACCCGCAGCCCGGGGTCGGCATCGCCCGGTCCCTTCGGGAGGGATATCCGGAAGCGACGCTGATCGGCGTCGAATATAGCAACCGAGTCTCCGGCATCCATTGGCAGGGCCTGGACGACCTCTGGATCCAGCGGCCGTGGAACGAGCTGGATCTCGAAAGCTATGCCGGGAAGGTGCGCCGCGTCCTCGACGAGGGCGGCCTGTGGATCTCGGGAAGCGACCTGGAGGCGATGTGGCTCGCCAGCCTGTTCCCAGGAGGCCATGCGGGTCTCCTCGCGCCGCCGCCCGACGCGCTGAAGAGGATCGCGAAGCCGGCCGTCCCGGCCCATGCCGGGCTGCCCGTCAGGATACCGACCTACGTGGCGACGGACCTGCCGGACTGGGACCTGCACGCCTTCTGCCGCGCGAACGACTGGCGCGTGTGGTTGAAGGGGCCTTATTACGATGCCGCCAGGACCCCCACCTGGGACAGCTTCGTCGCCGCCCGCAACGCGCTCACCAAGGTGTGGTCGACCGAACGCCTTTTCCTCCAGGCCCATGTCAGCGGCTACGAGGAATCGGTGATGCTCTGCGCCTATCGGGGGGAACTGCTCGGCTGCGTGTCGATGCGCAAGCGCGACATCACGCCCGAAGGCAAGACCTGGGCCGGCGACGTCTCGCCGGTCGACCCCGCGTTCGAGGCGCCGCTGCGCCGAATCGTCAGGGAGCTGAACTGGACCGGCGGCGGCGAGCTGGAGATGGTCCGCGATCCGGGCGGCCAGCTCTGGCTGCTGGAGGTGAACCCGCGCTTCCCCGCATGGGTGCACGGCGCCACGATCGGCGGCTACAACCTTCCCGCGCTCCTCGTTCAGGGCGCGAGCGGCGCCAGGGCGGTCAAGGCGGAAGCCCGCGCCGCCGAATTCACCCGGGTCGTCCTCGAGGTCCCGGTCCGGGACGATTATCCGCTGCCGCCGCTCCCCGAGCCCTTCGCCGGCGCTGTCGGCCATTCGATGAAGCACCCCTCCGGCCTCACCTCGCTCGCGCAGCGCCTCCACAAGTCGAATCCGGAGCTGCTCGAGATCGTCGGGGAGCCGGCCGGGCCCGCGGCCGGCGGCAAGCCCGCCGTGCCCGACACCTTCATCGCCGACATCGCGGCCTACGATCTGGAGACGGTGCAGACGCCCCGGTTCCTTTACCTCGAGAGCACCGCGAGCGGGCTCTTCAAGCGGGCCGCCGAGCGGTCGCGCCGGCTCGGCACCGACGAGGTGCAGGTGGTGAGCGGCTATTCGATCAAGACCAATCCGGACGAGCGCCTGATCCGCCTGGCGCTGGAAAACGGCTTCTACGCCGAGTGTATCAGCCTGCTGGAAGCGCAGAAGGCGCTCCAGATCGGCTTTCGCCCCGACCAGGTGATCCTCAACGGCCCCGCCAAATGGTGGCCGGAAGGCCTGATGCCGAAGGAGCGGCTCCACGCCGTCTTCTGCGACAGCGTGGCCGACCTCGACCGCTGCGTCGCCATGGCGGCGGGGGACTTGGCCTCGCGTCACGTCGGCATCCGCCTCCGCACGCCCAACGTCGTCTCGCGCTTCGGCATTCCGCTCGACAGCCCGCAGACCTTCTCGAAGCTCGTCGAGGCCGTCGGCCGGCTTCCGGACGAGGCGGCGTTCGGCGTCCATTTCCACATGGCGAGCTCCAACATCGGAGTCGCGCAATGGTGGCACCTGTTCGAATCGATGCTGAAATGGTGCCGCTCGATCGAGCGGCTGACCGGCCGCACGATCGAGATTCTCGACATGGGCGGCGGCTGGTTCCCCGACGATTGGCATGCGGAGGACGAATCCCGCTTCTCGCGCGCGGTCGAGACGGTGAAGGCGCTCCTCCCCGCGGTCCGGCAGATCGTCTCCGAGCCGGGCAAGGCGATGGCCCAGCCGTCCATGGCGCTGGCCATGCGGATCCTGGAGATCCAGGAGCATGAGGAGGATCATGTCGAGGCGGTCGTCGACGGCTCGATCGCCGAGCTGCCGATGTACGCCTTCCAGCCCCACCGCATCCTTCGCCAGTGCGGCGAGACGGGGGCACTCCAGCCGCTCGGGCGCGGCAAGACCCACCTCATGGGCCGGCTCTGCATGGAGCATGACATCGTCGCCTCGAACGTCGCCCTGCCGGAAGGCACGCGGGCGGGCGACGTCCTCATCTTCTGCGATGCCGGCGGTTACGACAGGAGCATGTCCTATGTATTTGGCCGAGGCTGACAAGGAGATCGGGGCGGTTGCGCAGGACAAGGCGGCCGCGAAACCCCGGCCGAGCGACCGCTGGCAGGATTTCCCGTACAGCATTCTCTCCCATCACGGCCGCGCCTGCTGCGAGGTCGCGCGCGAATGGGTGCTGGCGATGGACTTCGCCCAGCTCAACGGCGCCGACCGGCTCAGCGGCCCGCGCTGGCTTCGGCAGAAATACGAATGGGGGCCCTCGCCCTGGCCGATGCACTGGTGCGAGGCGGTCACGCGCAAGACGATCGATTGCGGGGCGCATGCGGCGCTCGCCCATGCCGCGTTCGGCGCCCGCGGCCTCACCGCCTATCCCACCCAGCTCGTCCAGGTCTACAGCGAGGACGCCACCGAGCAGTGGCGCGGCAAATGGGCCCGGGACGACGTGTCGTGCCACTGGCTCGACGGCGCCCACATCTATCATGAGGCGACGGCGCTGCTCGTCGGCGACGACGAGGTGAAGATCTGGGACGCCAGCGCCGGCAGCTGGATCCCTCCCCGCCAGGCGGGCGGCTATGGCAGCCTTGCCGCGATCCGAATCTTCGCTCCCGAATCCTCGGGAGGCGGCGACGGGCTGCGCTGGGGAGAGCGCCGGCTGAAGCCCAACCTTTGGAACCAGATCTAGCGACGTTGCCTCGGCGGCCGGGGAGGAAGGCCGGGCGTCGAGGCGCTCCATGCGAAGACCCTCGGCGACGTCGTCCGGCTCGAGAGCCGCCGATCCACCGCCCCGGGGCCCCGTCGGGATCGCCAAGAAGAAGGCCCCGGCCGCGCTGAGCGGCCGGGGCTTTCTCGACCTATATCTAGGGGCGTCGTCCTACTGGATCGGCACCAGATTGACGGCCGCGGTCTTGCCCCGTCGGTCTATCTCGAGCTCGAACTCCACCCGGTCGCCTTCGTTGAGGCCGGCCATGCCGGCCCGCTCGACGGCGGAGATGTGGACGAACGCGTCGGGTTGCCCGTCGTCGCGGCTGATGAAGCCGAAGCCCTTCATCGCGTTGAAGAACTTCACCGTCCCCTGCGCCTTTTCACCCGTCAGCTGACGCTGCGGGCCGCCGCCGAAGCCGCCGCCCGGGCCGCCCGCGCGAGGCTCGCGCGGAGGTCCGCGATCGGTCACGGGAAGCGGATCGCCCTCGATCTTGAGATCGGTCGCGGAGATTCGGCCGCCCCGGTCGACGAGGGTGAAGGACAGCGGCTGCCCTTCCGCCAGGCCGGTAAGGCCCGCCTGCTCGACCGCCGAGATGTGGACGAACACGTCCTCGCCGCCATCGTCGCGGACGATGAAGCCGAAGCCCTTCTGGCCGTTGAAGAACTTTACGACGCCCTTGCCTTCGCCGACCACCTGCGGAGGCATGCCGCCGCCGCCGCCGCCGCGGAAACCGCCGCCGCCGCCGCCGCCGAACCCGCCGCCGCCGCCGAAGCCGCCGCCACCGCCGCGATACCCGCCGCCGCCGCCCGGCCGGTCGCCGAAGCCGCCGCGATCACCGAAGCCGCCGCCGCCGCGTCCCGCGCCGAACCCGCCGCGGTCCTCGAACCCGCCGCCGCCGCCACCGTAGAAGTCGTCGCCACCAAAACCGTCGCGCTTGTCTCTGCCGCGTCCACCGCGATCACCGCGGCGCCCTCTGTCGAAACTCATGGTCCTCAAATACTTTCCAGCGCCCCTGTCTCCCTTAGAACCACCGCGCCGGGCTGATCGCGCAAACGGCCTCATGCGCCGTCAAGCGTGGCGCACTGCCGAATCACATAGCGCAAAAACCGGTTTCGGGCGAGCGCTTTCGCCTCGGCCGTCAAGAGGGGTGCGACAGGGCTGGTCGAAACACACGCTCTCGTGCAAATGCGCCGGCTCGGCACCAGCAGCGACGGGAATGGTAAATGGGCGAGATTCTGAGCGTCTTCGCGCAGCCTGCGGCCTGGGCCGCGCTGGCGACGCTGATCGTGATGGAGGTGGTGCTCGGCATCGACAACCTCATCTTCGTCTCGATCCTGTCGAACAAGCTGCCCGAGGCGCAGCGGCAAAAGGCGCGGCGCCTCGGCATCGGCCTCGCCCTCGTCATGCGGCTCGTCCTCCTCTCGACCATCGCCTGGATCGTCGGGCTCAAGGCGCCGGTCTTCGACCTCGGCCTCCAGGGCGCGCCCGGCCCGCACGGCGAGCCGGGCTTCGAGACCCAATTCTCCTGGCGCGACCTCATTCTGATCGCCGGCGGGCTTTTCCTGGTCTGGAAGGCGACCAAGGAGATCCACCACAACGTCCAGCCCGGCTCGGAGGATGCCGTCTTCGACACCGCGAGGGCGACGCTCGGCTTCGGCGCGGCGATCGTCCAGATCCTGCTGCTCGACATCGTCTTCTCGATCGATTCGATCCTCACCGCGGTCGGGATGACGGAGAGCCTGCCGATCATGGTCGTCGCGGTGATCGTCGCCGTCGCCGTCATGCTGTTCGCCGCCGATCCGGTCGCGAGCTTCATCAACCGCAATCCCACCGTGGTGATGCTCGCTCTGGGCTTCCTCCTGATGATCGGCGCGGTTCTGATCGCCGACGGCTTCGGCGTGCACGTCCCGAAAGGCTATATCTACGCCGCGATGGCCTTTTCCGCCGGGGTCGAGGGGCTGAACATGCTCGCCCGGCGCAGGAAGGCCGCCGGCACCCGCTGAGCGTCCCGCGGCGCGCCGGGGGCAGTCAGCTAGTGACTGTCCCCGGCCGAGCCACTATCTGCGCTCCATGACCGTTCATTTCCATGAGGAGGATCTGCCGGCCGGCGTCCTCGCCGCGGGGCCCGTCGCCGTCGATACCGAGGCGATGGGCCTGATGCCGGGCCGCGACCGGCTGTGCCTGGTCCAGATCTCCGACGGCGGCGGCGACGAGCACCTCGTCCGCTTCGGCCCCGGCAGCCGCTACGAGGCGCCCAACCTCAAGGCGGTGCTCGCCGATCCCGAACGGCTCAAGCTCTATCATTTCGCGCGCTTCGACCTCGCCATCATGCGCGCCTATCTCGGCGTCATGGCGGGGCCGGTCTATTGCACCAAGACCGCCTCGCGCCTGATCCGCACCTATACCGATCGCCACGGCCTCAAGGAGCTGGTCAAGGAGCTGCTCCAGATCGACATCTCGAAGCAGCAGCAGTCGTCGGACTGGGGCGCGCCCGAGCTGTCGGACGCGCAGAAGGATTATGCCGCATCCGACGTGCGCTATCTCCACCAGCTCAGGGAGAGGCTCGACGAGCGGCTGGCGCGGGAGGGGCGCACCGATCTCGCCCGCGCCTGCTTCGACTTCCTGCCCCATCGGGCGCTGCTCGATCTCGCCGGCTGGGCCGAGGTCGACATCTTCGCGCACGTCTGAACGCCATGGCGGACGCCGCCGAGCGGGATCGGGTCGTCAAGCGCTCCTGGGCCGCGCCGGGCGGCTTCCACGACATCCTCGTCCGCCTGCTCAAGGTCGGGCTGCCGATCGCGGTCGGCGGGCTGCTCGCCTATCTCCTCCTCTCGCCGCTCGGCAAGGACAAGGAAGCGAGCTTCCTCCTCGACAAGAAGAAGGTCGACACCGCCCACGAGCGGATGAAGATGGAGGCGGCGCAATATCGCGGCCTCGACAACCAGGGCCGGCCCTTCACCGTCGACGCCGCGCGGGCGGTGCAGGCGACCTCGACCGTGCCGATCGTCGACATCGACGGCATGGCCGCGCGAATCCAGCTGAAGGACGGGCCCGCCACGGTGGAGGCGGAGCGCGCCCGCTACCACATGGACAAGCAGACCGCCGACGTGGTCGGGCCGATCCTCGTCACCGGCGCCAACGGCTACCGCCTCGAGACCCGCAACGTGAACGTCGACCTCAACAGCCACCGCCTGTCCGGCGCGGGCGGCGTCGAGGGGAAGATGCCGCTCGGCAGCTTCACCGCCGGCACGATGGCGGTCGACCTGCGCAACCGCCAGGTCAACCTGGGCCAGCGCGCGCACTTGCATATCGTGCAGGGCGGCCTCAGAGGGAAGCGGAAATGACCCGCCTCGCCGCCTCCCTCCTCCTCGCCGCCGTCGCGTCGCTCGGCCTGGCGGTCGCTCCGGCGGGGAGCCAGACCTCGGCCCTCAAGGGGCACAATTCCAACGCGCCGGTGGACATCGGCGCCGACCGGGTCGAGGTGCAGGACCGCGCCGACCGCGCCGTCTTCTCCGGCAACGTCGTGGTCAAGCAGGCGGAGCTGACGCTCACAGCCGCTCGGCTCACCGTCGCCTACTCGAACGGCGGCAACGTCCAGATCCGCCGCATCGACGCCAGCGGCGGAGTCACCGTCACCGGCCCGGGCGAGCGCGCGAAGGGCGATTTCGGGATCTACGACGTCGAGCGCAAGATCATCACCCTGATCGGCGGGGTCACCCTCGTCCGCGAAGGCAACAGCGTCAGCGGCGGGCGACTGGTCCTCGACCTCGACAGCGGCCGAGCGGTGATGGATTCGCCGGGCAATTCCGGCGCCGGCGGCCGAGTCACCGGCACCTTCACGGTACCGCAGCGCAAGAGCTGACGCGCACCCGCCGCGCCGCGCCGGTTTTTCGGATCATGCATGAAGCTTGCCAGTTGAGGCCGCGCCTTCCTGCGCCTAAGTATCGCCGGGGACCAGGGAGCGACGGTTGAACGAGGCGAGCCTCATCCAGCGGACCGAAGAGGCGGCGGCGATGGCTCAAGGGCTGTCGATCGTCTCGATCGCCAAGTCCTACGACCGCAAGAGCGTCCTCAAGGACGTCTCGCTCCACGTCGAGCGCGGCGAGGTGGTGGGCCTGCTCGGCCCCAACGGCGCCGGCAAGACCACCTGCTTCTATTCGGTGATGGGGCTGGTGAAGCCGGACAGCGGGCGCATCATGCTCGACGGCCGCGACATCACCCGCCTGCCCATGTACCGGCGCGCCATCCTCGGCCTCGGCTACCTGCCGCAGGAGACGTCGATCTTCCGCGGCATGACGGTGGCGCAGAACATCCTCGCCGTCCTCGAAGTGTCCCAGCCCGACAAGGCGCTGCGGCGCGAGCGGCTCGAGCAGCTGCTCGGCGAGTTCCACATCGCCCATCTCCGCGACGCGCCGGCCATGGCGCTGTCGGGCGGCGAGCGGCGGCGCTGCGAGATCGCCCGGGCGCTGGCGGCGGAGCCTTCCATCATGCTCCTCGACGAGCCTTTCGCGGGCATCGACCCCATCTCCATCTCCGACATCCGCGACCTGGTGAAGGAGCTGAAGAATCGCGAGATCGGAGTCCTCATCACCGACCACAACGTCCGCGAGACGCTCGACATCGTCGACCGCGCCTGCATCATCTACGGCGGCGAGGTGCTGTTCGCCGGCAGCCCCGAAGCCCTGGTCGCCGATCCGAACGTGCGGCGCCTCTATCTGGGCGAAAGCTTCGAGCTGTAGCGCCATGAACCTCGGCCCTCGCCTCGATCTCCGGCAGAGCCAGTCGCTGGTGATGACTCCGCAGCTGCAGCAGGCGATCCGCCTGCTGGCCCTGTCGAACCTCGAGATAGAGAGCTTCATCGCCGGCGAGATCGAGAAGAACCCCCTGCTCGAGAGCGCCGGCGGCGAGCCGGGCGAGGAGCCGGCAGCGGCGGAGAGCGAGCCTCAGGCCGCGGAGCGGGAAGAGCCGGCCACCGTCGACGAGCTGGTGATGAAGGGCGAGGGCGCGGGCGACGCGCCGCTCGACATGAGCCTCGACGACGAGAATCTCCATCAGGACAGCGCCTGCGACCGCGGCCTCGACGGCGCGCTCGGCATGGAGGGGCTGGGCGGCGGCGGCTCGGAAGGGGACGGCCCCGATTTCGACGCCTTCGCGGCCGGCGAGATGTCGCTCCACGAGCATCTCCTCGCCCAGGCCGGCGAGCGGCTCTCGGGCGGCGACCTGCTGATCGCCGTCGCCCTCATCGAGCAGGTCGAGGAGACGGGCTATTTCGGCGGCTCCTGCCTGGAGACGGCGGGGCGCCTCGGCGTCCCTCTGGCCGAGGTGGAGCGGGTGCTTGGGGTGGTCCAGGGCTTCGATCCCCCCGGCGTCGGGGCGCGCTCGCTGTCCGAATGCCTCGCCCTCCAGGCCAGGGAGGCGGACCGCTACGACCCCGCCATGGCGCGGCTGATCTCCAATCTCGATTATCTTGCCAAGGGCAATTTCGCGGCGCTGCGGCGCATTTGCGGCGTCGACGAGGAGGATCTCGCCGACATGATCCGCGAGCTTCGGGCCTACGATCCGAAGCCCGGCTGCCGCTTCGCCCACGGCGACAGGGTCGACGCCGTCGTGCCCGACGTCTTCGTCGCCCGGCGCGCGGCCGGCTGGGCGATCGAGCTCAACGGCGCCACCCTGCCCCGCCTTCTGGTCAACCGCCGTTATTATGCCGAGCTGTCGGACGGGCCCCAGGACAAGAGGTCGAAGGCCTGGCTGTCCGAATGCCTCGCCAGCGCCAACTGGCTGGTCAAGGCGCTCGACCAGCGCCAGCGCACCATCGTCAAGGTCGCGACCGAGATCGTGAAGCAGCAGGAAGCGTTCTTCGTCCACGGCGTGTCGCATCTTAAACCGCTGACGCTGGCCAAAGTGGCCGAGGCGATCGAAATGCACGAATCGACCGTCAGCCGCGTCACTTCGAACAAATATCTGGCTTGCGAGCGCGGGCTCTACGAACTCAAATATTTCTTCACCAGCGGCGTCGCC
>JAFANP010000065.1 GCA_019232625.1 Alphaproteobacteria bacterium | reverse complement strand
GCTGCTGCTGCGCAAAGCCGCCGAGCGGTCCGTAGACGCGACATGGAAGCGCATCGGCACCCTCCTCGACGCCTTCCAACCCAACGAATGCGCCAACTACCTGCGCAACGCAGGCTACGCTTCAATATGAAGAGGACTCACTCTAGGGCGTTCGGAACGCTGCAGCATGTCCCGACCGGCGTGGCCGGCGGCTTCCCCGCGGCGAACCCGCAGGACAAGCTGCTCGACCTCGTCCAGGCGCTCCGGCCGCCCTACCGCCAGGGCGCGGCGTTCGTGATGAACAGCGGCAAGTTCAAGACGGCGGACGGCGGCTTCCTGTGGCAGCCCTCCCTGAGCGCGGGCCAGCCGAGCACCCTGCTCGGCTACCCCGTGGTCGAGGCCGAGGACATGCCCGACGTCGCGGCGGACAGCCTGGCGTTGGCCTTCGGCAACTTCAAGGCGGGCTATCTGATCGCCGAGCGCACCGAGACGCAGATCCTGCGCGACCCGTTCACCCACAAGCCGTTCGTGCACTTCTACGCGACCAAGCGGGTGGCGGGGCAGGTCGCGAACAGCGAGGCGATCAAGCTCATGAAGTTCGGCGCCTGACGGCTCCGGTTCGGAACGGCGTTCCGGACGGCAAGCGAGGCCCTCCACCGGCTTCGCCGGGTCCCCCTCCCCATGGAGCTTCGCTCCACAGGGAGGACGAGGACACCCATCCCCCTGTCCGGCTTGCCGGATGGGGAGGGGGACCATGCGAAGCATGGTGGAGGGGCACCCCACACAGACAGAGAAGGAGGCTCGAAATGGCCGATCAATTTTCCGAGACGGCGGACAGCGTCGCGGCGCCGGCGCGGCGCGCGGTGGCGGTGGCGCCGAGCGATTCCGAGCCGCTGGCCGAGATCCCCAAGGCGCTGTTCGTCGGAACGGGCGGCGACCTCGTCCTGCGGGGCGCCGGCGGCGGCGACGATTCGGTGTGGAAGAATGTCGAGGACGGATCGATCCTGCCCTTCCGGGCGGAATATGTCCGAGCCAGCGGCACCACCGCGGCCGACATATTGGCGCTCTACTGATGAGCACGATCATCAACGTGGCGAACTGCGCCGTCGAGCCCGGTCCGGCGGGCGCGTGGCTGGTCACCAAGACCGGCGGAACGCCCGGCGCGGCCGACGCCAGCGCGGTGTCGCTCGCCGCGATCAACGGCGACTTCGTGCTGCGGGTGAGGACCACCGGCGGCGGCAGCGCCTTCGCAGGGGTCAGCGCGGCGCCGCTGGCGAGCCTCGACGCCGCCTCGATCGACCGGGCGCTGCAGATCGTCGACGGCGTCGCCCGGCCCTATGAATCGGGCGTCGCGCGGCCGGGTACCTTCACCGTCGACGGCTATGTCTGGCTGCGCCGCAGCGGCGGGACTCTCGAATATCTGAACGGCCCCGACATCGAGACGGCGGAGGCGCGGCGGATCGTCTTCGTCGGCACCGACCCGCTCTATTTCGACAGCGCGCTGCTGAGCGCCGGCGTGCAGCTCGAGGTGAAGTTCGAGTCGCCCGCGGCGGCCGGGCGGCGGCCGCGGCTCAAGCTGACGCTGCGCCTCGGCCTTTGAGCCCGGAGCTTCATCAACAGAGGAGGGAGAGATGGTGGAGAGCGACGAGCTCGTTCTGCCGCCCGAGGCGGCGGCCGAGGCGGGGACGTTCCTGCGCGCCGGAGGCGCGGGCGAGGAGGGGACGATCGCGGCGCTGATGCGATGCGCCGCCGAATTGTGCGAGGGCTTCACCGGCACGGTGCTGCTGGCGCGGGGCTTCGCGGAGCGGCTGCGGCCGAGCGGCCGATGGCAGGCGCTGGCGCGCAGGCCCGTCCGCGCCATCTCGGCGGCTCAGAATGTGGCGGCCGACGGGACGCTCCAGCCGCTGCCGCCGGAGCTTTACGAGACCGACATAGACGGGGAGGGGGTCGGCCGGGTGCGGTTCGCGGCGACCGCCGGCGGGCGGGTGCGGATCGCCTACGAGGCGGGGCTCGCGACCCTGTGGGAGGACGCACCCGCGGCGCTGCGCCACGGCGTCATCCGCATGGCGGCGCACCTCTACGGCGCGCGCACGGACGGCGAGGCGGGGGAGCGCCGGCTCGAGCCGCCCGCCGCCGTCACCGCCTTGTGGCGGCCCTATCGGCGGTTGAGGCTGCGGTGAAGGAGGCGGCGATGTTCGAGACGTTGATCGACAGGGCGGCGCGGCTTGCGCGGGCGCAAGCGGGGCGGAAGGCGGCGGCGATCGCGCGCCGCGCCGCCGGCGAGGCGCCGCGCGGGGTGGCCGTGGCCGCGAGCGAGGGAGGCGTGGCGCTGAGCGGGCGCGGCCTCTCCCTGCGGAGCGTGCGCGACGCGGCGTTCGGGGCCTTCCTGGAGTCGCTCCGGTGAGCGGCGCGGGCGCGGCGCTGCAGGACTCGGCGATCGCCCGGCTCGCCGGCCTCGACGGGCTGAGCGCGGCCTATCCGGGGGCGCCTCTGCAGGCGGTCTTCCCCTATGCGACGGTGGAGTGCGGCGTCGAGGCGGACTGGGGGCACAAGAGCGGCGCCGGCCGCGAGCTGCGCCTCGCCGTGACGCTGCGCGACAGGGGCGAGGCGCCGCTGCGGATCCGGGCGCTGATGGAGGCGGCGGAGGCCCGACTCGCGTCCCCGCCGGCGGCGCCGGGCTGGCAGGTGGTGAGCTTCGCCCGGCTGCGCAGCCGGCTGGTGCGCGAGGGCCGCAGCGGCGAGCTGGGCTGGACGGGGATGATCGAATATCGCGCGCGGCTGCTCCAGGAGGGCGGGGACAGTCCGGTGACAGTCACGTGACTGTCACCCGAGTGCCCCTGCGGCGGCGGGTCAGCGGGGCTTGGTGTTGGTCTCGAAGAAGTCCTTGTAGCGGTCGGACGTGCTCGAGACGACGTCGTCGAGGTCCATCGAGGCATTCTGCTCGGCGGCGGCGCGCTTGATGCCGCCGGCGACGTCGGCCGCGACCGAGGCGGCGCGATAGGCCGACTTCTCGGACGCGCAGAGCGCCGCGAGCTTCGCCTGGAAGGCCGGAGGCTCGGTCCGCGCCTCGAGGTCCGTCTTGACGGCATCGTTGAGGCAGCTCGCCAGCGCCTTGCGCGCCTGGCTGGGATTGGCGGCGGAGGAGACGGGGGCCGGAGCGGCCAGCAGGATCACCAGAAGCACATGCGAAATCATAGCGAATTCCCATGCAACGATTTGAACCTAGAGGAGAATGAGCCATGCCCGCGGAAAAAGGAAGTGCCTTTTTGCTGAAGGTCGGCAACGGCGCCGCGCCGCCGATTTACGCGACCGTCGCCGGGATGAGGACGACGCAGATGTCGGTCAACGGCGAAGCGGTCAACGTCACCAGCAAGGACAGCGGCGGCTGGCGCGAGTTGCTTTCCGGCGCCGGCGTGCGCTCCGTCTCCGTCGGCGCCAGTGGAATCTTCACCGGCTCGGTCGCTGAGCTTCGAGTCAAGTCCAATGCGCTGGCGGGAATGGTCGACGATTATGAGCTGAGCTTCGAAAGCGGGGAAAGACTGCGCGGACGCTTCCTGGTGACGCGGCTCGATTATTCCGGCGATTATAATGGCGAGCGGAACTACGCGCTAAGCCTGGAGAGCGCCGGCGCGGTGGCGACGCTGTGAGGGCCGCCAACCCGGTCCGCGGGGAGGCGGCGCTCACCGTCGGCGGCGCGCGGCTGGTGCTGCGGCCCAGCTTCGAGGCCCTGGTCGCAGCCGAGGAGGAGCTTGGGCCGCTCTTCGCCCTTGTGGAGCGCGCGGCGGCCGGCGGTCTCAAGCTGGCGGAGATGGCGGCCTTGTTCTGGCACTGCCTGGCGGATCGGCCGGAGGCGCTGACCCGGGAGCGGGTGGGCGCGGCGCTGGCCGAGGCGGGGCTGGCGGCGGCGACGCCCGCGCTGAAGGCGCTACTCGGCCAGATCCTGCTCGGCGCGGCGCCGGCGGAGGCCTGACGTGGCGACCTTCGCCGAGGCGGCGGCGCGCCAGGCCGGCCTCGCCGCCTGGCTGCTCGGCTGGCGGCCGGACGATTTCTGGAGGGCGACGCCGGCGGAGCTGGCGGTGGCGGCGTGGGCGGCGGTGCCGACGGGCGGCGGAGGCGCCGTTGGCGTGACGACCGCCGAGCTCGCCCGGCTGAGGAAGCTTTTCCCCGACTGAGGGAGCGCGAGATGGACGAAGAGATAGAGCGCCTGCTCGTCAGCGTGCGGGCGGATACGGGGGCGTTCGCCCGCGACGTGGCCGACATGCGCGGCCAGCTCGAGGGGCCGCTGGCGCAGGGCGTGGAGCGGGCCGGGCGGGTCATCGAGGGGGCGCTGCTGCGCGCGGTGCGCAGCGGCAAGCTCGGCTTCGACGACCTCAAGCAGGTTGCGCTTTCGGCGATGGCCGAGATCGCAGCCGCCGCCTATCGCGCCGGGATCGCCGAGCTGCTCGGCGGCGGCGGGGGCAAGGGCGGCGGCGGGGCCGCGGGCGGCGCGCTCGGCGCCCTGGCCCAGGTGCTGGCCGGCGCGCTCGGCGCCTCCGGCCGGGCGACGGGCGGGCCGGTGACGGCCGGCCGCGCCTACCGGGTCGGCGAGCGGGGGCCGGAATTGTTCGTGCCGACGGCGGCCGGGCGGATCGAGCCGGGCGGCGCAGGCGGGCGCGAGATACGCGTGAGCATCGCCGTCAACGCGCCGGCCGCGGCCGCGCCGCAGGCGCTGGCCCGCTCCACCCGCCAGATCGCCCGCGAGGTGCGGCGCGCGCTCGAGCAGCTGGAGGATTGAGCCATGGGCTATTGGCTGGCGCCGCCGGGCGCCGCGATGCAGATGGGGCACGTCAAAAGGTTCGACGCCCGCTTCTGGAGCGTCAACTTCCCGCGGCCGATGATGGCGGCGGCGACCAATCCGGCGCCCGACGCGCTGCGCGTCGACGCCGTCTTCTACCGCACCGACGACCTTGCCGGGCTGATCTGGGAGGCGGAGGACCGGTTCGACCATCCGCTGCTCGCTTATGAGACCAGCCGCGACCTGCGCGGCTGCCGGCTGGGCTTCCGGTGGCGGAGCGGCGGAGTGCTTCCGCTCGACGCGGTGAACGGGCCGACGCTGACCGTCGAGGGACGCGACGCGGGCGGCGAGGCGCGAAGCTGGTTCGTGCGGCTGTGGAACTGGGCCGAGGGCAGCCCCGAGGACGCGGCGGTGGCGCTCGACTTCGACGCGCTGGCCGGCGGCTGGGAGGGCGACGACCCGGTCTGGGCGGGCGACGTCGACCGGATGTTCGTGTCGCTGGTGGCGCCGGGCTATGACGGCGAGGACGGCCCGCTCGCCGCGCCGGCGGAAGGCTGGGCCGAGCTGAGCGCGATCGCCTGCGACGGCGCCGGATCGGTCCTGGCGATCGGCGAGACCCTGGTGCCCGAGCACCGGCTGCGGATCGCGACCGGCTATGACGACGCCTATCACCTGACCCCGGCGCGGCTGATGCGGAACGTCCTCCACCTCGGCTATCGCGGGCCGATCAACCATTATGTCGGGATGAGCCATTATTTCCGGCTCGAGGCGAACGGCGCGGGCTATTATGCCAGCCTCGCCGGCGGCGCGCTCAACGCGCCCTGCGGGGCGTGGCACCGCGACCTCGCGGCACGGGCGAAGACGCTCGGCTACGAGCTCATCCTCTCCCTCTCCTACGAGCTGCTCGACCGGCATTGCTGGGGCGACTGGAAGCAGCGGGCGGAGGACGGATCGCCCGCGCTGACCGGCTGGGACCCCCCCTCGGCGCTGCTGTCGCCGGCGCATGGCGGGGCGATGGCCTATCTGCGCCAGGTGGCGGCCGCCTTTGCGGGGATCGCCGCGGCGGCAGGGCTCAGGGTGCGCTTCCAGGTCGGCGAGCCGTGGTGGTGGGTGCGGCCGGACGGGCGGCCCTGCCTCTACGACGCCGCCGCCGCCCTGGCCTTCGCGCCGGCGCCGATCGCCGACGTGCGGGCGCCGCTCTCGGAGGCCGAGAGGGCGACGCTGGACGATGCCGGGGCGGTGCTGGCGCAGTCGACGGCGGCGCTGGTCGGGGCGGTACGGGCGGCGCATCCCGACATGGAGGCGCTGCTCCTCGCCTACCTGCCGACGGTGCTCGACGGCGCCGAGGTGCGGCGGGCGAACCTGCCCTACGGCTGGGGCCCGCCGGCCTTCGACGTGCTTCAGCTCGAGGATTACGAATGGGTGACCGGCGGCCGCGCCGCCGCATCCGAGCGCGGCGCCGCCGAGGCGGGCTCGCGGCTCGGCTATCCGCCCGAGGCCCAGCATTATCTGGCGGGCTTCGTCGCCGTTCCGGAAGGACGCTCGGACTGGAGCCGGATCGCCGCGGCGATCGCGGCGGCGCGGCGGCGCGGCGCGGCGGAAGTCTTCGCCTGGGCGCTGCCGCAGGTGATGCGCGACGGCCTGACATGGTTCGAAACGGGAGAGGAGGAGGCGGTGCAGCCATTCGACGACGTGCGCTTTCCGATCGCGCTGGGCCGGGAGGCGAGCGTCGAGCCCGCTTTCTCGACGGCGGTGGTGACGAGCGCGAGCGGCGCGGAGCAGCGCAACAGCGACTGGGCCGAGGCGCGGATGCGGTTCGACGCCGGGCCGGGGCTGAGGAGCGAGGCGGAGCTCAGGACCCTGCTCGACTTCTTCCGGGCGAGGCGCGGCGCGGCGGTGGGCTTCCGCTTCCAGGACCCGTTCGACCATGCGGCGGAGGACCAGGCGCTCGGCGCCGGCGACGGGGAGCGCACCGACTTCGCGCTGGTCAAGACCTATGGCGCGCAAAGGCGGCGGATCACCCGGCCGGTGGCAGGAAGCGTGCGGGTGAAGGTGGCGGGGACCGCGCGGGAGAGCGGATGGCTGCTCGGCGAGGGCGGCATCGTCCGCTTCGACGCGCCGCCCGCGCCGGGCGAGGCGGTGACGGCGAGCTTCGGCTTCGACGTGCCGGTGCGCTTCGCCGAGGACCGGCTGGCGGTGAGCCGGGCGACCTTCGCCGCCGGCGACGCGGCCTCGGTGCCGCTGATCGAGATACGGGAGGGCTGAGATGGCGATCTTCGACGCGGCGCTGACCGCGCTCGCCTTCTGCTGGGAGCTGCGCCGGCGCGACGGCGTCAGGCTCGGCTTCACCACCCACGACCGGGACCTGACGGTCGACGGCCTCGTCTATCGCGCGGCGCCCGGCATGCTTCCCTCGGCGGTGACGCTGAGGGAGGGCTTCGGCGGGGAGGGACCGGACGTCTCCGGCGCGATCACCAGCGACGCGATCACCGCCGAAGACCTTGCCGACGGCCGCTGGGACGGCGCCGCGGTGCGATTGTTCCTCGCCGACTGGGAAGCGGGCGGCGAGACGGTGGTCCTGCTCGCCGGCGAGCTCGGCGACGTCGGGCTCGAGGGCGACGGGTTCGAGGCGGAGCTTCGCGGCTTGGCGGCGCGGCTGGAGCGGCCGGCGGTGGAGCAGGCCTCGCCCGACTGCCGTGCCCGGCTCGGCGACAAACGCTGCCGGGTCGACATGGCGGCGCGGGTACGGGTGACTCGGGTCGCCGCCGTCGGCGACGAGTCGACGCTCGACGTCGAGGAGGCGCCGCCGGGCGAGGGGCTCTACGCCTTCGGCCGGCTGCGCTGGCTCGGCGGCGCCAATAGCGGCTTGGAGACCGGCCTCCTCGCGTCCCGGGGCACGCGGCTGACCCTGCGCGACCCGCCGCCGCTCCCGCCCGCCGCCGGCGATCTCGTCGAGATCGAAGAGGGCTGCGACAAGACCTTCGCGACCTGCCGGAGCCGCTTCGCCAATGCGGACAATTTCCGCGGCGAGCCGCACCTGCCGGGCATGGACCTACTCACACGCTATCCGGGGGCAGCATGAGCATCAGAGGCGACGACATAGCCGCGCGAGCGCGCGGCCTGATAGGCATGCGCTTCCGGCCGCAGGGGCGGGACCCGATGCTCGGGCTGGACTGCGTCGGCGTCGCCGCGGCCGCGGCCGGAGTCCCGGCGGAGCGGCTGCCGGCCGACTACGACCTGAGGGGCGAGCATCTCGCCCTGATCGAGCACGAGCTTTGCGACCTCGGCTGCGTGCCGGTGCCGGAGGGCGAGGCGGAGGCGGGCGACGTCGTCGTCTGCGAGGTGGGACCGGCCCAGTTCCACGTCCTCCTCTGCACCGGCCCGTCCTTCATCCATGCCGATGCCGGCCTGCGCCTGGTGGTGGAGCGGCCGCGGCCCTTCCCCTGGCCGGTGGCCGGCGTGTGGCGGCCGGCGGGAGGCGAATGATGGCGACGCTCGTGCTCAGCACCGCCGGCCAGGCGCTCGGCGGGCCGATCGGCGCGGCGCTCGGCGCGCTGGTCGGCCAGCAGATCGACCAGCGGCTGTTCGCGCCCAAGCCGCGCCAGGGGCCGCGGCTCGGCGACCTCGCGGTGCAGACGTCGCATTACGGCAGCGACATAGCGCGGTTGTTCGGCCGGATGCGGGTGGCCGGGACGGTGATCTGGGCGACCGACCTGAAGGAGCGCCGCGCCACCGGCGGCGGCGGCAAGGGCCAGGCCAAGACCGTCTCCTACAGCTATTCGGTGAGCTTCGCGGTGGCGCTGTCGGGCCGGCCGATCCGCTCCGTGGGACGGATCTGGGCCGACGGCAAGCTGCTGCGCGGCGAGGCGGGCGACTTCAAGACGCCGACCGGCTTCCGGCTCCACGAAGGGGACGAGGCGCAGGCGCCCGACCCGCTGATCGTCGCCGCGGAGGGCGCGGGCGGCGCGCCGGCCTATCGCGGCCTCGCTTATGCGGTGTTCGAGGATTTCGAGCTGGCCGATTACGGCAACCGCATCCCCTCGCTGAGCTTCGAGGTGGAGGCGGACGAGGGGCCGGTGCCGGTCGCGGCGATCGTCGCGGCGCTGAGCGGCGGCGAGGTGGCGGCGGGCCCGTCGCCGGCGCTCGCCGGCTATGCGGCGACGGGGGAGAGCCTTCGCGCCGCCGTCGAGGGGCTGGTGGCGACCGCCGGTCTCACCCTCCGCGACGGGCCCGCGGGGCTGATCGTCTCGCAGCCCGGCGGGGAGGCGGAGACGACGCTCGGCGCCGACGAGGCCGGCGCCTCCGCCGACGCAAGCCCGCGGCGGACGCAGACCCGCCGGAAGGGCGCTGCGGCGCTGCCGGCAGAGGTGACGCTTTCCTATTACGACCCGGACCGGGACTTCCAGGCGGGGCTCCAGCGCGCCCACCGCGGCGGGCCGGCGTCGCGCGCCGAGCGGGCGGTGCTTCCCGCGGCGATCGGCGCCGTCCAGGCGAAGGCCATGGCGGAGGCGCGGCTGAAGCGTTTGTGGGCGGGGCGCGAGACGATGCGGCTGTCCCTGCCCTGGCGCCGGGCGGGGCTTAGGCCGGGCGCGGTGATCGCGCTGGAGGGCCGGCGCGGCCTGTGGCGCGTCGCCGCCGCGGCGCTCGAGCACATGGCGCTGACGCTGGAGCTGGAGGCGCAGCCGGGGGCGGCGGCGGGCCTCGTCGCTGCCGATCCGGGACGGGCCGCGCCCTCGCCGGACCGGCTGCTCGGCGAGACTCGCCTGGTGATCGTCGATGCGCCGCTGGCCGACGACCTGCCGACGCGGCCCCGCCTCGCCGTGCTGGCGGCGGGGACGGGAGAAGGATGGCGCCGCGCCGACCTCACCGCGAGCTGGGACGGCGGCGCGAGCTGGCAGGCGGCCGGCGGCACTGCGCCCGCGGCGGTGATCGGCGCCGCGCAGGTCGTCCCGGGCACGGCGGGATCGACGTTGCTCGACCTTGGCGGTGCGATCGAGGTGACGCTGCTCTCCGACGAGGCCTGGCTGGAGAGCCGCAGCGACGCCGCGCTGGCGGCCGGCGCCAACCTCGCCGTGCTGGGGGACGAGCTTCTCCAGTTCGGCACGGCGGTGCCGCTCGGCGCGCGACGGTTCAGGCTGTCGCGGCTGCTGCGCGGCCGGCGCGGCACGGAATGGGCGAGCGGCACGCACCTGCCGGGCGAGGCCTTCGGTCTCATCGACCCGGCCGCCCTCGTCATGATCGAGCCGCCGCTGGCCGCGATCGGCGCCGAGGCCGTGGTCCTCGCCAGCGGGGGCGGAGAGGCGGCGCGACGCCGGATCGGCGGCGAGGCGGTGCGGCCGCCCTCGCCCGTCCATCTCACCGCCGTGCGGCGCGCCGACGGCGACGTGGCGATCGGCTGGACCCGGCGGAGCCGGAGCGGCTGGACCTGGATCGACGGCGCCGACGCGCCGCTCGGCGAGGAGCGCCAGCTCTACCGGGTGACGCTCGCCACCGCGACCTCGCGGCGGGTGGCGGAGACCGCCGCGCCGGCCTTCGTCTACGCCGCGGCCGACATCGCCGCCGACGGGGCGGCCGGGACCCTCGCCATCGAGATCGTCCAGCTCGGCACCGGCGCCGCCTCCCGCCCCGCCACCCTTTCCCTCGGCCTCGACTAGGAGACGATCATGAGCGACCAGAGCCCGCGTTTCGCCCTGCCCTTCATCGTGCCGGGCCAGGCGCAGAAGGAGCTGTTCCACAACGAGGCGCTGCTTCGCGTCGACGCCCTTCTCCACCTCGCGGTCGAGGAGGGGCCCGCCGCCGCGCCGCCGCCGGACCCGCAGGAGGGGCAATGCTGGATCGTCGCCGCCGGAGCGGCCGGCGCCTGGGCAGGGCAGGACCACGGCCTGGCGCTCTGGAGCGGCGGGGGCTGGCGCTTCGTCGCGCCGCAGCCCGGCACGACCGCCTGGAACAAGGCGGACGCGGTGCCTCTGCAATGGACCGGCAGCGCCTGGAGCGGCGGCGAGTGGCGCTGCGCGGGCCTGAGCGTGGGCGGCCGGATCGTCGTCGGGGAACGCCGGCCGGCGGTGCCAAGTCCTTCAGGCGGAACGATAATCGACGCGGAGGCGCGGGCGGCGATCGACGCCCTCATTGCGACATTAATGTCACATGGGTTGATCGATTGAATTTTTTTGTTCTCCGCGTGAAACCAAGGCCGGATTGCCTCGTTTGCGGCGCCGTACGGCGAGGGGCCTCGGGGCGTGATCAGCGATCCAGTGAGGCATTTCGGCAACAGATGTGGGGATAAGCGTGCTTGCGTGGAAACTCCGCTTACCGTATTGAGTTCAACGGTCGTTCCTGTTGGGACGCAGAAGAAAGGGGATTGATTTATGCGGAAGCTCGCCATCGCTGTGGCGCTTTCATCCACCTTGCTCGCAACTCCAGCCTTTGCGCGCGATGGCGCCTGGTACGTTGGCGGCGAATTCGGTGCGATGATCGTCGAAGATATGGACGTCGATCTGGGCACCCGGAACAACGCGTTCACGATCAACCACGATTACGGATATGACGGCGGGATCTTCGTCGGCTACGATCTCGGCGCGTTCCGGATCGAGGGCGAAGTCGCCTACAAGAAGGCCGATCTCGACGGCTTCACCACCACGACCGCCCTCAACGGTCAGAACATCTCCACCTTCGCCACCCAGGGTCCGGCCGGCGGCAGCACCAGCGCGCTCAGCTTCATGCTGAACGGCATGCTCGATTTCGGCGACGACGACGGCATCAGCGGCTTCATCGGCGGCGGTGTCGGCATGGCGCGGGTGAAGGCGAACAACTACCGCGTCTTCTCGAACCTCGGGCCGTTCCTCGACGATTCCGATTCGCGCATCGCGTGGCAGGTCATCGCCGGCGTCCGCCAGGCGATCTCCGACAATATCGACGTGACGGTGAAGTACCGCTTCTTCAACGTTCCCGACGTCAAGATGACGGCCTGGAACGGCAACGACACGAAGATGCGGTTCCGCTCGCACAGCCTGCTCGGCGGCATCACCTTCAACTTCGGCGGCGCCGCTCCGCTTCCGCCGCCCGCGCCGCCGCCGGTAGAGACGCCTCCGCCGCCTCCGCCGCCGCCGCCGCCCCCGCCGCCCCCGCCGCCGCCGCCGTGCACGGCCGGGCCGTTCATGGTGTTCTTCGACTGGGATAAGTCGGACATCACCCCGCAGGCGGCTGCGATCCTCGACAACGCTTCGGCGGCCTATCAGACTTGCGGCCAGGCCCAGGTGATGATCGCCGGCCACGCCGACCGTTCGGGTTCGGACCAGTACAATGTCGGCCTGTCGCAGCGGCGCGCCGACAACGTCAGGGCCTATCTCGCCGGTCACGGCATCCCCGACGGCGTGATGACCACCCAGGCGTTCGGCGAGAGCCGGCCGCTGGTCGAGACCGCCGACGGTGTCCGCGAGCCGCAGAACCGGCGCGTGGAGATCACCTACGGGCCGGGTTCCGGCTGGTAAGGCGATCGCCTCCGCTTCGGCGGAGCGTGACGAAAAATCGGGAGCCGGCCTTCGGGTCGGCTCCCTTTTTTTGCGCGGGCGTGGCGGGGGCCTCGCTGCGCCCAGGGAGAAGCGATAACGCTCGGCCCACCGGCGCGGATGGTGCCTCGCGCCCCGCACGTCGGCCGCGGCTCCCTCCTCCCCCCTCTCGCACCGTTCGTCCTCCGTCGAAGGACCTTCTACTGGCCGGCCCGGCCGAGGGGAGGGCTTCGACGGGCTCAGCCCGAACGGGTCGGGTGTTTTGAGGGCTTACCCCCCGGCCTGGCGGGAGGCCGGCGGCCTGGCCGCCCTGGGATTCCACCTCCGGCCGGTCGCCCTCACCGTTCGTCCTGAGCCTGTCGAAGGACTTTCCTCCTTCTCCTGCGCCCGGGCGAAGGGCGGGGCATCGGCGGCTCGGCTTGGGCGGCGTGGGCAGGGCGCCGGGGCGAAAGGCCTTGCCGGGTGGAAGGGTCCGCGGGTAAGCGCGTCGCCACTTCGATCCTCGAGGACTTCAATGCGCATCGCCATGATCGGGACGGGCTATGTCGGCCTCGTCTCCGGAGCCTGCTTTTCCGACTTCGGCCACGACGTCACCTGCGTCGACCGCGACGCCGCGAAGATCGACGCGCTCCACCGAGGAGTCATGCCGATCTTCGAGCCGGGCCTCGACGACCTGGTGGGGCGCAACGTGCGCGGCGGCCGGCTCTCCTTCACCACCGACCTCGCGGCCGGAGTGGCGGACGCGGAAGCCGTGTTCATCGCCGTCGGCACGCCGTCGCGTCGCGGCGACGGCCATGCCGACCTCAGCTACGTCTTCGGCGCGGCGGCGGAGATCGCGCGGGCGCTGACCCGACCGGCGGTGGTCGTCACCAAGTCGACGGTGCCGGTCGGCACGGGCGACGAGGTGGAGCGGATCATCGGCGAGACCGCGCCCGGGGCGACGGCCTGGGTGGTCTCCAACCCCGAATTCCTGCGCGAAGGCGCGGCGATCGAGGATTTCAAGCGGCCCGACCGGATCGTCGTCGGCACCGAGGATCCCGACGCCGCCGAACTGATGCGGGAGATCTACCGGCCGCTCTACCTCAACAAGGCGCCGCTCCTGTTCACCGCCCGGCGCACGGCCGAGCTGATCAAATATGCGGCCAACGCCTTCCTCGCGACCAAGATCACCTTCATCAACGAGATCGCCGACCTGTGCGAGGCGGTGGGGGCCGACGTGCAGGACGTTGCGCGCGGGATCGGGCTCGACAACCGCATCGGCCCGAAGTTCCTCCACGCCGGCCCGGGCTATGGCGGCTCCTGCTTCCCCAAGGACACGCTGGCCCTGCTCAAGACGGCGGAGGACCAGCAGTCGCCGCTTCGCATCGTCGAATCGGTGGTGGCGGTGAACGAGACCCGCAAGCGCGCGATGGGCCGCAAGGTGATCCAGGCGCTGGGCGGTGACGCGCGGGGAAGCACGATCGCCCTGCTCGGCCTGACCTTCAAGCCCAATACGGACGACATGCGGGACGCGCCGTCGCTGAGCATCGTCCAGGCGCTGCAGGACGGCGGCGCGAGCGTGCGCGGCTACGACCCGGAAGGGATAGAGCAGGCGCGGCCGCTGATGCCGGGCGTCGAGTTCTTCGACAATCCCTATGCCGCCGCCGCCGGCGCCGACGCCGTCGTGCTGGTGACCGAATGGGACGTGCTGCGGGCGCTCGACCTCGGCCGCATGGCGCGGGCGCTGGCCCAGCCGGTCTTCGTCGATCTGCGCGGCGTCTACCCGCCCGAGGAGGTGGAGGAGGCGGGACTGCGCTGGTACGGCATCGGCCGGGCGCCGCGCGGCGGCGGGCAACCGTAACGCCTCCGGTTCGTTCACCCCTCCACAACAGGAGGAGGCGCGGGATGAACGACGTTCGATGGATGGGGCCTGTCGCCCTTGCGGCCCTGCTCGCCGCCTGCACGGCGACGACGGCGCCCGAGGCGCGGCCCGACGGGACGGGACAAGCCCCCGGCGCTTCGGCCGAGATAAAGGAGCCGTCGGGCCGGACGGTGGCGCGGGCGCGGATCGACCAGGCGGGCGACGGCCTGCGGGTGCGGATCGACGCCGCGGGCCTGGCGCCCGGCGCCTATGGCGCTCATCTTCACGCGGTCGGGCGCTGCGACCCGCCCGCCTTCGCTTCGGCCGGGCCGCACTGGAATCCAAGCGGGCGGCAGCACGGCAAGGACAATCCGCAAGGCATGCACCTTGGCGACCTGCCGAACCTGATGGTCGGCACCGACCGGCGCGGCAGCCTCGAATATACCGTCCCCGCCGCCTCGCTCACCGGCGGCGGCAGCGCGCTGCTCGACGCCGACGGCGCGGCGATCGTCCTCCACGCACAGGCCGACGACTATCGCACCGACCCCTCGGGCAATTCCGGCGCCCGCATCGCCTGCGGGGTGCTGGGCTAGATCGGCTCGCCGACGGCGCGTGCGCGCTCGAGGCGGGTGGATTCGAGGGCGGCGAGGCGGCGGCTTCCGAGCCAGAGCGCGAGCAGGGTGAAGGGCGGGACGACGTAGAGGCAGAAGATGCCGGCGCTTAGGCTGCCCGTCACCACCGACATCTTGCCCGCGAAATAGGGCCCGAGCGCCAGTCCGACCATGGTCGTGCCGAGGACGTAGGTCGCCCCGGCGGTGGCCCGCATGCGCGGGAGGACGAGGTCCTGAAGCGTCGCCACGGCGGCGCCGACCCAGGCGGAGCCGAACAACTGGGCGACGGGGCTGGCGAGGTAGAAGCCGGCGAGGCTGTCGGTGGTGAACATGTACCAGACCGCCGGGGCGGGAAGGACGACCGAGAGCATGTTCACGAACAGGCGCCCGCGCGGGTCGCGGCGCCGCCAGCGGTCGGCGACGATGCCGCCGACGATGACTCCGGTGGCCGCGGCGAAGGCCGCCGACCAGCCGATGATCGTCGAGACCTCCTCGGCGGCGGTCATGCCGCCCAGGATCCGGGCCGGCGCTGCGGCGGACGCGTAGAAGGTGCGGATGCCGTAGGGCGGCGCCCAGAAGGAAATGGCGTAGGTCATGAACGAGATGCTGCCGAACGCGATTGCGAGCATGACGAAGGTCGGCGAGGCCCAGATCAGCCGGTGGGTGGCGGGATCGCGGTGGCGGAGCGACTGCACCCAGGAGAAGATCGCATAGGCGCCGAGGCCGTAGGCCAGCCATTGCGGCCAGTCCCCGGTTAGCCAAGCGAGGCCGGCCACGGCGCCGGCCGCCCCGGCCAGGGCGAGCAGGTTGACCGGCAGGGCCCCGGGCGTCCGCGCGGCGGTGAGGAGGGTCAGAGGCGGCAGGATGGCGGCCAGCTCGCGCCCGAAGTCGCGCCAGGCATTGGGCTGGACGATCGGCTGCGGCAGGCCGTCGGAGGCGCCGCGCTGCGGCTCCCGCAGGGTCAGCACCCACAAGGCGAGGAGCAATCCCGGGAGCCCGACGGTGAGGAAGGCGGCCTGCCAGCCGACCAGCCCGAGCGGGGCGCCCGATCCCCCGGGCCAGGCGGCGTTCCACCGGCTGAGCACGAAGCCGCCGATCGGCAGGCTGAGCGCGCCGCCGATATAGAGGCCGCTGGAATAGATGGAGAGGGCGGTCGCCCTCCTCTCCTTCGGGAAGCTGTCGGAGATCATCGAATAGGCCGCGGGAGAGGCGCTCGCCTCGCCGATTCCGACGCCGATCCGCGCGACCGCAAGCATCCCGAACGAGGAGGCGAAGCCGGACAGCATGGTCATCGACGACCAGAGGCCGAGGCCGGCCGCGATCAGCCGGCCGCGATACCAGCTGTCGGCGAGCCGGCCGAGCGGGATTCCGAACAGGGCGTAGAAGACGGCGAAGGCGGTGCCGTAGAGGAAGCCGATCTGGGCGTCGTCGACGGCGAGGTCGTGCTTGATGTCCTGGGCGAGGATCGAGATGATCTGCCGATCGATGAAGTTGATGACGTAGACGAGGACGAGGACGAGGAGCGCGTACCAGGCGTAGGCACCGATCCTGTAGCGGGCGGCCGGCGGCGCGGCGGCTTCGGCGGCACCCTCGGCCATCTCTCCCCCTCTTGTTGTTCTCGCTGGTGCATCTGGCTAGCAGAGCCGCACGCTTTGGCAACCGGGGGCTTGAGATGCGCAAATCGGTCCTGTTCGTCTGTCTCGGCAACATCTGCCGCTCGCCGCTCGCGGAGGCGGCGTTCCGCGCCGAGGCGGAGCGGCTCGGGCTCGACGTGGAGATCGATTCGGCGGGCACCGGCGACTGGCATATCGGCCATCCGCCCGACCGGCGCGCCGCGGCCGTCGCGGCGCGCAACGGAGTCGACATCTCGCATCTGCGGGCGCGCCAGGTCGGGCCGGACGACTTCCGCCGCTTCGACCATATCGTCGCTCTCGACGAGAAGAACCTGGCGGACATCGAGCGGCTGCGCCCGGCCGACGCCAAGGCGCATCTCTCGCTGCTCCTCGACCATGTCGCGGGGCGGGAAGGGCAGGCGGTGGCGGATCCCTATTATGGCGACGAGGCGCATTTCGACACGGCCTGGGCCGAGGTCGCGGAGGGCGCGCGGGCGCTGGCGGCGCGGATCGCCGCCGAGGCGCAGGGGTGACGGCCTTCGCGGAGCGGGTCGCGCGGCTGACGGGCACGGCCGCGCATCGGCTCGAGCGGCTCGCCGGCGGCGACCTTTCCGAGGTCCTGCTCGTGCGCAGGGACGACGGGCGCCTCTCCGTCGCCAAGAGCGGCGGCGCGCCGGCGACCGAGGCGGCGATGCTGCGCGCGCTCGCCGACGCGGGCGTGCCGGCGCCCCGCGTCGAAGGCGAGCATGACGGCGTCCTGCTGCTCGAGCATGTGCCGAACGACCGGGTGTTCAGCGCCTCCGCCTGGCGCGGGATCGGCGAGGCGCTCCGGCGGCTCCACGCGCGCATCGGCGAGAGCTACGGCTGGCCGGTCGACTATCGCATAGGGACGGTCGAGCTGGACAACCGGCGCGGGCAGGACTGGCCCCGCTTCTGGGCCGAGCAGCGCCTCGTCGCGGCGGCGAGCCTTCTCGACCGGCCCTGGCGGGAGCGGATCGAGCGCCTCGCCGGGCGGATCGCCGACCTCGTCCCCGCGGCGCCCCCCGCCTCGCACCTCCACGGCGACCTGTGGGGCGGCAACATCCTCGTGGAGGGCGGACGGCTGGCGGCGCTGATCGACCCCGCCTGCTATTTCGGCGACCCGGAGGTGGACCTCGCCATGCTGTCGCTGTTCGACGCGCCGCCGCCCGACTTCTGGGCCGCCTACGGCGAGCCGGCGCCGGGCTGGCCGCGGCGCCGCTGCGTCTACCAGCTCTTCCCCGCGATCCTCCACCTCCGCCTGTTCGGCAGCGGCTATGCCGGCATGGCCGACCGGCTGCTGCGCGCCCTCGACGCCTGACCGAAAATGGGGACAGTAACTATTTGTCCGCTCCGTGCCGGGGGTCGGTAAATGGGGACAGTAACTATTTGTCCGTACTCACCGGAGGCGTGAGGGCGCGGAGCGGACAAATAGTTACTGTCCCCATTTGTGCGCAGCGGACAAATAGTTACTGTCCCCCTTTAGCGACGTAGCGGTCGATCACCCGCTCGAGGAGGGTGAGCGGCACGCTGCCGCCGAGGACCAGCGCATCGTCGAACGTCCTCAGGTCGAAGCGCTTGCCGAGCGCCGCCTGCGCCTTGGCGCGGAGGCGGTTGATCTCGCTATGGCCGACCTTGTAGCCGCACGCCTGTCCGGGCCAGGCGACGTAGCGGTCGACCTCGCTCTGCACTTCCTCGCGGCTGGAGCCGTTGGTCCGAACGAACCAGTCGATCGCCTGCGCCCGAGTCCAGCGCTTGGCGTGAAGGCCGGTGTCGACGACGAGGCGGCAGCAGCGGAAGGCGATGGACTGCATGTAGCCGAGCCGGCCGAGCGGATCGCCTTCGTAGACGCCGAGCTCGTCGGCGAGCTGCTCCGCGTAGAGGGCCCAGCCTTCCGAATAGGCGTTGAAGGCGAGGAGGGAGCGCACCAGCGGCAGCTTGTACGTATATTCTCCCTGCCAGACATGGCCGGGAATGCCCTCGTGATAGGTGAGCGTCGGCAAGGCGTGGCGCGGCCAGATCGAGGTGTCGCGCAGGTTGATATAGTAATTGCCGGGGACGGAGCCGTCGATGGTGCCGGCGGCGGCGTATCCGCCCGGCGCGCCGGCCTCGATCTCGGGCGGAACGCGCTTGATGACGAGGTTGCCGCGCACGAGGGTGGCGAAGGCGCGGGGCAGGCGGGCGCGTATGTCGGCGACCCGGCCGTTGAGGAAATCGAGGATCTGCCGGCGCCCCGCCTCGTCGTTGGGGAAGAGGTATTTCGGATCCTTGCCGAGCGCCGTCATCCGCTCGCCGACGGTGCCCTGGGTCAGGCCCTGGGCGCGCAGGATCGGGTCCATGCGCGACTGGAGCTCGGCGAGCTGCTCCTGCCCCATGCGATGTACCTCCTCGGGCGTGCGCGCGCTGGTCGTCGCCGCGCGCAGCGCCCAGGCGTAATAATGCTCGCCGTCCGGCAGCTTCCACGCCCCCGCCCGGTCGTCGGCCCGCGCCCGCTGGCGGGTGAGCTCGGCGATCTGCCGGTCCATCGCCGGCGCCACCTTCTGCTCCACGAGGCGCCGCGCCCGCTCGCCATAGCCGCCGCCCAGCGCCGCGGCCCGGCGCGCCAGCGAGCCGACGAGCGTCCAGCTTTCCACCGGCTCCGCCCGCGCGGATTTTATTTGGCGGAGGGTTTTGTCGAGCAGGAAGTCGGGCGCGAGGACACCCTGGTCGGAATCGTGGCGGAGCCGCTCGGTCTCGCCGTCGAGCTGGCCCGCATGGGCTTCGACGCGGGCGAGATAGGAGTCGGCGTCGGCGGGCGTGGCGACGGTGTGGCTGCTGTCGAGGAAGTCGGGAATCTCGACGAAGGCGCCGGTGTTCTGCGCGACGACGTAGGGGGCGTTGCGGTAGGACCAGTTCTGGCTCAGCGTCACCACGTCGCCATAGGGGAAGCGCAAGCCCTCGGCGGCGAGCCGGTGCGCGGTTTCCACCACCTCCAGGTCGATGAGCGAGGCAGGATCGAGGCGGCGGCGGTCGATCGCGGCGAGCCGCGCCAGCCGCGAGGCCGCCGCCGCGGCGTGGCGGGCGCGGCCCTCGAGGGAGCGGTCGGTGAGCCGCGACTTGAGCGGCGCCCGCGCGTCCTTGTCGAGGCCGAGCGAGGTGGCGTTCTCCGGATATTCGGCGAGCAGCGCCTCGGCGATCCCCGCCAGCGCCCGCTCCGCGTCGGCGTCCGGACCCCCGGCTCCGGCACCGGGCGCGGCGCAGCCTGGGAGCGCCTGCAAGGCGGCGAGCGCCGCGCTGGAGACGAGGAAGCGGCGGCGGTCGAGAGGCTGCATCGGCAAAGGCTCCGTGACGGTAGGCGCCGTCTGTCACATATCGCTGGAGGTGGACGCAACTTCGCTTGCGCGTTCCGCCGGGCTTGGTTAGCTTGGCCCATTATGGCGACGGCAATCCTCCTGTCTTCCAACGCGCGCTGGTGGCGCTGGCCGACCGACGTCGCCGCGGCGCGCCCACATCGCATGACCTGAAGACAAGTCTTCACTTCGCGAAAACAGGCCCGCCCTTCCGGCGGGCCTTTTTTTTACTCCACACTGCGGGACAACGACCATGATCATCGTGCTAAGACCCGAAGCTCCGGCGGAAACCGCCCAGGAAATACTCGAGCGTATCTCGGCGAAGGGGCTGAAGCCTCTCCACATGCCCGGCGCCGAGCGAGTCGTCCTCGGCGCGCTCGGCGACGAACGCATCCTTGCCGAGCTCGCCCTCGACGGACATCCGATGGTGGAGTCGATCAAGCCGATCCTCGCGCCCTACAAGCTGGTCAGCCGCGAGCTTCACCCGCACGACACGGTGGTGCCGTTCGGGCGGGTGGCGATCGGCGGGCGCGGCTTCTGCGTCATCGCCGGGCCCTGCGCGGTCGAGACGGAGAGCCAGATGCGCGCCACGGCCGCCGCCGCAAAGGCCGCGGGCGCGCACGGGCTGCGCGCCGGCGCGTTCAAGCCGCGCACCAGCCCCTATGCTTTCCAGGGCCACGGCGTGGAGGGGCTGAAGCTGCTGCGCGCGACGGGCGACGAGTTCGACCTGCCGGTGGTGACCGAGGTGATGGAGACGGGCGACGTCGAGATCGTCGCGCAATATGCCGACGCGCTGCAGATCGGCGCGCGCAACATGCAGAACTTCTCGCTGCTTCGCGCCGCCGGCCGGTGCGGAAAGCCGGTGCTTCTGAAGCGCGGCATGTCGGCCAAGGTGGAGGAATTGCTCCTTGCCGCCGAATATCTGCTTGCCGAGGGCAACGAGCAGGTGATCCTGTGCGAGCGCGGCATCCGCACCTTCGAGACGGCGATGCGCAACACGCTGGACCTGAACGCCATCCCGTACATCAAGCAGAAGACGCACCTGCCGGTGCTCGTCGACCCCTCGCACGGCACCGGCGTGCGCGACCTCGTCATCCCCATGGCGCTGGCCGCGGCGGCCTGCGGGGCGGACGGCCTGCTCGTCGAGATGCACGAGGATCCCGCCGTCGCCTGGTCGGACGGCGCCCAGTCGCTCTATCCCGAAGGGTTCGAGGCGCTGATGGCGGCGCTGGCGCCGGTCGCCGCCGCGGTCGGGCGGCAGCTGGCGTGAACGCGCCGTCTCCGGCCGGGGTCGCGGCTTCGGCCCTGACCCGGCGCCTTGCCGTCCGCCAGGACCCGCTTGCCCTGTATGCTGCGCTCAGCGACCGCGGCCGGCGGCGCGACACGGCGCTCTTCGAGACCGCGGCGGGCGCGACCCTGATCCTCGACCGCGCCGCCGTCCGCCTCGAATGCCGGGGCCTGCGCGTGGCGCTGACGGCGCTGTCCGAAGGCGGCCGAACGGTGCTGAAGGGCGTGGCGCGCACCCTCTCGCACCGGGTCGAGACCGACGAGGGCGATCGGCTCGCGCTCGCCTTCCCGGCGCCCGAAGGCGACGATGCGGAGGTGCGGCTGCTCGCGGCGACCCCCTTCGACGCGATCCGGACCCTCGTCGCCGGGCTCAGGAGCGAGACCCCGCAGGAGCCGTTCACGCTCGCCTGCCTCGGCGTCGTCGCCTTCGACCATGTCGACTTCCTCGAGACCCTGCCGGCCCCGGCCGAGGACCCTATCGGCTTTCCCGACTATGTCTTCTGGCTCGCCGAGAGCCTGGTCGTCATCGAGCCCGAGCGGACCGCGCGGATCGTCTGCTGCGGCTTCTCCGACGGCGAGGACCCCGCCCGGCGCGGCCATTTCGGCGCGGCGGAGCGCCTCGCCCGGCTCGCCGCGCGGTGCGAGGCGCGGCCGCCTGCGGTCGAGGCGGCGCAGGCGGGTACGGCGGCGGGCGGCGCCGAGACCGATCTCGACGACGAGGCCTATGGCGCGGTGGTCCGCCGGATGAAGGAGCATATCCTCGCCGGCGACGTCTACCAGGTGGTGCCGTCGCGGACGTTTCGCGCCCCCTGCGCCGACCCGCTCGCCGCGTTCGCGGCGCTTCGGCGGCTCGACCCGAGCCCCTATCTCTTCTTCGTCGCGGCGCCCGAGCATGTCCTGTTCGGCGCCTCGCCGGAGACCTCGGTGCGGGTCGGGCGGGAGGCGGACTGGCCGACGGTCGAGGTCAAGCCGATCGCCGGCACCCGGCCGCGTGGCGCGGACGTCGACGAGGACGACCGGATGGAGGCGGACCTCCGCCTCGACCGCAAGGAGGTGGCGGAGCACATGATGCTCGTCGACCTCGCCCGCAACGACGTCGCCCGGGTGAGCCTGCCCGGCACCCGCCGCGTGGCCGGGCTGATGACGGTGGAGCGCTACGCCCGGGTCATGCACCTCGTCTCGAGCGTGAAGGGGGCGCTGGCGATCGGCTTCGACGCCCTCCACGCCCTCCAGGCCTGCCTCAACGTCGGCACGCTTTCGGGCGCGCCCAAGCTCCGCGCGACCGAGCTGCTCCGCCGCTACGAGCGGACCCGCCGCGGCCCCTATGGCGGGGCGGTCGGCTGGATCAACGGGCAGGGCCATCTCGACACCGGCGTGATCATCCGGTCGGCGGTGGTGAAGGGTGAGACCGCCTATGTCCGCGCCGGCGCCGGCGTGGTCCACGATTCCGACCCGCAGAGCGAGGCGGACGAGACCCGCCGCAAGGCCTCGGCGGTCCTCTCGGCCATCGCCGCGGCGGGAGCGGCGGCATGAGCGGGCGAATCCTCCTCATCGACAATCTCGATTCCTTCACCTTCAACCTGGTGGAGGCGGTGCAGCGCCTCGGCAGCCAGGTGCGCGTCGTCCGCAACACCAT
Source organism: Alphaproteobacteria bacterium (assembly GCA_019232625.1). Lineage (GTDB taxonomy): Bacteria > Pseudomonadota > Alphaproteobacteria > Sphingomonadales > Sphingomonadaceae > Allosphingosinicella. The sequence goes on along the minus strand of JAFANP010000065.1, from coordinate 45,752 downwards.
GCCGGCGCGCGCCGCGCTCGCCGCCGCCCGGGAGGCCGGCGCCTCGATCCTCATCTCGCCCGGGCCGGGGGCGCCGGTGCAGGCCGGCTGCTGCCTCGAGCTGATCGCCTTGGCCAAGGGGCAGGTCCCTGTCGCCGGAATCTGCCTCGGGCAGCAGGCGATCGTCCTGGAGGCGGGCGGCGAAGTGGCGCGGGCGCCGGAGCCGGTCCACGGCAAGGCGTCGCTGCTCGACCATGACGGCGAGGGCCCGTTCGCCGGGATAAGAGGGCCGGTCCATGTCGGGCGCTATCATTCGCTGTGCACCCGCAACCTGCCGTCGCGGTTCCGGGTCCATGCCGAGATAGACGGGATGGCGATGGCGATCAGCGATCCGGACGCTCTGCAGGTCGGCCTGCAATTCCATCCCGAATCGATCCTGACTCCCGCCGGCCAGCGCATCCTCGCCAACCTCGTGCGGCTGGGGACAGTCCGGTGACAGTCCGGTGACTGTCACCAGACTGTCACCAGACTGTCCCCTCCTACAGGCGTCCTTCGTAGAGGAGGTTGCCGAGCGCCTGCTCGGCGAGGCGCTCGAACCGGCGCCAGTTGCCCGGGCGTGGCAAGGGCGAGCGGCGGTCGGTGCGGATGCCGGCGAGATCGGCGAAATGCGCCGTCTCCAGCCTGTCGCGATTGCCGCCCAGCCAGGCGCAGAGCCGCTCGAATCGCCGGCCGACGATGCGGTTGGCCTTGAGGCCGTCGCGGCTGGCGAGCTCGAAGCTGTGGCTGACGATCGTCACCAGCGGCTGGCCGGCGGCCGAGGCGGCGGCGAGCGAGGCGCGAAGCTCCGCGAAGGAGACGGCGCACAGCTGCAGGTGCCGCATCCAGCCGTCCCGCTCGTCGAGCTGGCTCACCGGGCATTCGACGATCCCCTGGTAGAGGATCGGGTCGACCTGCCACGGCGGCAGGGAGATGGCCGAGGGCCAGGGGCTGTGGCCCGCGTTGAAGCTGCTGTCGAATCGGAAGCCGAGGCCGGCGAGGGCGCGCAGCGTCGCGTCGTCGGCGCCGAAGCTGCCGGCGCGAAAGGCGATGGGCGGCGGCGCTCCGGCTTCGATGAGGAGGCGGCGGGCGGTGGCGATGAGGGCGCGCTGCTCGTCCTCGTCGAGCCCGGTCAGCTCGAAGGTCGGCTCGCCCCCGCGGACCAGCCAGGAGGGGTGGAGGTGGAGCTGGACCTCCTGCCCGGCCTCGAGGATGGCGCCCACCATCCGGCGCACCGGCTCGAGGCCGTAGCGGCAGGCGGGCATCGGATCGACGAAAAAGCAGGCCTTGAGGCCGTGGCGGGCGAGCCGGTCGAGCTGATAGGCGAGGCCGACGCCGGCGGGCTCCACCGAGCGCGCGTAATTCTCTTCCCAGCCGAGACCCGCTTGATAGTGGCGCCAGGCGAGCTCGGTGTCGACGGTGAGAAGGACGCGGCCCGTCATTCGGCCGGCAGCGGCGCCGGCGCGCGGCGCCGCGAGAAGAGGCCCAGCAGCCGGGTCACCGGCCCGTGCCGCGCCATCCAGTCCGCATAGTCGCGATAGGCGGGATCGGCGCCGAGGTGCCGCTCCTCCGTCTTCGCGCGCCAATAATAGACGCCGCTGACCACGCCCAGCATGAACGTGTTGCGGACCATGTCGGTCATGTCGCCGCTGGTCGCGAAGAAGGGAAGGGTGGCCAGCCACCAATAGAGGTTCTTCGAGACGTAGGCGGGATGCTTCGTCCAGGCATAGGGGCCGTGGGTGAGGATGCCGCGGTGGGTGAGGTTGGAGAAGCGGATGCCGAAGGCGATGGTCGCCCAGGCGTAGATGGCGGTGAGCGCGACGAGCAGGAAGGCGACGAGCGTCATCAGCAGCGGATAGCCGTCCAGCCAATAGGCCCAGCCATTCTCGCCGAGCGTGGCGGGATGATAGTTGATCGGGCCGCCGTCGCGCATGAGGATGAAGGGCGGATAGCAGATCAGCGCCGCCATCCAGCCCGCCGCATAGGGGTTCGCCGAACGGATATGCGCGTCGAGCGGCTTCAGGGTGAGGACGTAGCCGACGGTGGCGAAGGTGACGTCGAGCATGAACATCATGGCGATCAGCCAGCGCGTCAGCTCGCCGAGATTGCCGGCGATCTGGTCGCTTCGCGGCGCCACCGCCTCGAACCAGTTGCCCGGCACGATGGCGACCATGAAGGCGAGGAAGAAGGCCTTGATCGCCCAGCAGCGCAGATGCTCGAACACCGCCTCGCGGTCGGCGAGGGCGGAGCGGCCGATCACGAGCTGGCCGAAATGCCAGGCGCCGTCGCGGGGATCGACCAGGCGCCGGTCGATCCAGATGACGTAGGGGACCGACACGGCGAGCAGCGGAACCGCCGCCCAGCCGAACACCGTCATGGTGAAGAGATAGGGGTCGCTCCAATACCAGCGCGCCATGCCGTAGAGGAAGGCGATGGCGGCCCAGGTGGTCCACAGCCCCGCGATCTTGACGAGGCTGTAGTCGAGCGAGGCGGACAGCGGGCGCGGCGGCGCTTGCCAGTCGATCCCGTTGCCCGGGTTGCGATGCACCTTGTCGACCAGGATCGACCACAGGATCATCGGCACGCCGCAGGCGAGGACCGCGCACAGGGAGGCGCGGGGCCCGGAATATTCGAAGGCGCGGGCGACGGCGAGCCAGGCGATGAGGCCGGCGAAGCCCACCGCCCCCACCATGGCGCTCACCGCGGACCGCGGCCGCTCGTCCCGCCTGAGCTCGGACGCGATCTTCACCTCTGCGTTCATGGCGCCGGTGATAGGCGGGAATGGTAAGCAAGGCGTGAACGATGCCGCGGCCCGGTGGAGTCCGTTTCGGCGGCAACTCGCCGCTCCTGCCGCAACCCTCCCGTTCCCGCGCGTAACAAGTTCTTAAACGTCTCGGCGCAGAAGCTTTTTTTGGCGCGGCGGAGTGGGGCTTCGCGAGACGTGGAACAGGGACGGAAACGAACCATGCTGTCGAGCGATTGTCATCAGGAGACGATCTTCTCCTTCTCGGACAAGGCGCCGCTGCCGCCCGAGGACCGGCGGCGCGACCCCAGGCACCTCACCATCCTGCGCGTCGGCGCTCTGATCTCCGAAGGGGGGCGCGAGCTCTGCCTGATCCGCAACATCTCCGCCGGCGGGGTCATGGCCCATGTCTATGCGCGCCGCACGACCGGGGAGCGGGTGGCGATCGAGCTCAAGAGCAACCACCGGATACCCGGCTTCGTCGTCTGGGTGAGCGGGTCCAATGTCGGCATTCAGTTCGACGAGCCGGTCGACGTCGCCGGCATGCTCTCCAACCAGTCCATGCTGGAAAACGGCTGGCGCCCGCGCCTGCCGCGCATCGAGGTCGACCGGCTGGCGACCTTGCGCTGCGGCGCGGACCTCTACGGCGTCAACACCCGCGACATCAGCCAGGGCGGGGTCAAGATCGAGACCGACCAGTCGCTGGAGATGGGCGCCGCCGTCGTCCTCACCCTCGACCGGTTCCGGCCGATCCACGGAGTCGTGCGCTGGTGCAGCGAGGGCCTCGCCGGGATCGCCTTCAACCAGCTCATCCCGTTCCAGGAGCTGATGGAGTGGCTGAAGCCGGACGGGGCGGCGTAAGCCGTCCACGTTGACAGCCGCCGGCCCTTTCGCCATGGGGTCGCCCTCCCCGTCGGGGCGCTGGACAGGTGGCCGAGTGGTTAAAGGCAGCAGACTGTAAATCTGCCGGGCATGGCCCTACGTTGGTTCGAATCCAACCCTGTCCACCACACGCCAGGGGATGAGCGGGTATAGCTCAATGGTAGAGCACTAGCCTTCCAAGCTTGTGATGCGGGTTCGATTCCCGCTACCCGCTCCACATGCGCCGCAAAGCCCGCCAGGCATCGAAGCCCGAGAACCGGCCCCGCTTCTGGGGCCGCCACGCCGTCGCCGCCGCCCTCGCCAATCCGGAGCGGGAGATCGTGCGCGTCTGGGCGACGCGGGAGGCCGCGGGCGAGTTCGACTTCCCGGCCTCGCTGCCACTGACCTTCGCCGACGCCGCCGATCTCGGCCGGCTGATCCCGCGCGACGCCCCCCACCAGGGGATCGTCGCCGAGGTCGAGCGGCTGCCCGATCTGCTCCTCGACGACGTCCTGCACGAGGCGCCGGAGCGGCGCCCGATCCTGGTCCTCGACCAGGTGACCGATCCGCACAATGTCGGCGCCATCCTGCGCTCGGCCGCGGCCTTCGACGCGCTCGCCCTCGTCACCCAGGACCGGCACGCCGCGCCCGAATCCGGGGCGCTCGCCAAGGCCGCGAGCGGCGCGCTCGAGACGGTGCCCTGGGTGCGGGTGGTCAACCTCGCCCGCGCCCTCGACGACATGGCCAAGGCGGGCTTCTGGCGGGTCGGCCTCGCCGGCGAGGCCGAGACGAGCCTGGCGGACGCCCTGGGGCCGGCGCGGGTGGCGCTGGTGCTCGGCGCCGAGGGCGAAGGGATGCGGCCCAACACGGCGCAGCATTGCGACGCGCTGGCGCGGCTTCCGATCAGCGAGCGGATCGAAAGCCTCAACGTTTCCAACGCCGCCGCGATCGCGCTATATGCGGTGGCGACACACGGGGGGTGACGGGGATGAGGATGATGCGTCTCGCGCTGGCTCTTGCCGCGCCGCTGCTGCTCGTCTCGTGCATCCTCAGCCCGGGCAAGTTCACCTCCACGCTCGACATCCGCAAGGATCGCAGCTTCACCTTCACCTATGTCGGCGAGGTGATCGTCAACGATCCCAAGGTGACCGAGCCGGCCGCGGAGGGCGCGCAGATGACGCAGCCCGGAGCGGCGGCGCCCGCCGCGGCGAAGCCCGCCAAGCCCGCCGCCCCTTCGGCCGAGACGGTCGCGCGCCGCCGCGCCCTCGCCGAGGCGCTGTCGAAGGAAATCGGCTATCGCTCGGTCGAATATCTGGGCGGCGACAAATACCGGGTGGACTATGCGATCGGCGGCCGGCTCGACCGCGGCTTCGTCTACCCGATGAACCTCGACGCGCTCGCCTTCATCCCCTGGATCGCGGTCGAGGTGAGGAAGGACGGCACGGTGCGGATCAAGGCGCCGGCGTTCGGCGATCCGAGCGAGGCGATGGGCAACCCGGCGCCGTCGGAGAATGCCGAGGGGCGGGACGGCACCTTCACCCTCACCACCGACGCCAACCTCGTCATGCAGAATGACGAGGAGGGGGCCGCGCCGGGCCCGGGCACCAGGATCGTCTGGAAGGTGACTCCGAGCAGCAAGGCGGTGCCGACCGCCGTGATCCGCTTCTAGGCGGGACGGGGCGGCGCGGTGGGGATCGGGGCGGAGGACCTGCGCGCCTCGCTCGACGCGCTGGCGGCGCGCGAGCCGAGGATCGCCGCCGCGCTGGAACGCGCCGGCTATCCCGAGCCCCGGATCAGCGAGCGCGGCTACCAGACGCTGCTGAGGGCGATCGTCGGCCAGCAGGTGAGCATCAAGGCGGCGGCGTCGATGTGGGCGAAGCTCACCGCCCTCGTCGGCGACCCGCCGGCGCCCGAGCGCCTCCTCGCCGCCGACGACGAGACGCTGCGCAGCGCCGGGCTGTCGCGGCAGAAGGCCTCCTACGCGCGAAGCCTCGCCGAGGAGGTGCTGTCCGGCCGGCTCGATTTCGAGCGGCTGCCCGAGGACGACGAGGAGGCGATCGCTCATCTCGTCGCCGTGAAGGGGATCGGCCGCTGGACCGCCGAAATCTATCTCCTGTTCGCGGAAGGCCGGCGCGACATCTGGCCGGCGGGCGATCTCGCCGTGCAGATCGAGACCGGGGTCATCCTCGGTCTGGAGGGGCGGCCGAGCGAGAAGGTCGTCCGGGCGCTGTCGGAGGCCTGGCGGCCGCACCGCGGCGCCTTCGCCGTCTTCGCCTGGCACCATCGCCGCGCGGGGATGTCGGCGATCTGAGCGCGCGCGCCTACCTCCTGGTCATCTTCCTCGCCGACGCGGCCGGTTTCCTCCTGGTCGGGTGGGGGATCGAGAGCCTCGATCCGCCGCCGGTCGACTGGGGACGGGTGGTCGGCGCGGCGCTGCTGATGGGCCTCGTCGCCGCCGACCTCGCGCGGCGACTGGGCGGCGTAGAGGCGGGGGAGACGAGGCCGGGCTTCGGCGCCTATCGCCGCGGGACGCGCTGGATCCTCTTCCTGTGGATCACCCTGATCGGGGCGCTGTCACTCTCCGCGGGCGCGGTGTGGCTGCTCGGTTGACCCCGGGTCGCGGCGGCCCCCGCCGACGAAGCGGGCGATGCCGCCGCCCATCCGGATCAGAGCCACCAGCGTGGCTTTCGGCAGCCGGCGGACCTGGTCGTAGGAGCCGGCGAGGGTACCGATGAACTCATGCATGCGCGAGATGCGCTCGCGCAGGTGGGGCGGAACGTCGCCGCGCAGGTCGATCCTTTCCTTGAGCTCGGCGAGGAAGGCGATGGTCGGGTCGATCTCGCGCCGCTTCCGCTCGGCGGAGATGCGCATCAGCATCTCCCACAGGTCGGTCTCCGCGGCGAAATGGTCGCGCCGGTCGGCGGGGACGTGGCTTCGGCGAACGATGCCGTAGGCCTGCAGCTCCTTGAGGGCGGTCGAGACGTTGGAGCGCGCCAGCTTCAGGCTGTCGCTGATTTCCTCGGCGTGGAGCGGACGGTCGGCGAGGTAGAGCAAGGCATGGACCTGCGCGACCGACCGGTTCACGCCCCAGTGGGTGCCCATTTCGCCCCAGTGGAGGATGAAGGCCTCCAGCTCCGGAAAGGCACCGATATCCACTTTGCCTCTGCTTTTTCTGTTTTTCCAGAAATACGAGAAGAACGAGGCCGGAGCAAGCCGTGGAGGCTAACCTTTTCCTAACCGGGCGCGGCTATCCAGAGCCACGGTACGCGACTGGGGGGGCGGGGACGGCCAGGCCGTTCCCGCCTTTTCGCGCTCTGCCGGCGCGATCATGGCTTAACCGCCGGTAACCGTTCCGTTCAGCCATTCCTCAACCGCCAGCGGGCAAAGGCTAACCCGTCGTCCGCCCCCTTCGCGGGAGCGCGGGCGATCCCTCGAGTCGCGTATCGAGGGGGGGCCGGCGCTCCCTTGCGGAGCCGCCGGCCCCGACCCTCCTAACGAAAATTTAGGCATCGTCCCCTAGGGATGAGGCGGATTTCGACGGCCGGAGGGGGGAACCTTGTTCATCAATGCCGAGCTTTCGCAGCTCCCCATCAACGACGGCCGCAAGGCGGAGCGGCGGATCGTCAATCTCGCCGCGGCGCTGCGGGAGGAGGGTGCGAAGACCGCGTCGGTGATCGTCCTCGACATATCGGTGGGCGGCTTCAAGGCCGAGCTGACGGAGAGCTTCGAGGAAGGGAGCGAGGTCTGGCTGAAGGTCCCCGGCTTCGAGGCGAAGAGGAGCCGCGTCGTCTGGATCAGCGGGAGCGAGGCGGGCTGCGAGTTCGAGACTCCGCTCCATCCCCGCGATCTCGAGCTGATCGTCGCGCCCAAGCCGCGGCGAATCCCCAAAGGCGTCTTCCGCCGCATCTGAGCCTAGGCTCCGAGCGAAATCCTCAAAGCGCGTAGCTGGCGATCTCGGCGAGCGGGATATGCTCGACGGGGGCCCCTCCCTCGTCGACGATCTCGATCACCTGCTCCTCGAAGCGCAGGCCGAGCTGGAGCTCGCCGCGGATCACCTCGCGGCCGCTGCGGATCGCCTGGTACCACGCGGCCTCGGAATCCGGGAGGACCACCCCTTCGTCGTCTTCGAGGCGGTTCTGGCGGCCGTGAAGATGGAAATAATAGCGAGGCATGGCGGGACAAACGCCGCATCCACGGCATCGTGCCGGAGAAAGAGCGTTAGCGCCGCGTAAGGATAGAATAGGGGGAGGAGCGCGCCGGCGACGGCCTGGCGCGCTCCCCCTGGGTTCAGCGGGCGTCGACGAGGACGATCTCGACGTCGTCCAGGGCGCGCAGCGTCAGCCGCTCCTCGCCGGTGACGGCGACGCCGTCGCGCGGCTCGGCCCGCTTGCCGTTCACCTCGATCGCGCCGCCGACGGGGACGAGGTAGGCGTGGCGCGACGGGTCGAGCGTCAGCTCCGCCGTTTCCCCCTTGGGGAGCGTGGCGCCGAGCACGCGCGCCGCGGCGTTGATCCGCAACGCGTCGCCGTCGCCGTCGAAGCCGCTGGCGAGGGTGACGAAGGCGCCGTTGCGGTCCCCCTTGGGGAATTGCCTCGCGCCCCAGCTCGGCGGCGCGCCGCGGCGGTCCGTCTGCACCCAGATCTGGAAGAGCGTCGTCGTCTCGTCCTCCAGATTATATTCCGCGTGGCGGACGCCGGTCCCGGCGCTCATCACCTGGACGTCGCCGGCGCCGGTGCGGCCCTGATTGCCCAGCGAATCCTGGTGGGTGATCGCGCCCTGGCGGACATAGGTGATGATCTCCATGTCCGAATGGGGATGGGGCGGGAAGCCGGAGCGGGCGGCGATCTCGTCGTCGTTCCACACGCGGATGGCGCCCCAGCCCATGCGGCCGGGCTCGTAATAGTCCGCGAAGGAAAAATGGTGCCGCGCGTTCAGCCAGCCATGGTCGGCATGGCCGAGCGACGCGAAGGGGCGGATATCGATCATGTCTCTCTCTCCAATCGTCGGCGCGTCAGATCAGGCCCTCGGCGCGAAGAGTCTCCTGCACCGCGGGGCGGGCGGCGACGCGCTCGAGATAGGCGGCGAGGCCCGGCCAGCGGGCGATGTCGATGGCGTGGATGCGGGTCCAGCCGAGCACCGCGAAGGCATAAGCGTCGAGGATCGAGAAGCGCTCGCCGAGGATATAGGGGCCCTCGCCGATCCGCTCCTGAAGATAGTCGAACTTCTTGCCCAGCGCCTCGCGGGTGGCTTCCTTGAAGGCGTCGGGCGTTTCCGGGCTCCACAGCGGGCCGAAGCCCTTGTGCAGCTCGGTCGCGATGAAGTTCAGCCATTCGAGGAGGCGGTAGCGCGCGATGCCGCCGGCCGGGAGGGCGAGTTCCGAGCCCGGCGCCTGGTCGGCGAGATACTGGAGGATGACCGCATTCTCGGTCAGAACGCTGCCGTCGTCGAGCCTCAGCGCCGGCACCGCGCCCTTCGGGTTCACCGCATAGAGATCCTCGCCGTCGGTGGTTCGCTTGCTCGGGAACTCGACCTTGGCGACGTCGATCGGCAGCCGCGCCTCGCGGGCGACGATGTGCGGGGCCTGCGAGCAGGCGGCGGGGGCGTAGTAAAGCTTCATCTCAACCTCTCCCTTTCGATCCCATATGGTGGTCCCGTCCGCCCGCGGCCAGGAGGGGCGAAGGCCGGCGGGCGGACGGGCTGCGCGGCGGCATCTGTCTGGACCATGGTTCACGCTTCAGGCCGATCCAGCCTGAAGCGATCACGGTCTAGGCCGCCAGCGGCAATTCCTCGTCGATCGTCTCCGCGGCCGCGGCCACGGCCGCCTCGGCGACCTCGGGCCCGAAGGCGAGCTTCTCGGCGCGGACGAAGGCGACGTCGTCTATGCCCATGAAGCCGAGCAGGGTGCGGATATGCGGCTCCTGGCTGTCCATCGCCGCGCCCGGGCCCTCGCTGTAGAGGCCGGCGCGGGTTTCGACGACGATCGCCTTCTTGCCCTTCAGCAGCCCCTCGGGTCCAGCCTCGGTGTAGCGGAAGGTGACCCGGGCGCGCAGCACATGGTCGAACCAGGCCTTGAGCGTCGAGGGCATGCCGAAATTGTACATCGGCGCGCCCAGGATGATGAGGTCGGCCTCCCGCAGCTCGGCGACCAGCTCGTCCGAAAGCGCCAGCGCCTGCCCCGCCTCCTCGCTCTCGACGACGCCGGCCCGGATGGCTGGGACGGTGCGCTCGTTGAGATGCGGGACCGGTGCCGCGCCGATGTCGCGAAGGACGATGCGGACGGAGGGGTCGCGGCGCTGGAGCCGCTCGGCCGCCTCGCGGGTGAGCTTGCGCGAGACCGACGCCTCGCCGGTGGCCGCGCTGTCGATGATGAGTACGTTGGTCATGTCTGGCTCCCTTGTCGAAGCCGAGATAGGGGCGTAGGTGCGTTCCCGATAGCCGCATGCGGCGCAATCCGGTGTTGCCGATCATGGAACGCTCCTCAGTCGACCTCCTCGATGTCCTCGCCTTCGTCCGGGTGGTGGAGACCGGCGCCTTCTCCCGCGCCGCCGAGCGGATGGGCCAGGCCAAGTCGATCGTCAGCCGGCGCGTCGCCCGGCTGGAGGAGCAATTGGGCGCTCGGCTGCTCACCCGAAGCGCGCAGGGGGCGCAGCCGACCGACGTCGGCCAGGCCTATTTCGAGCGGGCGTCCAACATCCTCGCCGAGCTCGAGGCGGCGGAGGAGGTGGTGGCCGAGGCGGTGACCCAGATCGCCGGGCCGGTCCGCCTGTCCGCGCCGCTCTCCTTCGGCGTCCAGCACCTCGCGCCCGCGCTCGCCGAGTTCGCCGCCGAGCATCCGAAGGTGGAGCTCGACATCTCCTTCGACGACCGCCCCGTCGACTTGATCGCGGGCGGCTACGATCTTGCGGTGAGGATCGGCCAGCTCAAGGATTCATCGCTCATCGCCCGCCGCATCGCGCCGGTGCGCAAGGTGCCGGTGGCGAGCCCCGACTACCTCGCGCGGCGGGGGCGGCCGGAGCATCCGCGCGACCTCGCCGCGCACGACATCCTCCTCTACGCCAACGAGACGTGGCGCTTCCGGGTCGGCAAGGGATGGGAGCATGTGCGCGGGCGTCCGCGCTTGCGCGCCGACAATGGCGAGATGCTGCGCGCCGCCGCCGTCGCCGGCCTCGGCATCTGCGTGCTGCCGAGCTTCATCGCCGCGCCGGGCTTCGAATCGGGCGAGCTGGAGCCGCTTCTGCGCGACTATCCGCTGGACGAGGGCGCGCTCCACGCCGTGATGCCGAGCCGCGCCACCACCGCCCGGGTGCGGGCGCTGGTCGATTTCCTCGCCGCCCGCTTCGGCCCCGAGCCGAGCTGGGACCCATGCTGGATGCAGGGCGGCTGCTAGCGATGGGGACTTTAGCGATGGGGACAGTAACTATTTGTCCGCTACGCGCCCCGACTCCGCGAATGGGGACAGTAACTATTTGTCCGCTCCAGCACCGAGGCGCACCGGAAGCGCGAGGGCGCGGAGCGGACAAATAGTTACTGTCCCCACCCCGGGAGAGCGGACAAATAGTTACTGTCCCCATCCCCGCAGGAGCGGACAAATAGTTACTGTCCCCATTCCCGGGGGACCGGACAAATAGTTACTGTCCCGATTTCCGGCGGCTAGGCGCGGGCCTCGGGCTGGCCTTCCTCGGCGCCGCCTTTCTCGCCTTCGGGCTCGGCCTTCCGGGCCTTGCGCTTCGACGCCTTGGGCGGGGCGGGGACGATCTCGAACGAAGGCGCATTCTCCTTCATCGTGACCTTGACCTCGCCGCCGTGGACGAGCTTGCCGAAGAGCAGCTCCTCCGCGAGCGGCTGCTTGATCTTCTCCTGGACCAGCCGCCCCATCGGACGGGCGCCGTAGAGCTTGTCGTAGCCGCGGGCGGTGAGCCATTTGCGCGCCTCTTCGTCCAGGTCGATATGGACGTTGCGGTCGGCGAGCTGCAGCTCGAGCTGGAGGATGAACTTGTCGACCACCCGGGCGACCACCTCGGTCGGCAGGTAGGCGAAGGGCACGATCGCATCCAGCCGGTTGCGGAATTCCGGAGTGAACATCCGCTTGATCGCTTCCTCGTCCTCGCCCTCGCGGGTCTGGGCGCCGAAGCCGACCCCCTCGCGCGCCATGTCGGACGCGCCGGCATTGGTGGTCATGATCAGGATGACGTTCCTGAAGTCGACCGTCTTGCCGTGGTGGTCGGTGAGCTTGCCGTTGTCCATCACCTGGAGGAGGATGTTGAACAGGTCCGGATGGGCCTTCTCGATCTCGTCGAGCAGCAGCACCGAATGGGGATGCTGGTCGATCGCGTCGGTGAGGAGGCCGCCCTGGTCGTAGCCGACATAGCCCGGGGGCGCGCCGATCAGCCGGCTGACCGAGTGACGCTCCATATATTCCGACATGTCGAAGCGCTGAAGCGGAATGCCCATGATCGAGGCGAGCTGGCGCGCCACCTCGGTCTTGCCGACGCCGGTCGGCCCGGAGAAGAGATAGTTGCCGATCGGCTTGTCGGGATCGCGCAGGCCCGCCCGCGACAGCTTGATCGCCGAGGAGAGGATGCGGATCGCATCGTCCTGGCCGAACACGACGCGCTTCAGGTCGCGCTCGAGATGCTCGAGCGTCTTCTTGTCGTCGCTCGAGACGCTCTTGGCCGGGATGCGCGCCATCGTCGAGATGACGCTCTCTATCTCCTTGGTGGTGATCGTCTTCTTGCGCTTCGACGGCGGCACCAGCATCTGCATCGCGCCGACCTCGTCGATCACGTCGATCGCCTTGTCGGGCAGCTTGCGGTCGTTGATGTAGCGCGCCGAAAGCTCGACCGCCGCCTTGATCGCGTCGGGCGTGTACTTGACGCTGTGATGCTCCTCGAAGGCGGAGCGCAGGCCGGCGAGGATCTTCACCGTGTCCTCGATCGTCGGCTCGTTGACGTCGATCTTCTGGAAACGGCGGAGCAGCGCCCGGTCCTTCTCGAAATGGTTGCGGAACTCCTTGTAGGTGGTCGAGCCGATGCAGCGGATCGTCCCGCCCGACAGAGCCGGCTTGAGGAGGTTGGACGCGTCCATGGCGCCGCCGGACGTGGCGCCGGCGCCGATCACGGTGTGGATCTCGTCGATGAAGAGGATGGCGTGGGGGAGCTTCTCGAGCTCGGTCACAACCGCCTTCAGCCGCTCCTCGAAATCGCCGCGATAGCGCGTGCCGGCGAGCAGCGCCCCCATGTCGAGGGCGTAGATCACCGCTTCCTTGAGCACGTCGGGCACCTCGCCCTCGATGATCTTGCGGGCGAGCCCTTCGGCGATCGCCGTCTTGCCGACGCCGGGATCGCCCACATAGAGCGGGTTGTTCTTCGAGCGGCGGCAGAGGATCTGGACGGTGCGATCGACCTCCGGCCCGCGGCCGATCAGCGGATCGACCCGGCCGTTCTTCGCCTTCTCGTTCAGGTTGACGGTGAACTGCTTGAGGGCGCTCTCGTTCTTCTTCTTGCCTTCCTCGGGCTTGGCTTCCTCGGTGCCCTTCACCTCCTGCGGCTCGGACGCGGCCTCGCCCTTGCCGACGCCGTGGCTGATGTAGCTGACCGCGTCGAGGCGGCTCATGTCCTGCTGCTGGAGGAAGTAGACGGCGTAGCTCTCGCGCTCGGAGAAGAGGGCGACGAGGACGTTGGCGCCGGTCACCTCGTCGCGCCCTGAAGACTGGACGTGGAGGATGGCGCGCTGGACGACGCGCTGGAAGCCGCTGGTCGGCGAAGGGTCGGTATGGGCGTCGACCTTCAGCGCCTCGAGCTCGTTGTCGAGATAGGCCTTCACGGCTTCCTTGAGCTCGCGCAGGTCGACGCCGCAGGCGGTCATCACCTTCGAGGCATGCGCGTCGTCGGTGAGCGCGAGAAGCAGATGCTCGAGCGTGGCATATTCGTGGCGGCGCCCGCTCGCTTCGGCGAGCGCCGTGTGCAGAGTCTGTTCGAGTTCACGGGCAAATGACGGCACTTCAAATCACTCCTGTCGGCCCGCGAAGATCACGGACTTTGTCTTAATGTCGGGTGTCTGGCGCCGCCATCAAGGACTTGAAAAACGCTTCGGCGGCCCCTTGCAGTTCCTTGGGCGGTCATTTTTTGAAGAGCTGCTCGGCCGAGGCGCGGTGGCTGACGGCGGCGCCGATCTTGGCGCGCACCCGCTCGATCTCGCCCTCGAGGGTGCGGATCCGCTCCTCAAGCTCCTCGACGGACAGCGGATCGAGATCCTGCCTGGTCAGCTGGGTCAGCGGATCGGCGGGTTTCCCCGGGAACAGCTCGTCGAGGTCCATGGGCCGAGAATCCCCTGTCGCGCCCCCTCCTGTCAAGCTAGGTCGAACGGATGGCCGCAATTCCGGACACGATGATCGCGATCGACCCCGCCGGCCCGGGGGGACCGGAGGTCCTGGAGCCGGTGCGCCGGCCGGTGCCCGACCCCGGCGTCGACGAGGTGCTGATCAAGGTGGCCGCCGCGGGCGTCAACCGGCCCGACGTCATGCAGCGGCTCGGCGTCTACCCGCCGCCGCCCGGAGCGCCGTCGATTCCCGGCCTCGAGGTCGCCGGCATGGTGGTCGACACGGGGCCCGGCGCGGCAAGGGAAATGTACGGCGAGCCGGTCTGCGCGCTCGTGCCCGGCGGTGGCTATGCCGAATATGCCCTCGCCCATGCCGACATCTGCCTCCCGGTCCCGCCGGGCTATTCGCTGGTGGAGGCGGCGGCGCTTCCGGAAACCTTCTTCACGGTCTGGTCCAACCTCTTCCAGCGCGGCGGCGCGAGAGCGGGGGACATTGTGCTGGTCCACGGCGGCACGAGCGGCATCGGCACGACGGCGATCCTCTTGGGGCGATTGTTCGGCCTCACCGTGATCGTCACCGCCGGCTCGCCGGAGAAGTGCCGGCGGGCGCTCGAGATCGGCGCGGCGCACGCCATCGACTATCGCGCCGCGGACTTCGTCGAGGAGGTGAAGCGGATCACGGGCGGCGCCGGAGTGGCGGCGGTGCTCGACATGGTCGGCGGCGATTACGTCCCGCGCAACCTCGCCTGCCTCGCCGACGAAGGCCGCCACGTCTCGATCGCGATGCAGCGCGGCGCGAAGGCGCAGGTGCCGCTCTGGCAGGTCATGGCGAAGCGGCTGACGCTGACCGGCTCCACCCTCAGGGCGCGGGACGTCGGGTTCAAGAGCAGCCTCGCCAACGCGCTCGGCCGCGAGGTCTGGCCCCGCCTCGGCGAGATCCGGCCGGTCATCGACAGCGTGTTCCCCCTCGCCCGCGCCGCCGACGCCCACCGCCGGATGGAGTCCGGCGACCATGTCGGCAAGATCGTGCTGGAGGTCGGCTAGCCTGCAATGGCCCGCAAGGGCGGCGCCGGAAGCGTTATGGCCGGCAGAGCCTCGAAGGCGGGGCGGGCGATGAGATAGCCCTGGACGTAGCGTATGCCGAGCGCGCGCAGGGCGGCGAGCTCGCCTTCCGTCTCGATACCCTCGGCGATGAGGGCGATGCCGAGTCTGCGGCTCATCCGGACGATGCCCTCCACGATCACCCGCCGCGGCAGGCTGGAATCGATGCCGCGGATGAGCTCCATGTCGAGCTTCAGCATGTCGGGCTGGAAGCGGGCGAGGAGGCCGAGCCCGGCATGCCCGGCGCCGAAATCGTCGAGCGCGGTGCCGAACCCCATCTCGCGATAGGTGGCGATGATCCCGGCGACATGGCCCGGATCGCTCATCTCCTCCTGCTCGGTGAACTCGAAGATCAGGCGGTCGGTCGGAAAGCCGGTCGCCGCCGCCGTCCGCAAGGTGAGCTGGATGCACGCCTTGGGCGAATAGACGGCGTTGGGCAGGAAGTTGATCGACAGCCGCGCCGGCGTGTCGAGGATGCCGGCTCGCACCGCGGTCTCGATCGCCTTCACCCGGCAGCGCTGGTCGAAGGCGTAGCGATTGTCCGGCGTGACGCGGGCGAGCACCTCGCCGGCGCCTTCTCCGGCAGTGCCCCGGACCAGCGCCTCATAGGCGAAAGGGGCCCCGCTCTCGAGGTCGAGGATGGGCTGGAACGCCATCGAGAAATCGAAGTCCAGGGCGGCGCCGTCACGGCAGCCGGCGCAAGGGCGGAGAGATGAGACGGACAAGCGGCGCTCCTTCGCAAGACGCTGCTTTCCTTGCACGATCTGCTTGAGAAAGGATTGAGAGCCGCCCCTCGCGGCGAAAATGCGGCGAATGGGGACAGTAACTATTTTCCGGCCCGACGGGATGCGGCGCGCCGGCGGCCGGCGGAAAATGGTTACTGTCCCCATCTCCAGGGGAGGCGAGGGAGCCTTACGGCGCGGGCGCGGTTTAGGGGCGCGATGGCCGACCTGCCGCTGCTCTTCACCGCCGACAAGAAGTCGGCCGCCGCCCAGCTTGCCGAGGCCGCGCGCGGCGCCGGCTACCCGCTTCGACTCGAGGAGGTCGCGGCGGCGGACGGCGCGGCCGTCCTCGCCCGCGCCGGGGCCGGGGCGGCGCTGCTCCTGTGGTCGCGAACGCTCGCGGGCGCAGCAGTGACGGACGGCTGGCTGGCCGCGCTGCGCAGCCTTCCCAACGTGATCGAGGTTTCCACCGACGGGATTGCGCCCGACACGGGAGAGGTCGGGCGGGTCGTGCTGCTCTCGGGCTGGCGCGGCCAGCCCTACCACCTCGGCTGGCAACGGATAGTGGAGCGGCTGGCGCGCCTCGTGCCGCGCTCCCCGCCGCAAGGACCGGCGCCGGCGCCGGCGGAAACGCGCGCCGCGGGCCCGCGACCGGGCAAGCGGCTCCGGATCGCGCTTCCGGCCCTGGGCATCGCCGCCCTGGTCGCGGCGGCAGGGGCGGTGAGCTGGAACGAATCGCGCTCGCTCGCCCCTGCCCCCGTCGAGGCGCCCGGCCCGCCGAGCGCAGCCGCGCCGGCGCCTGTGCCGCCACCCGCACCGACGCCGGGAGCGATGCCGTCCGCCCCGGCGCCTGGGCCCGGACCGGCGGAAGCCATGCCTTCGCCCCGGCCGGTGCGCGAAGTGGCGCCCGCGCCGGCCGAGCCGGCCCGCAGCCCGCCGGCTCGAGCCGCCTCGCCGCCGCGCCAGCGCGCCGCGGCGCCGGCCGGGCCCCGGCCGGTGAAGCGCTATTCGAGGCGCTACTCGAAGACGATGCGGCTCTTCTGCGCGCGCAGCGGACGAAGGACGCCGCAATGCCGCACCTTCATGCGCTCGATGGGCGCGGGCTAGACCATGATCGCTTCAGGCTGAATCAGCCTGAAGCGTGAATCATGGTCCAGACATATATCGAGAGCCTGATTCACGCCTCAGGTTGAAACGCCACCGGCGTTTCAACCTAAGACGATCAGGCTCTTTCAGCTCCGCTCGCGCACGCTCGCGAACTTGATCTTCGGCCAGTCCTGCTGGAAGCGGCCGAGTTCCCACGCGTTGCGGATGAGGAGCACCGGCGCGCCGTCGACGTCCTCGGCAAGGCTCGGGCGCAGCCCCTCGGCAAGCCGCTTCATCTCGGCCGGGTCCTCGGCGGAAACCCAGCGGGCGATGTCCCAGGGGGAGGCTTCGAAGCCGAGCTTCAGGCTGTATTCGGCCTCCATCCGCGTCGCCAGCACGTCGAGCTGCAGCGCGCCGACGACGCCGACGATCCAGTTGGAGCCGATCGCCGGCTTGAAGATCCGGATCACGCCTTCCTCGGCAAGGTCTTCCAGCCCCTTCCTCATCTGCTTCGACCGCATCGGATCGTCGAGCCGCACGCGGCGCAGGATCTCGGGCGCGAAATCGGGAAGGCCGGTGAAGGCGATGTCGCCGCGCTCGCTCAGCGTGTCGCCGACCCTGAGCGTGCCGTGATTGGGGATGCCGACGATGTCGCCGGGCCGGGCCAGCTCGGCGAGCTCGCGGTCGCGGGCGAAGAAGGTGATCGGGTTCTGGATCGTCACCGCCTTGCCGAGGCGCGGGTTGGTGAGCTTCATCCCCCGCTTCAGGGCGCCCGAGCAGACGCGCATGAAGGCGACGCGGTCGCGGTGGTTGGGGTCCATGTTCGCCTGGACCTTGAAGATGAAGCCGGAGCAGCGCGGCTCGTCGGGCGCGACCGCGCCGGCTCGGGCGGGCTGCGGCCCGGGCGGCGGCGCGAAGGCGCCGAGGCCGGCGAGCAGCTCCTCCACCCCGAACTCCCTCAGAGCGCTTCCGAAGAAGACGGGCGTGAGATCGCCGTTCAGAAAGGCGCCGAGATCGAAGGTCGGATAGGCGGCGGCGGCGAGCTCGCCCTCCTCGCGCAGCCGCTCCAGCGCGTCGGCGGGCAGCAACGCGGCGAGCTTGGGATCGTCCAGCCCGGCGACCGTCACGGTGCGCTCCGGCTGGAGCAGCCGGTGGCCGGCGAGGTCGTAGATGCCGTGGAACAGGCCGCCCATGCCGACCGGCCAGTTGCGCGGGCTGACGTCGAGCTGCAGCGTCTCGGCGATCTCGTCGAGCAAGGCGAACGGGGAGAGGCCCTCGCGGTCCACCTTGTTGATGAAGGTGACGATCGGGATGTTCCTCAGCCGGCAGACCTCGAACAGCTTGCGGGTCTGCGCCTCGATCCCCTTGGCGGCGTCGATCACCATGATCGCGCTGTCGACGGCGGTGAGCGTCCGGTAGGTGTCCTCGGAGAAATCCTGGTGGCCCGGCGTGTCGAGCAGGTTGAACAGGAGCCCGTCCTTCTCGAACGTCATCACCGACGAGGTGACGGAGATGCCGCGCTGCTGTTCGATCTGCATCCAGTCGGAGCGGGCCCGGCGCCGGTCGCCGCGGGCGCGCACCTCGCCCGCCTCGTGGATCGCCCCGGCCGAATAGAGGAGCTTCTCGGTCAGGGTCGTCTTGCCGGCGTCGGGATGGGAGATGATCGCGAACGTGCGGCGCTCCGCAATCTCCTCGGCCTTGGCGGCCGCCATGCTGTTCATGCGAAAAACTCCATCCGCCGCCGGGCGGGCTGTCGGGCTGCGATTCGGGAAGGGGCCGGCTATAGAAGCTGCGGCGGGTTTAGACCAATGTTTCGAGCTGGGTGAAGCGCACGGCCATCACCTCGCGGGCGACCGTCGTCCCGTCGAGCTTCTTGTCGACCACGCTCAGCTGCTGCACGTCGCGTCCGCCGAGCGGGATGACGATCCGGCCGCCCGGCCGGAGCTGGTCCACCAGCGCCTGCGGCGGCGCGGGGGCGGCGGCGGTCACCACGATCTTGTCGAAGCCGCCGGCGTCGGCCCAGCCGCGGCTGCCGTCGCCGGTCCGGATCCGCACCCCGCCCTTGCCGAAGGCGTTGAGCCGGGCTTCCGCCTCGGCGGCGAATTCCTCCACGATCTCGACCGTCCAGACCTCCGCGCCGAGCGCCTCCATCACCGCCGCCTGGTAGCCGAGCCCGGTGCCGACCTCGAGCACCTTCTCGCCCGGCTCCAGATCGAGCAGGTCGAGCATCAGAGCGCCGATGAAGGGCTGCGACACCGTCTTGTCGAAGCCGATCGGCAGCGGCGTGTCCTGATAGGCGGCCAGAGCGAGCTGCGCCGGCACGAACAGGTGGCGCGGAGTCGTCATGAGCGCCGCGCGCAGCCGCGGGTCCGGCGCGTCCTTGCCCAGCTCCTCCGCCGCCAGCGCGAAGTGAAGGTCGATGATCTCGACCATGTGGCGGCGGAAGACGGCGAGATGCTCCTCGCCCATCGCCTTCATCGCGCCCAATCCTTGCCGTTCGTCGCAGCCATGGGCGCGATGTAGGCGCGCCGCAGCGAAAAGCCACCCGCGGGCGGGCGTTCAGAGCCCCTGCCGGCCGCCGAGCCCGAACAGCAGCTGCAGGCCGGCCCCGACGATCGCCGCGAGCACCAGCAGGCCGGGATAGGGCGGCTCCGCCACCTCCGCCGCCTCGGCCGGCGCGGCGGCGGGGGCCGCCGCCCGGCGCCGCACCATCTGCCGGCTCCACGAGGCGAAGCGCGGCCGCACCATCGGCAGGTTCGCCGCCGGGTGGAGGATCGGCAGCACGTGCGCGAAATCGGGCGCGAGGGAGTGGCTCCCCCGGCCGATCCGCCACACCACCCGGTGGCCGTCGGGCACCAGGTCCCACGAGGCGCCGCTGCGGATCATGTCGCGCCCGCAGCGGCGGCAGCGGCTGAACCAATAGCCGCAATTATAGACTTCGCCGGCGCCGGCCTCGTGGCCGCCGATCGCGCACAATATGCTCATGCTCCATTCTCCTTGGAGGGATTGACCTCGTCGAGGCGGTAGCGGGCCATCTCGCGCAGGTCGGGGTCCCCGGCCTCCAGCGCGATCTCGGGGTTCCATATCTCGAAGGCGCCGCCGGTGCCGACGAACAAGGCGAGGTCGGCGATCCTCCCCTTCCAGCGCATCATCGGCGGCAGCGAGACGCGGCCGCCCCGGTCGAACTCCGCCTCCTCGGCGAAGCCGAACAGCCGGCGGCCGCCGTCGCGGCCCGCCAGCGCGGCGCGCCAGCCCGGATCGTAGGCGATGAGGCAAGGATCGGTGGCGTGCGCGCCGAAGACGATCCGCCGCCCGTCCGAGCGGCGCGCCAGCGTCTCCCGCGCGAAGGGCGGAAGGCGCAGCTGCCCTCCGGCGCCGACCGCACCGATCGCGTTACCGCCGAACAGAGGCCCCACCTCCACGCTCGCCACCCCTCACGCCACGCGCCCGGGCCGAACACCGCCGGGCAGGAGTTAAGCTTATGAGTTAACGGGCGAATCGCGCATGATCGGAGTTCTACACTGGTAGCGCTACGGGAAAACCGATCGTGCCTACGCCGTACAAAGAGCGCGGCCGGGGCCCCAAATCCAACATGTGTGAAGTTCAACCCGTTCCATTCGGGGACAGTCCGTGAACAGCTGTCGCCGAGCTGCAGAGAACCGTCAGCACAGGTTCACCGTAATATCACTAGATTGCCTATTAACGAGCCAGCCCAGAGAGTTGCTTGGGCGTGGCCCAGTGTTTGGCCTGATAGGGGAAGCGGGCTTATGTCGCACCAGCGCACCGTATACGTGGTAGATCGGGAACTTGCCTCCAGGCGTCTGCTGACGGCTCACCTCGCGCGCATCGGCGCCGAGGCGTGGCCGTTTGCCGGCGGCCGGGAGTTCATCGATATATTGGATCATCTGATGCCGGCCTTGATCCTGCTCGACATGGACTTGGTCGCGCCGGGAGGGCTGGAGGTGCTGGCGGAGCTTCGCCACCGCCGTCCCGCCTGGCCGGTGGTTGCGACCAGCGCCGCCCCTGAAGTGGCGGCGGCGGTCGAGGCGATGAAGCTCGGCGCGCTCGATTTCCTCGAGAAGCCGATCGACGCGGCGGCGCTCGCCGCGGCGCTCATTCCCGCCTGGGGGAAGCTCGAGAAGTCCCTCGAGCAGAACGAGACGCGGCGCCTCGCGGAGGAGCGGCTCGGGCGGCTTACGCCCCGCGAGCTCGACATCGCCCTCGTCCTGTTCGCCGGCCATTCCAACAAGGCGGCCGCCCACCAGCTCGGCATCAGCGTTCGCACCGTCGAGATGCACCGGGCCCATATCATGGCCAAGCTCGGCGTGAAGACGCTCGCGGAAGCGGCGGTGCTGGCGACCCAGGCCAGCCTGGCGCGGAGCGCGCCGGCCGCGCCCGCTCCGCCGGCGAAGCTCGCCGCTCCGCCCGTCTTCCTGCCCCGCCGGCTCGCCGCCCGCTCGGGCTGAGGGGAACGCGCGGACGGGAGAACGGGGGATACGGAGACGGGGGGACACGTACTTTTTCGCGAAAAAGTACGTGTACCCTTTCCCGGTCCAAAAAGTAGGTGTCCCCTTTCCGCGGAGGCCGTTTCCCCTCACCCCAGCCCTCTCCCCGCGGGGAGAGGGGGCTCAGGCTGGAGGCCGCCCGGGCCTAGCCCTCCAGATTGTTCGCGGCGTAAGGGTCCCTGAGGCCGAGGCCGATCGCGGCGCGTGCCTGGTCGGCCTCCGACGAGGTCACCGGGTAGGCGCAATAATCCGCCGCATAATAAGCGCTCGGACGATGGTTGCCGGAAAGGCCGATGCCGCCGAAGGGGGCGTTGGACGGCGCGCCGTTGGTCGGCTTGTTCCAGTTGATCACGCCGGCCCGGATGTTGGCCCAGAAGCGGTCGTACAGCTCCGGACTGCCGCCGACGAGCGAGGCGGCGAGGCCGTAGCGGGTCGCGTTCGCCTCGGCCAGAGCGGCGTCGAAATCGGCGACTCGCACCACCTGCAGGACGGGCCCGAACAGCTCCGCGTCGGGGCGCTCGCGAACGTCGGTGACGTCGATGACGGCCGGGGTGAGGAACGGCCTGTCCTCGAACGGCCGGTCGAGGTGCTTGATCGGACGGCCGCCCTTGATGATCAGGTCGAGGAACCCCTCCTGAAGCTGGTCCGCCGCCGCATTGTCGATCACCGGGCCCATGAAGGGCGGCGGGTTGGCGTGGGGATGGTCGACGATCAGCCGCTCGGCGAGCTTCACCACGGTCTCGATCAGCGCCTGGTGTTCGCCCTCGCGCACGATCAGCCGCCGCGCCGCCGTGCAGCGCTGCCCCGCGGAGAGGAAGGCCGACTGGACGACGATGACGGCGGCCGAATGGAGGTCCTTGGCGTCCCAGACGACGAGCGGGTTGTTGCCGCCCATCTCCAGTGCCAGGATCTTCTGCGGCGCGTCGGCGAACTGGCGGTGGAGGGCCAGTCCGGCGCGCGCCGAGCCGGTGAACAGCAGCCCGTCTATCCCGGCGCTGCCGGCCAGCGCCCGGCCGACCTCCGGCCCTCCTTGCACGCAGCGTATGACGTCCTCGGGCACCCCCGCTTCGTGATAGAGCGTGACGAGCATCTCGCCGACGGCGGGGGTCTTCTCGGACGGTTTGAAGACGATGGCGTTGCCCGCGATCAAGGCCGGGACGATGTGCCCGTTGGGCAGGTGCGCCGGGAAATTATAGGGGCCGAGCACGGCGAGGACGCCGTGCGGCTTGTGGCGCACCGCGACGCGCGCGCCCAGCGCCCCTTCGAGCCGCCGCTGCGAGGTCCGCTCCGAATAAGCGGAGACCGAGATGTCGACCTTGTTGACGACGGCGTCGACCTCGGTGGCGGTCTCCCACACCGGCTTGCCGGTCTCGCGGGCGATGAGATCGGCGAACTGCTCCTTGCGGCCGCGAACGACGTTGCCGAAGCGGCGCAGCGTCTCGATGCGGACGGCGAGGGGGCGGGCGGCCCAGGCGGCCCAGGCGGCACGGGCGCGGGCGACCTCCGCGTCGGCATCGCCGCTCTCGCCGGTCCACAAGGCTGTACCCGTCGCGGGTTCGACCGAAGTCAGTGTCGCCATGGATCGCGTTCCCACCACGCTGCGCCGCGCGGGTCAAGCACGAGGGCGCATCGCCTCGCCCATGCGGCGCACGGCCGCGAGCTTCGCCTCGAACGCCGACCAATCGTCGGCCTCGTCGATCCGGCTCCAGATCGCTTCCACCTCCTCGATCGGCATCGAGCAGGGGCCGGGGTCCGACCAATAAGGATGATCCAGCGCGCCGGGGGTCGGCGCATAGCCGGCGAGGATCCCGGCCAACGGCGCGAAGGGCTCCGCGTCGTAGGCGGGGTCGGCCGGCGAAGGCGCGCGCCGCCGCCCGCCGCGCCAGTCGAAGAAGAAGCGGTCGATCCCGACCGTCCGGACGGCGAGCGCCGTCTCGATGGCGATCAGCAGGGCGTCGTCCCGCTCCGTCCCGGAGGGCGCGACTCCGAGGCGCCGGAGCACGGCCTCCGCGAGCGCGTCCTGGAACAGGCCCGGAAAGGCTTCGAGCGCGGGGGTCAGCGCCTCCGCTTCGGCGACGCTGCGCAGCGAGGCGGCGAGCTGCACCAGGTTCCAATGGATCGCCTCGGGCTGCCGGGCGAAGGAATAGAGGCCGGAATGGTCGAAATAGGCGGCGGTGAACTGGCCGTCCCAGAAGGGCGTGAAGCGCCATGGTCCGTAGTCGAAGCTCTGAGCGGTGATGGCGATATTGTCGCTGTTGAGGACTCCGTGGACGAACCCCGCCGCGATGTAGGAGGCGGCCAGCCGAGCCGCCTCCCGCGCGACGTGGCCGAGGAGGGTGGCGGCCGGCCCGTCGTCCTCCGCCGCCGACCCGCCGTAATAATGTTCGAGGCAGTAGGCGGCGAGCTTTGCGAGGTCGTCCGGCTCGCCGAGATAGGCGAGCCGCTGGAACGTGCCGATGCGGATGTGGCTGTGCTGGAGCCGGACGAGGACGGAGGAGCGGGTCGGCGACGGCTCGTCGTTGCGCTCGAGCGCCTCGCCCGTCTCGACGAGCGAGAAGCTCTGGGAGGTGTCGACGCCCAGCGCCTCGAGCATCTCGGTTGCGAGCACTTCGCGCACGCCCCCCTTGAGGGTCAGCCGGCCGTCGCCGAAGCGGCTGTAGGGGGTCCGGCCCGATCCCTTGGTGCCGAGATCGAGAAGCCGGCCACCCGAGTCCCGCATCTGGGCGAACAGGAAGCCGCGGCCGTCGCCTATGTCGGGGTTGTAGGTGCGGAACTGGTGGCCGTGATAGCGCAGCGCGAGCGGGCGCTGCAGGTTTTCGGGCAGCGGCTCGAACCGGGCGAAGTGGCGGAGCCACCGGTCGTCGGGAAGCCCGCCCAGGCCGACGGCCTCGGCCGCGCGCTGGTTGCGGAAGCGCAGGACGGCCTGCGGGAAGTCCGCCGGCGAGACGGGATCGTAGAAGGCGTCGCCCAGCTCGAGGATCGCCTGTTCGGGCCGGTAATGCGCCATCCGGTGCGAACCCCGGCGCGGTCGCCGGGGTTCCGTCAAGCCTTGACGCGGGGCGCCGCTCACCGGAAGGTGCCGGCGATGGGAGCGGATCTCACGGGGCCTGGCGCGGACGGACGGGGGCGGGAGGCGGTCACACTCGTCGCCCGGCCGGGCTCGCCGGCGCCGGCGCGGACCGAGACGTGAGCGGGTATGGCGACGGCTGGTGGACGTCGGCGGACGGCCTGCGCCTCCATTACCGCGATTATGGCGGGGGCGAGGGGCGGCCCCCGATCCTGTGCATTCCCGGCCTCACCCGCAACGCGCGCGATTTCGAAGGCGTGGCGTCGCGCCTGGCCGGGCAATGGCGGGTGATCTGCGTCGATCTTCGCGGCCGCGGCGAAAGCGAGGCCGCGAAGGATCCGGCGACCTACAATCCGCTCGTCTATCTCCAGGACGTGCAGGCGCTGATCGCGGCGCTCGGCGCCGATCGGCTCGTCGTCTTCGGCACCTCGCTCGGGGGGCTGGTGGCGATGCTGCTGGCGGCGGTGGACAAGGCGCGGCTCGCGGGAGTCCTGCTCAACGACGTCGGCCCGGTGCTGGAGGAAGCCGGCCTCGACCATATCCGCGCCTATGTCGGCAAGTCGCAGAACTGGCCCACCTGGGTGCACGCCGCCCGCGCCTTGTGCGAGGCCCAGCGGGAGCGCTATCCCGACTGGGAGCTGGACGATTGGCTGGTCTTCGCCAAAAGGGTGTGCCGGCTGACCCCGCAGGGCCGGATCGTCCTCGACTACGACATGCGCATCGCCGAGCCGCTCAAGGTGCCGGCGCCCGCGGTCGACCTGTGGCCCACCTTCATGGCCTTGAGCGGGGTTCCGGCCTTGCTCGTGCGGGGCGAGCTGTCCGATCTCCTCTCCGACGCAAGCGCGGCGCGGATGGCGTCGGAGCTGCCCGATCTGGAGGTCGCCGTCGTGCCCCGCGTCGGCCACGCGCCGACGCTGGAGGAACCGGCCGCGGCCGCGGCGATCGACCGGCTGCTCGTCCGCGTTCTGCGCCCGACCGCGGCCTGAGCCGCGGTGGCTCCGGTCCGCGTCCTCCACCTTCACTCCAGCTTCGCCCTGGGCGGCAAGGAGGCGCGGGCGGTGCGCCTGATGAACGCCTTCGGCGACTCCGCACGCCACACGGTCGTCAGCGCCTCTCCGGACGAGCTTTCCGCGCGCGACGCGCTGGGCCGCGCCGTCGTCGCCGACTTCCCGCAGGATGCGCCTCCGCTGAACGGCCTGCCGACGCCGGCGCGCCTCCTGCGCCTCGCGCGCTACATGCGCGGCTTCGACCTCGTCCTGACCTACAATTGGGGGGCCTTCGACGCGGTGATGGCCCGGCGCCTGTTCGGAGGCCCGCCGCTCGTCCACCACGAGGACGGATTCAATGCCGACGAAGCGGCGGGGCTGCTGCCGCGCCGCAGCCGCTATCGGCGCGTCGGGCTGCCCGCCGCCTTTCGCCTGGTGGTCCCTTCCGAGCGGCTGGAGCGGATCGCCCGCGACGCCTGGCGGCAGCCGGCGGCGCGCGTGGCGCGCATCCCCAACGGCATCGCCGTCGCCCGCTACGCCGCGCCGCCTTCGAGCGACGCCATCCCCGGCTTCGCCAAGGCGCCGGGGGAGATCCTCGTCGGGACGGTGGCCGGGCTGCGCGCCGTCAAGAACCTTCCGCGCCTCGTCCGCGCCTTTGCCGGCATCGGCACCGACCAGGCCCGGCTGGTCATCGTCGGCAGCGGCCCGGAGAGCGAGCGGATCGCCGCCGAAGCGCGGCGGCTCGGCGTCGCCGGCCGCGTGCTGATGCCTGGCTTCCTCGCCGATCCGGCGCGCTGGATCGGGCTGTTCGACATCTTCGCTTTGTCGTCCGACTCCGAGCAATTCCCAATCTCGCTCGTCGAGGCGATGGCGGCGGGCCTGCCGGCGGTGGCGACCGACGTCGGCGACATCCCGCACATGGTCTCGGACGACAACGCGCCGCTCATCGTCCATCCGGGCGACGAGGCCGCCTTCGCCGCGGCGCTCGCCAGCCTGGCCGCCCGTCCCGACCTGAGACGCGCGATCGGGCGGGCGAACAGGGAGAAGGCGGCGCGATGCTACGAGGAAGGGGGGATGATCGCCGCTTATGCCGGGATCTACGGTGAAGCCATTGGGCGGCCCGGGGCGTTCAAACGGGGCGCGTCATGATTTTTGGCGCTTTTCGCCCCATCCCGGCGTATAGGCGCGGCGAGAATTTTCGGAGGCAAGATGTTCAAGGGTTTGAAGCCGATCCTCTACGGCGGCCGCGAGGTATGGCCGCTGGTCGAGGGCGGCAAGGGCGTTTCCGCCACCAATCACGCCAGCTCGGGCGCCTGGGCGGCGGCGGGCGGCATCGGCACGGTGAGCGCCGTCAATGCCGACAGCTATGATCCCGAAGGGCGGATCGTCCCCCAGGTCTACCACGCGCTGACTCGGCGGGAGCGGCACGAGGAGCTCATCCGCTACGCGATAGACGGGGCCGTCGCCCAGGTGCATCGCGCCTACGAGATCGCCGGAGGCAAGGGCGCGATCAACATCAACGTGCTGTGGGAGATGGGCGGAGCGCAGCGCGTCCTGCAAGGCGTGCTGGAGCGGACCAAGGGCCTCGTCGCCGGCGTCACCTGCGGCGCCGGCATGCCGTACAAGCTTTCCGAGATCGCCGCCTCCTACGGCGTCAACTATCTGCCCATCATCAGCTCGGGCCGGGCCTTCCGGGCGCTGTGGAAGCGGGCTTATTCCAAGGCGGCCGAATGGCTTGCCGCAGTAGTCTACGAGGATCCGTGGCTGGCCGGCGGCCATAACGGCCTGTCCAACGCCGAGGACCCGCTTAAGCCGCAGGATCCCTACCCCCGCGTCAAGGAGCTGCGCGAGGTGATGCGCGAGGGCGGCATCCCCGACAGCGTCCCGATCGTCATGGCCGGCGGCGTCTGGAACCTCAAGGAATGGGAGCATTGGATCGACAATCCGGAGCTCGGCCAGGTCGTCTTCCAGTTCGGCACCCGCCCGCTCCTCACCCAGGAAAGCCCCATTCCGGAGGATTGGAAGCGGCGGCTGATGACGCTCGAGGAAGGCGACGTCCTCCTCCACCGCTTCTCGCCGACCGGCTTCTACAGCTCCGCGGTCCGCAATCCCTTCCTGCGCAACCTCGAGGCCCGCTCGCACCGGCAGATCGCCTTCACCAAGAGCGAGCTGGGCGACCATTGCTTCCAGCTCGACGTCGGGGTCACGGGCAAGAATTTCTGGGTGACCCGCGGCGACCTGCTCCACGCGCGGCAATGGTTCGCCGAGGGCTATACCGAGACGCTCAAGACGCCGGACGAGACTCTGATCTTCGTCACCGCCGACGAGAAGGCGCAGATCCGCAAGGACCAGGCGGACTGCATGGGCTGCCTTTCCCAATGCGCCTTTTCGTCCTGGGCGGACAATGAGAAGAACACGACCGGGCGCCTCGCCGATCCCCGCAGCTTCTGCATCCAGAAGACCCTGCAGGACATCGCCCATGGCGGCCCGGTCGAGCACAACCTCATGTTCGCCGGCCACGCCGCCTTCCGCTTCCGCAAGGATCCCTTCTATTCGAACGGTTTCGTGCCGACCGTGAAGCAGCTCGTCGACCGCATCCTCACCGGCGACTAGGTTCCTCCTCCCCCTTCCTGCGCGGGGGAGGGGGATCATACCACCTGGTCCGGCAGCTCCCGGCCGTCCGCGAACGCGAGAATATTCTCCACCACCTTCATCCCCATCGCCGTCCGCGTCTCGACGGTGGCGGAGCCCATGTGGGGCAGGAGCACGACCTGCTCCATCGCCACCAGCCGCGGATCGACATGGGGCTCGTGCGGATAGACGTCGAGACCGGCGCCTGCGATGCGGCCCTCCGCCAGCGCCGCGACCAGCGCCTCCTCGTCGACGATGGCGCCGCGCGCGGCGTTGATCAGCACCGCGTCCCGCTTCATCCTTGCCAGGCGACGCCCGTCGACCAGGTGGTGGGTTTCGGCGCCATAGGGCGCATTCACCGAGACCACGTCGGCGATCTCGATCATCGCGTCGAGATCGGCCCAGTAGCGCGCCGGGTGGCCCGCCGCCGGCTTGCGATTGTGATAGTGCACGTCCATTCCGAAAGCCGCCGCGCGGCGCGCCACCGCCTGGCCGATCCGCCCCATGCCGACGATCCCGAGCGTCTTGCCGGCGAGGCTGCGGCCGAGGAAATCGGTCGGCTTCCAGCCGCCCCAGCGGCCGTCCCTCAGCAGGCGCTCACCCTCGCCCAAGCGGCGCAGCGTGATCAGGATAAGCGCCATGACGATGTCCGCCGTGTCCTGGGTGAGCACGTCGGGCGTGTTGGTGACCGCAATGCCGCGCCGGCGGGCGGCGGCAAGATCGATATTGTCCGTGCCGACGCCGAAATTGGCGATCAGCCGCAGCCGGTCGCCGACCCCCGCGATGAGGCCGGCGTCGAGCCTGTCGCCGACGTTGCTGGCGAGCGCATCGCACCGCTGCATGGCGCTCGCCAGCCGCTCTCGGTCGAAGGCGGCGCCGTCGGCGTTCAGCTCGACGTCGAACAGCGCCCGCATCTTCGCCTCGACGGGAGCGGGGAGGGGACGGGTGACGACGACCTTGAGGCGCATGGACCTCCTCTTCTTGCCCCAAAACGGGGCGTCAAGCACAGTTGCCGGTTGAAGCGGGGACGCGCACCCGCCTAAGAGGCGCCGAGAGGAGACGAGGCCATGCGGAAAGGATTGCCGGTCGCGGCCGCCCTGGCCCTGACGCTCACGGTCGCGTCGGCCGAAGCCCAGACCGAGCGCAAGCCGCCTTATTGGGCTTCGATCTCCGCCAGCAAGGCGGCGATGCGAACCGGGCCGGGCCGCAATTATCCGATGACCTGGATCTTCCAGCGGCGCGATCTGCCGATCAAGGTCGTCGAGACCTATCCGAACTGGCGCAAGGTTCAGGACCCGGACGGAGCGACCGGCTGGATGCTGCAGCGGCTCCTCAGCGACGAGCGGACCGCGCTCATCACCGGCACAGAGGCGCGGCCGCTGCACGAGGCGCCGCAGGAGGGATCGCGCATCCGCTACCGCGCGGAGCCGGGCGTCGTCGGCCATCTGTCGAAATGCGCGCGCGGCTGGTGCCTGTTCGACGTGGGCGGGCGTCAAGGCTATGTCCGGCAGGATCAGCTATGGGGCGTCGAGCCCGGTGAGACGTTGGACTAGGGGGAACAGATGGATTTGAGCCTCGATCACTTCTCCGGCGCGGTCGGGGAGCAATACCGGATCGTCTTTCCCGACGGGGAGCTGCCGCTGGTGCTGGAGACCGCGCAGCCGCTGCCGCGCTCGATGCGCGACGCGGGCGCCTTCCGCCTCGAGTGGCGGGGGCCGGTCGAGCCGGTCGTGGCGCAGGGCACCTACCGCCTCGTGCGCGACGACGACACGTTCGACATGTTCATCGTCCCGGTCGGGCGGGACCAGCGCGGAACGCTCTACGAGGCGATCTTCAACTGACGGGGCCGCCCGACGGTTCGGTCGGCCGCCATTCCATCAGATCGTAGACGCCGTGCTCGTCGATCGCGACGAAGCCCAGGCGCAGATACAGCCGCATCGCCGGGTTGTGGCGCTCGACGTGGATGGTGAGCGGCTTCGCGGCGGTTGTCGCGAGGTCCATGACATCGGCGAGGATCGCCCCGCCGACTCCTGCGCCCCGGGAATCGGGGAGGAGAGCGATGTCGATCAGCCTTATCTGGTCCGGCCATTCCTCGATGTAGAGCCTGCCGACCGCGGCGCCGTCGCGCTCTATCACCAGCCATTCGGCATTGGGGTAATGCTGCCGGTAATGGCGGTGCTGGGCGTCGAACTGGTGGGCGAGAAACTGGCGCTGGAGGTCGAGCGACCAGCCGGTCTGTGCGACCTCCTCGATCCGCGTGGACGCGTAGACCAGCGCCAGGAAGGGCAGATCGCCGTCCTCGGCCGGGCGGTAGGCGACGCCGAGCCGTGCGGCGGCCTTGAGCGGCGGCGGCACGGCTCGCTAGGTTCAGGTGCGGGGCGGGAAGACGCCCTGAAGGGCGATGCAGAAGCTGAGCGTCAGATAGGGCATCATGTTGTTGTGCGGCAGGCTGCCGCCGGCCGGAGTCAGCGCCTGGAAGTGCATCTGGGTGAGGTTCGCGGCCGCGGTGTAGATGCTCGAATTGGCCGATTTGGCCATGACCCGGTTGGCCGCCGGGGCGTTGAGCTCGCCGAGATCGATGTCGTGGTCGCGCCACGCATGGGTGTGCGCCGGCATCTCGGATTCGAGCAGGGTGACCGCCTCCGTGCCGCCCTGTTCGCCCAGGTCGTAAAGGCTGAGGCCCTTGCCCTGGCCCGGGTGGATCGGGATGCTTCCCTGCAGGTCCGGCAAGGCGAAGGTCGACTTGCCGTTGCCGCCATAGGTCGTGCCCAGCAGCGAGAAGAGCGCGGTGTTCTGCGAGATCGGCAGGATCTGCCCGTCGCAGAACGCCCAGCCCTTGGGTGCGAAGTTGAATCCGAAAATGCGGATTTCGGCGACGAAAGGATCGGCCATCGCGAGGCTCTCCTAGGTTGGGCTGGGGAAGATCCCGAAGAGGGAGATGATGAAGTTCACGCACAGGTACGGCTGAAGGTTGGTGTGCGGCTGGCTTCCGCCGGTCACCGACACCGCCTGCGCGCTGAGGTTCGTGTCCGTCGTGTCCTGGATGTACGGCAGCGCGCCGCCGCCCGCCTGGCCGAGGATCTTGCCCGCCGGGCTGGTGTCCTGCGCGACGTTGGTCGAGGCGATCATCGGGTGCGTGTGCGACGGAATCTGGCTGATCGTGAGGGTCACTTCCTCCGCGCCGCCGGTTTCCGCGAGGATGAAGCCGCCACCCTGATGCATCGGCGTACGGCTCTGCAGGTCGGGTAGCTGGAAGGTCGACTCGCCGTCGCCCCCGAAGGTCGTGCCGATCAGCTGGAAGAGCGTCTCGTTCTCCGAGATGGGCAGCAGCTGCCCGTCGCAGAACATCCACCCCGCAGGGGCGAAATTGCCGGCGAAAATCCTGATCTCACCCACATAAGGCTGCGCCATCGCGATTACCCCTCAAGTCTGAGACGGGAAGATGCCCTGAAGGGCGATGATGTAGGTGAGCACCAAGTAGGGCTGCATGTTCTGGTGCGCCTGGCTTCCGCCGATATTGGTGATCGTGCTCGCCTGAAGGGTCACGAGCGCCGCGGGATCGGTGAAGAGCCTGCCGGCGACGACCCCGAGCACGTTGTTGGCGCCGCTCTGGTTGTTGCCGGTGTTGGTGCTGGCCATCGCGAAATGGATATGCTGCGGCATTTCGCTCATGGTGAGCGTATGCGCCTGCTCGCCCGCCTTCTGGCCCAGGGTGTGGCCGTTGCCCCGGTGCATCTGGACCCGGCCCCGAAGGTCGGGAAGCGCGAAGTTGACGCGCCCGTCTCCGCCATAGGTGGTGCCCAGCAGCGAGAAGAGCGCCTGATTCTGATTGATCGGCAGCAGCTGCCCGTTGCACATCGCCCACCCCTTGGGGGCGAAGTTGAACGATACGATCCGGATTTCCGCGAGAAACGGTTCAGCCATGTCGGATGTCCCCCCTGCGGCGCAAAGGACCACAAAAGCTGATGCATATCAATCCGGCGGCGCAACAATATTTTTGCCCGTTTTTCGCAGATAATTTGATCCGATATGAATGAAAATCGGCGCAAGTCTTGAGTCGGGGCCGGCCTGTTGGCAACGCGCTCGAATGTCCGATTCCCTGCCGCCGCCTCCGTCTATCCAGTCCGGCGACGCTCTGTTCCTGGACTTGGACGGGACTCTGATAGAGCTTGCGGACACGCCGGATTCGGTCCGGGTTCCCGATGCTCTGGGTGAATTGCTCGGGCGCCTGGCGCATCGGCTCGAGGGGCGTGTCGCGATCGTCAGCGGGCGGGCGCTGGCGGACGTCGATCGCCATCTCGGCCGCGTCGCCGTGACCGTGGCGGGTTCGCACGGGGCCGAGTTGCGGCTGAGGGACGGCGGCGCGGTGGCGCGGCCGGCGCCGCCCGGGCTCGAAGCGGCGCGCGCGGCCGCCGCGCGACTGGCCCGGGACGATTCGCGCTTGCTGATCGAGGAGAAGCCGGCCGGCGTCGCCGTCCACTTCCGGGCTGCGCCGGAGCGCGAGGCGGAGGTCGGCCGGTTCGCCGCGGCGCTGGCCGAGCAGACCGGGCTGAGGCTCCAGAAGGGCAAGATGGTCGCGGAGCTGCTCGCGCCGGGCTGCGACAAGGGCGAGGCGTTGCGGGCGATGATGGCGGAACCCTCCTTCGCCGGCGCGCGTCCTCTGTTCGTGGGCGACGATCTTACCGACGAACATGGATTCGAGGCGGCTGCCGCGGCGGGCGGAGGCGGCATTCTCGTCGGCGCTCCGCGTGCGACCGCGGCCCGCTGGCGGATCGGCGGCGTCGCCGCCGTGCTGCGCTGGCTGGACGAGGGCTCGCGATGACCGGCGAGCCGAACCTGTCGCTCTGGCCGATCGGCAATTGCCAGGTGAGCGCCCTCGTCGACGAGGCCGCGGGCTTCGTCTGGGGATGCGCCCCGCGAGTCGACGGCGACCCGCTTTTCTGCTCCCTGCTCGGGGCCGGCGCCGAGGCGCCGGGGCGAGGCGAATGGCGTATCTCTATCGACAATCGGGTGAAGACCGAGCAGCGCTACCTGCGCAACACCCCGATCCTCGTGACCCGGCTGACCGACGCGGAGGGTGCCGTCGCCGAGGTGTTCGACTTCTGCCCCCGCTTCGAGCGGAGCGGCCGGATGTATCGCCCGGTCGCGTGGGTGCGGATCGTCCGTCCCCTCGCGGGCGCCCCCAGGATCCGCGTTTCGCTCCATCCCGCGACGGGCTGGGGAGAAGGGGAGGCCGAGCGGACCAGCGGCACCAACCACATACGCTATCTCCTGAAGCCGCAGCCGTTGCGACTGACCACCGACGCGCCGGTGGGGCACATACTCGAGGAGCGCAGCTTCCGGCTCGAGCAGCCCCTGCATTTCTTCCTCGGGCCCGACGAGCCTTTCGTCGGCCATGTCGGCCATACCCTCGCCGCCTGGCTGCACCAGACCAGCGACGAATGGCGCGGCTGGGTCCGAGGCCTCGCCATCCCGCTCGAGTGGCAGAAGGTGGTGATCCGCGCCGCCATCGCGCTGAAGCTCTGCCAGCACGAGGAGACCGGCGCGATCGTCGCGGCGCTCACCACCTCCATCCCCGAGGCGCCGGACTCGGGCCGCAACTGGGACTATCGCTATTGCTGGATCCGCGACGCCTATTACACGGTCCAGGCGCTCAACCGGCTCGGCGCGCTCGACGTGCTGGAAAAGTATCTCGGCTATCTTCGCAACATCGTCGACGCCGCGAAGGGCGGGCACATCCAGCCGCTCTATGCCGTCTCCGGGGAGCCGAAGCTGGAGGAACGGGAAGCGTCGGCGCTTCCAGGCTATCGCGGCATGGGTCCGGTGCGGGTCGGCAACGCCGCCTATACCCAGGTCCAGCACGACGCCTACGGCCAGATCATCCTCTCCAACGTCCAGGCCTTCATCGACGAGCGCCTGTTCCGCAAGGCGACCGAGGCGGATTTCCAGGCGCTGGAGAAGGTCGGGGAACGGGCCTGGGAAATGCACGACCAGCCCGACGCCGGCCTGTGGGAATATCGCACCCGCAGCGCCGTCCACACCTACAGCTCGGTGATGAGCTGGGCCGCCTGCGACCGCCTTGCCAACGCCGCCGGCGTGCTCGGGCTCGAGGCCCGCGAGACGCTGTGGCGGGAGCGGGCGGATCTCGTCCGCGCGCGGATCGAGAAGGAGGCATGGTTCGCGCCCGAGGCGCGGTTCGGCGCGACGTTCGGCGGCGGCGAGCTCGACGCAAGCCTCCTCCAGCTCGTCGACATGCGGTTCCTGGAGCCGGACGATCCGCGCTTCCTCGCCACCTTCGCCGCGGTCGAGAAGGGCCTGCGCCGGGGCGAGCACATGCTGCGCTACGCCGCGGAGGACGATTTCGGACTGCCGGAGACGGCGTTCAACTTCTGCACCTTCTGGCTGATCGAGGCGCTCCATCTCGCCGGCCGCCACGAGGAGGCCCGAGTGCTTTACGAGCATATGCTCGCCCGCCTGACCCCGGCCGGGCTGCTCTCCGAGGACACCGATTTCGAGACCGGCGAGCTCTGGGGGAACTACCCGCAGACCTATTCGCTCGTCGGGCTCATCAACTGCGCCGTGCTCCTGTCGCGGCCGTGGAGCGCCGTGCGCTAAATGAGTCGTCTGATCGTCATCTCCAATCGCGTCGCGGCCCCCCGCCCGGAAGGGGAGGGCGGGGCGCAAGGCGGCCTCGCTGTCGCCCTCTCGGCGGCGCTGCGCGAATATCGCGGCCTGTGGTTCGGCTGGTCGGGCAATGTCGCGACGACCTTCACAGGCAAGATCGACTTCCAGCGCCACGAGGGCGTCACCTCGGCGACCGTCGACCTCGAGGAGCAGGACGTCGACGAATATTATAACGGCTATGCCAACCGGACGTTGTGGCCGCTCTTCCACTATCGGATCGACCTTGCCGAATATGACCGGAGCTTCGCCGGCGGCTACGAGCGGGTGAACGAGCGCTTCGCCGAGACCGTCCTGCCGCTGATCGAGCCCGACGACCTCATCTGGATTCACGATTACCACCTCATCCCGCTGGGGGCGCAGCTTCGCGAGCGGGGGATCAGGAACCGGATCGGTTTCTTCCTCCACATCCCGTTCCCGCCGTCGCGGCTGATGGTGTCGCTGCCGTTCCACGAAGGTCTCGTCCTGTCGCTGCTGGCCTACGACGTGATCGGCTTCCAGACCGAGGAGTGGCTGGAGAGCTTCCAGAACTACGTCGAGCGCGAGCTCGGCGGCCATTGCGAGAGCGACGGCACCGTCCATGTCGGCGACCGGTCGGTTCATGCCGGCGCCTATCCGATCGGCATCGACTACAAGGAATTCCAGCAGGCGGTGGCGAGCGAGGGCGCCCGCGTCGCCCACGACCGCCTGCTCAAGAGCGCCGACGGCCGTCACACCATCATCGGCGTCGACCGCCTCGATTACTCCAAGGGCCTCACCGAGCGGTTCGAGGGCTATCGCCGCTTCCTCGAGGACAATGAGGATTGCCGCGGCGAGGTGTTCCTGCTCCAGATCGCGCCGCCCTCGCGCGGCGAGGTGCATACCTACGAGACCATCCGCGAGAGCCTCGACGAGCTTTCGGGCCGCATCAACGGCGAGTTCGCCGCAGTGGACTGGGTCCCGATCCGCTACGTCAACCAGGGCTACGGCCGCGAAGATCTCGCCGGCTTCTACCGCGCCGCGAAAATTGGGCTGATTACGCCTTTGCGGGACGGGATGAACCTCGTCGCCAAGGAATATGTCGCCGCGCAGGACCCGGAGGATCCGGGCGTCCTCATCCTCTCCCGCTTCGCCGGCGCCGCCCTCCAGCTCAAGGACGCCCTCCTCGTCAACCCCTATTCCAAGGAGGACATATCCGACGCGATCCGCCGCGCCATCGCCATGCCGAGGGAGGAAAGGATCCACCGCTGGAAGGCGATGAACGAGGTCGTGAAGCGCGAGGACGTGGTCTGGTGGCGCAGGCGCTTCGTCGAGGCGCTGGAAGGCTCAAGGCCCCCCGCCCGCCGCCAGGCCGGAGACGAGGGCCGCCAGGGCTGAGGCGACCCGGGCGAGCCGCGCAGGGTCGACCTCGTCGGGCCTGTCCTCGACCCTGTGATGATAAGGATAGCGGGACGGCGCAGTGCCGGCGACCGCCGCCGCCCCGGCGCAAGGCGTTGCGCCAGGCGTCGGCCTGAGGCTCGGGCGACCGCAGGGCGAAGGCGGCGAGCTTGGCGGGGGATCGCCTCCCCGTTCGGGCTGAGCCTGTCGAAGCCCTTTCCTTCTCCCGTCGAACAGGGACGGGGCTTCGACGGGCTCGGCCCGAACGGGGGTTCGGCTCGAACGGGACGGACGGACTCCCGGCGAAGACGAAGCCGCGGTTTCGCGCGGTCGCCGTGGATGGTCGCCCACCCGCCTTCCTCGCGCACGATGGCGCGGCGGGGAAGGGGGCGCTAGTCTGGGTCGATGCGGCCGACGCTCGTCCCGATCGCCCTCCTCGCCGCCGCGGCCCTGTCCGGGTGCGCGCCGGGGCCCGGGGGGCATCGGGCCGGCGCCCTCGCCGCCCTCGCCGCCCCGCCCGCGCCGCCGCCGCCCGCCGCGCCGCCGGCCGCCGCGCCGCCGCCGGCCGCGCTCCGGCTCGATCCCTATTACGGGCAATATCTCGACTCCGGCGGGATCCCCATCGTCGCCTCGCCGCGCGCGCCGGCGGCGGCGCTCGCCCGGGCGCGCGACATCGTCGCGGCGATGCTCGCCCACCGGCCGGACCTGCGCGCGGCGCTGGTGCGCCAAAGCGCGCGGGTGGGGGTGATGGCGCCCGACGAGGGCATCGCCGACCTTCCCGAGCACCGCCACTGGACGAAGCCCGCCCCCGACGACCCGCGCCTCACCCAGTGTGAGCGCAAATATTACGGCCGGATCGCGGCGGCGAGCGACCGCGACTATTGGAACGCCCGCGCCCGCGGCATAGGCGGCCTCTTCACGACGGTCGGCGCCGAGAACCTCCTCGCCCTCCCCGGCGACCGCTATCGCGGCGAGAACATCCTCGTCCACGAATTCTCCCACGCCATCCTCGGCGCCGTCGAGCAGGCCGACCCCGCCCTCTACCGCGCCGCCGAGCGCGCCTTCGCCGCCGCCGCCGCCCGGGGCCTGTGGAAGGGCGATTATGCCGGAGTCACCCTCCAGGAATATTGGGCGGAAGGCACCCAATTCTGGTTCGAGGACAATATGCTCGCGCGCCTCGACGGCACGGAGGTGGTCTCCGCCGCCGACCTCAGGCGCTACGACCCGGCGCTCTACGCCGTCCTGGCCCAGGTCTACGGCGACACGCACCGGATCGCGGCGGACCCCTGGTGGGAGCATCCCGCGCGGATGAACGTGCCGGTGGGGTATAAGAGCGCGGAGTGTTGAGGGGGGTGGGGTTTGGGGCTTGGGGGACCGGCAGTCTCCGGCTGCGAACGAAGCGTTGCCGACGTACGCAAGACAAAGCATCATCCGGTGCGTGCGACGGCCGCCCGATGGTGTTCCTACGTGAAGGAGATAATGCCCTGTCTCAACGGACCGGAACGCCAGAAGAGAAGCTCCCGAAGGTACAGGCCATCGCCGAACGGCATTTGCCTGAGATCGTGTGTGAGCTTCAGGACTACAAAAGCCAGATCGGCGGTGGTGCACTCGATGAGCGCGGCATGCTTCGGGACGCGAAGTGGCGGCTTCGCGGACTGACCGAGTGGCGCGTGGACAATAGCGTCCGGATGCCGGCACCGACCCTGAATGGTCGACGTTTGGCGCCTGACAGTGATTCAACTTGCCAAACGAGTTGGGCCGCGGAGGTCCGCGCCTGAGGATGGCTGATCGTTGTAACGGGTCGGGCAGGGATCGGGCAGAAAGGCCGCAGGTACCTGTCCCGAAAGGAGGCGTGTTCGCGCGACCACCAGCCGCGCCGTCAGCGGCCTGCGCCGCTTTCCTTCGCCGCACAGGTGAGAAGAAGGTGGATGCCGGATCAAGTCCGGCATGACGGGTTGGTCCCGGGGGAGGGGCACGCGTCGTTCTACGGAGAAGGTACATGTCCCCTGCCGCCGTCCCCTGCCGTCGGATGACGGGCGGGGGGGATTGGGGTAGGTTCGGCGGGGACTCAGGCATCGGAGGGGGAACGATGGGCTTCACCGGTTTCAGGGACTGGCTGCTTGCCGGCTCGCGCATCGAGCGGATCGTCCGCTTCCTCCTGATCCTGCTGTTCCTGCTGCTCGTCGTCGCGACCTGCTCGGCGGTGCGGCCGCTCGCCGCCTTCGCCGGGGTGGTGGGGGCGAGCACGATCGGGGCGATAGGCGGGCTGCTCTTCGCCATCCCGAAGCGGACGACGGTGACGAGCGCCGCGGCGGCGGCGGGCGGGGCGGGCGGCGTAGGCGTGGGCGCGGGCGCGGGCGCGGGCGGCGCCGCCCCCTCGGCCGCACCGCGCCTCGCCATCGTCGCCAACACCTCGCTCGAGGAAGTGTCGGACTGGCTGACCAAGACGATCATCGGCGCCGGGCTCGTCTCGTGGCCGGCGATCCTCAACAGGCTCGACAAATCGGGGGCGCTGATCGGAGCGGCGATCTTCGACAGCGGTCCGGCCGCTCTTCCGGGCGGAGTCGCGGTGCTGGTCGCCGCCGCCTCGCTCGGCGCGCTCGCCGGCTATCTGTGGTTCTCGCGCTACCTTCCCGAGGAATTCGCCGACGTCGACGTCGGCCTGCAGCGGCGGCAGGCGCAGGGCCTGGCGCAGGAGCGAAGCCCGGTCGCGCCGACGCAGCCGCCGATCGCCTCCGACCCGCCCCCCTCGGCGCTGCCGCCGCCCGGTCCGGCTCCGGGGGGCGGCGGCGGGGGCGGCCCGAACCAGCCGGGCCCGAACCAGCCGGGCCCGAACCAGCCGGGCCCGAACCAGCCGGGCGACGGCCAGCCGGGCCCGAACCAGCCGGGCGACGGCCAGCCGGGCGTCCGCCAGGCCGGAGCGGGCCAGGCGGACGGCGGCGACGGGAGCGGCGCGCCGGGCGGAGCCGATTCGGAGGAAGGGGTTCGCGGCGGCGCAGCGCCTTCGCAGGAAAAGGCGCTGCACGACGCGGCCCGGCTCAAATACGCGCTCATGCGCCGCCGCCCCCTCAAGCCCGACGACTGGGCGAAGGGGATGTTCGGAGGCAAGCCGGCCGTGTCCAACGCCTTCGGCTCGCGGCGCCTCTCGGCGACGGTGACCAAGAGCGCCGCGGGCCTCTACGACGTCCACCTCACCATCCTGGCGGAGCCGGTCCCGGCGACCGAGGCCATCTTCTTCCTGCACAACACCTTCCGGAACACGACTCCCGCCGTCGCCTTCGACCAATTCGGCACGGCGACGCTCGTCGTCTCGGCCTGGGGCGCCTTCACCGTCGGGGCGCTGCTCGACGACGGCACGACCGAGCTGGAGCTCGACCTCGCCGAGCTTCCGGACGCGCCGCGGGCCTTCCGCAGCCGCTGAGCGGCGGCGCAGCGCCAGTAGCGGCGGCGGGACCTATGAAGGGCCGGGCGCGAGCCCCGACGGCGCCGACGCGATGGTCTGGGCTCTGACCGAGCTCATGCTCGGGCGGGAGCCGGCCGAGCCGCGGGTGAGGCGGCTGTAGGGGGCCGGGGGCCGCGAGGGCGTCGGGCCGCTCAGCCGACGCTCACCTCGAGGGTCGTCTCGGCGTTGAGAAGCTTCGAGACGGGGCAATTCGCCTTGGCGCCCTCGGCCAGCGCGCGCAGCCGCGCCTCCTCGATCCCGGGCACCGACGCGGTGAGCTGGAGGTCGGAGCGGGTGATTCGGAAGCCGTCACCCTCCTTGTCGAGCTTGACCCGGGCGGTGGTCTCGAGCCGGCCGTCGGCGAATCCGGCGCCGGCGAGGGCGAAGGAGAGCGCCATTGTGAAGCAGCTCGCATGGGCGGCGGCGATCAGCTCCTCGGGGTTGGTCCCGGGCTCGTTCTCGAAGCGGGTGCCGAAGCCGTAGCGCTGCCCGTCGAGGACCTTCGACTGGGTGGAGACCCAGCCCTTGCCGTCCTTCCCCATGCCTTCGTACCGCGCGCTCGCCGTCCGTGTGATCATCGCCGCTCTCCTGTTGCTCGCAAGGGGGAATGGACGCGCGGGGGAGGAGTTCCAGCGAAGGCGACTGCCCACGGCAACGGGGGAAGGGGAGCCCATTGTCCCGATACAGAAAATGTATATGTTCTTCAACCTGTACCAAGTGGAGCATCCGACATGAATGCCGAACGTGGCAAGCTCGTCAGCGGGGGAAGGTTGCAGATACCCTCTCGGGTCCGGCGAGAGCTTGGGCTGAAGGACGGCGATTCCGTCGTGATGACCTTGGCCGAGGGCGAGCTTCGGGTTCGGCCGTTGCGCGACGTCGTCGCGGCGATCCAGCTGCGCCTGCGCAGGCATGTTCCCGAAGGCGTGTCGCTTTCGGAGGAGTTGATCGCGGACCGGCGCGCGGAAGCGGCGGATGACTGAGCATGTGCTCGATGCTTCCGCCCTTCTCGCGCTGATGCTTGGCGAGCGGGGAGCGGAAGAAGTGCTCGGATTGTTGCCGACCGCCGTCGTCGGTGCGGTCAATCTCAGCGAGGTGGTCGCCAAGCTCCAGGAGCGCGGAGTGCCCGAGGCGGAGATCGACCTGAGCCTCCCCGATCTCGACCTGCGCATCATTCCGTTCGACGAAGCGCAGGCGATCGCGGCCGGCAAGCTGCGCGTCCGAACGCGAAGCCTCGGCCTGTCGCTCGGCGACCGCGCCTGCCTGGCCTTGGCGATGACTCGCGGCGCGCCGGTGGTGACGACCGACCGGACTTGGCGGAAGGTGGATGTCGGCGTCGACGTCGTCGTCGTTCGCGGCTGAGGCTTCTCCCCGACAGCGCGCCTGCGGTGGTCCCGGCGGAATTCGCGACGCAAGGACGGCGCTTACTCGAGACGGGCACGGCTTCTCTTCCTGGCCCTCCCAGGCCCGAATAGATGTCTTCACGCCGACCTTAGACCAGCTCCACCGCCATCGCCGTCGCTTCGCCGCCGCCGATGCAGAGGGTGGCGAGGCCTTTCTTGCCGCCGTGGGTCTCGAGCGCGCTCAAGAGGGTGCACAGGAGGCGGGCGCCGCTCGCGCCGATCGGGTGGCCGAGCGCGGTGGCGCCGCCGTGGACGTTGATCCTGTCGCGGGGGATTCCGAGGTCGCGCATGGCGATCATGGCGACGCAGGCGAAGGCCTCGTTGACCTCGAACAGGTCGACGTCGGCGACGTCCCAGCCGGCCTTGTCCAGCGCCTTGCGCACGGCGGGGACGGGGGCGGTGGTGAAGAGGTTGGGCGCCTGGGCGTGGGCGGCGTGGGCGACGATCCGGGCGACCGGCTTGACCCCGAGTCGGTCGGCGACGCTCTGGCGGGTGATGACCAGCGCGGCGGCGCCGTCGGAGATCGAGCTGGCGTTGGCGGCGGTGATGGTGCCGTCCTTGGCGAAGGCGGGCTTCAGGCCCGGGATCTTCTCCGGGTTCGACTTGCCCGGCTGCTCGTCGCAGGTCACGACCTCCTCGCCCTTGCGGGTCTTCACGGTGACCGGAACCGTCTCGCGCTCGAACGCGCCCGACCTGATCGCCTCGGTGGCGCGGCGCAGGCTCTCGATCGCGTACTCGTCCTGGTCGGCGCGGGTGAACTGGTAGTCGCGCGCCGCCTCTTCGGCGAAGGTGCCCATCGCCCGGCCCGAATCGTAGGCGTCCTCGAGGCCGTCGAGCATCATATGGTCGTAGACCGTGTCGTGGCCGATGCGGGCCCCGGCGCGGTGCTTCTTCATGAGGTAGGGCGCGTTGGACATCGATTCCATGCCGCCCGCGACGATCAGGTCGGCCGAGCCGGCGGCGAGCATGTCGTGGGCGAACATCGCCGCCTGCATGCCCGAGCCGCACACCTTGTTGACCGTCGTCGCCTCGACGGACTTGGGGAGGCCGGCGCCGAGCGCCGCCTGGCGGGCCGGCGCCTGGCCAAGTCCGGCGGGAAGGACGCAGCCCATGAAGATCTTGTCGACCGAGTCGCCAGGAACCCCCGCCCGCTCGATCGCGGCGGCGACGGCCGCGGCGCCGAGCTCGGTCGCGGTCGCGCCGGCGAGCGCGCCCTGAAAGCTCCCCATCGGCGTGCGCGCGTAGGAGAGGATGACGATGGGGTCGGGTGCGGCGGTGGACATGAGGGTGCGAGCTCCTGTGCGTCCTTCGAGACGCCGCTTCGACTTCGCTCAGCGGCTCCTCAGGATGAGCGGGTTGCGTGCGGGCCCGCCCCGCTCATCCCGAGGAGGGACTGAGCTCGGCGAAGGCCCGTCTCGAAGGACGCACATAGTCACCGCCCCCGCCTTGTTCAAATCGCGAGCCCTCTGCTAGGGCCGCCGCCGAACAGGAGACAGCGCATGTCCGACACCGGGCTCGACTTCGCCCTCGGCGAGATGGCGGATGCGATACGCGACACCACGGCCCGCTTCGCCGCCGACCGAATCGCGCCGCTCGCCGCGCGGATCGACTCGGAGGACTGGTTCCCGGCCGAGCTTTGGCCGGAAATGGGCGCGCTCGGCCTCCACGGAATCACCGTCGAGGAGGAACAGGGCGGGCTCGGCCTCGGCTATCTCGAACATGTCGTGGCGCAGGAGGAGGTGGCGCGCGCCTCCGCCTCGGTGGGCCTCTCCTACGGGGCGCATTCGAACCTGTGCATCAACCAGATACGCCGCTGGGCCAGTCCCGAGCAGAAGGCGAAATATCTCCCCAAGCTCATCTCGGGGGAGCATGTCGGAAGCCTCGCCATGTCGGAGGCGGGCGCCGGATCGGACGTCGTGTCGATGAAGCTCAGGGCCGAGAAGGTGCAGGGCGGCTACGTCCTGAACGGCACCAAGTTCTGGATCACCAACGCCCACCACGCCGACACCCTGGTCGTCTACGCCAAGACCGGGGAGGGGAGCCGCGGCATCACCACCTTCCTGATCGAGAAGGGCATGCCGGGCTTCAGCCTCGGCCAGAAGCTCGACAAGATGGGGATGCGCGGCTCCCCCACCGGGGAGCTGGTGTTCGACGATTGCGAGGTGCCCGACGAGAACGTGATGGGGCCGGTCAACGGCGGCGTCGGCGTTCTGATGTCGGGGCTCGACTATGAGCGGACGGTGCTGGCCGGGATCCAGCTCGGGATCATGCAGG
This sequence comes from Alphaproteobacteria bacterium, assembly GCA_019232625.1. Lineage (GTDB taxonomy): Bacteria > Pseudomonadota > Alphaproteobacteria > Sphingomonadales > Sphingomonadaceae > Allosphingosinicella. Next base: position 2,565 of record JAFANP010000065.1, on the reverse strand, counting down.
CCTGCCTCGACGTCGTCCTGCCCTACGTGCGCGAGAGGAAGCAGTTCGGCCAGCCGATCGGCGCCTTCCAGCTGATGCAGGCGAAGGTCGCCGACATGTATGTCGCGCTCAACTCGGCGCGGGCCTACGTCTACACCGTCGCGAAGAATTGCGACGCCGGGAAGACGACCCGGTTCGACGCGGCGGGCGCGATCCTGCTCGCCTCGGAGAACGCGGTGAAGGTCAGCCTGGAGGCGATCCAGGCGCTGGGCGGGGCGGGCTACACCAAGGACTGGCCGGTCGAGCGCTTCATGCGCGACGCCAAGCTGCTCGACATCGGCGCCGGAACCAACGAGATCCGGCGGATGCTGATCGGGCGGGAGCTGATCGGCGCGGCTTGAGGCGCTTTCCCGCGAGGGGCGGCCGGGGCGGGGGTTGCGGTTTTCTCCGGCCGTTGCCGGCCCGGACAGGCCCCACCCCCAACCCTTCCCCTCAAGGGGAGGGGGGGTTTCGGGTCGCCGCGGCCGGCCCGATCCTCAACAGCCACCAGTCGGGGGGTGCGCCCAGGCGGACCGGGCTCGTCCCCGATCCGACGCCCGCCGTGACGACCACGATCCGGTCCGGGTCGCGCACCACACCGCAGCGGTAGCGCCTGTCGTAGAGCGGCCTCCATCCCTGCCTCGGGCTGCGTGTCAGGACCGGGCCCAGCCCCGGCAGAACCACCTGCCCGCAATGGGTATGCCCGGCCAGCACCAAAGGGAGCCCGCCCGGCAGCTTGTGAACCAGATCGGGCGCATGCGTCAGAACGAGCGGGATGCCGCCCATCGTCTTCCACGAGGCGATCGTCGCCGAGACATCGTCGTGGCCCGAGAAGGAGTCGTCGACGCCGAGTATCGCCAGGGGGCCGCGTCGAGCGGCTTCGTTCGCGAGAACCGTGATCCCAGCTCGGACGAGAGCGGCACGAACGGCGTCGGGCGCGGTCCAATGATCGTGATTGCCGAGAACCGCGACCACGCCGAGTGGCGCATTCAGCCGCGACAAAGGCGCCTCCAGACCGGCGGCCCGCCGCGCCGCGCCGGCGCCGTCATGGCCGGTCACGAAGTCTCCCGCCAGCAAGACCAGGTCCGGCCGTGCGGCGTTCACCTGGCCGACGATCCCGCTCAGTCGTCCGGAGTCCATCGCCTGGTTGCCGAGGTGGATGTCCGACAGCAACGCTATCGTGACCGGCCGTGCGCCGGACGGCCATCCGGGCAGCGCAAGCGTCAGTCGGCGCTCCACCGGGCGGGATGCCGCTTCCCGCAGTCCGACGATCAGGAACAGGCTCGCGAGCGACGCCAGGGCGATGCCGAGACCGCTCAACCGCCGGATTGTCCGTCCCATCTTCCCCGCCATCGCCCCCGACGTAGCGTTCAATCGGTCGGGATGTGAGCCCCCTCGCCGGGAGGATCGTTGCGGCAGGCACGTCAACGGCAACACAGGGAGCCGGGGCGAAGGTCGCCGACATGGATGATCTCCCCTCCCCTGAAGGGGAGGGGCTTTCGGGTCACCCTCTTCCGGGCGCCACCCGCGCCGTCACGCGAGTGAATCGCGTGACCTCGGTCCTCGCGGTGCGAGGCTGGCCGGCTCTCGCCGTCTCTTCGCGCTGCTCCGGCGACGCTTCGCGTCGGCGTCGCTGCGCGCGGCGGCCCGGCTCACCAGACGTGGACGCGCTTTTCCGGCGCCAGGTACAGCTTCTGGCCCGGCTGGACGTCGAAGGCCGGGTACCAGGCGTCGAGGTTGCGCACGGTCTGGACGCGCCACGGCGCCGGGGCGTGGACGTCGGTGGCGATTCGGGTGCGCAGGGCCTTGTCGCGCATCTTCGTCCGCCAGCTCTGGGCGAAGGCGAGGAAGAAGCGCTGGTCGCCGGTAAGGCCGCCTATCACCGGCGCGGGCTTGCCGCCGAGGGACTTCCTCCACGCCTCGTAGGCGGCGGTGAGGCCGGCGACGTCGGCGATGTTCTCGCCCAGCTCCTGCTTGCCGTTGAGGTGGAGGCCGGGCAGCGCCTCATAGGCGTCGTACTGGGCGGCGAGGGCGGTGCCGGCGGCCTCGAAGCGCTTCAGGTCGGCGGGAGTCCACCAATTGTGGAGCTTGCCGGCCGAATCGAAATCGGCGCCGAGATTGTCGAAGCTGTGGCTGATCTCGTGGCCGATCACGGCGCCGATCGCCCCGTAATTCGCGGCCGAGTCGAAGCGCGGGTCGAAATAGGGCGTCTCGAGGATGGCGGCGGGGAAGTTGAGAGCGTTCTGGAGCGGCAGGTTCACCGCGTTCACCGTCTGCGGCGTCATCCACCATTCGCCGCGGTCGACCGGCCGGCCGAGCTTGGCGAGCTGGTTGTGATATTCCCAGAGCTGTGCCCGCCACGCATTGCCGGCGGGATCGTCGCGGCGGATGTCCAGGCCCGCGTAAGTGCGCCACGTCTCGGGATAGCCGACGCCGACTCGCAGGGTGTGAACCTTGGCCTTGGCGGCCGCCTTGGTGCCCGGCGCCATCCAGGTGAGGCCCTCGATCCGCCGGTCGAAGGCGGCGAGCAGGTTCTTCACCATGTTC
>JAFANP010000051.1 GCA_019232625.1 Alphaproteobacteria bacterium | reverse complement strand
AGAGCTTATTCGAATGATTTGCGGGAGCGAGTGGCCTGGGCGGTAGTGTCGGGTCGCTCGGTTCGTGATGCGGCGTCTTTGTTCGGGGTAAGCGTCGCGAGCGCGGTGAAGTGGTCGCAGCGCCTTCGCGAGACGGGGAGCGCGGCGTCGCGGCCGGTAGGCGGCCGGCGGCCCCGGATCCTGGCAGCGGAGCAGGGGTGGATCCTGTCGCGGATGGCCGAGCAGCCCGATCTGACGGTGCGCGAGCTGGCGCTCGAGCTCCGGGCCAGGGGCTATCTGACGGTCAGCCACAACACGGTGTGGAAGCAGCTGCGCTCGGCCGGCTTCAGCTTCAAAAAAAACGCTGTTCGCCGCCGAGCAGCTGCGGCCGGCGATCGCTCGAAGGCGGGAGCAGTGGAAGAAGTATCAGGGCCGGCTTGATCCTCGGCGCCTGGTCTTCATCGACGAGACCTGGGCGAAGACCAACATGACGCCGATCCGGGGCTGGAGCCGCCGCGGCGACAAGCTCATCGGCAGGGCGCCGTTCGGGAGATGGCGCACCATGACCTTCCTCGCCGCCCTTCGCCACGACCGGATCGATGCGCCCTGCGTGCTCGACGGGCCGATCAACGGCCAGCTCTTCACCGCCTGGGTCGAGCAGTTCCTGGTGCCGACCCTCGCGCCCGGCGACGTCGTCATCATGGACAACCTCGGCAGCCACAAAGGCGCCGCCGTGCGAAGGGCGATCCGATCGGCCGGCGCCAAGCTCCTCTTCCTGCCGCCCTACTCGCCAGACCTGAACCCGATCGAACAGGTCTTCGCCAAGCTCAAGCTGCTGCTGCGCAAAGCCGCCGAGCGGTCCGTAGACGCGACATGGAAGCGCATCGGCACCCTCCTCGACGCCTTCCAACCCAACGAATGCGCCAACTACCTGCGCAACGCAGGCTACGCTTCAATATGAAGAGGACTCACTCTAAATCGAATTTCGATCCGTCCTAGGCGAAGCCGGCGAGCCCAGGGTCGAGGTCGCCGACCAGGCGGCGCGCGGCGCGGCGGGCGAAGCGGAGCGTCTCGGCCTTGCGCCGCGCCGGCGCCAGCTTGCGCAGCGGCGCCTCGCGAATCACGGCGGCGTCATAGCGGTCGGCGACCAGCAGGCCGCAGAGGCCGGGGTGGAAGCCCTCCTGCTCGAAGGGCGCGAGATCGAAGCCCGCCGGCACCGCCCAGAAGAAGCGGTCGCAATAACCGAGATAATCGAGCCACTTGCAATCGCCCATCAGGTCGGCCCGCGACACCTTGATCTCGACGATGGTGATGAACCCGGCCGAGTCGATCGCCATCATGTCCGCCCGGCGGCCGTTCGGGAGCGGCACCTCGCACAGGGCGAAGACCTCCTGGTTGAAGAGCAGCCGGGTGACGCCGCGGGCCACGTCCTGGGCGGCCAGCGGCGCGTCGCGGAAGCAGAGCTGGGGCTGGAGACTCGGATTCGCGGCCATCGCGAAACGCTAGAATGAAAGGCGAACGCGCGAAAGCCGCCGAATCACCGGTAGAAGACGTGATTGCCGATCGAGGCCACGCGGGTGACGCCGCGCCAGCTGGGCGCGACCCGGCGGGCGTGGAAGAACAAGGCCTTCGGAGCGCCGCCGGCGGCGAGCTTGCCGCGGGCGACGCGGGCGATCGCCACGGCGGTGCGCCAGGCGGCGGAGCCGCGGGCGATCGGCGGGAAACCGCCGCCGCGGATGAAGGAGAACTGGCCGCGCTGCCGGACCACGCCGCAGGCGGTGGCGGGGAAGCGGCCGGAGCGGGCGCGGTTGATGATCACCTCCGCGACCGAGAGCTGCCCCTTCAGCGGCTCGCCCTTGGCCTCGAAATAGACGGCGCCGGCGATGCACGCCTCCTCCGCGTCGCGAGGCGCGCTGGAGGCGTGGGCGCTCACCAGGCCTGCGAGGGTCGCCGGGGCGGCAGGCGCGGGCGTCGCCGCGGGCGCGGTCTCAGCGTCCGGCTGGGGCTGGGGCTGCGGCTGGGGCGCCGCGGCGCGGTCGTCGGTCTGGGGGGCCTGGACCGCGGGAGCGGCTGCCGGGGCGGGGGCGGACGCCGCGTCGACCCTCTGGCTCGTGGCCGGGGGCAGGTTCAGCTCCCAGGCCGTGGAAGGCGCCGCATGGGCGGTGCCGATGGCGGTAACGATCATGGCCGCGGCGACGGCCGCGGTAATACGGGTTTTGGACATTCAGCTTCTAATCAGGGCGGCCGGGGGTCGAAGCGCGGGAGCTTCGAACAAGAGAAGCGCTCCCGATGACCCGCCTTCCGTCTCGCGTGGCCGCCCCGCCTCTTACCGCGGCTGGGAACGGCCCTACGCTGTCGCTCGAAATGGGCAGGGCCGCGGCTAGGTTGTGCGGTGCAGCAGAGTCAATTCAGCGCGTTCATTTCAGCGGCGAACCGTTCGACGGACGGGACATCCAGTTCGATTACCCACAAATCCGGGTCGAATCGCCTCCTGCGGGCGACGAGCTCCGGAACCCACGCCTGCTCGGCGCCCGGCGGGGAGGCGGACGATTCCCAGCGATATTCCCCGGTGCCGGCGAGGACCCGCTCGAGGACTTGGGGAGGGCCGCCGCGCTGCAAGAGGATGACGAGGATCGACCCCGCCGTGGCGTCGCCCTTGGCCAGGACGGCGGCGAAGCCGCCGTCGGCCTCCGCCTTGCGCACCAGCGCGCCGACCAGCACCGAGGTGGCGAGGCGCGGCTCCATCAGGGCCGATAGCCGTCGAGACCCGTAAGCGGGATATGGGACCGCATGAACGTGCCCGTGCCCCTCGCCGCTTCCTCGCCCGACGAATCGACGAGCCGCGCCTCGCCGACCAGGACTCGGCGCCGGCCGCTGGCCCAACGCCCTTCGGCGACCGCCTCCCCTCCCCGCAACGGGCGGGTGAACAGCAGGTTGAAGGCGGTGGTGAGCAGGAACCGGTCGGTGACGAGGCTGTTGCAGGCATAGAAAGCGGCATCGTCGAGCATCTTGAAGTAGAGGGTGCCGTGCGCCGCGCCGGCGGCGTGGAAGAGATCTTCGCCGACCTGGAAGCGGATTCGGGCGAAGCCTTCCTCGACGATCTCGATCCGCGATTCGAACAGCCGGTTCACCGGCGCCGAGCGGTAGAGCGATTCGAGGGCGCGGAAGTGCGCGGCGGCCCCGCCCCCTGCGGCGGGATCAGGCGGCATTCAGGCTTTCGACCCCCGCCAGCAGCGCGAAGAGGGCGTCGCGCGAGCGGGCGCCGCGCAGCTTCGCCACCATGTTGCGGTCGCGCAGGACGCGGCTGACCCCGGCGAGGGCCTTCAGATGCTCGGCGCCGGCGTCGGGCGGCGAGAGGATGAGGAAGACGAGGTCGACCGGCAGGCCGTCGACCGACTGGAAGTCGAGCGGCGAGGAGAGCCGGGCGAAATAGCCGAACACGCGCGTCAGGCCCTCGATCTTGGCGTGGGGGATGGCGACGCCGCCGCCGAAGCCGGTCGAGCCGATCTTCTCGCGCTCGGCCAGGGCCGCCGCGATCGTCTTGGCGGGAAGGCCGGTCCGCCGCTGGGCGAGCGCGGCGAGCTGCTGGAACAGCCCCTTCTTGTTCGATGCCGCGAGGTCGTCGTCGATGCGATCGACCGTCAGGAGTTCTGATAGATCGTTCATGCAACCCCGGAAGGGAGGCGCCCCCGGGCCTCCGCGAAATGGTGAAAGAGAGATAGGACGCCGCCGGCCGCCCCGCCAGTGGGGGCCCGCCGTTCAGCCCTCGTCCGGGCCCGAAGCGTCCTCGCCCCGTCGATATTCCGCGTCGCCGACCGTCTCGAGCAGCTCCGCCGGGTCGCCCGCGCGGCGATCCTTCACCTTGCGCATCAGGCGCCGCATCTGCTTCTCGACCTTCTCCGCGGCCGCATCGAAGGCCGAGCGCGCCTCGGCGCCGCGCTCGGTCGCCTTGAGCACCGCGCCCTGCGGCGCATAAGCGACGATCTCAACGGTGAAGCCGTGATCGTGGGGGCCCTTCCCGAAGGTCACCTGGGAGGAGACGAGGCGCGCGGAATATTTTCGATCGGCGCCGCGAAGGCGGGCGTCGACATGCCCGCGCAGCGCTTCGCCCGTCTCGACCTGATGACCAGAGACCCGGATGTCCATTCAGCTTCTCCAGCGGTTCGAGCGGGCGGATAGGCCCCGCTCAACGGACGCGTCAACCGCCCAACCGGTTCCAGATCGGATCGCCGATCGTCGCAAGGAACGCCGCGTGCGCCGCAAGCTCCTCCTCCGTCGGACCGTGCGCCCGGGGCGGGCGGACGAGGACGGGCCTCGAAACCTCCGCAAAAGCGGGGGTTTCGTCGAGCACCTCGACGACGATCTCGCCGAGGCCGAGGCCGATCTGCCGCCCGCCGGTGAGCTCGACATAGCATTGGGCGAGGAGCTGCGCGTCGATCAGCGCGCCGTGCTTGATCCTGAGGCTGCGGTCGACGCCGAAGCGGGTGCAGAGCGCGTCGAGGCTGTGCTTGGCGCCGGGATGGCGGGCGCGGGCGAGCTGGAGCGTGTCGACCATGCGGGTCAGGCAGACGAGCGGGCGGCCGCAATGGTTGAGCTCGTGGTTGAGGAATCCGAAGTCGAACGCCGCGTTGTGGGCGACGAGCGGGCAGTCGCCGAGGAACGCGAGCAGCTCCTCCACGCACTCGCCGAAGCGCGGCTTGTCGGCGAGGAAGGCGTCGGAGAGGCCGTGCACGGCCTCCGCCCCGCTCGGCATAGGCCGGTCGGGGTTGAAATAGGCGTGGAAGGTGCGGCCGGTCTCGACCCGGTTGAACATCTCGACGCAGCCGATTTCGACCATCCGGTCGCCGGCGAGCGGACTGAGCCCGGTGGTTTCGGTGTCGAAAACGATTTCCCGCATGGGAGAAACTATGAATCGGCGGGGCGGGAGAGGCAAGCGACGATGCGCCGAACCGAGGCCTCCGTCGCCGCGAACGGGCCGTCGGTGGGGATGACGAAGTCGGCCCGCTCCCGCTTCTCGGAATCCGGCATCTGCCGGGCGAGGATCCGGTCGAGCTTCTCTTCGGTCATTCCGGGGCGGCGGAGGACCCGCGCGCGCTGCACCTCGGCCGGGGCGGAGACGACGGCGATGCGGTCGACCGCGCTCCAGCCGCCGGCCTCGAACAGCAAGGGTATGTCGAGCACCACCAGCGGCTCTGCGGCGTGGGCGGCGAGGAACGCCTCCCGCTCCCGCGCGACGGCGGGATGGACGAGCGCCTCCAGGTCCCGCAGCGCCTGCGCCTCGCCCAGCACCCGCTCGGCGAGGGCGCCGCGGTCGACGCCGCCCGGACCGGTGGTGCCGGGGAAAAGCGCCTCGATCGCGTCGACCAGGGCGCCGGCCGGACCCTGAAGCCGATGCACCGCGGCGTCGGCGTCGAACACCGGCACGCCCTCGGCCGCGAACATCGCCGCGACCGTGGACTTGCCCATGCCGATGGAGCCGGTGAGGCCGAGGACGATCACCGGACGAGGAGCTCCCGAAGCTCGGCGTCATGCTCGCGCGGGGCGGCCTTGCCGAAGAAGAGCTCGAAGGCGCTGGCGGCCTGGGCGACCAGCATCTGCAGCCCGTCTATCGTCCGCTGGCCGCGGGCCCGGGCGGCGGCGAGGAGGCGCGTCTCGACCGGAGCGTAGACGAGGTCGTAGACCGTCCCCGAGTCGCTCACATGGCGCTCCACCGGAGGCAGAGGCGGCTTGCCGGCCATGCCGAGCGCGGAGGCGTTGACGAGCAGCTCGGCGGTGGGGACCTCGGCGCCCAGAGGCGCGGCGCAGCCCTCGAGCCCGAACGCCTCGCGCAAGGCGCGGGCCTTCTCCACGTCGCGGTTGAGGATCGACACCCAGGCCACCCGGCGGGTCCCGAGGGCGGCGAGGACCGCACGGGCCGCCCCGCCGGCGCCCACCAGCGTCACCACCCCGGGATCGAGGCCCTGCAGGGGCTCCAGGAAGCCGCCGACGTCGCTGTTGCGCCCGACCAGCTTGCCGCCCTCGGCGGTGACGAGGTTGACGGCGCCGGCCGAAGCGGCGTCGGGCCGCTCCTCGTCGAGCAGCGGGCGGACCGCGACCTTGTGGGGGAGGGTGACGTTGCACCCGCGCCAGTCCGGATCGCGCCGGCGGCGGTCGAGATAGGCCGGAAGCGCGCCGGGACGCACGCGGACGGCGCGATACGCCCCCGCAATGCCGAGCTTGGAGAGCCAGAAAAGGTGGATGAGCGGCGATTTGGAATGGGCGATCGGATCGCCGATCACCTCGGCATAAGGGATGCCCATCAGACCCGCGCCAGCCCCCGCTCGCGCAGATAGGCGAGGAGCGGAAGCAGCGGCATTCCGAGGATGGCGAAATGGCTGCCCTCGATCCGCTCGAACAGCTGCGCACCAGGCCCCTCGATCCGGTAGGCGCCGACGCTCCAGCGTATCTGCTCCCACTCGCGGTCGAGATAGTCGTCGAGGAAGGCCTCGCTGAAGGCGCGCATGGTCAGCTCCACCGTCTCGCAGCCCCACCACACCGCCTCGCCCCGCTCGGCGATCACCGCGGCGGAATGGAGGCGGTGGGTGGCGCCGCGCAGCGACTGGAGCTGGCCGCGCGCCTCGTCGAGCGACGCCGGCTTGCCCAGCAGGGTGCCGTCGCCGCGCTCGAGCGTCTGGTCGGAGCCGAGCACCAGGTCGCCCTCGCCCGCCTCCACCGACAGCGCCTTGAGCTGCGCCAGCTCCTCCGCGACTCCTCGGGCGTCGAACCCGGCGCCCCACAGGCCCGCCTTGGCGGCCTCCTCGTCGAGGTCTGCGTCGGCGGTGGAAAAGGGGATTCCGGCCGCCTCGAGCATCGCCCGCCGCGCCGCGCTCCGCGAGGCGAGCAGCAGCCTCATGACGTCACCCGCGAGTCGATCCGCTCGTTGCAGAGCTTGACGATCGCATAGGCCGTCTCCTCGATCGAGCGGCGGGTGACGTCGATCACCGGCCAGCCCCTGTCGGCGAAGATGCGCCGGGCGAAGCCGAGCTCGGCGTTGACCGCCTCCAGATCGACATAGTCGGTCTCCGGCGCCTGGTTGAGGGCGAGCAGGCGGTTGCGGCGGATCTGGATGAGGCGGTCCGGATTGGTGGTGAGGCCGACGAGGAGGGGGTGGCGCAGGCCGAACAGGCTGGGCGGCGGCGGCGCCTCCGGGACCAGCGGGATGTTTGCGACCTTGTAGCCGCGATTGGCGAGGTAGATGGAGGTCGGAGTCTTGGACGTGCGCGACACGCCGGCGAGGATGATGTCGGCCTCCTCCCAATTCTCGGCGCCGACTCCGTCGTCATGGGCGATGGTGAACTGGATCGCGTCCACCCTCGCGAAATAGGCGGCGTCGAGAGCGTGCTGGCGCCCCGGCCGGCCCTTCGCCTCCTGGCCGAGCACCGCCGAGAGGGCATGGACGACGGGATCGAGGACGGAGACGGCGTAGATGCCGCGGCGCCGCGTCTTCTGCTCCAGCTCGCGCCGGATCGTGCTGTTGACCAGGGTATAGAGAACGAGGCCCGGGCGCCGCTCGACGTCGTCCAGCACCCGGTCGAGATGCCCCTCGGAACGGACCATCGGCCAGAGATGCTGCTTGACCTCGACGCCGTCGAACTGGGCGAGGCAGGCCTTGGCGATCAACTCCAGCGTCTCGCCGGTGGAATCGGAGAGAAGATGCAGGTCGAGCCCCGCGGCCATCAGGAGGGCCTGTGGATAAGCATGTTGAAATCGCTAGCTGAACCCTCGGGGGGCATGCAAGGACAGGCTTTGCCCCCGCATTGCCCGTTTCGATCCACAGAGTCGCAAAGATAAAGAAGTCGGTAACGCGGCGGTGTGGATAGCGGGGATAGGCGGCGCGAATCCGCGGGCTTGCGCGGGCCGCGCAGAGTCAAGCTGTTTGCAATTTCGGGTGAAGCCAATAAACCCCGCCATCCGCCCGCCAACTACCTACTACAAACTCTCTTCTATAAGATTCATAGTAAGAGAAGAGAGGGAGCCCGCCCCACGCGATGGCCGTGTCCGAGAAACCGCTGCTGGCCGTCCTTCGCGGGAAAAAGGCTGAGAAAACACCGGTTTGGTTGATGCGCCAAGCAGGGCGCTACCTGCCGGAATATCGGGAGCTGAGGGCGCGCAAGGGCGGCTTCCTGGAGCTCGCCACCGATCCCGACGCCGCGGCGGAAGTGACCCTGCAGCCGATCCGCCGCTTCGGCTTCGACGGCGCCATCCTGTTCTCCGACATATTGATGGTGCCGTTCGCGCTCGGCCAGGACCTGCGCTTCGAGGCGGGCGAGGGGCCGCGCCTGTCGCCGCCGCTCGCCGACACGGCGCTCGAGACGCTCGGCCGAGTCCCCGACCGGCTGGAGCCCGTCTTCGCCACTGTGGAGAAAGTCGCGGCCTCCCTTCCCGTCGAGACCGCTTTCCTGGGCTTCGCGGGAAGCCCGTGGACGGTCTCCACCTACATGGTGGCGGGCCAGGGCAGCCGGGAGCAGGGCGAGACGCGGCGTTATGCCTATCGCGATCCTGGGGCGTTCGCGGCGATCATCGAGGCGATCTCGACGATGACGGTCGACTATCTCTCCCGGCAGATCGAGGCGGGGGTCGAGGCCGTGCAGCTCTTTGACAGCTGGTCCGGCAGCCTGTCGCCCGCGCAGTTCGAGCGCTGGGTGATCGCCCCGACCGCCGGGATCGTCGAGCGGTTGAAGCGGCGCCATCCGCAGACGCCGATCATCGGCTTCCCCAAGGGCGCCGGAGGCAAGCTGCCGGCCTATGCGCGCGAGACCGGGGTCGATGCGGTCGGCCTCGACGAGACGGTCGACCCGGCCTGGGCCGATGCCGCTCTGCCGTCCGGCCTCCCCGTCCAGGGCAATCTCGACCCGCTTGCTCTGATCGCCGGCGGCGAGGCGCTTGAAAAGGGCGCCGTCCACATCCTATCTACCTTCTCGGGGCGACCGCACGTCTTCAACCTGGGGCATGGCATCTTGCCTGACACGCCGACCGCGCACGTCAACGCGCTTCTCCAACTGGTGCGCCGGTGATCTATGACCTCGAAGCAGCGCTCAGCTTGACCTACGCCTGGATCAAGGCCGGCCACGTCATCTTCGTGATCTTCTGGATCGCGGGCCTGTTCATGCTGCCGCGCTACTACATCTACCACCAGGAGGCGGCGCCCGGATCGGCCGAGGAGAAAGCCTGGATCGAGCGGGAGCGCAAGCTGCGCACGATCATCATCACGCCGGCGATGATCCTCGTCTGGCTGTTCGGGCTCAGCATGGCCTGGATCAACCAGCTCTGGCTGGTCGGCTGGTTCCAGCTGAAGTTCCTGATCGTGCTGCTGCTCTCGGGCTATCACGGCTGGATGGTCGGCTACGGCCGCCGGCTCGCCCGCGGCGAGCGTCCGGTCAGCGGCCGGGCCCTCAGGCTGATGAACGAGATACCGGGCATCGCCGTGGTGCTGATCGTCATCCTGGTGATCGTGAAGCCGTTCTAGCGAAGGCCGCCGGCCCGGCTCCTTCCGTCGAAGGCCCGTTGACTTGATTTTTTGCGGAGCCTAACGCCCTTTCTGTCGTTCGCCCGCCGTCCGCGTGGGCAGCCCAGCCGCCTCTTCAAGCCTTCCGCGCGGCCGGACGACCCATCCTATCTTCGAGTAATCTCCCCATGCATCTCAAAGACCTGAAGCAAAAATCCCCCGCCGAGCTGGTGGCCATGGCCGAGGAGCTCGGCATCGAGGGCGCCTCCACCCTGCGCAAGCAGGAGCTGATGTTCTCGATCCTCAAGGTCCAGGCCGAGAACGGCCAGGAGATCATGGGCATGGGGACGATCGAGGTCCTTCAGGACGGCTTCGGCTTCCTGCGCTCGCCCGAGGCGAACTACCTCGCCGGTCCCGACGACATCTACGTCGCGCCGAACCAGGTCCGTAAGTTCGGCCTGAGAACCGGCGACACCGTCGAGGGCGAGATACGGGGCCCCAAGGACGGCGAGCGCTATTTCGCGCTCACCCGCCTCACCTCGGTCAATTTCGACAATCCCGACGCGGTCCGCCACCGCGTCAACTTCGACAACCTGACGCCGCTCTATCCGGACGAGAAGCTCACCCTCGACAGCGCGGACCCCACGCAGAAGGACAAGTCGGCGCGGGTCATCGACATCGTGTCGCCGCAGGGCAAGGGCCAGCGCGCGCTCATCGTCGCTCCGCCGCGCGTCGGCAAGACGGTGCTGCTCCAGAACATCGCCAAGGCGATCACCGACAATCATCCGGAGGTGTTCCTGATCGTGCTGCTCATCGACGAGCGGCCGGAGGAGGTCACCGACATGCAGCGCTCGGTGAAGGGCGAGGTCATCTCCTCGACCTTCGACGAGCCGGCCCAGCGCCACGTCCAGGTCGCCGAGATGGTGATCGAGAAGGCCAAGCGCCTCGTCGAGCACAAGAAGGACGTCGTCATCCTGCTCGATTCGATCACCCGCCTCGGCCGGGCCTACAACACGGTCGTTCCGAGCTCCGGCAAGGTGCTGACCGGCGGCGTCGACGCCAACGCCCTGCAGCGCCCGAAGCGCTTCTTCGGCGCCGCGCGCAACATCGAGGAAGGCGGCTCGCTTTCGATCATCGCCACGGCCCTGATCGACACCGGCTCGAAGATGGATGAGGTGATCTTCGAGGAGTTCAAGGGCACCGGCAATTCCGAGATCGTGCTCGACCGCAAGGTCGCCGACAAGCGCATCTTCCCGGCCCTCGACGTCGGCAAGTCCGGCACCCGCAAGGAGGAGCTGCTCGTCGACCAGGGCACGCTCGCCAAGATGTGGGTGCTCAGGCGCATCCTCATGCAGATGGGCACCGTCGACGCGATGCAGTTCCTCCTCGACAAGATGAAGGACGCCAAGTCGAACGAGGATTTCTTCGCCTCGATGAACTCCTGATCGGCCGCGGGCAGGCCCCTGAACTCCGGCCGGTCCAGAGCATTGAGGAATTAGGTTGACGCACTGCTTCCGCTCATCCTGAGGAGCCGCTGAGCGAAGTCGAAGCGGCGTCTCGAAGGACGGTCCTTCGATACGGTCCCCTTCGACGCCGCCTGCGGCGTCGCTCAGGACAGGCCTCGCCAAGCT
>JAFANP010000038.1 GCA_019232625.1 Alphaproteobacteria bacterium | reverse complement strand
CCGGGCGATCGGCGAGGCGGCGAGGAAGGAGCTGGCGGCGCTGCTCGGCCGAAAGGTCCACCTCTTCCTCCACGTCAAGGTCAATCCCAAGTGGGAGGAGGACAGGGGCCTCTACCGCGAGATCGGGCTCGACTGGGTGGAGTGATCTATTTCAGGTGCCGCTTTGCGTCCTGCCGCGCGTGCAGGATGCGCACGACTTGATATTTGTCCGGCAGCTCGACCAGGAAAATGAATGCGAGCCGCTACGGACGCGAAGGAAGCTCACGCCGTCAAAGCTGACCTTTCTCGAGGGAGCTGTTTCGCCAATCGCCGATCGACATTGTCTCACCAACTCCTCGGCATAGGTGGCGGCCCGTGCAATTCCCCACCGCTTCTTCGACTCATTCCAGATGTCGTTGAGGTCACGAACCGCGTTAGTCGAGAAGCTAGGCCGCTTCCCCATCCTCGCGCCGCCGCTCGTCAAGCCAGATGTCGATGTCGAAGCCTTCAGCCTCGCCGCTCTCCAAGCCTTCCTGAAGCGCCTGCGCGAGCGCCCTCTCGCGGGCTTTGCGCCTGGCCTCAGACATATCGCAGGGCCTCGCGTCGCCGCTTTCCCTGCCTTCGACCAAGGCTGGCGGCAGCGCCTCAAGCTTTGCTTCTTTAAGGGGGTCGAGCTGGCGCCGTGGTTGGTCGTTCATGATCGAAACTCCGAACCCGAGCATTACGGCAATCGAGCAATATAGACAAGGATAATATCGAAACCGATGACTGGAGGACACGCATCCCTCCTTGAGAGATGCGTGCCCGCCTTCACCCCTTCACGTTCACCACCTGCCGCAGCCGGTGGCGGACGGCGACGAGGTCGGTCTGGGCGTCCATCACCGCGCCGATCTCCTTGTAGGCGGCGGGGCTTTCGTCCAGCACGCCTTCGTCGACCCGGCACTCGATGCCTTTCATCGCCTCGCGATGCTGGTCGAGGCTGATCAGCTTCTTCGCCTGGCCGCGCGACATCACCCGCCCCGCCCCGTGCGAGCAGCTCATGAAGCTCTCGGCATTGCCGAGCCCCTCGACGATGAAGCTGCCGGTCCCCATCGAGCCCGGGATGATCCCGAGCTCTCCGGCGCCGGCGCGCACCGCCCCCTTGCGGGTGACCCACACGCGCTCCCCGAAATGCTCTTCCCGGGTGGCGTAATTGTGGTGGCAGTTGATCGCCTGCTTCTCCGTCTTGAAAGCCGGCAGATGCTTGCGCAGCGCCTCGAGAACGCGGCCCATCATCAGCTCGCGGTTGGCCGTCGCGTAATCCTGCGCGAACTCCATCGCCTCGATATAGTCGTCGAACAGCGCCGAGCCTTCGGTGAGGAAGGCGAGGTCGCGGTCGGCGAGGTGGAAGTCCAGCCGCTGCCCGGCGATCGCCTCCTTCGCCGCCTCGATGAAGTAGGTCCCGATGCGGTTGCCGGTGCCGCGCGAGCCGGAGTGGAGCATCACCCAGACGCGGCTCTCTTCGTCGAGGCAGATCTCGATGAAGTGGTTCCCGCCCCCCATCGAGCCGAGCTGGTCGCTGGTCTTCCCCTCGACCTTGGGATGCTTGGCCACGATCGCGCGCCAGCGCGCCTCGAACCGCTCGTACCAGAGGCGCGCGACGGCGTTGGGCGTGATCGCCCACCCGCCCTTGGCGTGGTTCGCCGTCCGGCTGGTCTCGAAGCCCTTGGGCACGGCCCGCTCGATCTCCGCGCGGATCGCCGCCAGGCTGTCGGGCAGCTGCTCCGCCGTCAGCGAGGTGCGCACCGCCATCATCCCGCAGCCGATGTCGACCCCGACCGCGGCCGGCACGATCGCCCGCTTCGTCGCGATCACCGAGCCCACCGTCGCGCCCTTGCCCCAATGGACGTCGGGCATGCCGGCGATGTGGCTGTGCACGAAGGGCAGCGAGGCGACGTTGCGCAGCTGCTGCATCGCCCCCGCCTCGAAAGGCTGGTGGCTGTCCCACAGCTTGAGCGGCACTCCGCTCGTCCGGTGCTCGGAAAACTTGTTCATGGCCTTGATCCTGATCGAGAAAGATTTGGTCAGGGTGGCCGGGCTCGAACCGGCGACCTCCCGCTTCCAAGGCGGGCACTCTACCCACTGAGCTACACCCTGAATGACGGGCGCAGCGGAGCGACCGTCAACCTCGGAGGGTGACGCTCGGTCGCAGGCGGAGATAGGTCGCGTTCATAGCGGGCGGGCCTCTACGGCAGGCGTTTCGAACAGGCAAGCGCTTTATTCGCCGAGCACCTCTTCGACCCATCCGGGCACCAGCTTCCCCGCCGGACCTGTGCGCACCTCGTCGAACCAGACGCTGCCGAGGCTCGGCTCGAGGTTGATCTCGAGCGTCCTCGCGCCGGCGTAGCGCGCGGTCTGGACGAAGCCGGCGGCGGGATAGACGGCGCCCGAGGTGCCGATCGAGACGAACAGGTCCGCCTCGCGCAGCGCCGCCTCGATCCGCTCCATCCCATAGGGCATCTCGCCGAACCAGACGATGTCCGGCCGAAGGGCGCCGGCCTTGCCGCAGGCGGGGCAGGCGGGGCCGCTCGACAGCCCGTCCCGCCACGCGGTGCGGGCGTCGCAGGCGAGGCACCAGGCGGAGCGCAGCTCGCCGTGCATGTGGAGGACCCGCCGCGCGCCGGCGCGCTCGTGAAGGTCGTCGACATTCTGGGTGACGATGAGCAGCTCGCCCGGCCACTCGCGGTCGAGCCGGGCCAGGGCGCGATGGGCGGCGTTGGGCTGGACCTCGTCCAGCCTGGCGCGCCGCGCGTCGTAGAAGGCCTGGACCAGGGCAGGGTCGCGGGCGAACGCCTCGGGCGTCGCGACGTCCTCGACGCGGTGGCCCTCCCACAGGCCGTCGGGGCCGCGGAAGGTGGCGAGGCCGCTCTCCGCGGAGATGCCGGCACCCGTGAGGATGAGGATTCGCTCCATTCCTGCGCTCCCGATTCAGAATTGGCGCCGCAGCGCCTCGGCGAGATCGCCCTTCCTGTCCACCCGCACGTCGTTCAGGCCGAGCCAGGCCGCCATGAGCCGCAGCTCGGCCGCCAGCGCCTCGGCGGTATCGGGCGGCGCGCCCGTCTCGGCATGGGCGGCCTGGACGAGCAGCGCGCCGGCCTTGCGGTCGGCCTTCAAGTCGACGCGGGCGGCGATGCCGCCGCGCAGCAGGAAGGGGAGGACGTAATAGCCGTGCACGCGCTTCTCGGCCGGCGTGTAGATCTCGATCCGGTAGCGCAGGCCGAACAGGCGCTCGGCGCGAGACCTCTCCCAGATGAGCGGGTCGAACGGCGCGAGCAGCGCCGTTCCCGACACCCGGCGAGGACGCCGCGCCTGCGGGTGCAGCCAGGCGAGGTGGCGCCAGCCGTCGACCCTGACCGGCATCAGCGCGCCGGCCTCGGCCAGCTCCGCGAGGCGCGGCGCGGTTTCGGCCGGCCTGAGGCGGAAATAGTCGCCAAGCTCGCCCGCGGTGGCGATTCCGAGGGCGCGGGCGGCGCGGAGGAGGAGCTGCCGCTGCGCCTCCTCGCGGGAGGGGGTGGGAAGGGCGAGGATTGGCGCCGGTATCACCCGCTCGGGAAGGTCGTAGACCCGCTCGAAGCTGCCGCGGCGGGTGGCGGTGGTGATCCTGCCCGCCCAGAACAGCCATTCGAGCGCCCGCTTCGCCTCGCTCCATTCCCACCAGCCGGTGCGACCCTTCTCGAGGTCCGAGGCCGCGAGCGGTCCGTCCGCCGCGATGCGGGCGAGGACCGCCTCCGCCTCGCGCCGCCGCTCGCCGGCATAAGCGCGCAGCGACCCCCAGCCGATCTCGCCGCGCTCGGCCGCCGCCATCCGCCAGCGGAGAAGCGGGTGGAGGTCGAGCGGAAGCAGCGAGGCCTCGTGCGCCCAATATTCGAACAGCCGCCGCGGCCGGCCCCAGGCGGCGCGGTCGAGAAGGCCCGCCGAATAGGGGCCGAGGCGGGAGAAAGCGGGCAGATAATGGGCGCGGGCGACGACGTTGACGCTGTCGATCTGGAACAGGCCGAGGCGGTCGGCGAGCGCGAGCAGGCGACGCGACCCGGCCGGACCCGCCGGGCGCGGGCCGGCGAGCCCCTGCGCCGCCAGCGCGATCCGCCGCGCCGCAGCGGCCGAAAGCCTGTCGCCCGGTTCCGCCTCCGGCTTGCCTCGCATCGTCACGGCCGCCATGAAGCAGCCATGGCTCGCGACGGCAAGGTCAGGATCAAGGTGTTCGGCGCCGGCGGCCGGATGGGACGCGCCATCGCAGCAGCGGCGGCGGCACGCGAGGACGTCGCGGTCGTCGACGGGGACGCGGACGTGTTCCTCGATTTCTCCGCCCCCGACGCGCTGGAAGCGAATCTCGACGCGGCGGCGGCGGCGGGCAAGCCGATCCTCGTCGGCACGACCGGCCTCGGCGAGGCGCAGCTGCGGCTGATCGACGAGGCGGGCGGTCGGATCGGCGTCATCCACGCGCCCAACACCTCGCTCGGCGTCAACCTGCTGCGCCACCTCGTCGAGGAGGCGGCGGCGCGGCTCGGGCCGGAATGGGACGTCGAGATCGTCGAGATGCACCATCGCGACAAGAAGGACGCGCCGTCGGGAACGGCGCTGCTGCTCGGCGCCTCGGCGGCGAAAGGCAGGGGCGCGGCGCTGCCGGAGCTGGCGCGCTTCGACCGCATGGCGGGAGGGGCGCGCGAGGCTGGGACGATCGGCTTCGCCTCGCTGCGCGGCGGCTCGGTTGCGGGCGAGCACCAGGTGATCTTCGCCGCCGACGGCGAGCGGCTCGAGCTCGGCCACCGCGCCGACAGCCGCATGATATTCGCCCGCGGCGCCCTCGCCGCGGCGCTGTGGCTCGCGGGCCGGCCGGCGGGCCGATACACCATGGCGGACGTCCTGGGCCTCGCATGAGCGACGCGGCGGCCCCGCGCCTGCTCCGCCGCCTCGGGCCGTTCGACGCGACCATGCTGGTGATGGGCGGCATCGTCGGCGCCGGCATCTTCGTCAACCCGGCGGAGGTCGCGCGCGCGGTGCAGGCGCCGTGGCTGATCGTCGGCGCATGGGTGCTCGGCGGAGTCGTCGCCATGGCCGGAGCCCTCGTCTATGCGGAGCTCGCCGTCCGGCGGCCCGAGACGGGCGGGCAATATGCCTATCTGCGCGACGCCTGGGGTCCGATCCCCGCATTTCTCTACGGCTGGTCGCTGCTTCTCGTCATCCAGTCCGGCGGAATGGCGGCGGTGGCGATCACTTTCTCGCGCTACTTCCTCGAGCTTGCCCGCTGGCCCGTGGCCGAAAGCCTCGTCGCCGCCCTCGTGCTCGCGATTCTGACGGCGGTGAACTGCATCGGCGTCAAGGCGGGAAGCAACGTCCAGAGCGCCCTGATGCTGCTCAAGATCCTCGCCATCGTCGCGCTCGTCCTGGCGGGCCTCGCCTTCGCGCCCGCGGCGGGGACCGCGGCGCGGCCTCCCGAGGCGCCGCTCGGCCTCCTCGCCGCGATGACTCCGGTGATGTTCGCTTATGGGGGCTGGCAGACGACAAGCTTCATCGCCGGCGAGATGCGCGATCCGCGGCGGGACTTGTCGCGCGGCGTGCTGCTGGGCGTCGCCGGCGTGGTGCTGCTCTATTGCGCCGTCGCCTTCGTCTGCGTCCACGCGCTCGGGCCCGCCGGGCTCGCGGCGGCGAAGACTCCGGCGAGCGACGTCATGCGCGCGGCGCTGGGCCCGCGGGGCGGCACCCTGATCGCCCTCGGCATCGCCGTCTCCACGCTCGGCTTCCTCAGCCAGTCGATGCTGACCACCCCGCGAGTCTATTTCGCGATGGCGCAGGACCGGTTGTTCTTCCCCGTCTTCGCCCGGATCGGCAGGCGAAGCGCGGTTCCGGTCTTCGCCATCGCCCTCCAGGGAGCGGCGGCGATCGTCATCGCGGTCTCAGGGACCTACGGGCAGATCCTCAACTACGTCGTCAGCGTGGATTTCATCTTCTTCGGCCTGACCGGCGCGGCCCTGTTCGCCTTCCGCGCCCGCGGCATCGGGGAAGGCGGACTGTTCCGGGTCCCGGGCCATCCCTTCACCACGGGCTTCTTCGTCGCCGCCTGCTGGCTGGTCGTCGCCGCCACGGTTTGGAGCCACTGGCGCGACAGCCTGGTGGGCTTCGCCATCCTCGCCTGCGGCCTTCCCGCCTGCTTCTACTGGATGCGGAGGCGGGGGTGACGCACCGCGTCCTCCAGTCCGAATATCTGCACTGGGCGAAGACCCGGCGGCCGGTGCTCTACCCGCTGTCGGGAAGCGACGTGACGCATTTCCCGCTCGACCGGCTGCCGTTCGACATCGCCGATCTCGAGCTGAGCGGGGCCAGCCATTATCGCTACGCGCCGTTGCGGGAGGCGATCGGCGCCAAGGCGGGCGTCTCTCCCGAGCGGGTGGTGGCCGCCGACGGAACCTCGATGGCGAACATGCTCGCCATGGCTGCGCTGGTTGCGCCGGGCGACGAGGTGCTTGTCGAGGCGCCCACCTACGAGCCGCTGCTCGCCGTCGCCCGCTTCCTCGGGGCGCGGGTGACTCGGTTCGCGCGCCGGGCGGAAGACGGCTTCGCCCTGGATGCGGACGCGGTGGCGCGGGCGGTGACTCCGGCGACCACGCTCATCGTCCTCACCAACCTGCACAACCCGTCGGGCGCCTATGCGGACGAGCAGACGCTGCGCCGGATCGGCGGCCTCGGACCCCGCGTGCTGGTCGACGAAGTCTATCTCGACGCGGCGTTCGAGGAGGCGCCGCGCTCGGCGGCCCGGCTCGGCGACCGCTTCGTCGCCACCGCCAGCCTCACCAAGGTCTACGGCCTTTCCGGCCTGCGCTGCGGCTGGATCCTCGCCGAGCCGGCGCTCGCCGAGGCGATGTGGCGCCTCAACGAGCTGTTCGGCGTCGCTCAGGCGCAGCCGGCCGAGCGGCTGAGCTGCCTCGCCCTCGCCCATCTCGATGAGGTCGCCGCGGGGACGCGCGAGCGCCTGGAGCGCAACCGCGGGCTCGCCAACGCCTTCCTCGCCTCGCGCGCCGACCTCGCCTCCCCGCCTATGCGCCACGGCATCACCGCTTTCCCGCGGCTGCTCAGCGGCGATCCGGAGGCGCTCGATGCGGACCTGCGCGCAAGGTGGGAGACGGCGATCGTCCCCGGCCGCTGGTTCGAGGCCCCGGACCATTTCCGCATCGGCGTCGGCGGGCCGACCGCGGCGCTGGAGGAAGGCCTGGCGCGGCTCGGCGCCGCTTTGGACGAACGGCGATGACGGCCGAGGAGGTGGTGGAATTCTACCGCCGGCTGCACGAGCGGACGCCGGAGCCGAAGACCGAGCTCGACTTCGTCAACCACTATACCCTTCTGGTGGCCGTCGTCCTTTCCGCGCAGGCGACGGACGCGAGCGTCAACCTGGCGACGCGCGAGCTGTTCCGAAGCGTCGACGCCCCGGCGAAGATGGTGGCGCTGGGCGAGGAGGGGCTGAAAAGGCACATCCGGACGATCGGCCTGTTCAACACCAAGGCCAAGAACGTCATCGCGCTCAGCGAGGCGCTGATCGCGCGGCACGGCGGCGAGGTTCCGGCGGATTTCGAGGCGCTGCAGGCCCTGCCCGGGGTCGGCCGCAAGACGGCGAACGTGGTGATGAACTGCGCGTTCGGCGCGGAGACCTTCGCGGTCGACACCCACGTCTTCCGCGTCTCCAACCGCACCGGCCTCGCGCCCGGCAAGGACGTGCTGGAGGTGGAGCGCAAGCTGGATGCCGTCACGCCGCCGCCGTGGCGGCGGGAGGCGCACCATCTCCTCATCCTCCACGGCCGCTACCTGTGCAAGGCGCGCCTTCCGGAATGCTGGCGCTGCCCGGTCGCCGACCTGTGCCGCTACCAGCCCAAGACGCCGCCTCCGCAAGGCCCGGCGGGCGTCGGGAAAGGCGCTAGGAAAAAGCGGTAACTTTTGATATCGTCGGCGCGAAGCAGGAGACGAAAATGTCGCGATTCATAGCTTTAGCGCTGGTTGTATCCCTGGCCGCGCCGGCCGCGGCCCTCGCGGCGGACCCGCCCGCGGCGCAGCAGAGCCAGAAGTATCGCACCAAGAAGATCTGCCGGTCTGAGACCGTCATCGGCAGCCGCCTCTCCGGCAGCACCAAGTGCCGGACTCAGGCGGAGTGGGACGCCGAGAGGGCCGAGGCGCGGCGGACCGTCGAGCGCATTCAGGACTTCAAGCCGCAGGTCGGTTCCTGATCCCCGGGCGGGATCAGGCGATCCCCGGCAGGAACCTCTTCACCCGCCTCGCATAATCCTCGTAGGCGGCGCCGAACTGCGCTCTCAGCAGCCGCTCCTCCTCGCGCACCCTCAGCCCGGTGCCGGCGACGAACAGCGGCACGCCGACGAGGAGGTGCCGGTAGTGGCCGAGCCCGACCGCCTCGGCGGCGAGGAACAGCGCCATGCCGGCATAGATGGGGTGGCGCAGCCGCGCGAAGACGCCGCCGGTGACGAGCTGGTGGTCGGCTCGCATCCGCGCCGCCAGGCTCCAATTGGCGCCCATTGCCCGCGAGGCGGCGAGGAACAGCAGGATCGCCCCTCCCATCAGCGCCGCCACCGCCGCCGCCTGGGCCAGCGCCGGCGGCGAGGCGGGGAGGAGGGCGATCCGCAAGCCGCCGAAGCCGACGGCCGCGAAGCCCGCCATCTGCAGCCCGATGCCGAGCCGCGACGCTCCGGAGCGCTTCTCGCCGGCCTCCGCGCGCCCGGCCATGACCAGGGTCCGGACGAGGATGGCGAAGAACAGCAATCCGCCGACGACGAACGCCGCCACGCCCGGCAGCCCCGCCGGTTGAACCTCGAACAGGCGCATCGAACCTCCCCTTGAAATCCCCGGCTCGCCTAGCATGGCGCCGCGGGGCGCAAAAGCGCGGGCCGAAAGCCTCTAGCCGCCCCGATGCGCCTTTGCTAAGCGCCGGGCGGCCCGGCACCCGTAGCTCAGCTGGATAGAGCGCTGCCCTCCGAAGGCAGAGGCCAGAGGTTCGAATCCTCTCGGGTGCGCCATTTCCTTTCCCATGCCCCGCGCGTCGGACGCTAGGCGGCGGCGTTGGCGGTGACGAAGCGGCGGGCGTTTCGCCAGAAGTCTATGTCGCCGTCTATGTCGTGCAATATCCCCTCCGCGGTCGCGAGGCTGAGGGCGAGGAGGGACATGCCGACCCGCAGCCTGAGGCCGTGGCGGCGCAGCACCTCGGCCGCGTCGGTCAGGAAGGCGGCCGTCGACCAGCGGTTGCTCGGCGCGCCGAAATGGCTCCACAGGACGGCGGTGATCTCCTTCCACAAGGCGTCCTCCTCGGACGCCGGCGGCGCGGCATCGACGAACAGGCGCAGGAAATGCTCGACCGCCTGCGTCCAGAGCGCCGTGACGGCATAATAATTGAAGAGGTTGAGGGCGAAGCGGTCCTCCTCGCCGAGCTCCGCGACCATTCCGAAATCGAGCAAGGCGAGGCGGCCGTCCTTCATCAGCAGCATGTTGCCGGGATGGGGATCGACGTGGAAATGGCCGTGCAGGTACACCATCGTGTAGAAGGCGTGCTGCATGCGCTCCGCAAGCGCGGCCCGGTCGCCGTGGAGGCGGGCGTCGTCGTAGAGCGGGACTCCTTCGACATAGTCCATGACGATGACGCCCTCGGCGCAGGCGTCGGCATGGATGCGCGGCACCGTCAGGAAGGGGTGGCCGGCGAAGCGCGCCGCGATCGCCGCCTGGCTTCGACGCTCGGCGGCGAGGTCCGTCTGGCCGATCAGGGCGTCGCGCACGTCGGCGAAATTGTCGCGCAGCCGCAGCGGCCTCAACGACGGCACCAGCCGGTCGGCGAGCCAGATCAGCATCCGCGCCGCGGTGAGCGCCGACGCGATGCTGGCGGCGGCGCCCGGCTTGACGAGCTTGACGGCCACCGCCTCGCCGCCGCGCAACCGGGCCCGGTGCACCTGCGCGACGGACCCGCTGCCGATCGGGTCGGGCTCGAACCGGTCGAACACCTGCTCGAGGGGACGGCCGAAGGCGCTTTCCAGCTGCCGCTTCACGGCCGGGAAGGGGACGATCTCGTTGCGGTCGTAGGTGCCGCGAAGCTCGGTCCGGAAGCCCGCCGAGATGAAGCCCGACTGGGCGGCGAGCACCTGCGCCAGCTTGATGTAGATCGGTCCGAGGGCGCGGACGAGCGCGAAGACGAAGGCGCCGCGGCGGGCGTCGCGGTCGCCGCCGCGGCGGGCCCGCAGGCCGTGCCGCACCGTCACCCCGGCCGCGATCGCGAGGGCGCGCACCATCTCCGCGAGCCCGCGTGCGACAGTGTTCATGCGCGGGGACCTCGATGTCGCATGCAGTTCGTCTTTCGCCAACCTCGTGAAGGACTTGCCGACCTGGAGAATAGCGAAATCCGGCGCCACGCTCGCACCCGCAAGCTCACCGCGCCGATCGAACAAGTCAAGAGGTGAGGGAGCGCTAGTCTTGGCCGCCGCAATGAACAGCGCGATTCGCCAAGTAGCGCGTCAGTCGCGGGCAGTCCCCGCAAGCACCTCTTCACGAGGGGAGCCGAGCTTCTTCAGGTGGCGCAGGTGCGCCGACACCGCATCTACGAAGCGCGGATGGGAACGGTAGGGGAGGCCGCATTCCCGGGCGGTCTGGGCGATCATCCGCGTGACGGCGCGATAATGGACGTGGCTCATCCCCGGGTAGAAATGGTGCGCGACATGCTGGTGAAGCCCGCCGGCGGCGAGGCCGAGGAGCGGGCTTTCGGTCGCCACGTCCATCGTCGTCGCGAGCACGTGGCGCGGATCGGTCGCGGACCCGCTCAGCTCGGCGGGAAAATGCGAGTCGTCGACCAGATGGCTGATCTGGAGCATCAGCATGACGGCGAGGCCGACGACGAGATGCGAGAGGAACCAGCCGGCGAGGACCACGCCGAGGCCGTGCGGCGTCAGCCAGAGGGGAAGGCCGATCGTCGCGCCGAGATAGAGGGCCTTGCCCAGGACGAGGTGGCGAAGCGCGGCGGGCTGGTGCGACAGCATCTCCCAGTCGCGCACGAATATGAAATCGAGCGAGCTCAGCGCATAGACGGGCCACACCAGCCAGTGCTGCGCCCGCCCCCATCTCGGCCGCGGCTGGTGGGGGGAAAGCCTCAGAAGGCCGCGGGCCCGCGTCGCCTCGTCCTTGCAGCCGACGTTGACGAAGGCGTGGTGCAGCTCGACGTGGCTGACCGCGAACAGCCGCGAATCGATCCCGCACATGTCGAGCGAGGCGCGGAGCAGGCGGTTGGCCAGCGGGCTGCGGGTGATCGCATCGTGCGACGCGTCGTGGCCGACGTTGAGCAGCATATAGGCCTGCGCGGCGCCGAACAGGGCGTAGAGCGCGAGGAAGCCCGCGGCCGAGCCTCGGTGGAGCAAGAGCAGGGCGAGCGCCGCATCGTAGGCGGCGAGGGCGGAAGCGAGCTTCCACCACATCCTGGGGTCGCCCTTGGCGCCGCCGGGCTGCGCCGCGACATAGGCCGAGACCCGCTTGCGCAGGAGGAGGCGGAACCGCGCCACGTCGGGCACGTCCGGAAGGGCCGCCGGCACGACCCCCAGCGCCTCGAAACGGCCTTCCTGGCTCCGCTCCCTCACCCGCCGTCCCCGCTACCCCCGGGGAGATCCCCGGTTGGACCTCCCGTCGCCGGCCGGCCGCCACCTCGTCGGGCACGGCAAGGTGCGCAAGGTCGAACGGCCGTGTCGGCAGTGCCGCTTATATCATGCACCCCTCGCCCGGCAAAGCGTGCATGAAGAACTCGCCCTAAATACGTGTGCCCGTCAGCGGATATTTGCCGAATACGCCGGCGGATACGCTTCCGTTCAATTGGTCGCCGTTCACCGTGGCGGTGCAGTCGAGCTTCATCGACAGCGGCGTCTTGATCGTCATCGACCAGGTCATGACGTCGCCGTCCAGCTTACCGTCGGTTATCTGCAATTCTCCGAAATTGCCCTTGACCAGAGCTTCAAACCGCTCGCCCGAGGACGTAATCTCCGCCACGAAGCGCCTCGGACCCACCGGCGTCTCCACGCCGCATTCCCAGCTTCCCCCGATCTGCGCCACGCCAGCCCCTTCCGTCGCTGATTTTCGTTCGGCAAGGCGATCCTCTTCACGCGCGCTTCGAAGGCGCCGTGACGAGGAGGTCGGCCTCGCATATGCTCGCCTGATGCGCTGCGTTCGAGAGTCCTGTCAATCCTGCCGAAGGAGCGACGGGGTATGAGTAGCGGTATGAAAATATAATAGACCTTCTAGTCCACGAAGTACATCTCCCCATCTCCGCTGATCATGTTAGAGAGTACAATGATTGAAGCCTTGATGATCGACGTCGACGGAGTGGTGGTCAGAGGCCGTCCGAGCGATGGAAGGGCTTGGCACGCCGATCTGTTCGCCGATCTCGGGGTGCGTTACGATGATTTGCAGCGCGAGTTCTTCTCGATCCACTGGCGGGACGTGACGCTAGGCCGCGCCGCTCTTCGCGCGCGCTTGCAGCCGGCGCTGGCGGCGATCGCCCCCGGCGTGGGGGTCGACGATCTTATCGACTATTGGCACTCGAACGATTCGGCCCTGGACGGTGCCGTCATCGACGCCGTCGACCGCGCCAGGCATGCCGGGCTGAAGAGCGTGCTGGTCACCAACCAGGACCATGACCGGAGCCGGTACTTGTGGCGGGAAGTCGGTCTGGAGCGCTATTTCGACGACATGATCTACTCGGCGGCTCTCGGCTTCCGCAAACCCGAGCCCGGCTTCTACAGGGCGGCGGCGAAGCGGACCGCGCTCCCGCCCGAAGCGCACCTGCTCGTCGACGACAGCGAAGAAAACGTACTTGCGGCGCAAGCCGAAGGCTGGAACGCGGCCAAGTGGGAGCGCGGCAGCGACTTGGACGCGTTGCTGTCGGTACTTGCGGCCGGCTAGTCCGGCCATCGAATCATCGGTCCGCAACCCCCCGCGACTCGGCCGGATACGCACCTGTTACAGGATACGCCGCTTCGGCTTCGACGTCCTTCCGAGTCGCGAAGCTTCCGCACTGAATAGCGATGAGTCGCTACGCCCACGGCAACGAAGTCCACCTCTTCAACCTCTATAAAACACGCTCTTCCATGGGGGAGGAATGTCATTCACGACATATTCCGGGCCCTTTGTCTTGGATCGACCAAGAGGGCGGAATTATGGTTGCTTCCAAAAAAGCCCCAAGCTATCTTGCTGATTGGGAGGGGTAAAATCATGGTGGAGTTCGAGGCCTATAAGCTGACTCTGAATTTAAGCTGACGCATATGACGATGGATTTAGTAAGCGTCCTCGACGCAATCGTCGACTCGTCGCCAGAGCAGCCGCTATTTCACTATTATGATGCTCGCGGGCGGCTGACCGAGTCCTTTACTCGTGCAGCGTTCCAGGCGCGCACCTTCGGCATTGCCCGAGGGATGGCGGAGGAAGCAGGCGTACGCCGCGGAGATCGCGTCGTATTGGCCTATCCTTCCTGCACCGAAACGATCGCGGCCTATTTCGCGGCGCTGCGGCTCGGCGCCATACCGGTGCCCGTCCCGGCGCTGGGCCAGAAGGCCGGCCATCATCGCGTCGCGCAGGTCGTGGAGGATTGTGCCCCAACCGCGCTGCTCACCAACGGCGGAACGAGCACCGACCTGGTCGCCACGTTCGATTCCCGGATCTGGGCCGATGCGCGCGCCGACGATGTCGCCTCCGCGCCGATCGACGGCGACGACATCGCGCTTCTCCAATATACGTCGGGCTCGACCAGCGTTCCCAAGGGGGTGATGGTCACCCACGCCAACATCCTGCACAATTGCAGCGTGGTGCTCGACCACCCGCCGGTCGCGGTGACCTGGCTGCCGCAACATCACGACCTGGGGCTGATCGGCTATTGCCTGTTTCCGGCGCTCGCCGGCGGCGAAATCCACGGCTTCTCGCCGGCGACGTTCATAGCCCGCCCGCAGCTGTGGCTCGAGCTCATCACCAGGGTCAAGGCGACCGCGACCTCCGCGCCCAATTTCGCCTACGACCTGGTGCTCGACCGCACCGACATATCGGACCTCGTCAGCTACGACCTTTCGTCGATGCGCATCATGCAGATGGCGGCAGAGACGATCCGTCCGGACACCTATTCACGCTTCCTGCGCGCCCTGGCGCCGCGCGGGCTCGACTCGAAGGCCTTCTACGTTGCGTACGGCCTTGCCGAGGCGACGCTCGGCGTGACGAGCTATGGCAGCACGGCGCTGCCGGTGGCCCGCAAGGACCTGGCGCGCGGCCAGGCGCGCGAGGCGGTCAGCGTCTCCGGGATCGCCGCGGCGACGCGCCTGATGAGCTGCGGCCGCCCGCTCGGCAATACGCGCCTCGCCATCGTCGATCCGAGCAGCCGCAAGTCGGTGAGCGACGGGACGGTGGGGGAGATATGGATCAGCGGCGGCTCCGTCGCCGCGGGCTATTGGCAGAAGGAAGACGCCAGCCTCAAGACGTTCGGCAACAAGCTCAACGGAGACGCCTGGAACTATCTCGCGACGGGAGACCTCGGCTTCATCCACAAGGGTGAACTGGTCGTCTGCGGCCGAAGCAAGGACGTGATCATCGTCCGCGGCCAGAACTTCCATCCGAGCGACATCGAGGTCACGGCAAGCTTCGCCCTCGCGGGCGGCGGAGCCGACGTCGCGGCGATCGAGGTCCACCAGGAGGGGGCTCCGAACCGCATCGTCCTTCTCGTCGAGGAGAAGCGCCGGCAGAAGGTCCGTCTGGAGGACGCCGCCAATGCCGTCCAGGTCGATCTCGGGATCGAGCTGGACGAAGTGCTCCTCGTGCCGTCGCGGGCGCTGCCTCGCACCACTTCGGGCAAGTTGAGGCGGCATCTGGCCGGCTCGATGCTGCTCGACGGCCTTTTCGAGGTGCGCGAGCGCTGGGTGCGTCCCGAGCGGTTCTCCGAACCGGGCGAAACCCCGTTCGCGTGGCTGCTCCAACGCTACGGCCTCACCGGCGACGAAACGGAGAATTTCGCCCAGATCGGCATCAGCTCGCTCGACCTCGTCGGAGTCATGCACGAGCTGCAGGAACTGCTGACCACGCATGGCGGCGAGGACCTGATCGCCGCGGTCGACGTCCGCATGATCCAGCGGACGCCGGTGAGGCGCCTCGTCGCGCTTGCGGCCGCCACCGAAACCGCGACGATGGAGAGCATCGCGAGGCTTCGCCACGAGGTCGCCCTGGACCGCGCGGAGGCGCGGAAGCTGGACGCCCAGTGCATGGCCGCCGATGCGAAGATCGTCCCGGCCTTCCCTCCGGTGATGCCGCCTCCCGCCCAGGACGGCAAAACGCTCCTGACCGGGGCGACCGGCTTCCTCGGCCCCTTCCTGCTCCTCGAGCTGGCAAAGCGGGGCCGCGACGTCGTCGCCATGGTGCGCGGCGCCGACGCGGACTCGGCGCGGGCGAGACTTCGCCGCTCCCTCGAATCGTCCGGCATCTCGCGGGACTGGTGCGACCTGGTCGAGGCGAAGACCGAGATCGTGCTCGGCGACCTCGCGGCCCCCGGCCTCGGTCTGTCGGGATATGACCGCGACAGGATCGAGAGCGAGACCTCGACCATCGTGCACAACGGCGCGGTGGTGAACTATCTGTTCGACTACCTCCACATGCGCGATGCCAATGTCGAGGGAACGAAGGCGTTGCTGGAGCTGGCCGCGGGCAGGCGGACGAAGGTCTTCAACCACATCTCGACCACCTTCATCTTCGGATGGGCCACCAAGCCGGTCCTGCTGGAGACGGACGGCAATACGGAGATGGCGCTGCTCGACTTCGGCTACAGCCAGAGCAAGTGGAGCTCCGAAAGGATCGTCGCCAACGCGGCCAAGGCCGGACTGCCGACCCGCATTTTCCGGCCGGCGCTGATCACTCCGTCCACGGAAGGGGGCGGCAACGCCTTCGACATCACGATCCGGCTGCTCAAGTTCATGATCGACCACGGCGTCGGGGTGAGCGCTCAGAACCAGGTGAGCTTCACGCCGGTCGACATCGTCGCGGCCAATGTCGTCGGGATCTCCGATCTCCCCTACACGCTGGGCGAGACCTTCCACGTGGTGCGGGACGATTTCGCGACGATGCGCGACGTGACCGACCGGATCACGGACCAGACGGGGCGGCCCTTCGAGCATTTCGCGTTGCGTGAGTTCGTGCCCGAAGTGATCCGCCGCTGCACGCGCCGGGACATCCTGTTCCCCTTGCTCGACTTCCTGATCAACTCGGTCGACAACATTTCGAGCATGGAGTTCAAGCGGTACGACTCGAGCAGGTACCAAGAAGCGCGCGCGCGGGCGGGCGGACTTCCCGATCCTTCGCTCGACGACACGGTCGGGGGCATATTGCGCTTCATGCGCCGCCAGGGTCTGGACCAGCCCTAGGACTCGCTCCGTCTCGTCGCGAAGCGGCGGAAACCATCAATAGCACTTAAATCGCGGAGCGAGATCATGGCCACTTTACTGAAGCAACAGCCCTCGTCACATGAGATGAACTATCCGGACTTCGTCGGATACATAAACCAGTGGAACGTCCTGCCCGGGGCTTACTCGACGCTCAACGAATGGGCGATCTTCTCGAGGCTCGGGCCCGAGGGCCGGCTGCTGCAATTCGGTTGCACGACGGGCTTCCAGGCCCGCGAGCTGGCCGTCCTCACCGGCTGCACGGCGCACGGTCTCGACGTCTCCGGGCCGGCGGTCGACGCGGCGCGGCACAACGCCGCCCTCTACGCGCCCGAGGCCAGGGTCACCTACGAGTGCGGCGACGCCCACAGCTTCACGCCCGACCGGCCCTATACGCATATCGCGCTCGGCGGCGGCTTGCGCTTCTTCCCCAATCCGGACGGGATCATCGCCCGTCTGCCGCAGCTCCTGGTCGACGGAGGCTGCATCCTCGCGTCCCCCTTCTACGTGCGATCGGAGATCCCCCAGGAGCTGCTCGAACGCGGCCGGCGAGTCTTCGGCGTGCTGCCGACCACCGAGGGGTATGACGAGGTGATGGCGCCCTACCTGCGCTACGAGGTGATCTACGAATCGCGCAAGGAGCTGGCGATCGAGTCGGACGAGCAGGTCCGCAATTATTGCCGCTCGACCATCGAGCGCGCCGCCCGCTTCCACCAGATCGACGATCGCGACTGGAAGGAGGAGATGTTCGATCGCCTCTTCGAGGTGAGGCAGACGTCGAACGCGCTTCGTCCCTATCAGGGCTACAACGTGCTGGTCCTCAGGTATCGCGCGTCAACCTATCCCCATCGCTATGTTGAACTCTTCTAGCAGCTCGCCGCTGGATGCCGGCAGCCTTGCCGACCTCCTCGGCGGCTGCGACGGTTTCGATCCCTGCCCGGACAATGCCGCGCTGAGGAACTATATCGAGGGGGGGTGCCGCGAGGGTCCGCCGATCCCGCTGGCGCTGGGGGAAACCTGGCGCGGCGCGCCCGCCGGCCTCGTCGCGCTGTTGTCGGAGGCGCCGGCTTATTCGGACGGCTATCTCCTGGCGCCCTCCGGGCTGCCGGAGCTCCAGCGCGCCATCGTCGCGTGGCTGTCCGACGAATATCGCCTTCCGCTCGCTTCCTCGCCGCTGCGCGCCGGAGCGAGCCCGACCGGGACCCGCTCGCTCATGCACGCCTTCGGCGCGTGGCTGGCGAGCGAATGCTGGCGCGGCGAGCGGCTCCACCTCACCAGCTTCACCCCGAGCTGGGATTATCGCGGGGTCTTCACGCCGCTGGGGTTCGTCCCCAATCCGATCGCGCTTTCGCCCCGCGACGGCTTCGCTCCCGACCTGCGGCAGATCGAGGCGGCGATCGCGTCCGTTCCGCGCTCGGCCCGCCAGCTCGTGGTGCTGAACCCGCAGCATAACCCGACGGCGCTCAACTGGCCGGACGATCTCCTTCGGTCGATCGTCCGGCTGGCCTCCGAGGCGGGCGCCGCCCTCCTGATCGACGACGCCTATCACGGCCTCACCGACAGCGGCACCACCCCCTCGTCGGCGCTGAACGCGCTCCTGGAGACGTGCGGCGCCGAGCCTTCCCTGCCGTTCCTGCTCGTCCGCTCGCTGGGCAAGCAGTTCGGCTGCAACGGCTGGTCGGTCGGCGCCTATCTGGGCGGCGAGGAAAGCGTGCTGGGGCTCCAGCGCCAGCTCGCCGCGCGCTCGCTCAACGTCGGCGGTCGGGTGCAATGGGCGTTGAGCCGCTGGATCGGCTCGGAGGCGGCGGCCGCCGACATAAAGGCGCGGCGCGACATCCAGTCCAGCGCCCGCCGCGCGGCCACCGACATGCTGCCCGCGCTGGGGCTCGGACCGGAAGACGTCGTCGCCGGCGACGCCACGCCGTTCCTGGCGTTCCGCGTGCCCCCCCCGTTCCGGGGCGAGCCGCGGCCGACGGCAAGCTTCCTGGCGGCCGCGGCGGAGCGGGGGGTCAGCCTGTCACCGCTCCTGCCCAGCGCGTCCGGCCTCGGGATGGAGCAGGGCGACAGCTGGGTGCGCATGTATCTCGGGCTCGGTGCCGACGCGGTTGCCGAAGCGATCGAGCGCGTGGAGCCGATCCTGGCGCAGGACAGGCGCCGCCGCCATGCCGGTTAAGCGGCGCCCGTCGCGCTACCACCAGCCGATCCGCCAGCCTGAGCTCGACGCCATACTCGAAGCCTATGGCCTGGGGTCCCGCTACTCCACCCACCACGTCCTGTTCGAGCGGCCGGCGCCGGTGGCCCTGGGCGACCGGACCAAGACCGCCCGGAAGATATTCGTCGACACGCCGGACGGGGCTTTCTTCCTGAAGCAGATCCCCTGGTATTGCGACGAGCCGTCGCTCAACCGGTTTCGCCACGACTGGACCGAGCGGCTCCACGCGGCAGGGGTGCCGGTGCCGATGCCGATGCGGACGAGTCGCGGATCGGCCTGGGCGGAGGTCGACGGCGCGCGCTTCACGCTGACCCGCGCGATCGTCGGATCGGCATGGACCGGAGGGGAGGGGGAGGTCGCCGCCGCGATGCGCCTCCTCGCCTCGCTGCACGCGGTGAAGCCCGAAAATCCCGGGCTCGCGACCAACGAAGATTATTTCGACCTGGTCGCCGATCACGTGACGCTGGCGCAGGAACTGCTGGAGGAAGCGGGCTCGGACCCCGGCCATGCGCTGGCCGCGGCCTTCGCGCCGCGCCTCGCCCGGGTCCGGGACGAGGCGGCCGCGGCAGGTTGGCGCGCTCTGCCTCGGACCGGGATACATGGCGACTTCAGCCCCTGGAACATCGTCCTCTCGGAAGACGGAAGGCAGGCGCTCGCCTGCGACTTCGACAATGCCGATCATGCGCAGCGCTTGCACGACGTCGCCGAAGCGATGTTCTCCTTCGGCCTGCTTCGCTACCAGGCGCAGAGCACCAATTTCGACGGGGCGGCCCGCTTCCGCCCGATCGAGGCCGCGGCGGCGCCGCTACGCGCCTACCAGCGCAACGCACCGCTCGAGCCGGCGGAGCGCGCCTGCCTTCCGGCCGTCGGCGAGGCCTTCGCCATCGAGGTCTATTGCCTCGGCCTGATGCGCGGCGACTTCTCGCTCGCCCAGCTTCCCCTCATGCTCGACGAGCTGGAGCGCCTGAGGCGAGACTTGCCCGGCCTGTGCCTTGAAGACGTCGCGGCCGTGGATGCGGTCGCGGACGCCCGCCCGTCGTTCGACCGGATCCATTATGACTTCGAGCCCTGGACGACAGGCGAGGTGACCGTGGTCGAAGGCGATTTCGGCCTTCCGGCCAGCTGGCGCCGTCTCGCCGCTTCCCCGCGCAAGTCGTCCCGCAGCGGCGGCCGATCGATCCTGGTCGCCGGTAGTTGCGATTGCTGCGGGGAATCGTTCGCGAAGGTCGCCGGGCCGCGCCTGGCGGCGGCGCGGATAGTTCTGCCCGTTGTCGAGGGCTACGAGATCCTGGCGACATCGTCGCTCGGCAAGTCGGACGCGGCGGCGGAGGCCGTCCTGCGCCGAATTCCCCTTGGTCCGGGGGATGAGTTGGTCCTAACGAAGTGTACCCGGTGCGGCGCCAACGCGGAATTGGCAAATAACTGGCGCTCCGATCGGCATATCAACTTACAGCCTGCAGATGAGCTTGATAGCGTTGCGAAGTGGTAGGGGCCACAAGACGGTTTCGACTCGTGGGAAGGGGGGAGCGTGATACTTACCGGGAGTGCAATCAGTCAGGCAGTCGAATCCGGCGACATCACCATCGACCCCTTCACGCCTGCGGCCGTCAATCCGAACAGCTATAACTATCGGCTCGGCAGCGACATCTATCGGATCGAGACGACGGCGGGCGGAAAGCACAGGCGCCGGAAGCTCGAGCCGGTCGACGGCCGTATACTCCTGGAGAAGCGCCGCCTCTATCTGGGGCACACGCTCGAGCGCATCGGCAGCCCGAAATACGTGACCTCGCTGATCGGGCGGAGCTCGATCGGGCGCCTCGGGATCTTCGTCCAGGTGTCGGCCAACCTGGGCCATATGGGGGCGATACACCGCTGGACGCTTGAGATCGTGTCGGCGCACGACGTCTACGTCTATCCGGGCCAGACGTTCGGCCAGGTCTCCTTCTGGTGCTGCGTGGGGGAGCATTTGCCGTACCAAGGCTGGTTCGGCCGGCACAACGAGCCCATGCCTTCGAAATTCCACGATTCCCGCTTCCGCAGCAGCGACGCATCGGTGACGAAGCAGTGATCCTGACAGGCTCCGAAATCCGGACGCGGATCCTGCGCGGACACATCGTGTGCGATCCGTTCTGCGACGATCACGTCAACCCGAACAGCATCGACCTGACGCTCGGCGACCGGGTGCTGCAATATACCAGCGAGCCGATCGACCCCCGGGTCGAGGCCAATGTGGTGGAGGTCCCGATCCCCGACGAGGGGCTGCTGCTGCCGGCGGGCGGCTTTTGCCTGGGCTGCTCGGCGGAGGTGGTCGGCAGCGACCATTTCGTGCCGCTTCTCCACGCCAAGTCGAGCACCGCCCGAGCCGGGCTCTTCGTCCACGTCACCGCCGATCTCATCGACATCGGCTCGGTCGGGCGGATCACCTTCCAATTCTATTCGACGCTTCCGTTCCGCCTGCACCGGGGCATGCGGATCGCCCAGATGACGTTCTGGCAGCCGATTGGCGAGATCAAGCTCTACGAGGGCAAGTATCGCAACTCAGACGGGCCGCGTAAGTCGCTCATCTTCAAAGACCCGAGCTAGGCCGGGTCATGGCCGTTCCCGCCGCCGCCCGTACGCCGCCGCCGCCCTGGCTCGAGGCGCTGCGCGCGCGCGCCTCAAAGCCGTCGATCAACGTCGCGGCGCCGTTCGATCCGAACCACGCGATCGGGCTGATCGCGGCGCCTTGGGTCCTCTCCCAGACGCTCGATTACCTGTCCGGCTATTACGTCCCCTCCGCGGTGCCCCACGCCCACATCCTGGACGTCGCCACCGCCGGAGCGGAGGTTCGGGCCTGGGCGGACGAGGCCAGGCTGGGCGCGACTCCGATCGCCGGCACGCGGCTGGCGATCGCCAGCGGCCTGAGCGGCGATGTCGCCTGGCACGTCCGCTTCGAGGAGGCCGCCTTCGCCGACCTCACCGTCTTCCTCGCCGACCGAACCGTCATCCTGACGTCTCACGACGGCGTGATCCCGCCCCATCTCGGGCTGGCGAGGCTCGTCCGCAACCGGCTGAGCTCCGACTGGAGCCTGGCGGGCGGCGCCTATCTCCACGCCGGCTGCGTCACGATCGGCGGCGTCGGCGTGGTCATCCTGGGCGACAAGTTCGCCGGCAAGACCACCCAGATTTGCGAGCTCGTCAGCCGCGGCGCGCGCTTCACGTCGAACGACCGGATCTTCCTCTTTCCCAACGGCCGGGTCGTCGGCCTGCCGGTCTCGGTCAACATCCGGCCAGGGACGCTCGAGCGCTACGACAGCCTCAGGGCCTGGCGCAGCGCCGGGCTTCCCAACCCCCACAGGGTCGGGATGAACGTTCCGGATTCCGACGTCAGCCTGTCGGTCGCCC
Source organism: Alphaproteobacteria bacterium (assembly GCA_019232625.1). GTDB lineage: Bacteria > Pseudomonadota > Alphaproteobacteria > Sphingomonadales > Sphingomonadaceae > Allosphingosinicella. Next base: position 43,279 of record JAFANP010000038.1, on the reverse strand, counting down.
AGTTCGCCGATGCGTTCCGGGCGACGATCAGCCCGACGGCGCCGCTCCACGCGGTCGTCCGGCTGACGCGCAGCGGCGCCGCCTCGACCCAGTCGGCCGACATGGAGGGGTCCAAGCTCGTCGACCTCCTCGCCTCGAGCCTGTTCGACGGCATCGACTACAGCCAGCCCTTCTGGCCCTATCGCCGCTCCGATACCCGAACGGTCGCCCAGATCGTCGAAACGCATGCGAAGGTCGCTTGCGAGATCGACATCGGCGAGGGCGACATCGGCGCCTGCGCTCGTCTGATCGAGGATCTCCTGACCGACCGCGCCAGAGCCATGAGGGGCTGAGGCGTGCGCAGGTCTATCTTCGTCACCGGCGGCGCCTCGGGGATCGGGCGGGCCGTCGCGAAGCATTTCGCCGAGCGCGGCTGGTTCGTCGGGCTGGCCGACGTCAGCGAGCGCGGAATGGCCGAGACTGGCGCCTCGCTGCCGTCCGGGGCGTGGCACGCCCACGTCCTGGACGTGCGCGACCGGACGGGATGGGATTCGGCGCTGGCCGCCTTCGCCGAAGCGGCGGGCGGAAGGATCGACGTCCTGTTCAACAATGCCGGCGTCGGGGTCGCCGGAAGGCTGGACCGACTCGACAGGGACGAGATAGATCGGCTGATCGACGTGAACGTCCGCGGCATGGTCTACGGCGCCCAGGCGGCCTACTCGCACCTCAAGGCCAGCGCGCCGGGTTCGGCGCTGGTCAACACCTCGAGCGCGGCGGGCCATTACGGCACCGGCGGCCTCGCCCTCTATTGCGCAAGCAAGTTCGCGGTGCGCGGCCTCACCGAGGCGCTCGACCTTGAATGGCATTCGGACCGGATCAAGGTCTGCTCGCTGATGCCGGACTTTGTCGACACCCCCATTCTCGACGGCTCGAACAGCCGCTCGGACGATGCTTCGCGGCGCGACACCATCGTCCGCGCCGGGTTCGCGTTCACGCCCGTCGAAGCCGTCGCCGAGGCCGCCTGGCGCGCCGTCCACGGCGGCCGGCAGGTGCACCATCAGGTGGGAAAGGTCGCCCGGCAACTGGCGTTCGCCGCGCGCTGGACGCCCGGCCTGCTGCGGCGCCACCTGCGCCATCTGATGGCCGCCTCGGGCCTGGCACGAACCTGAGCCGTCGCGGAGCGACGGGGGGAGGGGCATCGCGCGAGGCGCAACGGTGAAGGCGAAAGCTTATTGCGCTTCCGTCACCGCGGCGCGAAGATCGTCCGAGCGCGCCCAGTTGAACTGGAACTTCTCGGGCTTGACGTGGACGCGCATATCCCGGGGCAGGTCGGCGAGGCTCGATTGCTCGAGGATCGAATCCCATTCCCTGACGAAGGTCTTCCGGATGCCCTTGCTCATCAGGGCCTTGCCCATGCCCTTGGCCACCTTCCCCCAGACGAAGACGAGCTCGATGAAGGCCATTCCGGCGAACGCGCTCGACGCGGCATATTGAAGCTGGCCGAATATCTCCGGCGGAAGCCGGGAGAAGACCACCTCCGTCGCCGCCAGGGCCCGCTCGGCCGAAGCGGCGTCGCGGCAGCGGATGACGGCCGCTTCCCGAACCTGAGGCTGCAATTCGGTTGCCGTCGAGGGACGGCAGGAATTGGCGGCGTCGCTCTCGACGGGCGCCGGCCTGAACGTCTCCGAATAGGAGATGGCGTCGAGCGTGAACTGGCGCATCCGGCCCAGCGCGATGTCGAACTGACGCCAGCGCCCCGTCCTGGCCGCGCCGATCGCATCCTCCTTGCAATTGGCGAACAGGAATCCGGCCGTGGAGATGGCCATGGCGGCATCGACCAAGGTGCTGACGCCCTCGGTGACGACGAAGGGCTCGGACGGCAGCTTGCCGAAGCCCTTGGCCGTCATGACCGCATCGCTTCGGCCGTCGATCGCCTGGGAGACGCGCTCGATCCGCCCGAAGCTCGTCTCAAGGCGGGCTAGGCCGGACAGGAAGCAGAGACGCCGGGCTTCCGCGGAGTCGGGGATCTGGGCGGCGCCCGATCCGATCGACGCGTCGAACGCCCCCACGATCTCGCTCGGCACCACGACCGTTCGACGCTGGTTGCCGATCCAGAGCTGGTCGGTCAGCCGCACCCGGAGCACCTCGTCCTCCGCCACGATCTCGGCCGCCACGTCGACGGCCGGCATTCCGAACGTCTCGACGAACCCCTCGAAATCCAGCGAACGATGCAGGAATCCGGTGGAGATGGTCGAAGTGAGCTCCTCCAGCTTCTCGATCCTTTCCGCGGGAAGCCCCGCCCGTGCCAGCCGCCAGCTCAGGAACTTCTTGCCGGCATAGGTCTGCCCCTGGCGAGCGCCCCACGACGCGGCCGCCGCCTCGAGCGCGGAGCGCGCATAGGCGGTCGCCAGGTTGGAAAGCGCGAGTCCCTCGGCCGCCAGAGCGAGCTCCGAATAATTCCTGAACCTTATCTCCTCCAGGGCCGCGCGGAGCTCGATCAGCTTCTCGTGATCCATGAGCGCGTGGACGGCGCCGAGCAGACCGTTCGGCCGGATCGGATAGGCGAACAGGACGCGATGATACATTTCGAGGTCTTCCTCGAGGGCGTCCTCGCTCGACTGGCCCCGCCGGACCGCGTCGGCCACCGCGTCGGGCGTGAGCGCATTGATCCGTTCGACGAACTCCTGAAGATCGTCGGTCGGCCTTGAATAGACCTCGACCCGCTGCTCGCCGACCCAAGTATAATGGCGGAACACGGGCTCCTTGTTTTTGCCCGGGGGGATCGCGATCAGGATATCGATGTCCGACAGGGGGTTACCGAAGCCTTCGGCACACGAGCCGATAAGAAAGCTCTCGGCCCGCTCGGGCAGCTCCAAATGCTCGATCGCGGATTTCGCGGATGAGACGGCCGCATCTCGAAAGCCGAATTCATCGGGTTGCGCTAAATTCGCCATTCGGAGCGGTTCCTTCATTCGATCGTCGTCACGAGGCCTCGCGCGACGTCGTCGGTACGGCGGCCATGCTGCCAAAGAGGGGGGAAAGCGTCTATAGCTTCATAGCGAATTCGGGCGCGGTCAGCCGGAAAGCGCGGTCAGCAGCATTCTGATGACCGGCAGATATTCCGGCCGCACTTCGAGGCTCGTCGCCCGGCCGCTCCAAAGCGGGCCGCCCAGATCCTCGATCAGGTCCTCGGTGAAATCGATCATGGGCGCGATGTCGCCCGCCATCAACTTGGCGATCGCACTATGCAGGGCCGTAATTCTCGCCGAGCCCGGCAAGTCCGGATTCTTCACGAAGTGCCGGCTGCGATGCTGCCAGGTGTTGGCGAGAAGCGTTATGCCGGTGATGAACGCTCTATAATTGTTGAGGATCACCGCCTGGGCAACCTCGACGCCCCGATCCTTGCGGAGATCGACCAGCGTCGTAAACAAGATCGCCCGTGTATTTTCCCGGTCGTGAGTCCTGTCGATGAGCGGCATCTGCTCGGCCATCGCGGCCATGCGCGCCTGGAATTCCTTCGCATCGCCCTTGTTGTCGACGATGATCTCACCGGTCCAGGCCAGCAGGCCGAGCGGAATCCGGATATGGAGAGCGAGCATCGCCATGACCTCTACGGTATCCATCGAATAAGTGGTAAATTCGACAGGGAAGCCCTCGACGACCTCGTGACGTATTTCCCAATTCGACCCGGGGGGGTTGATCACGATCACATCCAGATCGGAATAGGCCTTGTAGGAACCGGTAATCGAGGAGCCGTGACCGAAGGCGTAGATGCAATCCGGGTAGAAGCGCTCGACCGCGACTTTCATCGCCCTCATGGCCTGCTCTTTACCGACCGATCCTGCGCGAGCCTGCTCCACGGAACCGGGAAATGCGATCGCCTCCCACTGCGCGAAGCGATCCGGATCACGAACGCCGTTAGTCGCCGGAATATTCATCTTCAAAAAGCCCCCATCTTTCTTTGTGAATTTTGCCGAAAATGGCGTTTGACGGTCCCGTTTCCTGGGCGTTCCGCCAATGCTATTACAGAGTTGACTTCAATACCATAGCGGACCGTGGCGACGGGAAGGGCGCCGAGTCTCATCGCTAATCCGGGATCCTGTCGCGCGAGAGGCGCCAGATGAAGACGAGATTGGCCGCCAGGAAGCCCATGCACAAGATCGACGGCAGGACGTAAGGCCACGACGTCCCCGCGACCTGGCGCGGCGCGTTCAGGTTGTGGGCCAGCACCAGCCCGCCGAGCGCGCCGCCGCCCCACGCCCCCAGGCGACGGAAGAAGTTCAGCATGCCGGCCGCGGTGCCCTGTCGGTTGCCGGGGACGGCGAGCTGCATCATGATGAACTGCATCGGCTGCAGCGGCCCGAAGCCGGCGCCGATCGCGAACAGCAGGACGAAGAGCATGTTGCGCTCGCCCGCCGGCTGGGCCGCGAGGATCCCGAGCGCGACCACGCAGAGCCCGGCCCAGAACAGGGCCGCGTCGCGGGCCCGGCCGGTGCGGCCGACGAACCACCCGTTGACCACCGTTCCTCCGAAATAGCCGAAGGACAAAGCCGCCATCAGGGCGCCGCTGGCGGCGGCCGACAGGTTCGCGCCGGCCTGCAGGCTCCCGGGCATCGACAGGGCGAAGCAGGTCAGAGCCCCCGCGGTCATCGACGCTCCGGCGCAGGAATGTCGCACCGCATCGAGGCGGAGCAGCTCGGGCGGAAGAAGCGGCCGCTCGGCCCTCCGCTCGACCCGGACCAGGGCGGCGAGCGCAATTCCGATCCCGGCCACGGTCGCGGCGATCAAGAGGCCGCCCTCCACGCTCTTCGTGCGGCTGACGAGGTTCATGCACAAGATGGCGACCAGCCCGACCAGCCCCAGTCCGGAATAATCGAATCTGCCCTGGGCCGGCAGGCTCTGCGGAGTCCTTGCCGGCATCAGAAGAAAGGCGAGCAGCGCAACCGGCAATTGCAAGATGAACACGAACCGCCAGCCCGATATCTCGACTCCGCCCAAGCCGAGATGCGCGTGATCGTTGATCAGCCCGGCGGTGACCGGACCGAACATGGTCGCGATCGCGAAGACGCCGCTGAAAAGGCCGCTGCTCTTGGCGCGCCGGCGCGCCGAGGCGGTCTCGCTCAGCAGGGCGAAGCCGCCGGTGAAGACCGCCGAGCTGCCGATACCCTGGGCGAAGCGGAAGGCGGCGAATTGCAGGTCGTCGGGCAGGATCGGGATATCGACCCCCGCCATGCCGGTCACGGCGCAGGCGGCCGTGCTGAGGATCAGGATCGACAGCCCGGTCGTGACCACGAAGGAATGGCCCCTTGAATCCCCGATCCCGCCCCAGGCTGGCGCGGCGAGAGCGGTCCCCAGGAAGTAGCCGCTCGCCAGCCAGGACAGGCCGCCCGCCGCGGAAACCAGGTCGCGCGAGATGGCGGGGAGGATCGGCGCGATGATCCCGCCGTCGATGGCGCCCAGCAATATGCCGAGGCAGACCGCGATCCGGATCCTGTACACCCGCCATGCCGCGGCGCGCTCCACCTTCGGTGGTCCAAGGTCGATTGCGTCGATCAACGGCGACAGGCCTATGACGCGGGGAGCGAATAGGGTTGCGCACCCACCGGGGCCAGTTCCCGCCGGTCCGCGGCCCCGGAAGGGGACTGTCGATCAAGGTTCTTCATGACCTCGACTGGCTCCGTTCGAGAAAGTGGACCCGGTGCGGCAGGATGAACGGACATTCGTCTGCTCGCGGCCTGCTTTGAATGTCGAGGCTAGCCAAGTAGCGAAGGCCGCGCAACGGCACGACGACTTGAATCGTCACCCGGTTCTTCCGAGTTGCCGGATCGCCACTCATCGGAAGATCATAGGTTGGGCGGGCGCCACCCGCCGCTCCATTGCTCGATCTGCAAGGCTATTTCGAGCGCGACATCCTCCCGCCACCGCTTCGCCGCGACCTGGACGCCGATCGGAAGGCCGCCGGCGGCGGTTCCGGCCCGGACGGTCGCCACCGGCCATCCCGTCAGGTTGAAGGCGGGGGTATACCAGCGGCCGGCCTTGAGCTCCGGTCTCAGGCTGTCGCCGTGACGGGGCGCCGGATAGGGCCGCACGGGGCAGATGAGTGCGTCGAAACCCTCCATGAACGCGTCCATGTCCAGCCGGAACCGCGCCACATGCTCGGCCAGGGGCCCGGGGGCGAGGCCGCGGCCCGGTATCGGGGGCCGGCGGATCCAGGCGAGCTCGTGATGAACCTCGCCCGTGCCCGCCCGCTCGAGGATCCGCTCGATCCAGGAACGGTCGGCACGCCTCAGCCGGGGGAGGTCGTCCAGGGCGCGCGGCCGCGCCCACGCGACGTCGACGCCGAGCGAAACCAGGACTTCCGCGGTTTCCCGGACGGCAAGCTCGGTCGCGGCATCGGGCTCGCTCCGCCCGTCGGACGCGAAGACGGCGACGCGGCGCCGCTCGGCGCCGGAACGTGGCCCGCGCCCGCCGCCGGCCGTCCGGTCCACCCCGTCCGGCCCTTCCAGGATAGGCAGGATGAAGCCGAGATCCTCCACGCGCCGCGCGATCGGGCCGATCTGGGTCCGCTCGTCGTCCTCGATGATGTGGCCGGTGCGCGGCACGCTGCCGGCCGTCGGCTTGAGGGCGGCGACGCCGCAGAAATGCGCCGGCACCCTCAAACTGCCGGACATGTCGCTGCCGACGTCGAATGCGGCCCCCCCGCAAGCCACGATGGCGGCGGCGCCGCCGCTGCTCCCGCCCGGCGTCCTGTCGAGATCGTAGGGGTTGTTCGTCCGCCCGTAGACGAGGTTGTCGGTCTCGAACGACAAGGTGAGCTCCGACGTGTTGCTCTTGCCGAGGAGGACGGCTCCCGCCCGGCGCAGGCGCTCGACGACCGTCGCATCCCGCTCGGGGCGATGGTCCCGCCGTCCCAGCGTCCCAGCGGTCGAGACGATTCCGGCCGTGTCGAAGGAATCCTTCATCGTGAAGGGGACTCCGGCAAGCGGCGGCAAGGGGGCGCCGGCGGCGCGCCGCAGGTCGACCTCCCGGGCCGCCTCCCGGGCCTTGTCGCCGTCCAGCTGGACGACGGCATTGACCTTCGGATTGACGGCGTCGATCCGGTCGAGATGGGCCTCCACCAATGCCTCGGCTGACATGTCGCCGCACCGAATAGCGTGCGCCATCATCTTCGCGGACCAGTCGAGCGCTTCAATCAATGCCGAATCCGTTTCGATAATTGCCTTGGAAAATAGGTTGGTATACCGTTTGAGCCTAATCGCCGGGGAATTACGGGGCTTACATTGCAGCGCGGACTTGCAGACATTTTGTTGGTAAGACACGGCGAGCCCGATGTCGATTGGACGCCGTCCATCGATGTCGCGACTTTCGAGCAGTGGACGCGCAGCTACGACTTGGCGCCGCTCCACGACAGCAGCCGGCCGCCGGCGGAAGTGCGCCATTTCGCGGCGGGGGCTTCGCGTTTATTCTGCAGCACCCTCGCGCGCTCCCGCGAGTCCTGCTCGCGCGCGGCTGGGGAAGGGCGGCCGGCGGAAACGTCTCCCTTGTTCAACGAAGTGAGGCTGGTCATGCCGCCGCTTCGCAGCCTTCGGATATCCCCGGCGCGCTGGGTGACGATGTCGGGCGTGTTCTGGCGGTTCGGCTATTCCCGAGGCGTGGAATCCCGCGCGGCGGTACGGTCGAGGGCGCAAGCAGGCGTGAACCTCCTCGTCGAGGCTGCGCGCGGGGAGCAGGCGCCGGTGGTGCTCTTCGGCCATGGCGCGATAAACCGCTTCCTGATGGGCGCCCTGCAGAGCCGGGGTTGGGTCCGGGCCGCTTCCTGCGCCAATGCGCGGGGCTATTGGGGCTGGTCGCACTTCGTCGCCGGAAGGAGCGCGCGCCTTGCGTAGCGAGCTTTCCGTCGAGGATGCCGCCCCGTCCTCGCTCGGGGCGGCCGCCGCGCGGGCGGCTCTCAACGCCCATGCGCCTTATTCCCGCTTTCGCGTCGGCGCGGCGGTCCTCGCCGAGGACGGGTCGGTCTTCATCGGCTGCAACGTGGAGAACGTCTCCTTCCCGGAGGGCGTTTGCGCGGAGACCGCGGCGATCGCGGCGATGGTGGTCGCCGGCCGGCGCGAGATCGTCCGCCTCGCCTTGTGGGCGGCCGGCCCCGACGTCTGCACGCCCTGCGGAGGCTGCCGCCAGCGCATCGCCGAGCTGGGCAGCGCCTCGACCGTCATCGAGGTCTTCCGCGACGACGAGCGCGCGCTCGAAACGACGTTGGGCGATCTGCTCCCCTCCAGTTTCGGTACCGCGAGCGTCGAGGCGAATCGTGGAGCGGTCCGGGGCGGGCAGCCGTGAGCGGAAGGATCATAGGAGCGGACATGGATCAGTTATCCGACACGTGCCGAACGCAATATCGTCTTGCGCCCCCCGGGTTCACCGACGCGCAGTGGGAGATATTCGAACGGGACGGCATCCTCGTCCTGGAGAACTGGTTGTCCGAGGAGGATATAGAGCGCTACACGGACGCGATCATGCGCGTCGCGCAGGCCGACCCCGATTACTCGCCGGACAGATATTACGGGGTCGAGAACATCGTCGAGCGCGACCCGGTTCTCGCCGAGCTGATCGACCATGAGCGACACGTCGGCTTCGCCTACGATCTCTATGGAGAGCTGCTCAAGATCCACAAGACGCAGATCCATCTTCGGCCCCCGGGCAGCAAGACGGCCGTGTGGCACCACGATGGGTCGCGGGCGCTCCCCTACGGGGTGTTCGCGCCGACGCTCCCGCTCAACATCCTGATCGGCTATTGGCTGACCGACCTGCCCACCGCGGAAATGGGCAACATGGTCGTGCTGCCCGGCAGCCAGCACACCCAGTATCTGGAGGAATTCTATTCGGCCCAGCCGATCCCGGGGGAGCGTCCCCTGGTCTTCCCGCGCGGGACCATGACCATCATGCAGTCGCGCGTCTGGCATCGCGTCCACCCCAATCACAGCGACGTGACTCGCAAGAACCTCTTCCTCGCTTACTGCCCGGCGTGGCTGGTGTCGGAGGATCGCTACGATTCCAATCCGGAGTGGCTCGATACGCTCAACCGGGAGCAGCGCATCATCATGCGCAGCTACGACAAGGCCTATTTCAACCACCGTCCGCCGGCCTCGGAATTCCCGCTGTTCCTCGACCGGGACACGGGAAGCGACCGCGATCCGGGCACGACCCGCGAGGACGTGGCGCTCCACATCCGCAAGCGCCTGACGGCCGCCGAGAAGCGTCAGATCGCGCGCGGAGAGATCGCCGATCCGCGCGGCCGCCTGTCCTCGACCGCCTAGAGCCTGATCGTCTTAGGTTGAAATGCCGGCGGCGTTTCAACCTGAGGCGTGAATCAGGCTCTCGATATATGTCTGGACCATGATTTACGCTTCAGGCTGATTCAGCCTGAAGCGATCATGGTCTAGGCGCGGAGGGAAAGGCGCTCGCCCCTGTCTGTCCCGACGGGGCTAGGCGAGCTCGGCGACGAGGGACGTGAAATCGTCCCTGAGGCCGCGCGTGGCGCCCCAGTTGCGCCACTCGGCGGGATGCGCGGGCGCCCGCACCGCGTAGAAGGACAGGATTCCGAGCAGGGTCCAGGCCTCGAGATGGCCGACAGCGGCATATTCCTCCGCCGGCCAGCCGCGGGTCGCCCTTTCCAGGAAGAGGCGGCGCGCCGGAAAGGGGCGCAGATGGGCGGCGACGGCCGCCACGCCGTGGGCGCGGGTCGACCAGCCGACGATCGGGACGTTGAGGAGGACCAGCGACCCGTCCTCGGCGAGGACGAAGTTGCGCAGGTTCGAATCGACCACCACCGCCTGGAAGCCGGACGGCGCCGCCGACGCCGCCTCGATCCCGTCGGCGATCCACGCATCCACCTGCCGGGCCGCGGGCGCGTCCACGAACGGCCTGACACGCTGCCAATATTTGTCTGCATAGGCGCGGAGGAACTCGCCGTGGTCCGAAAATCGCAGCGCGTCCTTCTTGTAGAGGCCGAAACCCTCGAACATCCGCGGCAGGCTGTCGAACGCGCCCACGTAGCGGGTGAGGAATGCGACCAGCTCCTCGTCGTCGATCCGCGCCGGTCCCTCGCCGGCTAGGGCCGCCGCGAGATCCCGGCCTTCGACGAACTCGGAGACGATGCAGTCGAACGGCGCGCCCTCGGCCTCACGGAAGACGCGCTCGATCCTGGGCACCGGGAGGCGCCTGCCGAGCGCCTCGCTGCATTGGACGAAATAGGGGATCGGCACATCGGCGTCGATCATGCGCTTGGCGGTGAGCGTCGTCGCCCCGTCCTCCACCTTGAAGATCTCGTTGTTGGTGGCGCTCAGCGGAGTGACGACCGCGCCGGGGAAGGTCAGGCGGACGAATTCCGCGAATGACATCTTCGTCATCCACCGCCTTCCTTTGTCTCGACCTGGACGGATCGCCCTGCGGAACGGGCGCCCGCAAGCCTATCGCCCGTTGTTTGGCCGATGATCGGAGGGAAGACAAGCGGGACCGCGAAGGCGTACGCGCGCTCGCCGAGCGAGCGACGGCGCAGCCAGGGGCTCGCCAAGGGCCTGCAAGCTCCGCTAGGCGACAAGCGCGCGCCGAGGATGAGAAAGGTCGTCATGATCCGGGCGCTTGTGGAGTCGCGATGTCCTATCCAAAGCTCGTCCTGGCCGCCTTCCTCGCCTCCAGCGCCGCCGCGAGCGAGGCGGCCGCGCCGGACGCTTGCACCGGCCATCCGAGCGACACCCGGCTGTACGTCCAGGTCGAGGGCGTGCGCTCGGGCGACGGACTGATCGCGGTCACGCTCTATGCCGACGATCCCAGGCGCTTTCTGGCCAAGCGAGGCTCGCTCTATGTCGGACGGTCGCCCGCCCGGCGCGGCGTCACCCATGCCTGCATCTTCGTGCCGCATCCGGGCCATTATGCCGTGGTCGTCTATCACGACGCCAACGCCAACCGGAAGCTCGACCGCAGCTTCATCGGCCTGCCGACGGAGGGCGGAGGCTTCTCCAACAATCCCAACACCTTCCTAGGGCTGCCCTCCTTCCGCGCGGCGCGTTTCCAGGTCGCCAGGAGCGGACAGCAGATCCGGGTCAGGCTGCGCTACCCCTGAGCCGGGCGGTCGGCTCAGGTCCCCACCACCGCGGGCGAGACCTCGGGCGGCGAGGCGGCCGCGGGCCGCGGTCGGGGCGGAGCGAGGCCGAAGAGCGGCCTGAGCGCGCCGGCGCGGCGGCCCGCCTCGTAGAACAGCCAGGCGCCCGCCGCGGTCCCGCCGACCAGCAGGAGATAGAGGAGCGGGTAGGGGAGCCCCGCCTCCTTCAGCGACCAGAGGAGGATGACGATGATCGTCTGGTGGACCAGGTAAAGCGGGAAGACGGCCTCGTTGAGTCGCCTGCGCCAGGGCCGGTCGAAGCGCAGCCAGCGATCGGCGGCGCCGAGGAGGAGGACGATCATCGTCCAGGCCATCACCGTCTGCGCCACCCGGTTTGCGGCTTGGGCGAGATGCGGAACATGGTCGGGATAGAGCGCCTCCAGCGGAAGCAGCAGCGCCGCGGCGGCGGCGGCGCCGGCCGCCGCGACGGGACGCATCCGGTGGATCGTCGCCCACAGGACGGGCCGCGCGCCCAGGGCGAAGCCGAACAGGAAGGCCGGCACGAACAGGACGTCGCTCACCCAGTCGTGGAGCAGGCCCCTCTGCTCGGGCACCGTGAAGAGCAAGGCGAGGCGCACGAGGATCAGCGGCGCGAGCGGGAGCCAGAAGCGGCGCGGCGCGGCGATCCAGCGGTCCGCGAGCGCGACGGCGGCCCGGACCGGCCCGGTATGGGCGAGCGCCGCCGCCGAGGCGAGGAGCAGCGTGTAGGTGAACAGGTAGCTGAGGAACCAGAGATGCTCCGGATTGGGCAGCTTCACTCCCGAAACGGCGTGGAAGCGGAACCAGTCCCCGGCGAGGAAGGACAGGAAGCCGGCGCGATAGCCGTGATTCTGGGTGAGGCCGATCCATGTCTCGGGCGCGGCGAGCAGCAGCGTTCCGAGCACCAGCGGCGGCAGCAGCCGCCCCGCCCGCGCGCGCAGGAATCCGACCGGGCCGGCCGAGCGGCTCATCAGGCTATGGGTCGCATAGCCCGAGACCACGAACAGCAGGGCCATGCGCCACGGCTGGATCGCGGCGAGGATCGCGTCGACGGCGGGAAGGGGGTGGTCGACGTGGATCAGCCAGGGCGCCGGCGCGAAGCCGAGCGCGCTGTGGTAGAGGATCAGGATCCCGAAGGCTCCGATGCGGAGCCAGTCGAGGCCGTAATGCCTGCCCTGATCCGATGCCGACACGCCTCAAGCTCCTGTACCCGTCACGCGCCCCCGCAGCCTGCGCTGTCGCTTCGGGGCGATCCGGTCAACGGGGGTCTGCGCGCTGTGTCGGCGTGACACAGAAGCGGGGAGGGAGTTAGCGGCGCGAGGGGCCGGCGGTCAGCTGTTGAAGGATTGGCTGAGGAAGCCCGGCACCGGGCCGTTCCAGCCTTCTTCCCCCTCGTCCTCCGGCGCCCGCGCCGGGCGGGGCTGGGCCGGGGCGGCGGCCCGCGTCGGCGCCGTGCGGGCGCGGGGCGGCTTCGAGTCCGCCTGCGGCTTCTCTCGGCGCTCGCGCGGCGCCCTCTCGGAGCGGCCGCGGCGGGGGCGCTCCTCCCTCCGCTCCGGCTCGGCCGAAGCGGCGCTCGAGTCCTGCGGCGCGGCGGCCGATCCCTCCACGGGCCGGATCTTCGCGCCGGTCAGCTTCTCGATCGCCTCGATCGCCTCGGCGTCCGCGGCGGTCGCGAGGGTGATGGCGACTCCGGTCTTGCCGGCGCGCCCGGTGCGCCCGATTCGATGGATATAGTCGTCCGGATGCCATGGCACGTCGAAGTTGAAGACGTGGCTGACGTCCTTGATGTCGAGGCCGCGGGCGGCGACGTCCGAGGCGACGAGGATGTTGATCTCGCCGTCCTTGAAGCGATCGAGCTCGCGGATGCGCTCGGGCTGCTCCATGTCGCCATGTATCTCGCCGGCCTTCAGGCCCGCGCGCTTGAGGTCCTTGGCGAGGTCTCGCACCGTGGTCTTGCGGTTGCAGAAGACGATGGCGGTGCGCACGTCCTGGGCGGACAACCGGTCCTCGAGCACCTGCTTCTTGCGCCGCGAGTCGACCTTGAGAAGGCGCTGGTCGATCGATGCGTTGGCGGTGGCGGGCCGCGCCACCTCGATCGTCTTGGGGTTCGAGAGGAACTTGTCGGCCAGCTTCTTGATCGGCGCCGGCATGGTCGCCGAGAAGAGCAGGGTCTGCCGCTGGGTCGGGAGCCTCGAGCAGATCTCCTCGATGTCCGGGATGAAGCCCATGTCGAGCATCCGGTCCGCCTCGTCGATGACGAGGAGGTTGCAGCCGGTGAGGAGGATCTTGCCGCGGCCGTAGAGGTCCATGAGCCGGCCGGGCGTGGCGATGAGGACGTCGACGCCCTTCTCCAGCTTCTTGATCTGGTCGGCCATGTTGGTGCCGCCGATCAGGAGGGCCATGTTCAATTTGTGGTATTTGCCGTATTTCTCGAAATTCTCCGAAACCTGCATCGCCAGCTCGCGGGTCGGCTCGAGGATCAGGGAGCGCGGCATGCGGGCGCGGCTGCGGCCTTCGCCGAGGATGTCGATCATGGGGAGGACGAAGGCGGCGGTCTTGCCCGTGCCGGTCTGGGCGATTCCGATCAGATCCCGGTTCATCAGGACGGACGGGATCGCCTGGCGCTGGATCGGCGTCGGGTCGGAATAGCCGGATTCCTCCACGGCGCGGAGCAATTCGTCGGAAAGGCCGAGGTCGGCAAAGCTCATCGGGAATCCGCAAGAAGGGTTGAAGGCGGGGTTCGAGGCGAGCCGCAGCCCTCAGCGGCTTGTGCGCAGGGGCGGGGCAATGTCAAGCGAAGCTCAGTCGTCGCGGGCCAGCTCGAGCGTCCGGAAGCGGTCGATGCCGCACTCGCCGCCCATCCGCGAGCGTATGGCGTCGCGGTCGGCGCAGATCTGCCCGTCGGGGGTGGGGGTGACGTAGAAGCCGTAATAATAATCGAGGGCGGGGCAGCTGCTTTCCAGGCGGGCGCGGATCCGGGTGCGGTCGCGCAGGATGAGGTCGACGCTGTTCTGGCCGATCATCGCCGCGGCGGCGATCGACTTGGCGGCGACGCATTTCGGGCCCTTCCTCTCCTTCCACCGCACCGACGCCGGATGCCCCTCGGGCGTCTCGCGAAGGCGGGCGGGGACGCGGATCATGATCCGCTCGTGGATGACGAGCTGGCCATATTGCCCTTGGGCCTGCGCGGCGCCCGGCATCGGCGCGGAAGCGCCCACGACGGCGAGCAGCAGCGCCGCGGCGGCGTTACGAAGGGTCGGGAAGGCCATGTCGACGGCAAGCTTCGCCCATAGGGTTTGAACCGGCGATTAATCCGGCCCGGCGCCCCGCTTGGCAAGCTCCGGTGGGCCGGCCGGCTTGCAGAAGCGGGAAATGGGCCATAGGGGTGCGCGCGACCAGCGGCCGCTTGGCGGCCGCTTCCAACGCGACGTGACGGAGACAGACATGGCGACCGAGCCGCCGGCCAACACCCTGCCGATCTTCTACGGCGGCCTCGAGCCGCTTTCGAGCACCGCCCACCCCAATTACAAGGTGCGCTCGTCCGACACGGCGCCGTTCCTGTCGAACACCCATGCCATCCCGATCACGATCGACGAATTCCCGTCCATCCAGCGCTTCTGCCCGATCATCTTCTCGAGCGGCGAGAATCCGGTGCCGCTGGCGCTGATGGGCCTCAACGAGGGCGTCAACGTCTACGTCGATGCCGAGGGCAAGCTGACTCAGGAGCTGTATGTCCCCGCTTACGTCCGGCGCTACCCGTTCATGCTCGCCCGACTCGCGCCCGACGCGCAGGAGCTTTCGCTCTGCTTCGATCCCACCAGCGGCCTGGTCGGCGAGTTCGAGGACGGCCAGCCCCTCTTCGACGGCGACAAGCCGAGCGAGGCGACCAACAACGTCCTCAAGTTCTGCGAGGAGTTCGAGATGTCGGCCCAGCGGACCGTCTCGTTCATGAACGAGCTCAAGACCGCCGAGCTGCTCATGGAGGGCGAGGTCTCGATCCAGGCGGCCGGCGTGGAGCAGCCCTTCGTCTATCGCGGCTTCCAGATGGTGAACGAGGAGAAGCTGCGCGAGCTGCGCGGCGACGAGCTCAGGAAGATGAACCAGAACGGCATGCTGCCGCTGATCTTCGCCCACCTCTTCTCGATGCAGCTGGTGCGCGAGCTGTTCAGCCGGCAGGTGGCGCAGGGGAAGGGGCCGCAGCCGGGCGTGGCAGGCAACGCGTGACGACGCTCGCCGCGGCGACCGGGCTCGGCCCGGAGCGGGCGCGCTACTCCCGCGTCGCGATCTGGCTCCATTGGGCGATTGCCGGGCTGATCGTCGTCAACCTGCTGCTCGGCTTCTTCCACGAGGATTTCGCGCGTCCCGTCCGGGGCACGATGATGACCTGGCACAAGTCGATCGGCTTCACCGTCCTCGCCCTCACCGTCGTTCGTATCCTGTGGCGGCTGAGCCATCGCCCGCCGGCCTTCGACAGCGCGCTCAAGCGCTGGGAGACCGGTCTTGCGACCGCGGTCCACTGGCTGTTCTACGCCTTGCTGCTCGCCATTCCGCTGTCGGGCTGGCTGATCGTCTCGACCGGCACCAAGGTGATGCCCACCCATTTCCTTTGGCTGTTCGACATCGGGCCGCTGCCGGTGACGCCGGGCGAGGGCATACACGACCTCGCCGAGGAGGCGCACGAGCTGCTCGGCTACGCCATGCTGCTGCTCCTCGTGCTCCACGTCGGCGGCGCGGTGAAGCATCATCTCGACGGCCATCGCCACCTGATCGGGCGAATGGCGCCGTGGCTCTACCGGGAGCGCTGAGCCGCCGGCCATCTCCTTGAAACCGAACGGCCCTTTCATACATTGAGGCTGACGCGCCGGCGTTTCCCCCTTTTACGGCGGCGCGTTGTGCCCCTTCGGGGGCGCTTCCTCCCTGAACCTTGGCCACCCTGCTTCTTGCAGGGTGGTCTTTTCTATTCGGCGGCGATGGCCTCGCGGGGCCTCAGCGCCTCGCGCGCGAGCGCCTCGGCCACGGCGGCGATGAGCCGCGAGATGCGGTCGAATCCCGCGCCCGGGACACGCAGGTCCGCGCCCAGGTAGAGGGAGCGGTCGATCTCCATCTGCAGGGCGTGGACGCCTTCGGCAGGGCGCCCGTGACGGGCGGTGATCTCCCCCCCGGCATAAGGCGCGTTGCGCGCGACCGGCAGCCCGGCCTCGCGGATCGCCGCCTCGGCCGCGGCGGCGAGATCGGGGGCGATGCTTCGCCCGTGGCGGTCGCCGAGCACGATCGACGCCTCCCCGGGGCTTCGCGGCGGCATCGAGTGGCAATCGAGCAGGATCGCCACCCCGAAGCGGCGCCGCGCGGCCTCAAGCTCGTCGGCGAGCCGCTTGTGATAGGGCCGGTGGACGCTCTCGATGCGCCGCGCCAGCTCCCGGGCGCCGAGGCGCTGACGCCAGATCGCCCCCGCCCCAGCGATGCGCGAGGGGACCAGCCCGAGGCCGCCGCGGGTGCGCGGCGAATCGGTAAGCGCCGCCGCGTCGGGACGCGGCACGATCATCGCCGGATCGATCTCGCCTTCGGCCCGGTTGAGGTCGATCTCGGCGCGCGGCGCGTCGGCGACGATGGCCGCGGCGCCCGCAGCGACGGCGCGCCACACCAGCCTGTCGACCAGAGGATCCTCGAGCAGCTCGAGCTTGGCCTTGGGGAGGCGCGCGGCCGCCAGCAGCGCGTCGGAATAGTCTCGGCCGGCGTGCGGCACCGACAGAAGAACCGGCGAGGCCGGCGATTCGGGGCCGAGGCGGCGGAACGGAAGGGAGTCGGAGGAGTCGGCCATTTGCCTTTCAAGGGTAAGTAGTCCGCATTTGGCACGCAATCGCCTTGCCGCTCCCGGCAGCGCCTTCCGCCGCCCGCCGCGCTGGAAATGCCGCCGCGGTTCCGGCATAGCATGACGAGCGGTTACGCGCATGGGGCGCGGCCGGTTCCCGGATGCGCCGAATGATCAGGATATTGCTCGCCGAAGACGACGAATCGATGCGCACCTATCTCGGCCGCTCCCTCGAGAGGTCCGGCTACGCCGTGACCGCCGTCGATCGCGGGACGCTCGCCTTGCCGCTGATCGCGGCGGAGCCGTTCGACCTCCTCCTGACCGACATCGTCATGCCCGAGATGGACGGAATCGAGCTCGCCCAGAAAGCGGCGGAGATCGCTCCGGATATGCGCGTGATGTTCATCACCGGCTTCGCCGCCGTCGCGCTGAAGGCCGGCCGCTCCGCGCCCTCGGCCAAGGTGCTCTCCAAGCCCTTCCACCTGCGCGACCTGGTGGCCGAGGTCGACCGCCTGTTCCAGAGCGAGGACCAGCACGGCCGCTTGTAGGAGGGCGCCGAAGGCGGTTGCACCGCCGCAGGAGCCTCGCTACATGGCCGCGCAGTGGGCGTGTAGCTCAGTGGTAGAGCACTGTGTTGACATCGCAGGGGTCGCAAGTTCAATCCTTGCCACGCCCACCATTTTCCCCTTGATAGTCAACCGTTTATCGACCTTCCCACCGGGGGCGGCGGGCGCTGTCCGGTAAAGTCGCCGTAAGGCGCGCCAGGAGCGGGGCTCTCGCCGCCGCGCCTTGCGTTGAAGCCGACGGGGAAGGTCGAATAAGGGTCGCGGTCGGGCCGGTGCGCGTCCATGGCTGCCGCGCGGCAGGCGGCGGATGAAAGGGAAGAGGGTGATCGGTTACTTCAAGGGGGCCTTCGCCTTCACGGCGGTCTGCCTCGCTTTGGCCGCCTGGCTGGGGTGGACCCTGACCGCCAGCGTCGCCGGCACGGCGGGAATCGTGTGGATCGTCATCGTTCTGAGCGTGCTCGAAGTCTCCCTTTCCTTCGACAATGCGGTGGTGAATGCCGCGGTGCTCAAGGACATGGCGCCGGTCTGGCGCCGGCGCTTCCTCACCTGGGGCATCGCCATCGCCGTGTTCGGCATGCGAATCCTCTTCCCGCTCGCCATCGTCGCAGTCGCCGCTCGGCTCGGACCGATCGAGGCGGTGCGCCTCGCCGCCGGCCACCCGGCCGAATATGAGCGGATCATCACCTCCGCCCATGTCGGCATCGCCGGCTTCGGCGGGGCCTTCCTCGCCATGGTCGGCTTCAAGTTCTTCTTCGACCGGGAGAAGGACGTGCATTGGATCGGCGCCGTCGAGGAGCGGCTGGCGAAGCTCTCGTCGGTGGACGCGATCGAGATCGGCATCGTCCTTCTGATCGTCTACGCCATCTCGCGGTTCGTCCGGCCCGACGAGGCGCTGACCTTCGTCACCGCCGCCATCTTCGGGATACTCGCCTATCTGGCCGTCGAGGCGATCAACTCGCTGCTCGAGCCCGGGGAGGCGAACGGGGCCGTCGTCCGCTCCGGAATGGCCGGCTTCCTCTACCTCAACCTCCTCGATTCCGCTTTCTCGTTCGACGGGGTGATCGGCGCCTTCGCTCTTTCCAACAACATCTTCATCATCGCCCTCGGCCTCGGCATCGGCGCGATGTTCGTCCGCTCGATGACGATCTTGCTCGTCGACCGCGGCACCCTCGCCCAATATCGCTACCTTGAGCACGGCGCCTTCTGGGCCATCCTCGCGCTCGGGATCGTCATGCTGCTGACGGCGCGCTTCGAGATACCCGAGGTGGTCACCGGCCTGATCGGCGCGGTGCTGATCGGCCTCTCCTTGTGGGGATCGAGCCGCTACAACCGCCATCATCCCGGCGAGGCGAAAGCCGCGGCCTCCGACAGGTCGGCCTGCGTCGGCCCCGACGGCGCCAATCTCGATCTCTAGGAGGCCGCGCGCCGGCGCGACTCGGCGCCCGCCTTGATGATCCACCCGGCGGCGGCCGCGCCCGCGGGGATTCAAAAGCGGGAAGTCGTGGCGTCTCGCACCGTCACTTGGCGGCAAATCGCGCCGCGGATTCCGGACCGGATCAAGCCGCCGATTGCCACGTGGCCGGGACTGTGCGTTCCTGCGGTCCTGGGGAGGCCGGGGCGTGGGGTTCGGGTCGGGGAACGGGAATGGAGTGGCGCCGCCGGCGGACGGCGCGGCGGAAGCGACGTCTGCGTCGCCGCTCGACGTCGCGTTGCTGGCCAAGCTCGTCGAGGAGCATCCCAACGAGGTCCAGGAGTCGCTCGCCGCGCTCGACGCCGAGGCGCCGATCCAGCTCGACGCGGTCCGCGCCCTCGCCGGCGCCTACGGGATGAGCGTCCCCGCTTTGCTCCTCGAGGTGCTCGCCGCGCCGGAGAGCCGGGAGCGCTTCCTCGCGGGGATGCGCAAGCGCGGGATCGCCGCGGGCGTCGACGTCCCGCCCGCGCTTTCGAGGAGCAACAGCGACCCGGCCAAGCTGAGCGACTTCGTTGCCCGCGCGACGACCTTCCGGTGCCGGATACTCGTCAACACCGCGGTGCAGGGATCCGGCTGCATCGTCAGCCCCAACCTGGTCCTCACGGCGTGGCACGTCATCGCAGGGGCCGGGCCCGACCCGGCCCGATCGCGGATCGACGTGCTGTTCAGCGACGGCACCACCAACCGGGTGCGCCTGCCGGTCCCCTTCTCCTCGATCTGCGGCGACGGCGAGCTGAAGGGCATATTGCCGACCTGCGACGCCGAGGTCGCCGACAAGAACGACGTCGCGCTTCTGCTGCTGGACCGGCCGGCCGGCGCGTATCTGGGGGTCGCGCAGCTTCCCGACACCAGGCCCGACTTCGCCGCCGACGACGCGGTGTTCATCGCCCATTATGCCGAAGGGAAGGACCAGGGATTCGGCTCCGGCAGCCTCAACCCCCTCCAGAACCTCACCGCGCGCTGGGGCCATAATGTCGGCACCCGCGGCGGGTCGTCCGGCGGCGGCTGCTTCACCAACAGCTTCACCCTCGCCGGGCTCCACCAGGGCAAGGCCGGCCGCAAGGGTCGGATGGTGCCCGTCGGCCTGTTCCTCGACGCGCTGCGTCCGCTGGTCGCCCGGGATCTCGTCCCCGACACGGTGTGGTCGACGGACGGAACGGCGGAGGGCCAGTACATCATCGGCCGACCGGAATTCTTCCAGGCCTTCGCCGCCGCGGCGCGCAAGGAGGGGCGGGTCCGCGGCCTGCGCATCAAGCGGAGCGACGCCGCGGCCGACCTCACCGGCATCCCCTTCTCCTACGCGATGCTGGAGCAGCTCGTGACGCCCCGCACCGACATGCGCGTCGCGCGCGTCGCCTTCGACGAGCTGGTCAACGACGTGCCGGCGGAAATCGTCCGGCGCGCCGCCGCGGCGGGAGTGGCGATCGAGCCCGTCGCGGCGGGCCCCGGCATCGACGCGGGCCACAGCGCCCCCGAGGCGGTGGGCGCGGATCGCGGCCGGCGCGCCGCCGCCGATCTCAACGCGCGGGCGGGAGAGCTCGGCTTCAAGCTCTGGATATTCTTCGAGCATCCCTCTGTGGTGTTCGGCGACCAGCATCGCTCCGCCCTCGAGGGCTTCATCGACCAGGCCCTGCGGCTTCCGAACCTGCGCCTGGTGGTCGCCGGGTTCGAGGCGGTTCCGCTGCCGGGGCAGGAATTCAGAAGCCCGGCCGAGGCGGAGGGCGCGGGGCCGCCCGGCATGCTCGTCGAATATCTCGCCGGCTTTAGGCTGCACGACGTCGAGGCGTTCCTCGACCAGGCGGCGACGGCCCTCGGCTATCGGCTGCCGCTCGCCGCCCGGCAGGAATATGCGCGCGACGCCGTGTTCGGGGTCGAGGACGTCAACGGCGTCTACGAGCCGTGGCAGGCGGGGGAGGTGGCGCAGCGGCTGCGTCCCCTGCTGAGACGGATGGGCGCCGAAGCCTCGGCGAGCCTCTCGTGAGCGCGCTTTCCCCCGCCGGCGAGGCGAGGCTCGAAGAGGCCCGGCGGGTCGCCGCCCTGTCGGGGCCGTTCCCGCCCGACCTGGTGCTGCCCCGGCGCGGCGAGTTGGCGCTCGACGAGGCCGTCCGGCTGGCCTCCATGCTCGCCTCGGCCTGCGACACCGCTCCGCTCGCGGCGGATGGGCATTGGCTGCTGCGCGGGGCGGAGCGGCGGTACGTCGTGTCGCGCCTGATCGCCGCGGGCGCGCTGGAGGACGCGATCCGGCAGAGGCGCGAAAGCGATCCCGACGCGGCGACGCGCGACCTGCTCGACGCCCTGACCGGCAGCGGCGATTTCGCCCCCGCCGCCGTCGAGGCGCTGGTCAAGGCGGGACAGCCGAGGGAGGCGCTCGAGCGGGCGATCGTCTCGCTCGACCGCGCGGGAGAGCCCGCCCCCGCTCATCCCCACCTCGCGGCGGCGCGCGCGGCCTTGGCGCGACTGGAGCGGGAGGAGCGCTGGGCGCTGCTTTCGGAACGGGGCTTCTTCGGGCGGCGCGCCGAGCTCAAGCGCGTCGAGGCGTGGCTTAGCCGGCCGGTGGCGACGCCGCCCGCCCAATGCCTGTTCGTCACCGGCCTTGCCGGGGTGGGCAAGTCGTCGCTTCTCGAGCAGGCGGCGCGCCGCGCCTTCCGCCGCCGCCGGGCGATCGTCGTACGGATGGATTTCGAGCGGGGCGGCCTCGACGTGCGCGACGTCCTCGGCCTCACCATGGAGCTGGCGCGGCAGGTGGCGGACCGGCTCGGCGAGGCCGGCAAGCCGCTGCTCGACGCGCGGCTCAAGGCGGCCAACGTGACCAGCCTGCCGTTCGGGCCGGAGGATTCCGCGCGCATGCTGCTGCCGCTCGGCCTCGCCGAGGCGATCGTGGGATGCGTCCGCCGCGCGCGCCGGCCGGTCTGCTTCCTGTTCGACACGATGGAGCAGCTCCGGGCGCGGGGCGAAAGCCATACCGGCGCCTTGTTCGAGTGGATCGACCGGCTCCAGGGGCAGGGCCTGCCGCCCTTCTGGGTGATCGCCGCCGGCCGCGGCGACGCGTTCGACAGCGCGCCGGAGCGGGTGCAGGACCGGGTGGAGCTGAAGGGGCTCGACGACCGCTCGATCCGCAAGCTGCTCGACTCGCTGGGGGTGGCCGGGGAGGCGGTGGCGCGGATCCGCCGCGTGGCGGGCGACCACCCGCTGGCGCTGCGCCTCGCCGCCGAAGCGGCCGCGGGCGAGGCGGAGCTCGATCTGCCGGACGATCAGGCGCTCGGCCGGGCGGTGGCCCGGGGCATGCTCTACCGGACTCTGATCGCCCGGATCGAGGACGTGTCGCTTCGCGAGATCATCCACGGCCTCATCGTGCCGCGCCTCGATGCCCAGCTGATCGGCGAGGTGATCGCCCCGGCCGTGGGACTCGGCCCGATGGCGCCGGACGATGCGGAGCGCCTCTTCCGAAGGCTTGCGCGCATCCAGTGGCTGGTGGAGCGCGAAGGCGAGAATGGCGGCTTCCTGTGCCAGCGCGCGGACCTGCGCGCCTATCTGCTGCCGCTCCTCTACGTCGACGAGGCGGAGCAGTGCCTCGCCATCAACGAGGCGGCGGCGCAATGGTATGCGGCGCGCTCCGACCCCGCCGCCGCCGTCGCCGCGCTCTACCACCGCCTGCAGCTCATGCGCGGCGGCGGCGAGCCTCCCGAGGTCGATCCCGAGGCCGCGCTCCAGATGGACGACGTGCTCGTCGGCGAGCTTCCGGAGGCGGCGCGCAACCTCGTGCTCGCCGCGCGGGGCGAACGGACCGGAGAGGCGCGGGCCTCGCCGGGCTCGCCGCCGCCCGCCGCGGATTCCTCCCTGGCCGCCGAGTTGCTCGCAATCACGGTCCGGCGCGACTGGAGCGAGGGCCGGCATTTCGTCGCCGCCCTGCGGAGGCGAGGCGACGTCGCGCGCAGCCGCGAGATCGCCGACGCGGTGCTGGTCTTCTGCTGGCGGTCCGGAAGCTGGGCCGACGCGGTCCGGCTCGCGGCTGGCGCCGACGGTCCGCCCTCGCTCCCCGCCGGCGAGGCCGGCATGCCCGCGGCCGTCGCCCTCGCCCGGCTTGAGATCGCCGCCGAGGCGGACCCCGTCGCCTTCACCGCCAAGGTGCGCGCCGGCCTTCCGGTCGACGCCTCCGCCCGCCGCGCCGCAGCGCCGACCAGCGACGGCCTCGCCTCCCAAGGGGCGTTCGCCTTCCTTGCGCGCGCGCCCGACACGGAGGCGGCGTCGTCTACCCGCCTGTCGGTCGTCGAGGCGGCGTTCGAGCGTTTCGGCGGAGCCACTGCGCGCGGATATGCCGCGGCGGCGCGCGAGGCGGCGCTGGCCCTCCTCACCGAGCGGATGAAGCGCGTCCCCGTCCTGGCGGGCGGCCCGGCCGCCGACGGCGAGACGCTGGCCGTGCTCAATCCCTATGCGGCGCCGCTCGCCGCCTTGGCGACCGCGCCCGACAAGGGCTGGATCATCGAGGCGGCGCGGCGGACCGATGCGCGCCTGTCGCGGGCGCGGCCCGCGCCGCTCGCCGCGCAGCCCGACGACCCCGTCGCGGGGATCACCCAGCTAGGCCTGTTCGCCGAGTGGGTGAGCGAGCTTTCCGCGGCCCGCCGGGATCCGGACCTGGAGCTGCTGGCCGCCTCGGCCGAGCGCTGGCGGCGGACCGTCGCCGGGCGCTGGAGCTATGGCGGCCCGCCCTCCGGGTGGGACATCCTGGATTGCGATCCGGTCACCGCGGCGCGCCTGGCCCTGCTCGGCGAGGAAGGGCGGCGCGGCGCGCCCCGCTGGCTTCGGCTGTGGGGCGAGGCCAACACCGCCGACGCGGTGCGCGCGGAGCTGTTCCGGGCCTGGGGGTCGCGGCCGCTGGCCGTCGCCGCCGCCGAGCCGCTGGACTGGGTCGGCAAATAGGCGTCAGTTGAACGAGAGGGGAGACGAGCGATGAGCGACGAACGGCTGGAGCGGGTGGAGAGCGCGCTCAAGAACCAGGACCTGAAGGACGCGGCGCGGCGCGCGCTGCAGGACGGCACGCTGCCGCCGGCGCTGATGGCCGACCTGTCGCGCTCGGCGCTCGACGACTTCCACCGCGACATGGCGCCGCTCGAGTCGATCGGGCCGGTCGGCGCTCTCGAGGCGATAGTCCGGCTGACCGGACGTCCTCCCATGCTGGTGCGCAACGACAAGGTCGAGCTCCAGCCCCTGCCGGACCTGCCGGCGGGGACCGACGTCAAGATCCGCGCCGTCGAGAAGTGGATACCCTCGGTCGGGCGGGTCGAGTTCCTCAACGCCTCGATGAAATGGGGCGGCACCGGATGGGTGATACGCAAGGACGGCAAGGCCAGCATCGTCTGCACCAACCGCCACGTCGCCAAGCTGGTGGCGAAGCGGGCGGCCGACGGCCGCGGCGTGTTCATGCGCTCCGCGACGACCGGGGTCCAGATGGGCGCCCAGGTCGACTTCTCCGAGGAGCTCGGCACCACCGCGGGAAACAGCCGCACGGCCAGGATCACGTCGATCGACTATATCGCCGACGACAGCGCCGCCGACGTGGCGCTGCTCCGGGTGGACGCTCCGGCGATCAAGATGCCGAGCCCGCTGCAGCTCGCCGACAAGGAGGCCAAGGAGGGGGATCTGGTGGCGCTGATCGGCTACCCGGCCTTCGACTCGCGCAACGACGCCTCGGCCCAGGCGCGCTATTTCAACGACGTCTACGAGGTGAAGCGGTTCGCGCCGGGCCTCATCATGCAGGCGCTCTCGGGGTCGACGACGCTGACCCACGACTGCACCAGCCTCGGCGGCAATTCGGGCTCGCCGCTGATCAGCCTCGATACCGGCAAGGTGGTCGGCCTCCATTTCTCCGGCGTGTTCGGCGAGGCCAATACCGCGGTCGGCGTGACGACGCTGCAGAAGCTGCTCAAGGGCGGCGGCACCACCGTGGCGACGAAGCTCGCGACCGAATCCGTCGCCGCCGCCGAGTCGGTGGCGGACGGCAGCCACAGCGCCGAGGAGCTGAAGGGGCGCGCGGGCTACGATCCGGACCATCTCGGCGCCGGCGTCAAGGCCCCCTGGCCCAAGCTTCCCGCCGCGGTGGCCAAGGACATCGCCAAGCCTTCCGACGCGATCAAGGGACGCGAGCAGGAGCTGCGCTACACCCATTTCGGAGTCAAATATTCGGCCACGCGGCGCATCCCGATGATGACCGCGGTGAACATCGACGGCGAGCATTCGGTGCGGATCAAGCGGGCCAACGACAAATGGTTCAGCGACGGGCGCATCCCCCGCGAGATCCAGCTCGGCCAGGCGCAATATAAGGACTTGCAGATCGACCGCGGCCATATGGTCCGCCGCGAGGATCCCAATTGGGATTCGAGCGGCACCGGCGATGCGGCGCGGCAGGCGGACGCCGACACCTTCCATTATGTCAACGCGGCGCCGCAGCACAGCCTTCTCAACCAGGGCAAGCAGCTCTGGCAGGGGCTGGAGAACTACATTCTCGACAGCGCCCGCACCAAGGGCTTCAAGGCCTGCGTCTTCACCGGGCCGATCCCGCGCGACGACGATCCCGACATAGACGGCGTGCAGGTGCCGATGGAGTTCTGGAAGCTGGTGGCGATGCTCGGCGCCGACGGCAAGAGCCTCCACGCCACCGCCTATCTGCTGAGCCAGGGTCAGCTCATCCGCGACCTGATGGAGCGCCGCTCCCGCACGGAGGCGGTGGAGGGCTTCGTGCTCGGCGAGTTCCGCACCTTCCAGATCGCGGTCAAGGACCTTGCGGAGGCGACCGGCTACGATTTCGGCCCCTATCTGAAGGCCGATCCGCTGGCGCAGACCGGCGCGGGACAGGAGGCGATCGAATCGGGCGAGCCGGTCGTCCTGCCGCTCGAAGCGCCCGGCGAGCTGGTGCTGTAGCAAGGACGAGGCGAGGGGACGGCCGCTCGCGACCGTCCCCTACGCCTCACCAGATACGGACGCGGTCCTGGGGCGCGACATATTGCGCGTCGCCCGGCTTGATCTTCCACGCCTTGTACCAGGCATCGACGTTGCGCAGCGGGTTCACCGCTCGGATCTGCCCCGGCGAATGCGGGTCGCTGACCAGCTGCTGGCGCAGCGCCTCGGTGCGGAACAGCGTCCGCCACACCTGGCCCCAGCCGAGGAAGAAGCGCTGGTCGCCGGTGAAGCCGTCGATCACCTTCGCCTTCCGGCCCCCCAGCGACTGGTGATAGGCGTCGAGCGCGATCAGAACGCCTCCCAGATCGCCGATATTCTCGCCCATCGAGGCCCTGCCGTTGATGTGGACGCCAGGCAGCCCGTCGAAGCTATAGGCTTCGTATTGCGCGCCGAGCTTCGCCGCCTGCGCCTCGAACTTGGCGGCGTCCTCCGCCGTCCACCAGTCGCGCAGCACGCCGTTGCCGTCGGACTTTCGGCCCTGATCGTCGAATCCGTGGCTGATCTCGTGGCCGATGACGCCGCCGATCCCGCCGTAATTGACCGCGTCGTCGGCCTTGGGGTCGAAGAAGGGCGGCTGCAGGATGGCGGCGGGGAAGACGATCTCGTTCTTGACGCTGTTATAATAGGCGTTGACCGTCTGCGGGGTCATGCCCCACTCCGCCTTGTCGACCGCGTTGCCGAGGCGATTGCGGCGGTAGTCCCACTCGAACTGGCTCGCCCGCTCGACATTGCCGACCAGGTCGCCCGGGACGATTCGAAGCGCGGAATAGTCGCGCCACTTGTCCGGATAGCCGATCTTGACGTTGAAGTGGGCGAGCTTGGCGAGCGCCTGCTCCTTGGTGGCCGGGCCCATCCAGGCAAGGTTGCGGATGCGGCCGCCCAGGGCGGTGCGCAGGTTCGCCACCAGCCGGTCCATCTTCGCCTTCGACTCCGGCGGGAAGTAGAGGGCGACATAGTCCCGCCCGATCGCCTCGCCGAGGGCGTCCTCGGCGAGCGCCACGCCGCGCTTCCAGCGCTCGCGCTGCTGGGGCTGGCCGTTCATGAACTTGGAGCGGAAATCGAAATGCGCGGTCACGAAGGCTTGCGAAAGAAGCGGCGCGATGTCGTCGGCGGTGCGGAACGCCTCCCACGCCTTGAGGGTGTCCATGTCCGTGTCCGCGAAGACCTGCGCGATCTTGGGGAAAGCGGTGTTCTGCGCGACGATCGCCCGCTCGGCCTTGGCGATGCCGGCCGCCTCCCAGAAGGCCTTCCAGGGGAAGCCCGGCGACTGCGCCTGCAACTCGGCGAGCGTCATCAGATTGTAGGTCTTGTCGCGGTCGCGGCTCTGGGCGCGGGTCCAGTGCGCCTGGGCGAGCTTCGTCTCCATCGCGACGACGTTGGCGGCGGCCTGCGACGGGTTCGGCCAGTTCGACATCTCAAGCATCTGCGCGACATATTGCTGGTAGCGCTCGACCTGCGGCTTGAACTTGGCGTCGAGATAGAGGTCCCGGTCGCCGA
Organism: Alphaproteobacteria bacterium; assembly: GCA_019232625.1. Taxonomy (GTDB): domain Bacteria; phylum Pseudomonadota; class Alphaproteobacteria; order Sphingomonadales; family Sphingomonadaceae; genus Allosphingosinicella. Next base: position 15,869 of record JAFANP010000038.1, on the reverse strand, counting down.
GGCCGAGGCCGGACTGGCGCAGATAGAGGGAGTAGATGTCGGGCTGCTTGGCGTCGTCGGAAACGCCCGGCCCGAAGAAGCTTCCGCCGAAGCCGCCGAGCGAGGCGCCCATCAGCCGCGCCATGTCCTCCTTGGTGCGGGCGGCCATGACCGGCCGGAGCCGCGCCGTCAGAGGGGCGCCGCCGAGCTTCTCGATCGCCGCTTCGTCCATGAACGCGCGGTAGAGCGCGGCGACCTTGGCCCGGTCGGGATTGGCCGCGTCCGCCGCGTCATAGCCCTCGACGAGCTTGCGCAGCCGCGCCTCCGAGAGGTCGCGCAGCACCGCGAAGGCGCCGTAGGAGGAACGGTCGGCGGGAATCTGGGTGTTGCGCGCCCAGGTGCCGTTGACGAAATCGTACCAGTCGTTGCCCGGCTTCACCGTGCGGTCCATGCCCGCGATATCGAAGCCCCAGCGCCCGTAATGTATGTCCGCCGCCGGATCGATGTCGCCGGCCGCCGGGCCCTGGGCCACCAGCGATTCCACCAGGCACAGGTCGTCCAGGCAGGCGCGGCGATCGTGCGCAAGGGCAGGGAACGCTGCGGCAAGCGCCACGAACGATGCGGCGAAGGCGAGGCTCTTCTTCACAGGCTGGTCTCCAAGGCTTTGATTTGACTGCGCTTCTTTGCCCGAGAAGCGGCACGGCGCCCGCTTAGCGGCGATCGACTACAAATGCAATCGATCGTAGCGGATCCGCACCGCGGCGGCCGCGCGGACGGCCAGGCGTCGCGCGTCGTCGGTGGTCGCCGCCGAGGCCAGCGCGATGCCCATTCGCCGGTAGGGCCGCGTCGTCGGCTTGCCGAACAGGCGCAGGTCGACCTCGTCCGTTCCGCCCAGAGCGAGCGCGTCCGCCAGCCCCTCATAGTCGAAATGCCTCGCCTCCCGATCGGCGAGGATCACGGCCGAGGCCGCCGCCGGGTAAAGCAGCTTCACCGCCGGGATGGGGAGGGCGAGTATGGCGCGGGCGTGAAGATCGAACTCCGAAAGATTCTGCGAAAGGAGGGTGACCATGCCGGTGTCGTGGGGGCGGGGCGAGAGCTCGGAGAAGATCACTTCGCCGCCGGCGACGAAGAACTCGACGCCGTAGACGCCGTAGCCGCCGAGGTCGTCGACCGCGGCGCGCGCCATCGCCTGCGCGTCGCGCAAGGCCGCCTCCGACATGGCGGCGGGCTGCCAGCTCTCCCGATAGTCGCCCCGCTCCTGGCGATGCCCGATCGGCGGGCAGAAGAGCACGCCCTCGCGGGTGCGGACGGTGAGGAGGGTGATCTCATAGTCGAAGCGGACGAACTCCTCGACGATGACGCGGACGCGGTCGCCGCGCATCCCGGCCACCGCATGGTCCCAGGCACGGCGCAGGTCGGCCGGCGCCTCCGCGGTGCTCTGCCCCTTTCCCGAGGAGGACATGACCGGCTTCACCACGCACGGAAAGCCCGTATGCGCGGCCGCCGCCTCGACCTCCTCGAGGCTCCCGGCGAAACGGTAGCGCGAGGTGCGAAGCCCGAGCCGGCCCGCCGCCAGCTCGCGGATCGAGTCGCGGTTCATCGTCATCATCGTCGCGCGGGCGGAGGGGACGATCGTGACTCCTCGGGCTTCCACCTCGGCCAGCGCCTCGGTGCGGATCGCCTCGACTTCGGGGACGACGAGATCGGGCGCATGGCTCGCGATCACCGCCGCAAGCCGCTCCCCGTCCAGCATCGGGAAGACCTCCGCCGCGTCGGCAACCTGCATGGCCGGCGCCCCCGCATAGGAATCGCAGGCGATCACGTAGGCGCCGAGGCGCTTGAGCGAGATGGTCAGCTCCTTGCCCAGCTCGCCGGAGCCGAGGAGGAGGATGCGCGCCGTAAAGCTCATCGCGCCCCTCCGAGGAGGCGGCGGCACAGGCCTTCGTCGAAAGAGGAGGCGGGCACGGCCTGCTGCACGACGATCGTCTCCTTGCCTTCCGGGCGGTAGCGGATCACCCGCTCGACGCCCGCATCTTCGACGCGATAGGCGATCTCCTTGGTGGAATCGCCTATCTCTCCCGCTTCGCGCTTGAGGATCCGCATGTTGTCGCGCAGGCCCGCGGCGAAGGCGGGGCCGCTGGGGTCGACGCCTCGCAGCGACATGTGCGCGGCCTGGGTCGCGGCGAGGTCGAACCCGCGCGAGAAGGCCCGGCGGGGCCGCGGCTCGATCCGTGCGCAGGGCTCCAGCGCGTCCGCGGGAAGAGCCGGGCCGGCGGCTCCGTCGGCCGTGCGCAGGATCTCCCCGGTCATGTCGAGCCCCGTCACGCGCTTCAGGGTCGCGAGGAAGAGCGGCGCTCCCGTCAGCTTCGCCGTCCGCGCCGCCTGCCGCTGGGCGCGCAGCACGTCGTCCAGCGACTTCCTGCCTCCCGAAGCGGCCCGGATCCGCGCGTCCACGGCCAGCGCGAGGAGATGGCCCCGATCATAAGGTATCTGCTCGACATTCTGGTCCTCCCAGAATTTGGCGGCGATGTCCGCGCCCGTGGCGGCGCGGGCCGGGGAGGTCTGATAGCGGAGCAGCACCCGGTTCAGGTCGGCGAGATAGTCCTCGAAGCTCCACAGCCCGCTGCCCAGCAGGGTGCGCGAGGTCAGATAGTCGTCGAACCCCTCGCTGAACCAGAACTCGCGCGCCTGTCCCTCCTCCGGCTGCCCGCCGATCAGGCCGGGCACCCAATGGTGCATATATTCGTGGGCGAGGAGGCGCGTCGCCTGGTCCAGCGCGAAGCCGGGGGTGGAGAGGAGGGAGAAGCCGTCCCCCCGGCCGGTGCCGGTGGAGGAGATGACGCCCGGTTCGGCGGCGAGCGGCGCCAGCGTGACGACGAAGGGGCCTGCCGGCTCCCCCCAGAAGCCGTGCTCGGCCGCCATGATCCGCGCCATTCGCTCGGCGAGGGCGTCGGCCGGAAAACCCCAGTCTCCCACGATCGCGACGCGAAGCGGCGCGCGGCCGATGATGCGGATGGCGACGGCGAGCCGCTTGCCGCCGACGGCCGCGCTCTCGACCACCTGATCCGCCGTCGTCGTTCGGCCGCGCAGGTGGTCGAGGTCGGACACGGCCGTCCAGCCTGCCGGAATCTTCCCCCAGCGGAACGTGGCCGGGCCCAGGGCACGGCCCTCCACCGTCGCGAAGACCCCCTCGCCGTGGAAGAAGAACCAGTCGGGATCGACCGTCGGCCGCGCCTTCTCGCCGCTCGGCTCGACACCGCCGCCTCCGGACGCCACCCGGTAGCGGACGACGAGCGGCGCGCCGGGCCGGTGGCGGATCGTCCGGTCGGCGCCCTCGCCGGAGACTCTTCCGCCTTCGACCGTCAGGTCCGAGATGCCGCGCCAGAGGGCCTTGGAGCCGGCCCAGGCGTCGGGAAGGTGTATCTGCGTCTCTCCGTCGCGGTCGCCGGCGAAGCGCAGCTCGACCGCCAGGCCGTGACCGTCGGCAACGCCGAGCGAATAGGCGACGGGCGGCGGCGGCGGGGCCTTGGCACCGAGGAGGAGAAGCCCCGCGCCCGCCCATGAAAGTCGCTTCCCGCCCATCTCGCCTCCCGTTTCTCGCCTGCGACTATAAGGCGGGCTTCACATCGGGAAATAGGCCTTCGGCGCCATCGGCGGCGGGCCGAAACGGAAAGCGGGGCGCGGGCGAGCTTCGCCCGGAAGCGGGCGCCGCCGTGGCTCTTCTCATAGGGACGGGGGTCCATTGCCGGCGCCGCCGCGGCGCCCCCTGCCGAAATAGGCGGGCGCCCGTCGCAGTCGAGATAGAGCTGCCGGGCCACGCTCTCAGGGGAAGCGGGCGGGCTTGAGCTTCACCGGCATCGGCAAATCGAACATGTCCCAGTCATGCTCGCGAAGGGCGTCGTTCGATTCGACCGCCTCCCGTCCCGGCCCGAGCGACCAGGTGATGTGGAAGGTGCTGCCGTCCGGCCGATCGCTCGTGCCGTCGATGGTGACGACCATCGCCTCGACGCCGCGTCCGTCGTCCACCCGTCCGACGATCTCCCCCTGCACCTCCGGGGGCAGAGGGTCGCCCTCCGGCACGTTCGAACGGAAGGTCACGTGGTCCGCGACTGGGTCCGGGTATAAGGGCGGGAATTGCTGGAGCAGCTCCTTGCGCTGCGCGCGGTCGAGCTTCCAGCCGATCGTCGTTTCGGGGGAGGCGGAGTCCATGCGCGATGAACCGCGGGCCCGGGAGCCGGTTCCGGCGCCGATGCGTTGCACCGGCTCAGGAGGTGCGATCATGGACGGGCGACGGGACGAGCAGGACGCGGATCTTCCCAGCGGGGACGAGGCGATCGAGCGCGGCAACCAGGAGGCGCGGAAGGCGCTGGACGACGTGCCGCCGCCCGGGACCGACCCGCTGCACGAGGGTCCGTAGATCCCCCCCGCCCTAGGCGCCCATCCAGCGCTGCAGCGCCGCCCGCTGCGCCGGGGTGAAACGCAGGCCGAGCTTGGTCCGCCGCCACAATATGTCGTCGGCGGTGCGCGCGAACTCCTTGTCCCTCAGCCAGCGCACCTCCGCCTCGTAGAGGCCGGCGCCGAAGTCCCGGCCGAGATGCGCGAGGCTGCCGGCGTCGCCGACCAGGTCGCGCAGGCGAGTCCCGTAGGCCTGCGCCAGGCGGCTGACCAGCGCGGGCGGCATCCATTCCGCAAGGCGGTCGAGCCAGGTGACGAAGTCGGGGTAGAGGTCGCCGCCGGGGAGGAAGGTGTGGGAGGTGGAGCGGCGCCCGTCGACGCCGAGCCGGTCCAGCGCCTCTTCCGCGAGCGCGCGGGCGGTCGTGATCTTGCCGCCGAAGACGGAGAGAAGCTTCGGTCCCGGACCGGGGTCCAATTCCAGCCGATAATCCCGGGTCACCGCCTTGGGATCCGTTTCGCCGTCGTCGAACAGCGCGCGCACCCCGGCATAGCTCCACACAACGTCGGCGGGAACGACCTGGCGCTCGAAATAGCGGTCGACCGCCTCGCACAAATAGCGGATCTCCTCGGCGGTCGCCTGCGTCTCGTCCGGCTCCCGAACCGGCACGTCGGTCGTCCCGATCAGCGTGTACTCGCCTTCGAAGGGAATGGCGAAGACGACGCGGCCGTCGGGCTGCTGGAGGATGTAGGCATGCTCTCCCTCCCACAGCCGCGAGACGACGATGTGGCTGCCCTTGTCGAGCCGGACTCGCGCCTTCCCCGAGGCGCCGGCGATGCGGCCTTCGAGGACCTCGCTCACCCGCGGCCCCGCGGCGTTGACGAGGGCGCCGGCCGAGACTTCCTCGCCGCTCGAGAGCCGGGCCCGCCACACCGGCCCGTCGCGCCGCGCGGACAGAAGCTCGGTCCGGGTGGCGATCCTCGCGCCATGCTCCGCCGCGGCGACCGCGTTCAGCACCGTGAGCCGCGAATCGTCGACCCGGGCGTCCCAATAGGAAAGCAGGCGCCGCCGTTCCTTGAGCGGCGCCTGCAGCGGCAGGTCCCGGCGACCGACCCGGCGGGAGCGACGGAGGCTGCCGCGCAGCGAGAGCAGGTCGTAGAGGTAGAGGCCGGTCCGGACGACGTAATAGGGCCTCAGGCCCCGGCAGTGCGGCAGCACGAAGCGGAGCGGGCGGACGAGGTGCGGCGCGGTGCGCAGCAATATCTCCCGCTCCGCCAGCGATTCGCGGACGAGCCGGAATTCACGATGCTCGAGATAGCGCAGCCCGCCATGGACCAGCTTCGACGAGGCGGAGCTGGTGCGGGCGGCGAGGTCGTCCTTCTCCGCCAGCAGCACCGTCGCGCCGCGCATCGCGGCATCGCGGGCGATGGCCGTTCCGTTGATCCCGCCGCCGACGATCAGAAGGTCGTAGCTGTCCATGCGCCTTTCTAGCGCCTTTCCGGGGGAAGCTGGAACAGCGGCGCGCTTCATGCCACCAAGGCCGTGCGCGCGCCGGCTCTCGCGGCGGCGAAGGTGTGGACATGCGCGACAGGCTGCTCATCATCGATGATGGGACGACCAGCACCCGGGCGATGCTGTTCGCCGCGGACGGCGCCTGCCTGGCGATAGAGCAGCGGGAGCTCAGCCAGCATTATCCGCGGCCCGGCTGGGTGGAGCATGACGCCGAGCAGATCTGGTCTCTGACCCTCGCCTCCGCGCGCGCGGCGATCGGCGATGCCGAGCGGGTGGCGGCCATCGGCCTCGCCAACCAGCGGGAGACCGTGGTCTTCTGGAGCCGCCGGACCGGGAAGGCGCTGGCGCCGGCGATCGTCTGGCAGGATCGCCGCACGGCCGCTCATTGCCAGCGCCTGCGCGAGGAGGGGCGCGAGGAGGAGGTGCAGGCGAGGACGGGGCTGGTGCTGGATCCCTATTTCAGCGCGTCGAAGATCGCCTGGGCGCTCGAGCATTGGCCGCAGCTCGCCGAGGCCAAGGCGGACCTGTGCATCGGCACGGTCGAATCCTGGCTGGTCTTCCGCCTGACCGGCGGACTCCACGTCACCGACGCCACCAACGCGTCGCGCACCGCCCTCATGAACATCCGGGACGGGGGATGGGACGAGGGACTGCTCGCGCTATGGGGCGTTCCGCGCACCGCTCTGGGAGAGATTGTCGACTGCGCCGGACCGATCGGCCGCACGTCGCCCGAGCTGTTCGGGCGCCCGATCGCCATCGCCGGCATGGCGGGGGACCAGCAGGCCGCGGCGATCGGCCAGGCGTGCCTGCAGCCGGGCGACGTCAAGGCGACCTACGGCACCGGCGCGTTCGTCCTCGCCCATACCGGGGCCGAGGCGCCGCGAAGCCGACACCGGCTTCTCTCCACGGTCGCGTGGCAGCTTGCCGGAAAGCGCCGCTACGCGCTCGAAGGCTCGCTCTTCGTCGCCGGGGGCCTGGTGAAGTGGCTTCGCGACGAGCTGGGGCTGCTCGCCACCGCCGCCGAGAGCGAGACGCTGGCGCGGTCCGTCCCCGACAGCGGCGGCGTCCACGTGGTTCCCGCCCATTCGGGCCTTGGCGCGCCGCATTGGGAAAGCGAGGCGCGGGGCGCCGTTTCGGGCCTCACCCTCGCCACCGGCCGCGCCCATCTCGTCCGCGCCGCCCTCGAGGCGATGGCGCACCAGACCCACGACCTGATGGGCGCCTTTGCCGCCGACGGCGCGCCTTGGACGATGCTGCGGATCGACGGCGGCATGGCCTCGAACGACTGGCTGGCGCAGGATCTCGCCGACGTCCTGGCTATCGCCGTCGAGCGGCCGCGGCAGGTGGAGACGACGGCGCTCGGCGCGGCGATGCTGGCCGGGCTTGGATGCGGAATGTTCGCCTCCCTAGAGGAAGCCGCGGCGATTCGGGGCGAGGCCAGACGATTCGAACCGGCCATGGCCCCGGCGGTGCGCGAGGAACGGCTCCAAGGATGGCGAAAGGCCCTGGCCGCCGTCCTCGCCTAGGGGCGGTTCCAACCCAATGTTTACCCTTTGCGGCTAACCCGGCCGCCATGGCCCAGCGCATCCACCTGATCGCCGCGGCGCGCCCCAATTTCATGAAGGTGGCGCCGCTCTGGCACGCCCTCGCCGGCGCCGGGGGCTTCGAGCCGGTGCTGGTCCATACCGGCCAGCATTACGACTCCAACATGTCGGATGCCTTCTTCGCCGACCTTCGGCTGCCCGCGCCGCACTACCATCTCGGCGTCGGCTCCGGCAGCCATGCGGAGCAGACCGGCGGCGTGATGATGGCCTACGAGAAGGTGGCGCTCGCCGATCGGCCGGACTGGCTGGTCGTCGTCGGCGACGTCAACTCCACCGCCGCCTGCGCGATGGTCGGGGCGAAGCTGGGCCTGCAGACCGTTCATCTCGAGGCCGGCCTTCGTAGCCGCGACCGGCGCATGCCGGAGGAGGTGAACCGCCTCGTCACCGACGCCCTGTGCGACGTGCTCTGGACGCCGTCGCCGGACGCGGACGCCAATTTGCGTGCGGAGGGCGTGCCCGACGCCCGGATCACGCGGGTCGGCAACATCATGATCGACAGCTTCGAGCTGGTGCGGCCGGAGATCGAAGCGGCGGGCGTTCCGGAGGAGCTCGGCCTGGAACGGGGAGGCTATGGCGTCGTCACGCTCCATCGGCCCTCTAACGTCGACGATCCGGTGGCCCTGCTCAAGCTGGTGGAGGCGTTGATCGAGGCGCAGCGGCGGCTGCCGCTCGTCTTTCCCGTCCATCCGCGGACCGCGAGGAAGCTGCGCGGGGCGCTTTTCGACTCCAAGCTCGCCCGCGCCGGCGTGAGGCTGGTCGAGCCTCTGTCCTACGTCCGCTTCATGAGCCTCGTCGCCGGAGCCGCGGCGGCGATCACGGATTCGGGCGGGATCCAGGAAGAGACGACCTATCTCGGCCTGCCGTGCCTCACGCTTCGGGAAAATACCGAGCGGCCCGTCACCCTCACCGAGGGGACCAACCGGCTGGTCGGCCCGGAGACCCTGCTTCTCGAACTCGATCGCGCGCTTGCCGCGCCGCCGGCCTCGCGGCGTCCGGACCGCTGGGACGGGAAGACGGCGGCGCGCTGCGTCGACGATCTGCGCCGGCGCGCCGCGCCCGCGCGCCTGCCGACCTCGCGCAACCCCGACGAGCTTGCCCGCGCCTATTCGGGAGCCGAACGGCGGGTCAGCGCGGGGTCCAGCTATCGTCGATCATCTTGATGATCCCCGAAAAATCCTTGGTTCCGCCGCCCAGCGCCTCGGCGAAGCGGGTGTACAGCTCCTCCGCATGGGCGCCCATCGGCGTGTAGCTGTCGACGCTCTGCGCCGCCTCCATCGCGAGCCGCAGGTCCTTCAGCATCAGCGCCGCCGCGAAGCCGCCTTCATAGTCGCGGTCGGCGGGCGTCTGCGGCCCCACGCCGGGCACCGGGCAATAGGTGGTCATCGACCAGCATTGGCCCGACGCCTTCGAGGCGATGTCGAAGAAGGTCTGCGGGTCGAGGCCGAGCTTGCGGGCGAGCACGAACGTCTCGCAGGTCGCGATCATCGAAGCGCCGAGCAGCATGTTGTTGCAGATCTTCGCCGCCTGGCCGGCGCCGGGACCTCCGGCGTGGATCACCGCCTTGCCCATCTTCTCGAGGATCGGCCGCGCCGCCTCGAAGGCCTCGTCCGAGCCGCCGACCATGAAGGTGAGGGTGCCGCCGTCGGCCGCCGCGATGCCCCCAGAGACCGGCGCGTCGACCATCGCATAGCCGGCCGCCGCGGCCTTTTCGCTCTCCTCGCGGGCGGTGGCGACGTCGATGGTCGAGCAATCGATCAGGATCGCCGAAGTGGGCGCCTTGCCGATCACCGAGGTTTCGTAGACGTCGCGGACGTGCTTTCCGGCGGGGAGCATCGTCACCACCGCGTCGGCCTCTCCCGCCGCCTCGGCGGCCGTGCCGGCGAGCGTGCAGCCATTCGCCTCGGCCTTGGCGAGGGCCGCCTCCGAAAGGTCGAAGGCCGCGACCTGATGCCCCGCCTTGACGAGGTTCGCGGCCATCCCGCCGCCCATATTGCCCAAGCCTATGAATGCTACGCGTGCCATGACTTATACCCCGTAACCCAGAACCGTTCCTGCCGAGCGAAGTCGAGACACCCTTTCGAGCGAAGGCGAGATTCGCCTCGGCTTCGCTCGGCTCCGCCCCTCGACTTCGCCCGGGGCGAACGGGTCACCTACTCCCGACTCAGCGCCCCTTCCACTCGGCCTTACGCTTGTCGACGAAGGCGGCCATGCCCTCCTTCTGGTCCTCGGTCCCGAACAGGCCGTGGAAGAGGCGGCGCTCGAACAGGATGCCCTGGGCGAGGCCGGTCTCGAAGGCGGCGTCGATCTGCTCCTTGGTGGCGATCGCCGCCAGCGGCGCCATGCCGGCAATGGCCTCGGCGGTGGCCAATGCTTCGGCAAGCAGCTCCGCCGCGGGGACGACCCGCGCCACCAGCCCGGAGCGCTCCGCTTCCTCCGCCCCCATCATCCGGCCGGTGAGGCACATCTCCATCGCCTTGGCCTTGCCGATCGCGCGGGTGAGCCGCTGCGAGCCGCCCATGCCCGGAGTGACGCCGAGCTTGATCTCGGGCTGGCCGAATTGCGCGTTGTCCGCGGCGATGATGAAGTCCGCCATCATCGCCACCTCGCATCCGCCGCCGAGCGCATAGCCCGCGACGGCGGCGATCCACGGCTTGCGGGTCGCCGTCACCTTCTCCCATCCCGCGAAGAAGTTGGACGCGTACATCTGCGCGAACCCCTGGCTCGACATCTCCTTGATGTCGGCGCCGGCGGCGAACGCCCTTTCGCTGCCGGTCAGGACGGCGCAATGCTGGCCGTCATCCGAGTCATAGGCCTCGAAGGCATGGATCAGCTCCCTCAGCACGCCGCTGTTGAGGGCGTTGAGCGCCTTCGGCCGGTTGAGGGTGATCAGCGTGACGGCGCCGCGCTGTTCGACCAGGATGGATTCGTACGTCATCGGTCCTCCGTCATGCCGTCGATCCGGCATCCATCGTCTTCGGGCGCTGTGGGAGAAGGTGGGCCCCGGATCAAGTCCGGGGTGCGGCTAGAGCGGCGTCCACTCCTCGCCCTCGGGCATCGGCGCGAAGATCGTGTCGATCATGTGCTGGGTGACGCCGTCCGGCGTGGCCGGCTCCCAACGCGGCCGGTTGTCCTTGTCGACGAGCAGTGCCCGCACGCCCTCGACGAAATCGTGGCGCTGCACCACCCGGGTCGCCACCGCATATTCCTGGCGCATCTCGTGCCCGAAATCCTGGACCCTCGCGCCGTCGTACAGGATCCTGAGGGACACCTTGCAGGCCTGCGGGCTCTTGGTCCGCAGGGTCTCCAACTCCGCCTTGGCCCAGTCGGAGCCGTCGGCGTCTAGCGCGGCGAGGATCTCCTCATACTCCTCGGACGCGAAGAGGCGGTCGATCCTCTCGCGATTGGCCTCGATCCGCGCGGGCGGCGGCGCCGCGCCATGCTCGTCGAGCAGGGTCTCCACCTTGTCCGGCTCGGCGAGGATCCGCGCCTTGAGATCGTCCAGGGCGAGGGAAGGGACATAATGGGTCGCGAGGCCGAGGTGGAAGCATTCCGACCCGTCGAGCCGCGCGCCTGTCAGCGCGAGGAACACGCCCGCGCGGCCCGGGAGCCGCGGCAGGTACCAGCCGCCGCCGACGTCGGGGAAGAGGCCGATCGCCGTCTCCGGCATGGCGAAGCGGGTGTTCTCGGTGGCGACGCGATAGCGGCAGGGCTGGGAGATGCCGACCCCGCCGCCCATGGTGATCCCGTCCATGAAGGCGATGGTCGGCTTCGCGTAGGTGAAGAGGAGGTGGTTGAGGCGATATTCGTCGAAGAAGAACGCCCGCGCCTCGGAGCCGTCGCCGGCGCCGCTGCGCGCCAGCATCACCACGTCCCCGCCGGCGCAGAAGCCCCGGCCTTCGGCGTGGTCCAGCATGACCGCCTGCACGGCGGGATCCTCGCGCCATCCCAGCAGCGCCTCCGTCATCGCGAGGCACATCTCGCGGGTGAGGGCGTGGATCGCCTTGGGCCGGTTCAGGCGCAGACGCCCGATCTTGCCGTCCATCGGGGTGAGAACGTCCGACGTCACTGCGCGGCGCTCGCCGCACGCGGCGAACGGACCGCGTTCGCTGGCTCGGGGATCACTGCCGCAGCATGTCCCGGGCGATGATGACCCGCATGATCTGGTTGGTGCCTTCGAGGATCGAATGGACGCGAAGGTCGCGCCAGAAGCGCTCGATCGGATAGTCCATCAAATAGCCGTAGCCGCCGTGAAGCTGGAGCGCGCGATCGACGACCGAGGAGCCGGTATCGGTGGCGAGGCGCTTGGCCATCGCCGCGAAGCGGGTCTTGTCGGGCGCATTCTCCGTCACCTTGACGGCCGCCGCATAGAGAAGGGTGCGCGCCGCCTGCAGCTCGGTCTCCATGTCGGCGAGCGTGAACTGGGTCGCCTGGAAATCGGCCACCGGCGTCCCGAACTGCTTGCGCTCCTTGGTATAGCCTATCGCCTCGTCCAGGCAGCGCTGCGCCCCGCCCAGCGAGCAGGCGCCGATGTTGAGCCGGCCGCCGTCCAGCCCCATCATCGCGATCCGGAAGCCCTCGCCCTCGCCGCCGACGAGATTTTCCGCCGGCACCCGCACCTCGTCGAAATTGACCTGCGCGGTGGGTTGCGAATGCCATCCGAGCTTGCGCTCGTTGGCGCCGAAGCTGACGCCCGGCATGTCCTTCTCGATGACCAGGCAGGATATGCCTTTCGGACCGTCCTGGCCGGTCCGCACCATCGTTACGTAGACGTCGTTCTCGCCGCCTCCCGAGATGAAGGCCTTGGAGCCCGAGACGATGTAGGCGTCGCCGTCCTTCACCGCCTTGGTCTTGAGCGCGGCCGCGTCGGAGCCGGAGCTCGGCTCGGTGAGGCAATAGCTCGCCATCCGCTCCATCGTGATGAGGGACGGCAGATACTTTTCCTTGACCGCGGGCGCGCCGAAGCGGTCGATCATCCAGCTGGCCATGTTGTGGATCGAGATGAACGCCGAGGTGGAGGGATCGCCATAGGCCATCGCTTCCATGATCAGCGCCGCCTCGAGCCGGCCGAGGCCGATGCCGCCGCTCTCCTCGGAGACATAGATTGAGCCGAAGCCGAGCTCCGCGGCCTGGCGGATGACGTCCTTGGGGAAGATGTGCTTCTCGTCCCACTCCGCCGCGTGGGGCGTGATCGCGTCGGCGGTGAACTGCCGCGCCATCTCCTGGATCTGGCGCTGCTCGTCGGTGAGGTCGTACTGGCTCATGCCCGCGCTCTAGCGCACGACGCGGGAATCGCAATCGGAAGGGCTCAGTGCAGGCTGATAAGAACGCCGAGGATAGCCACAGTCAACGCCGTCGACCCGGCCAGCATCGCACCGGTCCGGGCGGTGAGGCGCAGCTCCAATTCCTTCATCTCGGTTTGGAGGCGAAGCTCCAGCTCCCTGATCTCGGTTTGAAGGCGAAGCCCCAGCTCCTTCATCTCGGCTCGGAGACCGTCAGCCATGACCCGCAGCTCGGTGCGAAGACCGGCCTCCACCTCCTGCAAGTCGCCCTTCGTACTTGTCGACTGCAACACGATGTCACCCAGTGCGTCGGCGAGCGCCTCTGCTTGAGGAACGCTCATTCCCCCCGCTTCTAGCCGCTTTACGAACGCGTGGGTATCGAAAGCGACGCGGACATTCATCGGCCCCTTCTAGGCGATTTGCGATTTTCGGTCAATAACGCGGAATCATACAGCGAAACCGCTCAGTCTACCGCTGGCCGCCATTCTCGTGCAGCACCCGCGCCGCGAACAGGGCATTGGCGATGCGGACGTCGTCCCGCTCGTACCAGCGCGGGGCGGGAAGGCCCTTCTCCCAAGCGAGCGCCTCCGTCAGCGTCCCTTGCGCGGAAGGGACGTCGGGCATGGCGCTGGCGATCGGGTCGGCGAAGGCCTCGTCGGCGGTGATGATCTCCCACCCGTCCTTGCGAAGCGCCCTGACGAGGTCGACGACGTAGAGGGCGGCGAGATCCGTCTCGTGCAGCAGGATGACGTGGGCGGGCGAGCGGCCCAGCGTGCGACGCGCCAGGCCGTCGTAGAAATCCGCCGCCTGCACCATCGTCTCGACGTAGAGGTCGCGAAGCGCCCTGTGGTCGATCTTCTTCCCCGCCTTCGCCGCCTCCACGGTCAGCGCCTCCATGTTCCAGTCCGAGCCGTCCACCGTCACATAGCCGTTGCGCAGCCCCCGCGCCGCGAGCCCCGCCCGCACCGCGTCCCGCTTGGCCTTGTCGCGCCCGCCCTCGTCGAGAAACGGGAAGCGGAACCACGGCCGCCGGCCGGGCCGGCTGCCGAGCCACGCTTCGGCCCGGTCGATATCGGCCAGATAGGCTTCCGCGGTCAGCCCGGTGAGGTGAGGGTGGCTGAAGCTGTGGTTGGCGACGACGTGGCCGGCGGCGACATAGGCTCGGACGTGCGCCTCGCCGTCGCCGCGGCCCTCCGCGCCGATATTCCCGGGATTGACGAAGAAGGCGGCCTGCCTGACGCCCGCCTTCCTGAGGGCCGCGATCAGCTTTCGCGTGCGCTCGTCCGGCGCCAGGAACGCCCCCGCCTGGCGCGGCACGTCGTCGAAGCTGAGCGCGATCCGCTTCTGGGCGTGAAGCGGCCCGGCGAGGAGCAGGAGCGCGACGAGGCCGGCGAGAAGCCGCACCCGCCTCACCCCATCGTCGGGATGACGAAGGCGTTCTCGCCGGTCACCGACCCGTCGGGCCAGCGCTGAGTCACCGTCTTGGTCTTGGTCCAGAATCGGACCCCTTCCGTTCCGTGCTGATTGATGTCGCCGAAGCCGGAGCGCTTCCAGCCGCCGAACGTGTGATAGGCGACGGGCACGGGGATGGGCACGTTGATGCCCACCATGCCGACGTTGACTCGCGCCGCGAATTCCCGGGCGGCATGGCCGTTGCGGGTGAAGAGGGCGACGCCGTTGCCGTATTGATGTTCGGAGGGAAGCCGCACCGCCTCCTCGAAGCTGTCGGCGCGGACCATCTGCAGGACGGGGCCGAATATCTCCTCCTGGTAGGAGCGGAAGCTCGGCTTCACATGATCGAAGAAGGTCGGGCCGATGAAGAAGCCCTCTTCGTGGCCCTGCAGCTTGAAGCCCCGCCCGTCGACGACCAGCTCGCCGCCTTCGTCGGCGCACATCTGGATATAGGCGGCGATCCTGTCGCGGTGGGCGGCGTTGACCACCGGGCCGTAATGGGCCTCGGCGTCGGTCGAGACGCCGACGCGGAGCGCCTCGATCGCCGGGACCAGCTTCTCGCGGAGGTTTTCGGCGGTCTTCTCTCCGACCGGCACCACCACGGGAAGCGCCATGCAGCGCTCGCCGGCGGAGCCGAAGGCGGCGCCCGCGAGGTCGTTCACCACCATGTCGAGGTCGGCGTCCGGCATGACGATGCCGTGGTTCTTCGCCCCGCCGAAGGCCTGGACACGCTTCCCGTTCGCGGTGCCGCGGCTGTAGATATATTGGGCGATGTCGCTGCTGCCGACGAAGCTGATCGCCCGGACCTCCTCATGGTCGAGGATCGCGTCGACCATCTCCTTGTCGCCGTGGACGACCTGGAGGATGCCGTCGGGAAGGCCCGCCTCCTTCATCAGCTCGGCGAGGCGGACGGGGACGGAGGGGTCGCGCTCCGAGGGCTTGAGGATGAAGGCGTTGCCGCAGGCGATGGCCGGGCCGAACATCCACATCGGGATCATCGCCGGGAAGTTGAACGGGGTGATGCCGGCGACGATGCCGAGGGGCTGGCGCATCGAGTAGACGTCGATGCCGGGACCCGCGCCCTGAGTGTATTCGCCCTTCAGCGCGTGCGGGATGCCGCAGGAGAATTCGATCACCTCGAGCCCGCGCTGGACGTCGCCGCGGGCGTCGGCGACCACCTTGCCGTGCTCGGAGGCGAGCAGCAAAGCGAGGTCGTCCATGTTCGCCTCGACCAGCTCCTTGAACCGGAACATCACCCGCGCCCGGCGCTGCGGGTTGGTCGCCGCCCAGGCCGGGAAGGCCTCGCGCGCGGCCGCGACGGCGCGGCCGAGATCGGCGGCGGTGCCCAGGCCCACCTTGGCCTGCACGCCGCCATTGTTCGGGTCGAAGACGTCGCCCTGCCGCTCGCCGGACGCGTAGGACGCGCCCGCGACGAAATGATCGATCTTACGCATATTTGCCTCGTGACTCGGATGATCCGGGATGCGGGCGGCCCTAGAGCGATTTCTAGTCAGATGGAACATCTGACGACTCGGAAATCGCGGTCAACGAACTAGCCAAAGAGGGCGGGAAATGCCAGCCGCAGGCGCTTGCCCTAGCGCGTCATTCCCGCGAAAGCGGGAATCCAGACGGTGTTGGTGCCGGATGATG